>JACPVJ010000079.1 GCA_016191785.1 Myxococcales bacterium | reverse complement strand
GGTCGGCCACGTAGGCGGCGGGGCGAGCCGCCGAACCGACGCTGCGTGCGGAGTTCACCGGGCAGGCGCGGCGCACCACGATCACGCTGGTGCCCTGGGCCCCGCGCGCGCGTCGGAAAGCGGCGGTTGACGCCTCGAGCTGGTACGGGTCGATGGTCTCGACGTGGCGCGCGCCCAGCGCCCGCGCCACGTCCTCGACCCGCTGCTCGCGGGTCGGGCTCTCTTGGAAGCCGGTCATGGCGGTGATCTCGTTGTCGAGGATCACGGCGACCACGTTGGCGTTCTCTTTCACCGAGTCGAGCAGCGCCGGCATGCCGGCGTGGAAGAAGGTAGAGTCGCCCATGAACCCGACCGTGCGCTTGCCGGTGACCTTGGCCACGCCCGCGGCCAGCGAGAACCCGGCGCCCATGCAGAGCAGCGCGTCCGCCGTGCTGAGCGGCGGCGCGTAGCCCAGCGTGTAGCAGCCGATGTCGTTCATGTAGATCTGGTCTTCGTCGAAGGCAGCTCGGGCCGCGACGAAGGCCGCTCGGTGCGGGCAGCCTGGGCAGAGCGACGGCGCGCGCACCGGCACCACCGGCAGGGCCGGCTTCGTGCGCGGCAGCTCGCCCACCCCGAAGACCTGGAAGAGTGCGCGGCCGATGATCTCGGCGCTGTACTCGAACTCTTCGGGCAGGTGACCGGAGTGCTTGCCGAACACCTCGAACGAGAGCCGGTGGCGCGCGGCCAGGGCGAGCAGGGCGTTCTCGAGGAAGGGCGACAGCTCTTCGACCACCAGCACCCGCTCGACCCCCGCGAGGGCGGCCAGGAGCTCGGCCTCGGGGAGGGGGTGCACGGTGCCCAGGCGCCAGAGCGCGACCCGGTCCTCGGCCCCGGCGAGGGCGAGCAGATCGGCGCTGGTCGCCGCCGGGGCACCGGAGGCGAGCACGACGTCGCGGCTCTGACCCTGGACTCGGAAGAAGCCCGAGCGGCCCATCCACTCTCGGGCGACCTCGATGCGCGCTTTCAGCTCGATCCGCATGCGGCGGGCGTTGGCGGGAACCGGTACGTGGCGAGACGGGTCGCGCACGAAACCGGTGACGCGCTTGGGGCGGAGCGGCCCGAGCTCCACCGGGCCGCGGCTGTGCGCGACGCGCGTGGTGGTGCGGATCAGCACGGGCAACCGGCACGCCTCGCTCAGCTCGAACGCAGCGCGAGTCATGGCGTGGGCTTCCGCCGGGGTGCTCGGATCGAGGATCGGCAGGTGCAGCATCGGGCCGAGGTGACGCTGGTCCGCCTCGTTCGGGCTGGTGTGGCACGAAGGATCGCCGGCGCTGATCACCACCATGCCGGCTTCCACGCCGACGTACGGAATGGTCGAGATGGGGTCACCGGCGACCATCAGGCCGAGGTGCTTCATGGCGGTCAGCGAGCGAGCGCCGGCCAGGGCGGCGGCGAAGGCCAGCTCGAGCGCGATCTTCTCGTTGACCGAGTACTCGAAGGCGATCTCCCGCGCTCGGGCGATGCGCGCGAAACCGTCAGTGATTTCGGACGAGGGCGTGCCGGGGTATCCCGCGACGAACACCACCCCGGCCTCGAGCGCGCCGCGCACGATGGCGTCGTTGCCCAGCATGTGCTCGGTGCCACTGGCTCGCTCGTCGAGGAGCGGGTCGCTTCGGGCTGGTCCGCGCAGAACTGTGCTGTCTCGGTCCACTCAACAGTCGTTCCACGCATCCGGGACGGCCTACATGACCCCGATCATGTCGCAATTGACGCGGCGCAGCGTGCCGGGATCGCCTATGCTCCCCAGCGTGTGGCGTCGGTCTACCTGAGCGGAATTCTGACCGCCTGGTGCGTGACCCAGCTGGCGCTGGGGGTCTTCTTCGCCCTGGCCCACCTGGTCGCGCGTCGCGAGCGCGACCTTTTGATCTACGGCACGATGTGCCTCGCGCTCGCCTACCACAGCGCGTCGAGTGCCCGCGCCCACGTCGCGCTCTCCGTCGGGCAGCGCCTGGAGGCCGTCACCGGAGTGATGGAGGCGGCGCTCCTGGCGGCCGCGCTCAATCTGCACTTCGTCTCGCGCTTCGTCGGGCGGAAGGTCGAGCGCCGCTGGCTGGTGGCGCTCTACGGCGTCGCGCTCTTGTTCGAGGCAGGGGTCGCGCTCGGGCACTGGTGGGAGATGGACACCGCGGTGCTCTCGGAGGCCAACGTCTTCGGCGTGAGGCTCATCAACTGGCGCGCCGAGCCCACGCTGCTCGCCCGAGTGGGCTTCGCTTGGGTCGGCATCCAGCTGCTCCTGGCGCAGCTGGGTTTGTTCCAGGCGGCCCGGAGTGGCCAGCGCGAGGCGTACTTCGCGCTCGGCGGCGGGCTGATCTTGGTCGGGGCCGCGGCCAACGACATGCTGCTGGCTTCGGGCCGAGTGCAGGACACGCTCTACGTCGCGCCCCACGCCTTCATGCTCTACACGTTCAGCGTCGCCAGCACGCTGGTGTTCCGCTATCGCCGTACGATCGCCGAGCTCGAGCGCACCGAGCGCGAGCTTCGGAGCGCGACCGAAGAGCTCTCGGCCTCCCACGAAGAGCTGCGCGAAGTCCAGACCGAGCTCACCAAGAAGGAACAGCTCGCCGCCGTCGGCGAGCTCGCCGCCGCCATTGCCCACGAGGTGCGCAACCCGCTGGCGATCATCGGCAACGCCGTCGCCGGCCTGCGGCGACCGGCCGTCACCGACCCCGACCGCGGTGTGCTGCTCGACATCGTGACCGAGGAGGCCGACCGACTCAATCACCTGGTGACCGACCTCCTGCGATTCGCTCGGCCGACGTCGCTCAAGCGCTCGCGGATCGACCTGATCGAGCTGATCGAGCACACGCAGGCGCCGCTGGGCGAGCACCACGTGCTGAACGTCCGAGGTGACGAGCGCGCTCGGTTCGTCGACGCGGATCCGAACCTGCTCCGCGCCGCTCTCGACAACGTGATTCAGAACGCGGCGCAGGCCATGCCCGGGGGCGGCACGATCGCGGTCGACCTCAGCGCCGACGAGGGCGAGCCGAAAGGCGTGCTGGTCCGGCTCGAAGACAGCGGCGCCGGGATGGACCCCGCGACCCTTGCCCGCGCGCTGGACCCCTTCTTCACGACGCGCCCGAGCGGGACCGGCCTGGGCTTGCCGATCGTGCAGCGGGTGGTGCAGGCCCACGGGGGCCGCGTGGAGCTCGAGAGCCGAGACGGGGCGGGCACCACGGTGCACATCTGGCTGCCTCGTTCGGAGGCGTGAGCGAGCCAATCGCGACCTGCCTGCCGGAAGGACGTGCTAATAGTCCGAGGCGGGCACATGCTGGGACAGAGGCTTGCACTGCTCTCTACGGGCGAGTTTCCCGAGCGTGCCATCGCGCTCTGGGCGCGGAGCCTCGCCATCGGCGCCGAGCTGAGCGTGGAAGAGTGGGCGACCGCCGGTGAGCTCGAGGCGGTGTTCGAATCGATGTACCTGATGGCGGTGGCGGACGGCGAGATCGCGCGAGACGAGGTCTTGCTCCTCACGCAGAGCCTCGAAGCCATCATCTCGGCGAGTGAGCGTCACGGAGGCAGCCGATTCGAGCTGACCCTGCCTCTCTTGAAGCTCGGCGAGGTCCTCGAGCGCTTCTCGAGCGCCGTCGCGACGAGCGGCGTCGCCTCACGCATCGATGACGTGGCCCGCCGGCTGGTCTCGGCCGAGAGCCGCTGCCTGGCGCTACGGCTCGCGGCGGGGGTCGCCTTCGTCGACGACTTCGTCGCGACGGCCGAGATGCAGGCGCTCGACGCACTGGCCCGGGCCTTGGGTTTCGATCACGAAGACGCGCTCCGCGAGCTCAAAGAGGCTCACGCGGCGCTGATGCGAGCCTGAGCTCACGCTCGCAAGATCGCTTCGTTCGTGCCCTCTTCGCCGAACGCGATTTCCGCCGTAGTCACCGCGCCCGCGCGGTCCGTGGTGTCGTACGCCGCGCGCCCCACTTGAGTGGTGCCCAGGCTGGGGAAGAACGGTGAAAGCAGGTACTGCCTGATGAAGTACCACCACATGCTTCGGTGCATGAGCCGCGGGTCGATGCGACTCGCGGCTCGGGCGTGGATTTCCGGGAGCTTGGTCCAGTGTGCACCGGCGTTCTCGTGGTGGGCGTAGTGCAAGCCGTTGTTGAACAGGAAGAAGTTCGTCCAGCCGCCGACGAAGCTGCGCGAGTGGTTGTGCGCGGACCAAGGGTCGGTGTGAACGTGCTGCACGTAGTTGAAGACCATGATGGTCCACAGCGCGAACAGCGCCGGGACCAGGCAGGTGAGCGCCCACAAGAGCGACCCTTGCCGCGCGCCGTGCAGCCCGATGGCCAGTGACAGCAACGCGAGGTGGGAGCCGAGCCAGACCGCGTACTGGGTCTGGATGCGACGGTAGAGCTTCGGGTTCTTCTGCTTGGCCTGCTTGATGAACGAGCTGATCGGCTCGGACTGGTAGTACGACGAGACGATGGGGTAGGTGACCAGCACCCAGAGGTTGTTCTTCTTCGAGTGGCGCCAGGTGATGGTGGCGTCGCCGGCTCGGTTCACGAACTTGTGGTGGTTCAAGTTGTGGGTCGGGATCCAGGCGAAGGTCGGGTAGCCGTAGAAGATCGAGATGACGTGGCCGAAGAGCTCGTTCGCGCGCTTGCTCTTGAAGGTCGGACAGTGGTTGTGGTTGTGCGCGATCACGCCGCAGGCGAGGGCGAAGTACATGTTCAGCCAGAACGAGTAGGGCGCGAGCTCGGGCCGGGCGAACTGGCAAGCGACCAGCGCGGCGGCGAGCGCGACCCACAGAAGCGTGCGGATGTCGGCTGCGAAGCGAAGACCCATGGCTGGCGGAAGTTCGCACACACTCCGCCTCTGGTCCAGTGGCGGGTGTGCCCGATGGGAGCAGGTGCGCTACTTCGCGACCAGGACCCGGGCGCTCCGTGCTGGAACGCTCACCGACGGCCCCGAGACCGCGGCGCCTGCGATCAGGTCCTCGTAGCTGCCGTTCGGGACCCCACCGACCTGCTGCGTGCCGTCGCCACGGTTGATCAGGACGTACACCGTGTCCGCGTTGTGCTGCATCTTGTAGGCGAGGGTGTCGGCGGTGGCGGACAGCGCCGAGCGTGAGCCGCGACGCAGGGCGGGGTGGGCGGCCCGGATGGCGGTGAGCTTCTTCACGTGGGCCAGGAGCTGGCTCTGCCCGGCCGAGAGGTTGCTCCACTGCATCGGTCGTCGGTTGTCGGGGTCACCGCCGCCAGCCATGCCGACCTCGTCTCCGTAGTAGAGCAGCGGCACACCGCGCAACGTGAAGATCAAGGTGTAGGCGTTGCCCAGTCGCTCGAAGGCGCTCTGCCCGGCGGGAAGCGCGGGCAGGTTGCTCCACGCCTTGTCCTTTCCGTCGGCCCACTCGTTCCCCCACACCGGGGAGTCGGCCGCGAAGTGGATCGAACGCGGCACGTCGTGGTTGCCGATGAACGTGCTCATGATCCCCGGCCCGTAGTAGCCCTCGTTCGACGCCAAGAACCCTTCCAGGTCCGCCATGGGCGTGCTGCGCGTGAGCAGCGCGGACACCGCCTTGGCGCGCAGCGGGAAGTCGAACTGGCCGTCCAGCATGGTGTTCGGGTCGACGTAGTACTTGATGGTGGCGCGGTCGCCGGTGAACGTCTCGCCCACCATGTAGAAGTGCTCGCCGGTGGTGGCTTCGACGTCGGTCTTCACCCGAGCGCGCAGCTCGGTCACCCAGGCGTCCTCGATGTGCTTGACCGCATCGAGGCGGAAGCCGTCGATGCCGGTGTCCTTGATCCACTGAATGGCGTTGTCGATGCTGAACTTGCGCGCCGCCGGCTTGGTGAAATCGAAATCGGGCAAGTAGTCCCGGAACCAGCAGCGCTTGGCGTCGGGGCCTTCCCAGCCGCAGCCTTCGCCGCACACACACTTCTTTCCGCCGTTGTCGAGCGGCCAAAACCACTCGGGGTGCTGGGTGAACACCGGCGACGAGCTGTGCACGTGGTTCATCGCGTAGTCGAGGATGACGCGGATCTTCTTGGCGTGTGCCTCGGACACCAGCGCCTTGAGGTCGGCGAGCGCGCCGAAGTGCTCTTCGACCTTGTCCAGGTTCTGAGGCCAGTAGCCGTGGTAGGCGCTGTACTGGTGACCGTCGGTGCCCCAGCCGGCCTGGCTGGGGTTATCCATCGGAGCCGTGAGCCAGAGCACGTTGACGCCGAG
Organism: Myxococcales bacterium; assembly: GCA_016191785.1. GTDB lineage: Bacteria > Myxococcota_A > Polyangia > Polyangiales > Polyangiaceae > JADJKB01. Next base: position 87,593 of record JACPVJ010000079.1, on the reverse strand, counting down.
GTCGGTGAAGTAGCCTTCCTGGATCTTCTTGCGGACGCCGGCCCAGTCGCCGCCCTGGTAGGCCGCCGGCGGATCGACCCCGGGGATGGCGCTGCCATTGTTGGTCGCGTCGCCGTCCAGGAAACGATCGACGAACACGAAGTACAGCACCGCATCGCGCCAATCGAAGGTGCCGGTGACCGGTGGCGCGCAGGTGAAGGTCGTGCACTTCACGCCGGCGAGCACCGAGTTCTCGCCACCCTGACCGTCGGGGACCTTGGTGGGATTCGTCGGATCGGTCACCCACTTGGTGCCGTCGATCACGAACTTGTATTCTACGTCCACGCCGAAGGGGACGTCGACGCTCGCTTTCCAGTCGCTACCAGCCTTGGCCAGCGGCACGCCGGTGGTCCAGCCGTCGGCGGCGAAGCTCCCCCGGAGCTCGACGCTGGTCTCGCTGCCCGCCGGGTACTTGAACTCGTGCTGGCACCGTTTGTACGCGTCGTCGCACTGGGGCGCGCCGCCGCTGCCGGCGGCACCGGCCGCGCCGCCGGTGCAATTGCCCGAAGTCGCCCCAGCGCCCGCCCCAGCGCCCTCGCCCCCCGACGCGCCGTCGCCGCCCGACGCCCCGTGCCCCACGCAACCCGCGGCGCCGCCGGCATCCCCGCCCGACACGCCCGCCGCTCCGCCCGAGCCCGGCCCCTGTTTTCGCGGCTCCTCGGCGGTCGCGCAGGCCCCCACCAGCAGAAGCCCCAGGGTCCCGCCCACGATGCTCGTTCGAATCACGGGCCGAGGCCTAGCGTCCGGTGCGCGGCGGTGCAAGTCGCGGCGGCACGCCGGCCTTTCTCCGGGAGGGAGCGCGCTGTATCGTGCCCCATCATGGGCAGTCGAAGTCGAGGCTTCTTCGAAGAGGCGAACCGAATGGGAGGGCTGGTCGCCAAGATGCGACTGGCGTCGGTGGCGCAGCTCACCTCGACGGAAGCGGCCACCGTCGAAGACTCGCCCGAGCTGATCGCGCGCCTCGAGCAGGCCATGGCGCGCCTGCGTCAAGAGTTCCCCGACTCGTCCTCAGGCGCCAATGAAGCCCAGCCCGGGGTCATCGCGCTGTCCCGTTCGGGGGCCGAGGAGACGCGCGCGCTGCGCCGCCACATCTCGACGTACGTCGAGCTCATGACCCAGCGCAGCCTGTTCGCCGGCGACGTGAATGCGACGGTGCGGCGCGTGAACGAAGCAGCCTGCAGCGCCATCGACGTCGACCGAGTCAGTGTCTGGTTCTTGCAGGACAAGCCGAAACGGATCATCTGCGCCGACCTGTTCGAGCGCTCTGTCGGGCGCCATTCGTCGGGGGTCATCCTCTTCGAGGCCGACTTCGTTCCGTACTTCACCGCGCTGCAGACCGAGCGCACGATCGCCGCCCACGACGCCCACCGCGACCCTCGCACTTCGTGCTTCTCCACCAGCTATCTGGCGCCGCTCTCGATTTCCTCGATGCTCGACGTGCCCATCTGGGCGAACGGCAGGATGGTCGGCGTCGTGTGTCACGAGCACGTCGGGCCCGGTCGCACCTGGAACAGCGACGAAGAGGCCTTCGCGTACTTGATGTCGAGCTTCGTCGCGCTGGCCCTCGAACAACGCGCCCGCAAGTGATCAGAACGGCTTGAAGGTCATCAGGTAGAGGATCACGAGGATCCCGGCGGTCTCGACCCACGCCAGGATCAGTCCGCGGGGGGACCTCAGCAGCCGCTCGAGCTCGACCTGGTCCGGCGGCTCGCGCTCGGCCGCCTGGCGCATCGCCTTGAAGTAGGGCACCGCCAGCGGAAAGGCCGCCGCAAAGAGGAGCACCAGGAGGACGAGGGCCGCCCAGATCCACCCCGCGGACCACCACTTGCCGTGAAACCCCGCACCGATTCCGCCGAGCAAGAGCAGCGTGAAGGACCCGTGCATCACGCCCCGGGTGGAGCGAGACAGGTCCAAGAGCGCCCGAACCCGGCCGGGGTCGCTCTCATTGCGCAGTTTGAAGGTGATGGCGGCGGTGGCGCCATGGGCTGCGACGAACCCGAACGCCCCGAGCAAGTGGACGAATCGTTCGATCTGGTAGGCATTCATCGCGCCGGGGGGGAGCCTAGGGCACGACCGGGGCGGCCGGAAGCCCGGCGCGCCGACTGACACTGGCGAGGGATCTGTGGTAGTCCCAGCCGCGAGTCCCATGCATCAGACTGAATCCACCGAGCTGACCCAGTGCGTGGAGTGCAGCGCCGAGATCGCGCCCGGTCCCGACCGTGCCTTCGCCTACACCGACGACGACGTGCTCTGCTTCGAATGCGCGGTGAAGCGCGGTGGCGTCTGGGACGCGCTCCACGAGCGCTGGGAGAAGGATCCGGACCTGGCCGGGCTCCCGGACGCTCGCCGGCCCCACCCCTGACCGCGGGGAAGGTGCGCGCCGGGCCGGCGTAGGACCGGCCGTGAACGCGGCCAACACGCTCGTCTTGCTCGGCTCTTCGGCCCTCGCCGCGGCTGCAGGCGGGGTGTGGGTGCGATCGGCGTCCGACCTGGGCTCGGGAATTTCGGCCGGGCTTCTCGTGGGGCTGGCCGCGCTGATGGTCGGCGGCTCGCTCAGCGCCCGCCTGGCGCGGGCCTAGGCTCGGGCATGGGGCGAGCGTACCCGATTTCTCATGACGAGCAGCCGACGATGAGCCAAGGCTGGGCGCGTGGCGTCCGGGCTCCACCTCGCGCGACTGCTCTGCACCGGTTGCGGCGAGTGCTGCCGAGCGCTGAGCGTCCCGCTCACCTTCGAAGATCTGGCGCGTTTGATCGCTGCGACCGCCCTTGCCCCCGAGGAGGTAATCGAGTGGGCCAGCCCGGAACAAGTCGACGTCAGCGGCGAGCCGAGCTGCTTGGTCCTGCTCCCCGCGGGTCGCCGGGTGATGGTCCTTCGCCAGGAAGGCGGAGCGTGTCGCTTCCTCGATCGCGAAAGCCGATGTGAAGTCCACGACGCGCGCCCCCGGGCGTGTCGGGCCTACCCGCTCCACGCGACCTTCGGTTCGCGGGGCGGGCTCAGGCGGCTCAGGGTCCTGCGGGGGGTCGCCTGCCCGTACCAGCTGACCGCCGTCGGGGATCTGGCTCGCGTGCGTCGCGAGCACGCCGCGCTCGGGGCCGAGCTCGCGCAGCACTACGCCGCCGTTGCCGCCTGGAATCGCTTCCAGGAGCACCGGCGGCGTCTGGGCCGACCGCTAGCGTCGGCCGGCGAGCTCTGGGGTCGGGTGCTTCAGCCGCAGTTGTCCCAGCCGATCAGCGACATGCCGATGCAACCGTGACCCGCGTCGGTGTACCAGCCCTCGCTCTTCGAGCCGATGGCGCTGCACTTCACCGCGAGGCCCGCGCAGTCGGCCGCGCAGATCTTGGTGCCGTCCGCGTGAAACCAGCCCTCGTCGTTGGTGCCGGCGTTCTTGCAGACCGGCGGCTTCGGCTTCGGCAGGCAGCACTGCACGCCCACCGGGCCACCGCACGAGTACTCGCTGGCCGAGCCGACCACGCCGTCCGCGCAGCTGCCGGGGTAGAGCGCGACGCACGAGCCGCCGGCCGCCTCGCAGTCGTTGCCGGGCAGCGGGCCGCACTCCGAGAACGAGCAGGTGTTCGCCTCGCACTGCCACTCGCCGGGGCACTTCGGCTGCGGGATGTTCTGCAACGTGCAGTCCGTGGGCTCGCCGCACCAAGCATCGGTCGCGTGCTTCATCTCGAACCACGGCGTGGTGTCCACCAGGCGCAGGCTCAGCTTGCCGCCCGAGGCGAGCTTGTATTCGTAGCGGGTTCCGTCGTCGAACCGGATGAAGCGCTTGCTCGAGGTGGTCGACTTGGTGAGCTTGTACGTGCCGTCGAAGCCGACCGGATCACACGGGGTGGTGACGCACTGGACCTGCTTCTCGGCGTGGTAGACCTTGTCGGTCTTGAGCACCAGCAGCGTCAGGTCCTTCGACCCCATGGTCGAGGGTTTGCTCAGCTCGTAGGTGCCGGTGGGCTTGGTGACCCCGTCGGCCTTCCCGTCCAGGTCGTCCTGATCCGCCTCTTCGACCGATCCGGTGTCGGGGCTGTCGGACTCGGCGCTCGAGCAAGCGACTGCCGGAACCACCATCAGTGCCAGAAAACCCAGGGCGAAGCGGGATGCTTTCATTGCTCGTCTCCGATGTAGGTGTGTGTCGCCTAACGACTCACCTATGACTACTCCTGTCCACACCGGACGGTCAAGGAGCAAATGTAGGTGCATGTCGTTTTTGTTGGCCCGGACGGCCGTGGCACCCTCTCCCCCCATGACCGCAGAAGAAGTGGTCGTTCGGCTGGGTCGCGAGCGCGCGGTGGCCATCCTTCGGACCCCGGACGAGGCGCTCGTTCGCCCGGCGCTCGACGCCGCCGTGCGCGGTGGGTTTCGCTGTCTCGAGGTGACGCTCAACACCCCAGGCGCGCTCGACGCCATTGCGCGGCTCGCCGGTGACCCCGAGTTGCTGGTGGGCGCTGGCACCGTGCTGAGCGTGGACGACGCGCGTCGTGCCGTGGCGGCGGGCGCGCGCTTCCTGGTCTCGCCGGTGACGGACGTCGAGGTGATCGCGGCCGCGCGCGAGCTCGGAGCGGTGATGATCCCCGGTGCCGCGTCGCCCACCGAGCTGCTCCTGGCGCATCGTGCCGGTGCGCCGCTGCAGAAGCTCTTCCCCGCGCCGGCGGACGGTCCCGAATACCTCCGCGCGTGCCTCGGTCCGCTTTCGTTCTTGCGCGTCGTGCCGACTAGCGGTGTGTGCCTCGCCAACGCGCTCGCTTATCTGCGCGCGGGGGCGTACGCACTGGGTTTCGTGAGGTCGCTGTTCGACCCCGACGATCTCGCGCGCGGCGCGTTCGAGGTCATCGAGCAGCGCGCGCGAGCCATCACCGAGCTCGTGCGGGGATGAGCGTCAGGGCTTGCTCTTCAGAACGCCGCGCACGATCTGGTACCCGATGCTGAGCGCCAGATCCGCGCCGCCCGTCGGATTCTTCGGGATGTCGCGGCTGACACCGAGGTGAGTGTCGCCACCGTCGGCCCCGCCGCCGTCGGCGCTCGGGGCGCCGGCGTCAGTGGGTGCGGAGCCACCCGAAGCGCCCTCGGCGGGCAGGTGGTTCTCGAGGTCGGACTCACGCAGCACGCCGAAGCTCTTGTCCGCCACGTAAGCGGCCTCGACCAAGACGTCGGGCTGGACGCCCCGCGCCTGGATCGCGCGGCCGTTCGGCGTGTAATAGCGCATCGTCGTCAGCCGAAGGCCCGCCTGGCCCGGGAGATCGATCAGCGTTTGCACCGAGCCCTTGCCGAAGGTCTTGGCGCCGACCACCGTGCCGCGCTTCTGGTCCTGAAGCGCACCGGCCACCAGCTCCGCGGCGCTGGCGCTGTACTCGTTGACCAGGACGACCAGTGGGCCCCGGCGCAGGGCGCCGCCGGGGCCGGCCTTCACTTCGTCCACCACGCGTTCGCGGTGGCGGGTGGTGAAGATCACGCCTTGGGTCAAGAACTCGTCGGCGACTGCCGACGCTTCGTCCACCAGACCCCCGGGGTTGTTGCGCAGATCCAGGATCACTCCGGCGAGCTCGCCACCGTTCGACTTTCTCAGCTTGCCGGCCGCTTCGAGCAGCTCGTCGTGGGTCCCATTCTGGAACTGCTTGAGTCGCACGTAGCCGATCCCGTCGTCGAGCAGCTTGTGCGCCACGCTGGCGACCTCGATCACCTCGCGCGTGAGCGTGAAATGGAGCGGGGCCTCTTTGCCCGGTCGCTTGATGGTCAGCACCACCTTCGAGCCGGACGCGCCGCGCATTGCCCGGATCAAGTCGTCGGGGCTTCGATCTCGGACGCTTTTGTTGTCGATCGCCACGATGTGGTCGCCCGACCGAATCCCGGCGCGCTCTGCGGGTGAGCCCTCGATGGGCGCGATGATCATCACGAATTCTTCTCGGAAGTCGACCTCGACGCCGACGCCTCCGAACTTGCCCTCGGTGTCGGACTGGAAGATCGACCAGTCTTGGGGCGGCATGTACCCGGAGTGGGGATCGAGCTCGGCGACCATGCCCTTGATCGCGCCCTCGACCAGGCGACGGCGATCGACGGGCTCGACGTACTCGTTCTCGATCAACACCAGCACTCGGCCGAGCTGCTCCAGCATCTCGTACGGGCTCTCGCGGGCGGGGGTCGCCGTGGCCAGGTGGGCCGAGAGGGCGCCGCCGGCGAAGGCCGCCGCGGTGGTCAGCGCGAGCCGAAGGGAGGGTCGGGGCAAGGGCATGGCGCCGACGATAGTGCTTCTGTGAAGGGGTCGCCTTCGCCGGCGCGGCCCGCCGGCGAGTTTCTCGCCGATTGGGCCGGTCGGAGCCGGCCGCCGTGCCCTCGCTGCGCCGGCGAGCCCGCCCGGGCCCCCGACAATTCGCCGTCGATCGCCCGGCTGACGCCGAAGCTCGTTGATTTCGTTGGCCTGTGGGTGCTACTCCCCTAATGGGGCGTTTCTGGTGACACTCCCTTACAGGGCACCCGGCGCCCCGAGACGAACTTTCCCTACGAGGTCCGAGCGTGGCTGACGAAACCAAAGGCGGCAGCGACAAGCGCAAGCAAAGCCTCTACTTCCCCGAGGCGATGTTGCAGGAAATCAAAGACGAAGCGGCGCGGCTCGACCGCTCGCTGTCGTGGGTCGTTCAGCGTGCCTGGAAGATGGCCCGCCTCGAGATCAAGAAGATCCCGAGCGTCAACGACATCGGGGACGAAGAAGACGCTGACGCCGGCTGAGTCGTCGGTTTGCGAGTCCGTCGCGCACGGTTCGGACGGAACGCGCTTGTACGTGCGCCAGCGCACGGGTCCGTCGCGGACCACGCTGCTCTTGTCCGATGGCATCTGCTGCGACGGGTTCATCTACAAGTACCTGTGGGACGACCTCGCTCGCATGGCGTCCGTCGCCCACTGGAACTATCGCGGGCACGGTCGGAGCGCGAATCCGGCAGATCCCGAGCGCATCGGTGTCGACGCCCACGTCGCCGATCTCGATGCGGTGCGGCGCGAGCTCGGCGATCCCCCGGTCGTGCTGGTGGGTCACTCTTTCGGGACCCAGATCTCCCTCGAGGCCTACCGTCTCCGACCCGAAGGGATCCGCGGCATCGTGCTCTTATGTGGGAGCTACGGACGGGTCACCCACACCTTCAAGAACAGCGAGGTCTTGGCCAACGTGCTGCCCAAGCTGTCGGAGCTCGCGACCAAGCATCCCCGCCTGACGCGGGCGCTTTGGTCACGAGTTCCGTCGAAGACTGCGCTCCGAGTCGCCCTCTTCACCGGCGAGATCGATCCGCGCACCGTGAACCCGGCAGACATCGAGCCCTACTTCCACCACGTGGCTCACGTCGACTTCCCGATGTTCACCCGGATGCTGGCGGCCGCCGGCGAGCACTCGGCGGAGGACGCCCTGCCGTCGATCGACGTGCCGGTTCTGATCGTCGCCGGGGATCGTGACTCGTTCACGCCGCCCGACCTCTCGCGCCACATGGCCGAGACCCTGCCGAAAGCCGAGCTGGTCATGCTCACCGGCGGCACTCACGTGGCCCCCCTCGAGCAGCACGAGCTGGTCGCGCTGCGCATCGAGAAGTTCCTTTCCGATCACGGGCTGGCATGAGACGACGGGTTGGCGCCGCCGCCGCTCTGACTTGCCTGGCGTGTCAGAGCCCCGCGCCCGCGCCCCCGTCGGGCAGCGCGGCGCCGGCCGTCTCGGCGGGCGCCGCCTCCGCGGCTCGGCCGGTGGCGAGCGTCGCGCCTCGGCCGAGTGGCTCGGCCGAGCTTCCGGTGCCCCTGAGCGTGAGCATCGAGCAGGGCACGCTCGCGAAGATCTCCCACGACCAGGGCGCGTGGGTCGGCGAGCTCGAGCGCACCCCGCCCGCGCGGGTCTGGCTCACGATCGCGACCAAGAAACAGCCGCTGGCGGCTCGCGCCCGCGCCGCCCACGCACGTCTCGCCGAACGCGTCGCCCCCGGGGTGGTGGCGCCCACCGCGCTGCGCACGCTGAGCGTGGCCGAGGTGAGTCGCGCGGCCAGCGGAGAGGTGCGCAAGCGGCTCGAGCGTGACGCACGCGTGCTCGCCAACGGAACGATCGAGGTGGCGCTGACGCTGGCACCAGCGCCTACGTTGACCCGCGTGGATCTCGCCGCCGTCGATCCCGACTCGCCGGTCCAGGCCTGGGAGCGACTGCTCGGCGCGCGCGACGCCGTCCCCGAGGCGGCGGCCTCGGGCTTGGCGCAGTACCAGGCGCTTCTGACCGTCGACCACCTCGCCGGCAACCTGGCGCGGGTGGGGGTCTATCGCCAGGACAAGTCGGGGCGCATCACGGCTGCCGACGGGAACGAGGCGTTCTCGCCGACACCGACCGAGGGCGCGCTGTCCGACGCGCTCTCGCGCTTGTCGCGCCACATGACGTACTCGAAGTCGCTCGACGACCGGCTGTCGAAGCTCGAGCGCGAAGAGCTGGAGCGCGCTCTCGGTCTGGGCGAGCCGCCGACGCTGCTCGTCACTCCCAAGCAGCTCGAAGAGTGCCTCGACCGCGCGCGCAACGTACGCCGACTGATCGCCGAGCGCGTCAAGCAGCGGGGGGCAAGCCAAGCGTTGGCGCTGCCGTGATCACGGCTGCACGATGACCACCGCGTCGGGCTCGCGGTGCAAGAGCTTGCCGGTCTCGCCCGGACAGCCCCAGCAGGTGCTGAAGTGCAGGCGCGGCCGGATGTAGCCGCTGTAGGCGAACGCCACCGGACCGGGCTCGTTCTTCATCACGAAGCTCGACGCGAGGCGGTACTCGTCCTTGCCTGCCACGTGGAAAGCAGCCACGAACGACGTGCTCTCGCCCGAGCGAGCCGCGACCAGCAGGTACTGGGCGCCGGCCACGGGATTCCACAAGAGCGGTGCGACCGTGAACGTGAACCCCTTCTTGTCGCCGGGCCCCCGCTCGACCACCGCGTTCGCGCCGTCCGGATCACGGAAGTACTTCACGTCTTTGGCGAGCGCCGCGGTCCGCGGGTCGGCGGCGAGCAGCTTCTGGAGCTCTTCCGCCGAGAGCTTTGCCCGCTCGAAGGTCTGACCGAGCACGGCCTCTTTGACCACCGCGGCGTTGGGTGCGCCGTGGCAGCAGCGGAAACCCAGATCCTCGCTGGTCGTGCCCGAGTCGATGCCGTTGCGTGCCGCGCACCGGTGATCGTGGGCGGGCGCCTTGGCGCCCGCGCCGCGGATTGCCGCGCGCCGGGTGGCGTCCTTCTCGGTCGGGATCACGTCGCTGGCCGTCCACTCGCGCAGCGCACCCATGGCCAGGGCGTCGAAGCCCGTCGCGCAACTCTTGGGGTCCTCCGCGCAGCGGGGGTCCCACGCGGTGCCGGTCGCGAAGGCGTCGCTCGCGGGGCCCTTGCACGCCCGCTCCCACTCGAGCTCGGTGCAGAGGCGCGCGTTCTTCTCCGCGCATCGCCGTCGGGCGTCGTCCCGGCTCACGCCGGTCAGCGGCGGCTTGCTTGGATCGTTGGGGTAGGGCAGTCGATCGATCTCGAACGGGCCGAGCTCGAGCTCGTGCAGGAGCGGTTCGAGCTCGGGCCGCCGCCCCGGGTCCCCGGGCTGACTGCCCGCCTTGAAGGAGCCACCAGGGATCTTCACCCGGCCTTCGGCCCTGGCTTCTTCTTTGGGCTTCTTCACCGATGCCACGGGCGCGGGGGCAGGCGCCGTCGGGATGGCCCCGGTGGCAGTGCTCGCGCCGCCGGGGCTCTTTCCGCAGGCGACCGCCGCCGTCACCAGCGCGATTGCCGTGGCCGAGGGGTGGCGCCGGGGGTAGATCCTCATGGCTGGGGTCCGGCGACCTTGGCCAAGGTCGCGGCCTTCCGCAAGCCCCTTTGCCGGCAACCATGACCCACCCTCTCGCCCATCGTCTGGCACCCATCATCGACCGCGACCTCGACGAGCTGCACGCCATCGTCGCAAAGTGGGTGGTCGAGGCAAACGACGACCTCGAGCGCGCCCGCTATCGCGTGTTCGGCTCCGAGCTGGGCGCGGTTCAGCGCCGCATCTCGGCCCGTCACTCTCCGCCCACGCGCGAAGAGATCGAGATTGCGCTGACGGCGGTGCTCGCGCTCTCCGGACGTCGAGTCCGGGGCCGAGCTTGAGCTCGTTCGCAGAGCAAGCGCTGGCTGGGCTCTCTCGGGAGCTTCTGTCGATTCACGCGCCACCGCGCCGCGCGCCGGGCGCGACGATCCCCGAGCTGTGTCGCCAGGCGCTCGCCGAGCCCGTGCAGAGCGCCTCGCTCGCAGGGCTTGCGGCCGGGGCGAGGCAGATCGCGGTCATCGTGAGCGACGAGTCTCGGGACGAGCCGCGCGACGACATGCTCGGCGTGCTGCGCGAGGTGTTGCCCTGGGACCGCGTCACGCTGGTGGTCGCGGCGGGCACCCACGAGGCGACGGCGCGGGCGGTCCCGGCCGCGCACCGCGACCGCCCGGTGATCGTCCACGGCAGGGACTCGCGCGTGGTCGACCTGGGTCGCACCCCGCGCGGGACGCGCATCCGGCTGAACGCGGCCGTCGCCGAGGCCGACCTGGTCGTGGCCACGGGCCGAGTCCGGCCCCACTACTTCGCCGGGCTCTCGGGCGGCGCGAAGGCGATCTTCCCCGGCGTGGCGCTGGCGGAAGACGCCCTCGACAATCATCGGCTCAAGGCCGACTCGAGCGCGCGGCTCGGGCGGGTGGACGACAACCTCTGCCGGCTCGACATGGAGGCGGCCGCCCGGGCCGTTCCCGGGAAGGCCTACCTGCTCAACGTGCTGTGCGACGCCCACGGCACGCCGGTCGCGGCGGCTGCCGGCGACCTGGTGGCCGCCCACCGCGCGCTCGTCCCGGCGGCCCTCGAGCTGTTCGCCGTCCGCGCGCCCCGCTCACCGGTGGTCGTCGTCGCCGACCGCCCGCCGGTCTCGAGCAGCTTGTACCAAGCCTCGAAGCTGTTGCCCCCCGCGGGGGCGCTGCTCACCGACGCGGGCGTGGTGATCCTCGTCGCCGACCTCGCCGAGGGAACCGGACCGCTCGAGCGGGTGAACCGCGGCATCTTCGAGCTCGGCGTGCGCCCTCAGCTGCCGCCGCGCCACCGGATCCGCCTGGTCAGTCAGCTCCCGGACGAGGTCGCTCGGCGCACCTACGCCGAGCCGCGGCCGAGCCTCGGTGCTGCGCTGAACGAGGCCCTCGCGACCACCGGCGCCGAGAAGGCCGTGGCGCTGTGGCGCGCGGGCGAGATGGTGGCCTTCCCCGAATGACGCGCCGCAGAAGGCGGGGTCCGGCCATTGGCCATGACGTTGCCCGGCATTCGGGCTAGGTTCCACGTCCCCGCCCGGAGGCTGAGTCGATGAGTGAGCAAAACGTCCGGATCACCGGACGAATCCTGTACCTGACCGAGGACGCGGAGCTGCTCCGCCGGCAGCTCGGGGGCGAGAGCATCGGAGACGGTGCCCAGCAGAAGCTGATCGACAACATCTCGACCGACGAGCTGACGCCGGGGTGGGTTTGTTACTACTTCGACGAGACCCTGGCGCGCTATTGCCTGGTCGGGCTGCGCGGCGGTGTGATCGAGAAGGACTCGATCAAGAGCGGTGGATTCGGGGTGATCGTCAGCGGCCGCAGCAAGGGCTGCGGCTCGTCCCGCGAGACGGCGCCGTATTCCGAGCTCAAGGCTGGCGTACAGCTGGTGATCGCGGAGAGCATCGAGAAGATCTACCGCCAGAACGCCCAGAACATCGGCCTTCTCACCTCGACCGACTTCACGCTGATCGAGCGGATCGAACGCGGTGAGGCGATCGCCATCTCGGAGTTCACCAAGGGGCTCGATCCAATCAGCGCGCAGATCGTCGAGTGCGGCGGTCTGTTCGCCTACAACCGCAAGCGCATGGCGGGGGAAATCGCGCCCCCCGCCCTCGACACCCCCCGGCGCCCGATGAACCTGGCAGAGAAGATCATCGCCGCGCGGGCCATCGCCGACGCGCGCAGCGGCGCGCTGGGGGTCACCTCGGTGCAGCCGGGCGACGCGCTCTTCGTGCGCACCGACGTGCGGTTCAGCCACGAATACGTGACCCCCATGGCCGAGTCGCTCTTCCGCGCGGGGTTCGGCGAAGGCGCGAAGGTGAGCGAGCCCGAGAGCGTCTTCACCTTCCGCGATCACCTCACCTTCCTGAGCGTCGTGATGCCCGAGGCCCACAAGCAGATGGGGCTCGACGTCCAGGCGGCATCGCTGGCGACGGTGCAAGAGTCGTTCAGCAAGAAGCAGGGCGTCCGCTTGTACGGCGAGGTGACGCGAGGTGGCCGAACGGTCGGCAGCGAGGCCATCTGTCACAACAAGGTGATCGAAGAGCTGGCGCTGCCCGGTCAGGTCGTCGCGGGCACCGACTCGCACACCTGCATGGCCGGCGCGCTCGGTTGCTTCGCGTTCGGCGTGGGCAGCACCGACATGGCGAACGCCTGGTTCACTCGGGACGTACGGGTGAAGGTGCCCGAGACCGTGCGCTTCGTGCTGAGCGGAGAGCTGCGCCCGGGTGTGTGCGCCAAAGACGTGATGCTGCACATCCTGGCGATGGACCACTTCAAGACCGGGAAGGGCATCGGTCAGGTCCTCGAGTTCTCGGGCGACGGCGTCAAGAAGCTCTCCCTGGACGAGCGCGCGACGCTGACCAACATGGCGGTCGAGGCCGGGAGCTTCACCGGCATCATCGAGGCCGACGAGGTGGTCGTGGCCTATCTGACCGAAATGCGCGGCCTGCCTGCCGACGAGATCAGGCAGCGGATCGTGCGAGCCGACCCCGATGCCAGCTATGCCGCGAGCTTCGAGATCGACCTGGGAAAGGTGGTGTCGATGGTCGCGACGCCCGGCGACCCGCGCAACGGCGTGCCGCTCAGCGACCTCGCCGAGGTGAAGATCCAGATCGCGTACGGAGGCTCGTGCACCGGCGGCAAGAAGGCCGACATGGACATGTACGCCGCCGTGCTCGAGCGGGCGCTCGCCCAGGGCCGCAAGGTGGCGGACGGCGTGCAGCTCTACATCCAGTTCGGCTCGCAGCACATCCGGGAGTACGCCGAGAAGAAGGGGTACCTAGAGATCTTCCAGCGCGTCGGCGCGAACATCGTCGACCCGTCGTGCGGGGCGTGCATCCGTGCTGGGCCCGGCGTGTCGTTCCAGCCGGGCGAGGTCACGGTCAGCGCCATCAACCGGAACTTCCCTGGGCGCAGTGGGCCCGGGCAGGTCTACCTGGCGAGCCCCTGGGTCGTCGCCGCCAGCGCCATCGCGGGCAAGATCGTGGCGCCAGAGCAAATCTGAACCGGTGACCGCCCCCTCCGAATTCCAGGTCGGCCCCGAGGTCGTGGTGACCCTCAGCTACGAGGTGTTCGACGCGGAAGGTGAGCTCGTCGGAGGCAGCGAGGGTCCGTGCAGCGTCGTGTTCGGGTTCGGTGAGCTCTTGCCCCAGGTCGAGCGCGCCATCGAAGGGGCGACCCCGGGCGAAGCTCGGACCGTCCGGCTGGGGCCCAAGCAGGCGTTCGGTGAGCGCGATCCGAAGGCCGTCGTCGAGTTCGACCCGGCAGAGTTCCCTGCCGACGTCGCGCCCGGCGACAGCTTCGAAGCCGAGGGCGAAGGGGGCGAGGTGATCGTGCTCACCGTGCTCGACGTCACGCCCGACGCCGTGGTCGTCGACCAGAATCACCCGCTCGCCGGGCAGGCGCTGCGGATCGAGGTGCGCGTGCTCGCGACGCGCCCGGCCACCGCCGACGAGCTGGCGGCGGCGGCGGCCGAGCTCGCGGAGCCCGCCGATCCAGCCGACTCCCAGCTGATTGTTGCCGAGCGCTTGCTTCGCGGCCCCACCCAGCGCTAGGAAACCGACGCTCGAGCGCCGAACCCCTCACCCCGACGCGCCGCACGGAGACCATCACGATGACCAACCCCGAGCTCTTCAAGTACGACGTCCGGATCCGCGAGCGGCTGCTCCGCCAAGGGCTCGTGACCGAGGCCGACGTGAAAAAGCACCTCGAGAGCTTGGCGGACGTCGAGGCGAAGTGCGAGACCTTGACCCAGCACCAGCCGGCCCTGGGCTATGGCGACGAGGAAGAGGACGACGACGACGAGGAGGCATCGTGACCGCGGACGGGGTGGACGGGCCGAGCAGCGGGCAGCAGCGCGACGCGCAAGAGGCGTTCGAGGCTGCCAATCAGGACAGCGCGCGCTCGCGCGAGCAGTTGCCCCCCGTCGACTTCGTCACCTTCGTGCTCTCGCTCTACCACTCGGCTCGCATGCACCTGGGCGATGCGCCCAGCCCCGAGGGGCCCACGGTCGTCGAGCTTCCGCTCGCTCGACAGACCATCGACCTGATCGGGCTGATGCAGGACAAGACCCGCGGCAATCTCAGCGGTGAAGAAGAGCGCATCGTCGAGCAGGCGCTGTACGACCTGCGCATGCGCTACGTCGAGGTCGCGAAGTCGAAGTGAGAGCCTCCGCCGTCTTCGCGCTCTGCTCGCTCTCGCTGGTCGGCTGCCGGCGGTCCACCTCGACGGGCAGCGACGCCGGTCCGCCCGCATCGGTCACCGCGCCGCCGGTCGCTCCGACGCCCACGGGCCACTTGCCCCCGGCGCCGCCGCTGGAGGCGCCGAAGAGCTTCGCTGATCTGGCCGCGAAGGCCGACCCCGCCGTGGCGTTCGTCAAGACGCTGCAAGAGCAAGAGGGGCGCACGGGGCGGCGCCGCGTCATCGGCGAAGGCCTGGGCAGCGGGTTCGTCTACGACCCTGCCGGTTTGATCCTCACCAACAACCACGTGATCAAGGACGCCACGGACATCCGCGTCATCATCCAGAAGAAAGAGCTGAAGGCGACCGTGGTGGGCCGCGACGCTCCGACCGACATCGCCGTCTTGCGAGTCGAGTCGAAGGATCTGGCGCACCTGCCCCTCGGGGACTCGGATGCTTCCCGGGTCGGCGACTGGGTCGTGGCCATCGGCAACCCGTTCGGGCTGGCGCACACCGTCTCGGCGGGCATCGTTTCCGCCAAGGGCCGGACCGGGTCCGACGTCCGTGGGCTGGGTGACGGGTCGGGGTACTACAACTTCATCCAGACCGACGCGGCCATCAACCAGGGCAACAGCGGCGGGCCACTGCTGGATCTGGGCGGGCGCGTCGTCGGGATCAACACCGCGATTCGGGCCAACGCCAACAGCATCGGCTTCGCCATCCCGATCAACATGGTGAAAGAGCTCCTGCCGCGCCTGATCAAGGACGGCAAGGTCACCCGCAGCGCCATCGGGATCCGCGTCTCTTCGCTGGTCGACGAGGACACCACGCGCCTCGGGCTCGGAGAGGGCGCCGGCGCGCTCGTGCGTTCAGTGGTTCCGGGCGGCCCGGCGGACAAGGCGGGCGTCCAGGTCGACGATGTGATCACGGCCTTCGAAGGCGAGCCCGTGCCGGGCCCCGAGAAGCTGCGCTGGCTGGCGAGCCTGGCCGGCGTCGGCAAGGCGGTGACCGTCCGCATCCAGCGGGGGAAGCGGAACCTGGACCTGAAGCTCACCCTGAGTGAGCTTCCCGACCAGGCCCAGGCGGCCGAAGAACCCGAGCCCTCTCCCGGTCTTCCGCCGGGTCACCCCTGAATCCGGGGCTGGCTCGAGGGCCGGGGGCACCCCGCTTGCAACGGGCGTAGAGTGAACCGTGATGACGCAGGGCTCCCGGCCGGACACAGCGACCCGCCTTCGGGCCGTAAGCCCCGCCCAAGGACCCCGTTCCGTTCCCGTGAAGGGCAATGGTGCTGTCGCTGCGGCCGAGCCCGAGGTGCCCCGAGGGGCTGACATCTCTGTCGCAGGGGACGTGAATAGGGGTGGGCGGGCGGCGTCCAACCGATTGGCAAGACAGGCAGAAGCCGAGGAAGACCGTGCTCTCATCGACCGCGCCCGAACCGGCGACAAACGCGCCTTCCGTGAGCTCGTCGAGCGGCACCAGCGGCGCGCGTTCGCCATCGCGCTGTCCCTGGTTCGCGACGAGAACGACGCGCGCGAGGTCGTCCAGGAGGCCTTTCTCAGGGTGTTCCGCGGGATCGACTCGTTCCACGGCGGGTCGAGCTTCTTCACCTGGCTGTACCGCATCGTCACCAACCTCTCCATCGACCTCATGCGCAAGCCCGCGCGGCGCGACAAGGAGCTGGACGAGACTCGGGAGATCAGCGACGAGCTCGACATTCCGTTGCTCGCACGCATCGACGGCGCGGACCCCGCGGACGTCGTGCGCCGCGGCGAGATTCGAGGGCGGATCCAGAGCGCGCTGGACGCGCTCCCTGCCTATCATCGTGGCGTCATCGTCATGCGCGAGGTCGACGGCATGAGCTACGAAGAGATGGCGCAGGCCATGGGCGTGTCCAAGGGCACGATCATGAGTCGCTTGTTCCATGCTCGGCAGAAGCTCCAGCGCGCGCTCGCCGACTGCTATCAGGAGCAAATCGGCGCGCATCCCGAGAGCGGGGAGGGGCAATGAGCCGGCATCACGACTTGATGCGCCTCTACGACGGCGAGCTCGACCCGGAAACGGCTGCAGAGCTCGAGCGCTCGCTCTCGGACGAGGACCGCCGCGTGCTCGCCGGGCTCGATCAGGTGGGCGAGGTGGTGCGTGCCTACGAGCCCGAGGGCCTGGCGCGGTTCGCTGGCGTCGCCGACCAGGTGATGGCCGCGCTCGACGAGCCCGACCGCGGCGCCCCGCGCCGACCCGAGGTGGTGGTCGAGCTAGAGCCGGTGCGCTCGCGCCCGAAGCAGCGGACGAGCGCGCCGGTGGTGGTGGCGGGGCTGGTGCTCGCCGCTGCGGCTGCCGTCGCGCTCTGGCTGTCGACTCCCGCGGCGCCGACGCCCAGCGCAGCGCCCCTTGCCTCGGCCACCCTCGGGCCGGCGGCTCCGCCGGCGCCAATCACCCCGGCGCCCGACTCGCCCGCCGAGACCGCCGACGAAGAAGCGGACCTGGCAGCCACGATCGAGGCCGTGGACTTCGGTAACCAACCCGGGTCGATCTTCATGGTCCCGGCGGGTGAAGAGAGCACTCCGGTGGTCTGGTTGGATGACGAGCCGGCGGGCGCTAGGATGGAGCCTCTATGAGAGCTCGCTCTTGGTTCTTGCTCGCGCCCGCGCTCTTGCTCGCGATGCCCGCGCTCGCCGAAGCTGACAAGGGCGGCAAGGCGCCGCCGGCCCGCGCCGAGAAGCCCAAGGACCCGAAGGCGAAAGAAGAGAAGAAGCCCGCCGAGGCCGAGCTCGGGACCGAGGTGATGGTCCTGCACGCGACCAACTCGGGCAAGGGCATCGACTCGGCCATCGGGAACATGCCCGAGCTGAAGAAGCCGCCGTTTTCTTCCTACGACAGCTACGCGCTGCTCTCGAAGACGCGCCTGCCGCTGTCCAAGGACGACAAGACCATGACCCTGCCGAACGGCCGGGTGCTCAAGACCAAGTTGCTCGAGGTGATGCCCGACAAGCAGCACCTGCGCATCAGCGCGAGCATCAACCAGCCCAAGGGCAAGACGTTCTTGCCGCTGCTCGAGGTGAAGGCGAAGGTCGGCCAAGCCTTCATCGTGGCGGGGCAGAGCTACAAGGGCGGGATCTTGGTGCTGGTGATCCGCGTGGTGAAGTAGGGCGCGGTCAGGCCCGAGGGGGTCGGGTCGAGCTGCGGTGGGCCGCCGCCGGCAGGTCGACGACGAAGGTCGTGCCCACGCCGACGGTGCTGGTGGCAGAGACCTTACCGCCGTGCGCCGCGACGATGTCGCGTACGATCGACAGGCCGAGCCCCGTCCCCCGGCCCTCGGTCTTGGTCGTGAAGAAGGGCTCGAAGATCTGGGTCAGATCCGCCGGGTCGATCCCGGTCCCGTCGTCGTCGACGGTGATCGTGACGCGGCCCGCGCTCGGGTCGAACGCGGTCGTGACGACCAGCGCCCCGCCGCGCCCCACCATCGCGTGGGAGGCGTTGGTGAAGAGGTTGACGAAGACCTGCGCGAGCTGGCCGCCGATCCCCAGCACGCTCGGCAGGTTCGGGTGCCAGCGACGCTCCACGTGGACGCCCGCCTTCCCGAGCTCGTGCTCGCAGAACACCAGCGCCTTGTCGATCACCTCGTGGACCTCGACCGGGGCTGGGACGTCAGCCGACGGCCGGGCATATGCCACGAGGTCCCGAGAGAATCGGAGGATCCGCTGCGCCGCCTCGCCGATCCGCCGGGCGCGTTCGACGTCGTCGATGCTGTCTTCGCGGGCCTCGAGCCGCCGCTTCAGGTAGTCGGCATAGGCGACGATCGAGGTGAGCGGGTTGTTGAGCTCGTGCACGACGCCCGCCACGATCTGCCCAAGGGAGGCCAGCTTTTCGGTCTGGATGACCTGCGCTTGCAGGCGCTTGAGGGCGGCGGCACCCTGGGCTTTCCGCTCGAGAGCGCGGGCGCGCTTGATGTTGGCTTCGAGCAGTGGAAGGGCGCGGCCGAGCACCGGCTCCGTGAGGACGTTGGCGCGAGTCGCGTCATCGCTCCCCACGTGAAAGGTCGAGCCGAGCAGCGGATCCGAGAGCTGGGTGATCTCTTCGTGGCTCATTTTCGGGAACAGTCGGCTCGGATCGTGCCCCGTGCCGGCCTCGACGCCCTCGGGCAAGCGCAGTTCGACGAGCTGCTCACCCTGGGCCGGGTCGACGACGCAGACGCCGAGCGCGAGGCGCGGCAAGAGCGGCGCGAGGCCGTCGAGGAAGACCTGCACGACCCTGGCGGTGCCCTCGTCCACCGGCAGATCGATCGCGAGCTGATAGAGCCGATCGAGCGCCCGAGCGTCGATCGGAGAGCGGGTGCCCGACGCCGCCGGACCCAGCTCTCGCAGGTCCGAGACCTGCGCGCCGGGCCGCTCGGTCGTCCGATCGCCCTTGGGATCGGTCATCGCCCCACCCGGTCTTCGCTCGGGTCCTCCGTGGCCTTCTCCAGATCCAAGATCTTGGCGGCACCCACGTAGCTCTTGGTCTCGTACTTGGTGATCTTGCCGATCTTCCGGACGATCTCGGCCATGCGCTCGGCCTCGGACATGATCACTTCGGCGGCCTTGCCCTGGCTCGAACCCGGGTCGAGATTGCGCCGCAAGAGCTCGGCGTACCCGATCACGCTCGTCAGCGGCTGGTTCAGCTCGTGCGCCGCGGCGCCCGCCAACTCGGCGACGAACGCCGTCTTCTCGCGCAGCCGGAGCTCGTCTTGGGCCCGATTCAAGCGCGCCTCCATCCGGAGGCGATCGCGGATGTCGGTGAACACGCCCACCGAGCCCACGGCCTTTCCGTTTTCCATGATCAAGGCGGCGGACAGCGTGACCGGGATCAGCTCGCCGGTGGCGCTGATCATGTCCACCCGGCAGTCCTCGAGGCGACCCGGGCCGCTGACGTCGGGGTCGCGGATCTTGCGCATGATCTCCCGGGCAACCCCCGGGGGGTAGAGCGTCTCGACGTTCCGCTTTCCGACGATCTCGTCGGGAGCGAACCCGAAGATGCGCGACGCCGCGCGGTTGAAGAGCAAGAGGGTGCCCTTCATGTCGGCGGTCACGATGCCGTCGACCGAGCTCTCGATCACGCGCTCGAGGAACTCTTTGGTCTGCTTGAGCTCGATGGCGGTGCTTCGCTCTTCGGTCACGTCGCGGAACGAGAACACCACCGAGTCGTCCTCGTGCAGCACCGAGCTGAAGCTGACGCTGGCGGTGATCGGCGGGCCACTCCGAGTCCCGAGCTCGACGTCGAGCCCTTGGGGGAACTCGCCCCGTGTGAAGCCCTCGAGCAGGCGGTCGGCACGACTCGGGTCCTCTGCGAACAAGTCGCGGAAGCCCCGGCCCATCAGCTCGCTCTCGTCGAACCCCAAGATCGCCCGCGCGCGCGGGTTGGCGAACAACACGCGCCCCGAGCGGTCGATCACCACCATCCCGTCGGCGGCGCTCTCGAAGATATCGGCATAGCGCTGGAACAAACGCACGCGCCGCTCCGCTTCGACGCGGGCGAACGCGCTCTGCATCGACTCGTCGCGCAGCAGCTTGAGGATGCGGGCATTGCGCAGGGCGATGGCGGTCGCGTTGGCGACGGTGTGGACCAGCGAGATCTCGTGGTCCGCGAAGGCGGCGGCACCGCGTGATCGGAGAAAGATCACGCCCATCGGACGCTGCTCGTGGGTGATCGGGACGAGTGCGAGCGACGCGAACCCCAGCCCCGGCTCGGCCTGGCGCACCGCCTCGAGCAGCGGGTGCCGGCTCACGTCCTGGATCACCAGCGTGTTCCCGGTCCGCAGCACCTCGCGGATCTCGGGGTACTTGCTCAGCTCGACGGTGAGGTCGCGCATCTGCTCGTCGTCGCTCGACGCGACGACGTGACCCATGGTCTCGTCCTCGGACACCAGCACGATGCTGCAACGGTCCACGCTGGCGACCTCTGCGACGCGTCGCACGACCGTGAACAAGATGTGGCGGATGTTGAGCGTCGAGGCCAGCGCCTGCGTCAGCTCGAGCACCGTCTGCGAGTCGCGCTCCCGGCGGCTCAGTCGCTCCACGTACTCCCGCATCCGCAGCTGCCCACGGATCCGCGCCACGAGCTCGGCCGGGCGAAACGGCTTGTGCACGTAGTCGTCGGCCCCCGAGGCGAAGACGGCGTGGATCTCGTCGTCCGAGTCCAGCGCGGTCAGAACCAGCACCGGCGTGTCCGCGATGCCCGCCTGCTCCCGTATCTGCTTGAGCACTTCGAAGCCGTCGGGCGCTGGCATCACCAGGTCGAGCAGAACGAGCGACGGCGCGTTGTCCTCGAGCCAGGCCAGGGCCTCTCGGCCGGAGCCCACCGTGTGGGTCGCCAGGCCCGAGGCGCTCAGGGTCTCGGTCAGGACTCGGCGGCTGACCGCGTCGTCGTCCACCACGAGGATCGGAGCCAGCTCGGCCACTTCGGGTGGAATGTACCACGTAGCCGTCACCCCTCTGAAAAGGGCCGCCACTTTGGCTATAGTTGGCGGGCATGCCCCTGCCCGACTCCGACGACGAGCCGCTCGAGGAGATCGAGGACGACGCGATCGTGGCTCAGCAGGCTGCCGCCCACGCGCCGGCGCCCCGGGTCCCGATCGCACAAGACGCGCGAACCATCGTGGTCGACGAGGGCGCGGCCACAGCCGGCGATACCACGCGGCTTCGAGCGATCCCGCGGCGCCCGATGGACCCGACGCTCGTGGTTCGTGCCGTGCGGTACCCGGTCGTGCCGTCCGCGCCGCCGGGGCCCCCGGTTCCCGCGCCACCGGCCCGCGGGACGCCGAGCTGGCTCCCTTGGGTCATCTGGGGCTGTGCGGGGATCGTGGCTCTGGTGCTGGGGGGCGTGCTGGCGGTCGTCGCGAACCGGCGCGACGCGCAGCCTGCGGTTTCGCCCACGCCCCCTCCGAGCGCCGCGAAACCCGTCGTCACCAGGTGAGCTCGGCCGCGGCGTCGCTCACCGAGAAGCCCGCGCTCTCGAGTGCCGGCTTCACGCTCGCCTGGTCGCCGACGATCACCACCACCAGGCGCCGCTCGTCGATCAGCGCCGCCGCCTTGGCGACGTCGGTCGTGGACTGTGCCGTCAATCGTCGAGGCAGGTCGTGGCCCGTGCTCGGAGGCAGGCCCAGAGAGAAGGTGGAGCCCACGTCGGCGGCGATCCGGTCGACCTCGATCAGGCGTGCGCCGAGGCTGCTGATCAGATCGGCTCGCGCACGGCCGACTTCTTCGTCGGTGATGGGCGCACCTCGGCTCGGATCGCGGGCGCGGCCGAGCTCGAAGACCAGCTCCTTCAGCGCCGGCGCCGTGACGGCCGCCTCGACGCGGGTGGTGACCACCAGCGCCCCCCAGTGGCGGCTGGCGACGGCGTCGGACCGGGCACCGTAGGTGAAAGCGTTCTTTTCGCGGAGGTTCTGGTTGATCCGCGAGGTGAACAGCCCCCCGAGGAGCGAGCTCATCAGCTGCCGCGCTTCGTGCCCCGGCTCCGTTCGTTTGGGGAGCGGTTGTGCCACGAACAACGCGCTCTGCACCGAGCCCGCGCGGTGGATCAACACCACCCGGGTCTCTTTCGGTGCCGGTGCCGCCGGGCTCTGGACCGGTGCCGGCGCCGGTGCTGCCTTCCAGCCGGCGAACGCCCGCGTCGCGGCGTCGCGCACCCTGGGCAGATCGACGTCGCCGACGATCACGAGGGCGCTCTCTCCGGGGAGCCAGTGGTCCCGGTGGAACGCCGCGAGATCTGCCACGGTCAACTTCTTCACGTCCGGGACAGCGCCGCTGACCGGAGCGCCATGCGGCTCGCCGAGCAGGAGCCGCAGCCCCGCCAGGGACGCCAGACGATCGGGAGCTTGGCGCTCTGCCGCCAGCCCGTCGAGCCACTCGCCGCGGACGCGTTCCAGCTCTTTGGGGGCGAAGGCCGGCTTCTGCGCCACCTCGGCCAAGAGCTCGAGCCCCTGCTCGACGTCGGCGGTCAGGGTCTCGATGCCGATCAGCGAGTAGTCGCGTCCCGCGTCGTGCTCGAGGGCCGAGCCCAGGGACTCGGCGGCCTCGGCCAACGCGGAGGCCGACCGCGCTCGGGTGCCTTCGGTGAGCATGCGCGCGGTCAGCGCGGCGAGCCCGCTCTTGCCCTTGGGCACCGAGCTCGCGCCGTGGCGGACCACCAGTGAGAGTGAGGCGACCGCTGCCGGACGTCGCACCACCAAGAGCGTGAGGCCGTTCTTCAGCTGCTCGCTCTCGGGCACCGGGTAGACGATCTCGCCGCGCGCGCCGGCCTTCGGCACCTGCTCGCGCCAGTGGGCCGTGGCGCTGGCGCTTGGGGCAGGCTTCGGCGTCGCTGCTCGCCGGGGACTCGCCGGCCCCGGGGTCCCGCAGGCGATCGCCAGGCAGACCGTGGCACACCAGCTGCGCCTCACGGCTGCTTGCCCTTGGGCTGGGGGACGGTGGTCACGATCACGCGGCGCGAAGCGGCGAGCTGGGTCGTGAGCACGCGCTTCACGTCGTCCCGGGTCACCGCTTGGAGGCTGGCGTGCCACTGCTTCAGCTGGCCCGGATCGCCCAGGTAGTGATTGAACCGCTGCAAGAGGCCGGCTCGACCCGACTCGCCGTCGCTCCCGTTCAGCTGCTGTAGCTGCGACATCAGCGCGAAGAGGACTCGCCGTCGCGCGCGATCGAGCTCTGCCTGCGTGGGCCCCCGTAGCGTGAGGTCGACGAGCACCGCGTCGATGGCGGCTTCGACCGCCTTTGCAGGCTTGCCCGAGGCAGCGACGGCGCTGACGGTGAAGACCCCGGCCAGAGAGTTGGGGTCGAGATCCGCCTCGACCTCCGAGGCGAGCTTCTTCTCCACCACCAGCTTCTGGTAGAGCCGAGTCGCCTTGCCGCCCGCGAGCAAGGCCGCGGCGAGCTCGAGCGTGGCCGTGTCGGCGCTGTAGGCGGGAGAGGTGAGCCAACCCATGCTCACCTTGGCGAGCTCCACGGGTTCGACGACCTCCTTCCGGATCATCGACGTCAGCGGGGGCGCGGGTGGGTGTTTGGTCGTGGGGCGCGGCCGTCTGGGGAGCGACCCGAAGTAGCGCGCGACCCAGCGTTTGGCCTGGTCGGGGGTGAAGTCGCCCGCCAGGGTCAGCGTCGCGTTCGAAGGCGCGTAGTACGCCCGGAAGAAGCTCTCGGCATCGGAGCGCTTCGCGGCGTCGAGGTCGCTCATCGAGCCGATCACCGCGCCGTGGTACGGGTGACCCGGAGGGAAGAGCGTGTCCAAGAGCTCGAGGGTGCTCTTGCCGTAGGGGGCGTCTTCGTAGCTCTGACGCCGTTCGTTCTTCACCACTCCGCGCTGGACCTCGAGCGCTTCGGCAGAGAGCGTGTCGAGGAAGAACCCCATGCGGTCGCTCTCGAGCCACAGGCAGAGCTCCAAGTGCTCGCGCGGCACCGTCTCGAAGTAGTTGGTGCGATCCCAGCTCGTGGTCCCGTTCACGTTGGTGGCGCCGGCGCTCTCGAGCAGCTTGTCGAAGCGCGTTCCCACGTGTTTGCTGCCGGTGAACATCAAGTGCTCGAAGAGGTGCGCGAACCCCGAGCGCTTCGCCGGCTCGTTGACCGGGCCGACGTGGTACCAGAGGTTGACCGCCACGAGCGGCAGCGACGCGTCGCGGTGAAGGATGACCTCGAGCCCGTTGTCGAGCGCGTACTTCTCGAAGGGGATGTCCGGCACCGTCGTCGACGGCGCGGCTCCAGCGATCGAGGTCTGGAGGGCGATGGCCAAGGCGATGGCGCTGCGGGAGGTCACGCCCCGAACGTTACGCCGCCCCCCGCCCTCCAGGAATAGCGCAGGAACTCGGACACATCGCCTGGCGTCAGGTGCGCCCAACTTGCCCAGCTCCGACAGTTCGCTACTCTCCGCCCCGAGCCACGGGCAGGCTCGGTCGGGGAGAGGTCACCATGTCGAGTCGGAGAGCAGCACTGTTCTGGTTGGTCTTGGCGTCGGCGCTCGGCCCGGTGGCCGCGGTGAGCACCCACGCGGGCGTCGCCGAGGCGGCGCCGGGCGGGCAGTATCGACCTGGCATGCGCGTGCGCGCGAAGCGCACCTGCACGGTGCAGGGCTACGAGGTGAAGAAGGGCGTAGTGCTCTCGGTGGTCGCGGTCCAGACCGGCGACAAGGGCAAGACCGTCGCCGTCGATCTGAGCTTCTCGGGCATGACCATCAGCAACGTGCCGGCCTCGGTCGTCGACGGTCTGTTCAGTCCGGCGTGAGCTTCGGCCGAGACCCGGTCGGAACCGGCTCGGTTCCCCCCAGCTCGCGCCACACTGCGTCCGCCCAACGCCAGCCCCCGGTCCAGCTCGGGTGCCGGCCGTCGGCCATGCGTGGGAGCTCGAGCCGCGACGAGTCGAAGAACTGGCAGTGCCCGAGGTGCGTCTTGAGCACCTCGACGAACCCCGAGTCCTGCTTCCACAGCGGGGGCCCGATCCACATGCAGGGGCGCCCGCGGGTCTCGGTCACCATCTGTTCCACCGCCGCGCCGCGTCGTGCGGGCTTGGGGTCGAAGAGCTCGTTCGAGCCGAGCGAAATCAGGATCAGCTCGGGATCGTACTTGTACATTGCCTCTCGCAGCAGGCCTTTGCCGGCCCACTCGAGCGTGCTGGACGAGACCACGGTCTCGATGAAGTAGCTGCGGCCGCTCGCTTCGAAGATCGGCCGCAGGTAGTTCCCGACCAGCGGCGCCATCGAGTCGCCGACGTGGAGGACTCGCAGGGCCTGCGCAGCGGGCACCCCGCCCCCCTCGCGCTTGACGATCAACGTGCTCGAGCGCGCCGGTCCGGCGTCGGCCACCAGGGACGGGGCGGCCGCCTCGGCGGCGTCGGGGCCGGACGCCTCGGCGCCAGACGCGTCGGCGGCCTCCGCGGCGCGCGCGGACGCGACCGGGCTCGCGTCCGGCGTGCAAGCGGTGGTCAAGAGGGCCAGGCCGGTCAGGGCGCGGTGCACGTCTCGGCCATTGTCCCTCGAATCAGCCGAGAGCGGGCAAGCTCCAAGCCGACGAATCCGCTATGGTCGTCCCGGTGGAGCTCCAGAAGCTGCCGAAGGTCGACCGGGTGGTCGACGCCCCCGAGCTGTCCGGCGTTCGGGGCACGCTCGGCAAGAAGGCCGTCACAGCGCTGGCGCGGAGCGTGATCGCCGAAGCGCGGAGCGCGGCTCTGGCCGGCGCCGAGCCGGCGACCCTGGCCGAGGTCGTGGCCCGGGTGCGGGAGCGGGCCGAAGTGCGGCTGCGGGCCGGGCTCGCGCCGGTGGTCAACGCGACCGGGGTGATTCTGCACACGAACCTGGGCCGCGCGCCCTTGCCGCGGGCGAGCATCGAGCGAATCGCCGCAATCGCCGGGAGGTACTCGACCCTGGAGCTCGACCTCTCGACCGGGGTCCGAACCCGCCGCGGTCTCCAGGCCGAGCTCGGCCTGGCGGAGCTCACGTCTGCCGAGGACGTCGTCCTGGTCAACAACAACGCAGCCGCCGTCATGCTGGCGCTCTCGACTCTGGCAGCGGGGCGAGAGGTGATCGTGTCGCGGGGCGAGCTGGTGGAGATCGGCGGGGGCTTCCGCATTCCCGAGGTGCTCGCGCGGTCGGGCGCGCGGCTGGTCGAGGTCGGCACGACGAACCGCACCCGCGTCGACGACTATGCGCGCGCCATCGGCGAGCGAACGGCCTGCTTGCTCCGGGTCCACCCCAGCAACTTCAAGATCACCGGCTTCGCCGAGCGGCCGGCCCTGTCCGAGCTGGCGGCCCTGGCCAAGTCGCGACGCCTCCCCTTGATCAAAGACCTGGGTGGCGGACTGGTGGTGGACCTGCCCCCGACCGTTGCCGGCTCCGAGCTCGCGCGGGAGCCCAGCGTCCAGGCCTGCCTGGCGGCGGGCGCCGATCTGGTCTGCTTCAGCCTCGACAAGCTGTTCGGCGGGCCACAAGGCGGCGCCGTGGCCGGGCGCGCGGAGCTGGTCAGGGCGCTGCGTGACGATCCGATGGCCCGCGCGCTCCGGCTCGACAAGCTGGCCCTGGCCGCGGTCGAGGCCGTGCTGGAGGCGTACCGTCGCGGCGCGCTCTGCGACATCCCCGTGCACGCGCTGCTCTCGGCCGGCATCGACGAGCTCGAGCGTCGAGTCGACCAGTGGCGGCTAGCGCTGGGTGAGCTCGGCGTGTCGGCCGAGACGGTGCAGAGCGAAGCGGCGATCGGGGGAGGCACGCTGGCCGAGGCGCCCGTTCGTTCCGTCGCGCTTCGTATCGCCGGCCCGGCGCCCGAGGCCCTGGCCGAGCGTCTGCGCAACGGGGAGCCTGCCGTGATCGGCCGTGTCGTCGAGGGCGCGCTCTTGCTCGACGCCCGCAGCGTTTTTCCCGGGGAAGACCCGCAGATCGTCGCGGCGCTGACCCGCGCCTTCGCCAAGTGACCGCCCGCGCTCGAAAGCGCGCCCCGCCCGTAGTAAGCTCAGGGCGTGGTGCGGCGCTTTTTGATCTTCCTGGGCCTCGGAACGCTGCTCTTGCCCGCCTTTGGCGGCTGCGGCGTCACCGAAGAGGGTGGGCTGAAGGCCGACTCGGGTGCCGGCGCCACCGACGGCGGTGGCGGGCTCGGCGGGGGGCAGTGCTTCCCCGGGTCGAAAGTCTGCCCGGATCCGGACAAGCCCACCGAGCTGCTCTGCTTGACCTCCGACGACCCGAAGCTCGGCTGCAGTCAGGCGGCCTCGTGCGAGCCCTGCGCCGTGCCCCACGCCAGCCCGAAGTGCGACAGCGGCAGTTGCGCCGTGGACCAATGCGACAACGGGTGGGCCGACTGCAACAACAACCCGGTGGACGGCTGCGAGACGGACCTCACCGGTGACAAGAACCACTGTGGTGACTGCGCGACCGACTGCGTGGCGTCGAAGGGCCCGGGCTGGATTTGCAGCGCCGGCGTCTGCGAGGTGAACGAGTGCTGCCCGACCGGCGCGACGTCGTGCCTGACGCGACGCGACTGCGACGGCAACAAGGCCAACGGGTGCGAGGTCGACGTGGCCACCGACGTCGGCAACTGCAAGACGTGCGGCAACGGGTGCGACCTGGCCAACGCGCAAGAGGCGTGCTCGCAAGAAGTCTGCGTGGTCACCACCTGTGTCAGCGGGTTCGCCAACTGCGACGCGAACGACGCCAACGGTTGCGAGACGAACATCAACAGCGGCAACAAGCTCAACTGCGGCGCTTGCGGCAAGGCCTGCAACGAGAACCACGCCAGCGCCACGTGCCAGGGGGGAAGCTGCAAGCTGGCCTGCAACCCGGGCTGGGGAAACTGCAACGGCAACGTGGACGACGGGTGCGAGACCGACACCAACACCAACCCGCTGCACTGCGGGGTGTGTGGCAAGGCATGCAACCCCCTCAACGTCGTGACCGCACAGTGCGTCGGGGGCAGCTGCACCTACGACGTGTGCAAGCCCGGGTTCACCGACTGCGACGGCAACAAGACCAATGGCTGCGAGGTCAACACCGGCCAAGACAAGAACAACTGCGGCACCTGTGGGAACGTCTGCAAGGCGCCCTCGGGCGGCAGCGTGGTGTGCAGCAACGGCGCCTGCGCCGAGAGCTGTGGCTCGGGGTTGACGAATTGCAGCGGGGTCTGCGTCAACACCTCGACCGACATCAACTACTGCGGCAACTGCGGGACCAAGTGCACCCCACCCGCCAACGGCAATGCGACCTGCGCTTCGGGCGGCTGCGGCTTCAACTGTCAGAACGGCTTCCACAAGTGCGGCAACGAGTGCAAGGCGAACAACGACCCAACCGCCTGCGGCGCCGCCTGCACGAACTGCCCCGGCCCGTCCTCGGGCAGCGGAAATGCGATTTGCAGCGCGGGCACCTGCAACATCACCTGCACTGCGCCGACCACGCTGAAGTGCGGCAGCGACTGCTACAACCCGACCAGCGACAAGAACCACTGCGGGGGGTGCTCGACGGTGTGCACCGACCCGGCCAACGGGGTGAACAACTGCACCGCGAGCTCGTGCAAGATCACCTGCAACTCGGGCTTTCACCAGTGCGGCGCCGCGTGCAAGTCCGACACCGACGCCACGGCCTGCGGAACCACGTGCATCAATTGCCCGGGCCCGAGCGCGGGCACCGGCAGCGCGACTTGCGTCAGCGGCAGCTGCGACTTCACCTGCAGCGCGCCCACGCCGGATCGGTGTGGGTCGACCTGCACCGACAAGCAGACGGACAACAAGAACTGCGGCACCTGTGGCAACGACTGCACGGCGCAGAGCAAGACTTGCAAGACCGGCAACTGCGTGGGGACCCCGACCGACGGCGGCGCCGAGGGCGGCGACGGCGGCTGAAGCTCGGGCCATGAGCCGCTTCGAACGCCTCTCTGCGCTCGACTGCGCATTTCTCTACGCCGAGAGCCCGACCGCCCACATGCACGTGGGCTCGCTGCTGTTCTTCGAGGACAACGGCATCGGCGAAGCCGACATCTTCGATCACATCCAGAGCCGCCTCCACTACGTGCCGCGCTTCCGCAAGAAGGTGCGCTTCGTTCCGGGGGGGCTGCACCGCCCGGTGTGGGTGGACGACCCCCACTTCGATTTGCGTTTCCACGTGCGCTGGACCGGTCTACCCAAGCCGCGCGGCGAGCGCGAGGCGCTGGCGCTGATGGGTCGGGTCATGAGCCAGCCCCTCGATCGCCGGAAGCCGCTCTGGGAGATGTGGGTCTTCGATCTCGAGGACGGGCGTCGGGGTTTGATCCAGAAGACCCACCACTGCCTGATCGACGGGGTGAGTGGCGTCGATCTGGGAACGGTGCTGCTCGACTTCGCGCCAGACGCGCCGCGGACGGCGCCAGAGCCGTGGTCGCCCGAGCCCGAGCCCAGCGACGCGGAGCTGACCCGAGACGCGTTGCTCGAGCTCCGCGAGCGCCCGCGGCAACTGCGGGACGCGGCGCTCCGGGTCTGGGGCGATCCCGAGGCGCGCGATCAGCTGGCCGACAAGGCGCGTGAGGTGCTCGACGGCATCAAGTCTTTCGGGCGGGCAGCGGCGGAGGTCATGCCGCGCACCAGCTTGAACGCGCAGCTGGGCGCGCACCGCCGTTACCAGGTCGTGCGGCTGTCGCTCTCGGACGTGAAGCGCGTGCGAAAGCGGCACGACTGCACGGTCAACGACGTCGTGCTCTCGCTGGTCACCAGCGCCCTGCGCAAGCTGCTGCTCGCACGGGGCGAGAGCGTCGAGGGTTTGGTGATGAAGGCGATGGTGCCCGTCAGCGTGCGCGACGCGTCGCAGGCACGGACATGGGGCAACAAGGTGAGCATGATCGCGGCCGAGCTGCCGGTCGGCGAGGCCGACCCCGTGGCGCGGCTCGCCCGTCTACGCGATCGCATGACGGATCTGAAACGCTCTCGGCAGGCGGTGGGCGCGGAGTTCTGGGTGCAGCTCGGCGAGTACGCGCCCCCCACGCTGCTCTCGCTGGTGGGGCGGGCCGTGGCCCTGCAGCGGATGGTGAATCTGGTCGTCACCAACGTGCCCGGCCCGCAGTTCCCACTCTATTTGAGGGGCGCGCGGATGCTCGAGGCGTTCCCCTATGTGCCGGTGTTCGCCCAGAACCCGCTGGGGGTCGCGGTCCTGTCGTACGACGGCGCGCTCGGCTTCGGGCTCACCGGGGACTGGGACGCGGTCCCCGACCTGGATCTGTTCGCCGCGGCGATCCGCGACGCGCTCGCCGAGCTCGACGAGCCGGCGGCCGAGCCGCCTGCACGCGGGCGCAAGCGGAGCGGCAAGAAGAAAGCCCGACCCGACTCGCGCGCCTGAGCTCGCCTGGGGTCATTCGGTTGGTCGCTCAGCGAGTGAGCTCGCGGGCCGCCGCGAGGATCTCGCTCTCGTCGACCAGCACGAGGTTTGCCGCGTCGCCCAGTGGGATGTAGCTGTCGGCGCCGGTGACCCGGGCGAAGCGAACGTGCAGCCCGGCATCGAGCACCGCCGCGGCCAGCGCCTCGGAGACGTTCCCGCTCTTTCGGCACTCGTCCACCACCAGCAGCCGACCGCACTCTCGAGCGTGCTCCACGACGTCGCGCTCGGGAAGGGGGACCAACCATCGAAGATCGAGCACGCGAGCGCGCGCGCCGGTCTCTTGCTCGAGGCGTCGGGCCGCGCGCAGGCTCATCCAAAGCCCGTTGCCGTAGGTGGCGATGACCAGGTCGCGGGCTTCGGGGTGATAGACCCTTGCCCGCCCGAACGCGGCCCCCGCCCCCGGCGCTGGGGCGGCCCACTCGCCGTCCCCGTCCGCGTGCAGATCGCGGGTGTGATAGAGCGCGATGGGCTCGATCACCACCACCACTCGCCGCGCCTGCTTCGCCAGCGCGAAGGCCGTGCGGTAGAGCTCGAGCGCGTCGTCGCCCCGGGCGGGGACCAGCACGACCACCCCGGGAATGTCCCGCAAGACTGCGATCGAGTTGTCGTTGTGGAAGTGGCCGCCGAAGCCCTTCTGGTAGGCCAGGCCGGCGACCCGCACCACCATCGGGTTGTCGTAGGCGCGATCCGAGAAGAACTGCATGCTGGCGGCTTCGCCACGGATTTGGTCCTCGGCGTTGTGGAGGTAGGCCAGATACTGGATCTCGGGCACCGGCAAGAGGCCGGCCGTCGCCGTGCCCAGGGCCAGACCCAAGATCGTCTGCTCGTCGAGCAGCGTGTTGAACACCCGCAGGGGCCCGAACTTGGCGAACAGGCCCTTCGTGACGCCGTAGACGCCGCCCTTCTTGGCGACGTCTTCGCCGAACACCAGCGACTCGGGATGGCGGGTCATGGCCTCACCGAGCGCGGTGTTGATGCCTTGAGCCAACGTGAGGCTCTGCTCGGGCAGCGGGCACGCCATTGCCGCGGCCTCGGCCTCGACTTCGGCGCCGAGGGGGGTCACCAAGGCGGCCATCACCTGAGCGCGGGTGGCGAGCCGGGGGCGGGCTGCCGCCCCCGCCGCCGCCTCGGCCACTCGCGCCGCGCAGCGCTCTTGCAGCGCCAGCACGCTCGGGCCGTCGAGCGCGCCGGCGTCGATCAGGTCGAGCGCCGCCGAGAGCACCGGGTCGCGGGCCTCGGCCTCTTCGATTTCGGCGGGCGTGCGATACGTCGTGTCCACGTCGCTGCCGGCGTGCCCGAGGAGCCTCACCGTGCCCAGGTGCAGAACGGCGGCTCGCCGGGTGCGCCGGCAGTGCTCGACCGCGGCTCGGGCGGCGAGGAACGTCGCGTGCAGATCCGAGCCGTCGGCCCGGAAATACTGGATGTGGGGCAGCGACCGGAGGCGGGTCTCGACCCAGCCCTCGGGCGTGCGCACGCTGATGCCCAGCCCGTTGTCCTCGCAGACGAACAAGAGAGGGACCGGCAGGTTCTGGTGCAGCGTCCAGCTGGTCGCGTTGAGCGCACCGGTCGCGGTCGAGTGATTCAGGCTGGCGTCACCGAAGCTGACCATGGCGATGGCCGAGCGCGCGTCGGGTAGCGCGACGCCAAGGCGCGGGCCGCGCTCGAGGGCGAAGGCCAGGCCCACCGCACGAGGTAGCTGCGACGAGATGGTGCTGGTGCTCGGAATGATGCCCAGCGGCTTGCTGCCGAAGACCTTGTGGCGGCCGCCGCTGATCGGTTCGTCGCTGGCGGCGATCAGCGACAGCACGATGTCGCGGACGCAGTCGACCCCGGGGACCTGCCGCGAGCGTTCCACTTGGAACGCTGCGCTGCGGTAGTGGACGATGGTGGGGTCGTGGGGACCGGTGAGGCGCCCGAGCACCACGTTGGCCTCGTGACCGGTGCTGCAGATGGTGTAGTGACCGAGGCTCTTCGAGCGCAGCTCGTGGGCGCAGGTATCGAGCTCGCGGGCGAGCAGCATCGACTCGAGCAGGTCCCGACCCAGCTCGGGCGGGAGGTCCCACCCGGGTCTTGGCGAGCTGGGGGTGTGCGTCCGGACCCGCTCGCGGAAGCGAGCGAGCAGGCGGCGGGCTCTCTCGAGCGACATCGGGCGCGAGCCTAGTTCCAGTCGCGTGAAGCGCGCAATCTCGGGAGCTTTGCACTGGCGCCGGCGGGGGCGCTACCCTTGGGTCGGGATCATGTCGGACGAGTCGGGAGAGGAGGCAGCGGGTCCCCCGTCGCGTCGGGTCGCTGCGCCCGACGAGCCGACCGAGATCGATTTACGCCCGAAGCGCGAACCCGAGGCCACCGAGGTCGGCGCGACCGACGGCCCCGAGGCCGCTTCGACCCCGACGGACGACTCGGCGCGCTCCCAGAGCGGCGTCACCAGTGCGACCGGCATGGCCTTCACGCGAGGCGGGGCAGCGAGCGGGGTCACCACCGCTTCGCCCTTGATCTTGCGGAGCGAGGAGCACGCCCGCGCTCTCGCCTTGTTCCGCCTGGTGATCGCGGCGGGGGCGGCTGCGATGATCGCGGTGTGGCTGCCCGAGCGTGTCTCGCCGGGGCGCTGGCTCGCCACTGCCGTGACCGGCTTCACGGTCGCGGTGACGACGTGGCTCCTGATCGAGTTCCGCGAGCCCGAGCGGTTCGACTCGCGGAAGCTGCTGTTTCAGGGGCTGTGCTGCGTGGCCTCGATCCTGGCGGTGGTCTTCTACGTCGGGATTTTCTCGCCCACGATCATCGCCATGTACATCGGGATCTACTTCTTCGGTGTCGGCGACTCGCCGCGCTCGGGCTGGGCGGTCTTCCTGAGCGGAGCGCTCGGGTACTTGCTGCTCTCGGTGGGCGCCATGGTCGGGGTCTTGCGCACCGATCAGGCCGTGATGGCCCTCACCGCACCCGAGTTGCCCAGCATGTTCGCCGTCGCGATGGTCTGCCAGGTGCTGTTCGTCGCCACCTTCTGGATGGCGCGCCGCAGCCGGCAGGCGACGCTCGCCGCGTTCGAGCGGCTCGAGCGCGCCACCCGGCAAATCAAGAAGCGCGAGGCGCTATTGAACGAGGTGCGGGCCGAGCTCGATCAAGAGCGAGCCGCCAAGCAGGGGCGCTTCACCGACCAACAGGTCGGGAAGTACGCCGTGGGAGAGATCATCGGCCGTGGAGCGATGGGCGAGGTGTATCGCGCCTGGGCAGAGGACACTGATCGCGCCGTGGCCATCAAGTTCTTGAGCGCCGCGCTGACCGAAGACGTCTCGGCCGTGGAACGGTTCTTTCGTGAGGCGGACATCGCCACCCGCGTCGAGTCGAAGCACATCGTGAGAGTCTTGGACCGCGGCGTGGCCGAGGGCGGCTCTCCGTTCCTGGTGATGGAGCTGCTCGAGGGCGCCGACCTGGCGCAGATTCTCCGCGACACCAAGCGGCTCGGCATGGCCGAAGCCATCGAGCTGGTTCAGCAGGTGGGTCAAGCGCTGGCGGCCGCCGACGAGAGCGGCATCGTGCACCGCGACCTCAAACCTCAGAACCTGTTCCGGGTGCAGAGCGCGGGGCGCGCCGTCTGGAAGGTGCTCGATTTCGGCGTCTCGAAGGTGAAGGACGTCGCAAAGGACCTCACCCAAGGGGCCGCCGTGGGCACCCCCAGCTACATGTCACCCGAGCAGGCGCGAGGCGCGTCCGTGGATCACCGGGCTGACGTCTTCGCGCTCGGCATCGTGGCGTACCGAGTGCTCACTGGGAAGCCGGCGTTCACCGGCGCGGACAGCGCGAGCACCCTGTACAACGTGGCGCACGTCCAGCCCGTCCGCCCGTCGGACTTGATCAAGATCGGTGAGGACGTGGAGCGCGCGCTGGCGCTGGCGCTGGCCAAGGAGACCGATCGTCGGTTCTCGTCGTCGATGATGTTCGCGGCGGCGCTGACCGACGCGGCCAAGAGTCGCCTGGACGATCGCATCCGGCGGGACGCCGACGCGTTGCTCACGACCCAGCCCTGGGGGACGGACGTGCTCCAGGCGCTGAAGGCCGAGAACAAGCGCTGGCGAATCGGCGAGTCGAAGCCCAGAAACAGCCAACGGCCGCCGGCGTGAAGCTCAGTCCTTCTTGCCGGCCACCCGGTCGTCCCCTTGCCGCCGAGTGGTCCCTTCGCGGTCCAGCTGTTCGAGCAAGGGAATGGCCTGCTTCCGAGACACGCCGGCCAGATCCTTGAATGCGGGCACGCTCATCACGGCGTGGGTGGCCAGGTGGGCGGCGACCTTGTGGCGCAGCTCGTCGAGGTGGCGTTCGGCGAACCACAGCCCGGAGAGCCGTCGGGCGTGAGCCTCGTTCGTGAGGCGCGTCAGCGCGCTCTTCACGCTCTCGGGGCGCTCACCGGGCACGCGCGAAGCGACGGCGCTCTCCGGCACACCCTCGAGGCCCGCGGCATCGATCACTTCCAGGACCCTCTCGGCGGTGCGTCGCGCTTCGGGGCCTCGGGTGGTCGCAAAGGTCTCCAGAGCGACCAGGCCCGCC
This sequence comes from Myxococcales bacterium, assembly GCA_016191785.1. GTDB lineage: Bacteria > Myxococcota_A > Polyangia > Polyangiales > Polyangiaceae > JADJKB01. The sequence goes on along the minus strand of JACPVJ010000079.1, from coordinate 52,721 downwards.
GAGACGAGCACGAGACCGCTCTTCACGGCGCGCTCGATGGCGAGGTCGCTGACCTCGCGCCCGGCGCGAGCCACGAGCTGGGTGCGCAGCGTCTCGAGGGACATCCCCGGCTCGTCGGCGTGGGCGGTGTGGTGCTGCTCGAGGTGTCGGGTGAGGTCTCGCGTCACTGCTTCGATCGCCCGGGGCAGCGTGTAGGCTTGGTTCGGCAGAGCCAGCGCGTCGGCCGGGCCTTTGCGCTTCTTGCCGGTGAGCCACCGGGCAAGGTCGCCCGGCTCGAGCCCGAAGCGCCGCTCGATCTCGGGCCCGAAGATCGGACGAGGGGAGGCGATCTCCATCAGGCCGCCGAGCGCGACGGCCCAGTCGCCCTGGGCGACCTGAAGGAGGGTGGCGGCCCGGAGCTCACGCCCGGCGACGTCTCGCCGTCTCGGAAGCGGCGGAGCCAGCGCGTCGAGCACCCTGCCGCCGGCGAGCACGGCGCCGTGGTCGCGGGTCGAGTGAAACCCGCGTAGCACGATGCCGACGCCCCCCTGGCAGGGGATCGGCTGGTCGAGCGCGAGCTGAAACAGCTCCGCTTCGATCCGGGTGACCCGCGCTCCGACGCGCGTGGTTCCAACGTGGGCCGTGACCGGGCTTCCGTCCGCGAGCGCGCGCTCGGTCCCCGGCAGCGCCGTGAGCCGAGCGTCGAGTCGGTTCGAGAGGGGCAGGTCGGGATCGAGCGTGAGCACGTCACCGCGCGACACGTCGGCGACCTCGAGGCGCGCCAGGTTCACCGCGACGCGGCAGGGGGCGGTGGCAGCGCCGACGGAACGCCCGTGGACCTCCAGCCCGCGACAAGCGCTCTCGCGCACGCCGCGCGCGGTCGCGACGAAGACTGGAGCGCCCAGGGTCAGCGACCCGCGCGTCAGGGTGCCCGTGGCGACGGTGCCCGCGCCCTTCACGCTGAACACTCGGTCGACCGGCAGCCACGCGCGCTGGCTGGCGCCTCGAGGCGGAGTCGCGGCGGAAAGCTGGCCGAGCAGTGCCCCGAGCTCGGGCAGCCCCCGCCCATCGGTGACCGCGGTCCGCACCACGCCGATGGCCTCGATGCCCAACTCCTCGAGCGTGGACCGTGCGTCGGCCTCCGCGAGCTCTAGCATCTCGTCATCGACCAGGTCGGCCTTGGTCAGCGCGACGACGGCCCGACGGATGTCGAGCAACTTGCAGATGTGCAGGTGCTCGCGCGTCTGGGGCATGACACCGTCGTCTGCCGCCACACACAAGAGCACGCCGTCCACTCCGCCCACGCCGGCGATCATCGCGTGGACCAGCTTCTTGTGCCCGGGGACGTCGATGAAGCTGATCCCCGCTTCGGGGAGCTCGGCGAACCCGAGCTCGATGCTGATCCCCCGCCGCTTCTCGTCCGGCAAACGATCGGTGTCCGTCCCGGTCAGCGCGCGAATCAGCGACGTCTTGCCGTGATCGACGTGGCCGGCGGTGGCGATCACCACGCGGCGCGACGTCTCGGCGGGGGCGGTCACGCCGAGAAGGTAGCAACGCCGGCGGCTTGCTGGTAAGCCATGTTCGGAAGCGCTTGGTACGCTGGCGCGGCCCTCGGTCTTCAAAACCGATGGGGCCTCGGTTCATCCCGGGGTCCGGTGGGTTCGATTCCCATGCGCTTCCGCCCATTCGCCCCCGGGTCGAGCGTTCATGGCTTCTCGATCCAGACCTCGGCGTTGCGATCGTCGGCGGCACCGGGGCCGTCGGTGCCCGACCAACCCGCGACGAAGTCGAGGGCGCCGAGGGTGCGGGCCTCGAGCGCTACCGGATCGCCCATCACCGAAAAGTCCACGTTGGTCGTCTTCAGCATCAACCAGCCGTTGTCTTGATCCCAGATCTCGACGATGCGGATCTGGTGGGGAAAGTCGGCCAGGGCGCTGGTCATGACCTCCCAGAAGGCGTGGCTGCCGGAAGGGCCGACCCACTTGATTCGGTTCTGGTGCGAGTGACCCACCATGCTGAAGACCACGTTCGGGTAGGACGCCAAGAGCGCGACCCAGGCATCTTGGGTCACCGCGTCTGGCTGCTGCTTTCCGCCGAGCCCCGTGCCGTCGCCCAGGGAGCTGGTGGCGTGGTGTGAAGCCAGCGCGACCCACTTCCCATCGGCTTTCGCCTGGTCGAGCGCCGGTTTGATCACCGCGTCGATGTCGCCTTGGCGGAGCAGACCCTCGGAGCCTCCGGTCTCTGCCGCGGTGTCGAGCACCAGGAAACGCAGCGGCGTGCCCTCCACGTCGAAGGTGTAGATCGCCTTGCCGCTCTGGGTCTGTGCCGCGCCCACGCCGTGGCCGTCCGCGTCGGCGGCGATGCGTGCCATGATCTCTTTGCGCATCAGGGGCAGCCGCGCTTCGTCGGGCACGACCTCGCCGGTGATCAGCGGGCCGCCCGACTGGCTCCAGTCGCGCGTGCCGCCGGCCGCGTACGAGCCCGTGGCCTCGGACTGCTTCGCGCTGCTGACCGGCAGGTTGCCCTGGATCAAGATGTCGTGGTTGCCCGTGACCCAGTACCAGGGCATGGCGAGCCCCGGCGCGACCAGCGCGTCTTTGCCGTCGTTGCCGCCGCCGTGCCGCGGGTCGTCGTCCGCGCCCGAGTCGCACTCGACCGAGTCCTTGCCACTCAAGAGCGCCAACACCCAGTCGATCTCGTTTTGCTGCGCGCTGTCCGCGTTGTCGCCGCCGAGCAGCAAGAAGTCGACGGGATCGGCCTCGTGCAGCTCGTTCACGCTCTGCACGGCGGCGTTCAGCATGTGGCACAGGTTCGAGTCCTGCGGCCGGTACGCGCCGGACAGGGTCCCGGGGCTGTCGAAGGTGGCGAGGCGAGTCGGAGACTCGTCGTCGGCGAGCTGCAGGTCGGGCATGTGCACGAAGCGCGCGACGCGTTTGGCGCTTGCGCCTGGTGCGGGCGGGGCCTTCCCGGGTGGCGTGCGCTTGGCGTGAGGCTCGCCGGCGCCCTCGACCAGCTTGCCGAACCCCTCTTTCAGCATCGCCGCGCGATCGGTCGGATCCGACGGCTTGCGTGCCTCCGCGGGATCGCTCACCGCGACCGCGGGCGTCAGCGTCACCTCCGTAGTGAGCCGGACCGGGTCCTTGGGGAGCCCGCCGCCGCCGCCCCCACCGTCGTCCGATGACCCGCACCCCACCGTGAAGAGGCCCATCGCGAGACCGAGCCGGAGTCCGAAGCGCATGCGGCCAGTCTACGGCGAAGCCGAGCCGACCGCGACGGGTCGGCGAAAGCTGGCCGGAAAGGCCGTCGTGCCGGCGAAAGCTCCGCTATTCTGTCGAGGTTGTCCCGCGACCGGCCCTCGGAGAATGCGGAGCTCGAAACGCTACGAGCAGAGCTCGCGCAACTACGCCGTCAGCTCGAGTTCTTTCAAGGCGCGGTGGACGCCCTGCCGTTTCCCCTCTTCTGGAAGGACGTGGACAGTGTGTATGTCGGCGCCAATCGTGAACAGGCCATCCGTTCGGGGCTGACCGAGGGCACCAGCGTGGTGGGCCTCTCGGACGCCGACCTGCCGTGGACGCCGGAGGAAGCGGCGGCGTTTCGTGCCGATGACCAGCGGGTCATGAGCAGCGGCCTGCCGCTGCCGTTGATCGTGGAAAAGCAGCACCTGCCGGACCGGGGGGAGCGGCTCTGTGAGACCCACAAGTCGCCGCTGAGGGGCCCCCGCGGCGAGGTGATGGGCGTGGTCGGGTGGTACGAAGACGTCACCGAGCGTGAGGCTAGAGAGAGGGCGCAGGCCGCGCTCGACGAGCGGCTGCGTCGCGCGCACAAGCAAGACTCGCTGGTCACGCTCGCGGGCGGCATCGCGCACGACTTCAACAACATCCTCGCGTCGATCATGGCGAACCTGTGGCTGGTCGAGCAGGCGCTGCCCAGCGGCCACCCCGCTTCCGAGAGCCTGGCGGACATTCAACAAGCCGGGCTCCGCGCCAAGCGCTTGGTCGAGCAGCTGATCACGCTCGAGCAGAAACAGCCTCGCGAGCTCGGTCCGGTGTCCGTCGGTGACGTGGTGGTCGAGGCGAGCCGCCTCCTCCGAGCGTCGATCCCATCCCAGATTGCCCTGACCACCAACATCGACCCGGCCGCGCCGCTGATCCTCGGTGACGCCGCGCAGCTTCATCAGGTCGTGATGAACTTGTGCCGGAACGCCGTGCTGGCGATAAAGGACCGGCCGCCGTCCCACCCGCGGGTCGACGTGCGAGTGGGCACACGAGAGATCGACGCCGATCTGGCCGGACGCCTGCCCGGCCAGATCGAGCCAGGCACGTACCTGGAGCTGACGGTGAGCGACAACGGTTCGGGCATGGACGCCGAGACCCAACGCCGCGTCTTCGAGCCCTTCTTTACGACCCGCGAAGTCGGAGTGGGCTCGGGGCTGGGCCTGTCGGTGGTGCAGGGCATCGTGACCTCGCACCGGGGGACCATCGAGCTCCAAAGCGCGCCCGGAAAAGGCACCACCCTGTCGGTCTACCTGCCGGGGGCGCCGTCCGGACCGGTCGAGATGGCGCCCGCTCCCGTCCGAGTCCCGTCGTCCCGCCCTCCGGCAGGGGTGAAGCACGTGATGTGCGTGGACGACGACCCGGCCATCTTGCGTGTCGTGGCCCGATTGCTCCGGCGTGCCGGCTGCCGAGTCACCACCTTCGCGGATCCTCGAGCCGCCTCGGAGGCGCTGCTCGAGCGGCCCAGGGCGTGCGACCTCTTGGTGCTCGATTTCAGCATGCCGCACCTGTCGGGGCTGGACCTGGCACGCAAGGCACTGGCGCTTCGCCCAGACCTCGCGGTGGTGATGATCACGGGCTACCCGAGCGCGGACCTGCGCCGGGACGCGGAGCGCCTCGGCGTGCGCCGGGTGTGCAACAAGGTCGATCTCGTCTCCGAGCTCGAGGTCGTCGTCCGGTCGATGCTCTCCCCCGAGACCCAGCCATGATGCCCTTCGACCCTTCGGCGGCGCGAGCCGCGTTTCCGGCGCTCTCTCGCGACCTCGTCTTCATGGACAACGCAGGCGGCTCGCAGTGCCTGGGCGCGGTCGCCGACGCGGTTCGGGCCTACATGCTCGAGCGAAACGTGCAGCTCGGTGCGAGCTACTCGGTCTCGGTCGAGGCATCGGCCCACGTCTTGGCTGGCCGCCGCGCCATCGCTCGGCTGGTGGGCGTCGCCGACGACCGTCAGGTCGTGATCGGACCGTCGACCACCCAGCTCTTGTCGAACCTGGCGCTCGCCCTCGCGCCGGGTCTGGCGCCCGGCGATCAGATCGTCGTCACCAACGCCGACCACGAGGCCAACATCGGCGCGTTTCGCCGACTCGAGAGCCGCGGTGTCGCGGTCCGCGAGTGGAAGCTCGATCTCGAGTCGCGTACGCTGCGCCTGGACCAGCTCGAGCCGATCTTGGGCCCGCGCACCCGCTTGGTGTGCATGACTCACTGCTCGAACGTGCTCGGTACGATTCACGACGTGCGCGCCGTTGCCAGGCGGGTGCACGCGGCCGGCGCCCGCCTGCTGGTCGACGGCGTGGCCTTTGCCCCGCACCGACAGGTCGATTTCGCCGCGCTCGGCGTCGACTACTACGTCTTCAGCTTGTACAAGGTCTACGGCCCTCACCTGGCTGCCCTGGTGGCGCCGCTCGGCCACCTGGAAGAGCTCGCCAACATCAACCACGAGTTCTTGGCGACCGAGGTGCCGTACAAGCTTCAGCCCGGCAACGTCTGCTACGAGCTCACCGCATCGCTGCCGGCGCTCGAAGCGTACCTCTGCGCCCTCGGCGGGGGTGCGCTCGACGTGGCCTGGGCGGCGATCGCTCGTCACGAGGCAGCGCTGGCCGAGCGGCTCCTCTGTTTCCTGCGTGCTCGCTCGGATCTCACGCTGATCGGCGATTCGAGCTCCGATTCGGACCGGCGGGTACCCACCCTCAGCTTCGCGCCGCACGCCAGGTCCCCCGAGGCCGTGGTCCGCGCGGTCGACGCGCTGGGCATCGGCATTCGCCACGGCGACTTCTACTCCCGCCGCCTGATCCGCGCGCTCGGCCTGGGCGATCGTGGCGGCGTGGTGCGCGTCTCGATGGTCCACTACAACACGCTCGAAGAGGTCGATCGCGTGATCGCCGCGCTCGAGCAGGCGCTCTGAGTCAGAGGCTCAGCGCGTCCAGCAGCTCCCGGCCCGGCTCGGGCATGGCTCCGCGGTGGCTGGCGACGAAGCTCGCGTAGCGGTTGGCGCGCGCGAGCAGCTTGGGCAGCGGGGTCGCCCGACACAGCTCGACGGTCAGACAGGCGGTGAAGGCATCGCCGGCCCCGACGGCATCTCCGGTCGGGAGCGCCGCGAAGCCCGGGTGCCGCTCGTGGCTGTGGCGGGTGTGGAGCTCGGCGCCGGCGGCGCCGTGGGTCACGACCACGACCGAGACGCCGCGCCCGAGCAGCGCCGCCACCGGGTCGTCCGCGCCGAGCGCTGCGGCGACGCGCGTGGCCTCGGGCTCGTTCAGCTTGACCACGCTGGCGTGGGCGAGCGCGGTGGTCAGCACGGCTTCGCTCACGTGGGGAGGGCGCAGGTTGAGATCGGCGACCCGAAGGCAGCGTGGCGGGAGGGCGCCGAGCGCGGCGCGGAGCGCGCCCGACCCGAGGGGGCTGCGCTGGGCGAGCGTCCCGAACACGAATGCGTCAGCCAAACCGAGCTCGGCGGTGAGCTCGGGGGTGACCTCGAGCCGGTCCCAAGCGCACTGATCTCCGATGCGGAAGCGGGGCTCACCATCGATCAGGTCGACGTGGACCGTGCCCGTGGGCCGGTCGAGGTCGGTGCCCACGAAGCGTACGTCGACTCCGCGCTCGCGGAGCTGACCGAGTGCACGCCGGCCGAGCTCGTCGCTGCCCACTCGACTCACCAAGAGCGCGCGAGCGCCAAGGGCGGCCGCGTGGAACGCGACGTTCGCCGCCGCACCGCCCAGGCGCGGGCCGTCCGGGAACAGGTCGAACAGGAGCTCGCCGAAGGCCACGACGGTGGGCCTGTGCTGCACCGGTCGAGCGTGTCATCGGTTCGTTCCAGGTTCAATCCTCCGGGGTTTCACCGGGGTTTGCCCGAGGCCGCCGGCCGTGCTTGGCTGCCGCGCCCGATGAGAGCGCTCGCCCCCACCTTGCTCGTGACACTGGTCGTCGGGTGCGGTGCGCCCGAGCCACCGGGGTCGACGGGCGGCACGCAGGTGACGCCGGGCGCCTGCGGGCGAGGCGTGGGCGTGGTCCAGACGGACTACCAGTCCACCAACGTGTCGCTCCTCGGCTGGGACGGTGAAGTGCTGTCTCCGTCCTTCGTTTCGAGCGCGACGTCGGGCGCCAAGCTCTCTGCCAAGCTGACCGGCGACGTGATGTTGCCGACCGAGCCCAACGGCGGTGCGCTGGTCTTGCTCGACCGGTACCCCGCGTCGGTGCTCACTTGGGTCGACGTGGTGAGCGCCGAGGTCACGGCGCAGCTGAGCGTCCGCTCCGGCTTCGACGCCAACCCTCACGACTACCTGGCGGTCAGCGAAGGCCGCGCCCTGGTGACTCGGTTCAACCGCAACCCCGATGCGGCGGCGGTCGCGCCTGATCGCGGCGACGACATCCTGGTCCTCGATCTCGACGGACCCTCGGTCCTCGGCAGCATCGACCTTTCGCCGGCCATGGCGGGAGCGCCACCCGAGTTTCACGCCAGCCCTCACCGCATGGCGAGGGCCGGCGCCCGGGTCGTCGTGAGCCTCTTGGGGAAGACGGCGGACCACTCGGACGCGGTGCCCTCGCGCCTGGCGGTGGTCGACCCGGTCACCGGGTCGATCGACGACGTGCTGGTGCTCGACGGGCTGTACGAGTGCAACGGGCTGGCTCCTTCGCCGAACGGCGAGCGCGTCGCGGTCGCCTGTTCCGGTCGGTTTCTGGGCGGCGCGGAGCCGACCGTCGGCGAGTCGGCGGTGGTCGTGGTGGCGCTCGGTCCGAAGCTGACGGAGGTGGCACGAGCCCCCGCAGCGGTCGGCTTCCCCTTCGGCTTCGGCGTGGCCTGGGCGGGCGACAGCACGCTGGTTGCGAACACCTTCGGGCGCCTGCCCACCAGCAGCGCCGGTGCGTTGCCCGACACCGTGGTCGAGATCGCGCTGCCGGGGCTCGAGCGCCGAACGCTGCTCGAGTCGAAGGGGGACCCGTTCACCCTCGGGGACGTGCGCTGCGGGGCCGCTTGCTCGACGTGTTTCGCGAGTGACGCCGGGCGCGGGGTCGTGCACCGGCTTGTCGTCGACGACGCCGGCCGCGTGGGCGAGCCGACGGCCATCGACATCCGCGACGCGATCGGGCTGCCGCCGCGTTTCTTGGGGCAATTCTGATGCTGCTCGACGTCCTTGCGCTGGTGTTCGGGATCTGGCTCACGATCCGTAAGCTCGACGTGCGTCGGCGCGAGGCAAGCGACCACCCGGACGTGCCCTCCGCCGAGTTCGAGCGTTGGAAGGCCATGGCCCTCGGGGCCTACAACCTCGGCAGCCTGGGCTGCTTCGCCAAGTTGGGTATCGACTACCTGCTTCAGCTCGGCGGCCCTCGCGTCGGGGTGCCCTGGGCGGTGATCCGCGTGGGCGGGGCGGGCCTCTTCGTGGCCTGGGTGGTGCTCTTGGTGGCGGTGTGGGTGCAGGCTCACCGCGCCAAGAAACTGCAAGAAAAGCTGGGATTGCAGCTGCTCCCCAAGGCGGCCCCCGAGGTCGAGAAGGGCTGAGAGGAAGGACTCTGCCGGGGCCGGCGTAAAGAGGGGCGTCCATGACCGAGCGCGAGCGCCTCTCCACCACGCTGGGCATCCTGCTGGCGGGGCTCCTCCAGGCGGAGGAGGCAGAGGCCGAGTCCGAGCGGCGACCCCGGGTGCGCTGCGAGAGCGGCGTTTACCGGGTCGGGGAAGACGGCCTCGGTCCCCAGGACCCACCCTTCGAGCCCAGCGAAACTGGAGTCTGAGCCCGCCCCGGCGGTCGGGCCCGGGTGGCGTCAGCCCCCGCCCACCACGCCGAGCTCGCGGCCGACCTTGGTGAAGGCCGAGATGGCCTGGTCCACCTGCGCCAGCTGGTGCTCGGCCGAGAGCTGAACCCGGATCCGCGCCTCGCCCTTGGGCACCACCGGGTAGGAGAACCCGATCACGTAGATGCCTTCGTCGAGCAAGCGCCCGGCCATCTCTCGAGCCAGCTTCGCGTCGCCGATCATCACGGGCACGATCGGATGAATGCCCGCCTTGATCTCGAACCCCGCCGCCTGCATGCCCTGCCGGAAGTGGGCGGCGTTCGCCATCACCCGTTCGCGGAGCGCGGCGCTCTGGTCGAGCAGGTCGAACACCGCGAGGCTCGCCCCCGCGACTGCCGGGGCCAGCGTGTTCGAGAACAGGTAGGGCCGCGAGCGCTGGCGCAAGAGCTCGATCACCTCGCGCCGCCCGGTGGTGAACCCGCCGCTCGCCCCGCCCAGAGCCTTGCCCAGAGTGCTGGTGATCACGTCGACGCGAGAGAGCACGCCGCAGTGCTCGGGCGTGCCGCGGCCCGTCGGCCCGATGAAGCCGGTGGCGTGCGAGTCGTCCACCATCACCATTGCGTCGTAGCGCTCGGCCAGGTCGCAGATCTGGTCGAGCTTGGCCAGGTAGCCGTCCATGCTGAACACGCCGTCGGTGGCGATCATGCGTAGGCGCCGGCCCGCGGCCTGCTTCAGCGCCTCTTCCAGCGCCGGCAGATCGCCGTTCGGGTAGCGCAGCCGCTCGGCCTTGCACAGCCGGATCCCGTCGATGATGCTGGCGTGGTTGAGCGCATCGCTGATGATCGCGTCCTCGGCCCCGAGCAAGGTCTCGAACAGCCCCCCGTTGGCGTCGAAGCACGACGAGTAGAGGATCGCGTCGTCGGTGCCGAAGAACCGGCTGATGCGCGCCTCCAGCTGCTTGTGCAGGTCCTGGGTGCCGCAGATGAAGCGGACGCTGGAGAGGCCGAAGCCGTGGGTGTCGAGCGCCCGCTTCGCGCCCTCGATCACCTTCGGGTGACTCGACAGGCCCAGGTAGTTGTTGGCGCAGAAGTTCAGGACCTGCCGCCCGTTCGACGCGATCCGCGCGCCTTGCGGCGTGGTGATGATGCGCTCGTCCTTGTACAGGCCCGCTTCGCGGATCGCCGCGAGCTCGGAAGCGTAGATGTCCTTGGCGCGATCGTACATGGCAGCGCTCCAGGTCAGAACCGCAGTACGACCTTGGGGAAGGTCTTGATCCGCTCCTCGAAGGCGCTGGGGTCGTACTTGTCGAAGTCCACGATGGGACCGTCCCCCCGGTTCAAGATCACCTCGTAGATCAGGTCGTGGATGTTCGGATCGCGCGACTCGAGGAGGTGGCGCGTGATGTGCCACGTCTCCCACACGCGGCGCCCGATCACGCTGTGCAGCGCGATTCCGTCGACGATCAGCCGGTCGAAGCTCTCGATCACCGCGTCGCCGCTCTTGAGCCCGAACAGGATCACGTCGCCGCCGCGGCGCGCAGCGTGGATGGCGTTGTTCACGCTCGAGTTGAGCCCGCTCATCTCGAGCGCGACGTCGACCCCCACGCCGTCGGTCAGCTTTCGGACCTCGGCCACCAGGTCCTTGTCGTGGGCGTAGTCGTCGGGCCCGGTGTTCCCGGGAGAGAGCACGTGATCGGCGCCCAGCTTCTTGGCCATGGCGGCGTGGTTGGCCACGGGCTCGATGCCGATGATGGTCTGGGCGCCCAGCGCTCGGGCAATCGCCACCGCGAACAGGCCGATGGTCCCGCAGCCGACGATGGCCACGCGCTTTCCTCGCAGGTTCACCTTGGTGCAGGCGTGCACGGCGTTGCCGAACGGCTCTTGAATCGCCGCCACCTCTGGGCGGATCTTGTGGGTGTCGGTCCGCCAGATGACCTGCGCCGGCAGCTTCACGTACTCGGCGAAGGCGCCGTCGTAGCTGATGCCGATGATCAGGTCGTCGGCGCAGACGTGCGCGTCGCCGTTGCGACACTGGTAGCAGACGCCGCAGAAGATGTGGCTCTCGGCGGCGACCATGTCGCCGACCTCGAGGCCGAAGCTGCGTTTGGCGTCGCTACCGACCGCCACGACCTCACCGAAGAGCTCGTGACCAATCACGCGCTGGTTGCGGGGCTGCCGGTGCTGCTGGCCCTCTCTGTCGAGCGAGCCGCAGATCATCTCCTTGAAGGCGCGCCGGAACCAGATCCCCCGGTCGCTCCCGCAGAAGCCCACGAACTTGGGCTTGATCAGCACCCGCGAGCGGTCGTGATAGTCGCTCTTTTCGTCGAGCGTGGCCTTCGGGACGTCCGACAGCCGGAGCCCGCGGCTGGCGTCCCAGGGGTCCCGTTCTCGGTCGTAAACCAGAGCGCGCATCGTCTCGGTCATGCGCGGCTCTCATACGACCGTCGGCGATGGCGGTCGAGCGGTGTGTTGCCCAAAAACGAAAACCGCCGCGGCGCGTCAGTGACGGCCACGGCGGCTTCGAGCGCGCGCGCAGCGGCTACTTCGGGATCAGGACCGGGAGCCCCTTGAGGCGACCCGCGTCGGGCTTGGCTGGTGGCGCTGCCGCGTCGGGCTTGGGCGCTTCGGCGTCGGGCTTGCCGGCCGAGGCATCGGGTGTGGTCGCGGCCGCGTCGGGCGTGGTCGCTGCCGCGTCGGCGGGCTTCACACCGGCGTCCGAGATCACCACGCCGGCGTCCTGGTTCTTCACCTTGTCGAGGTCGATCTTGAGGATCTTGTCGTCCAGGTGCTTGGTCACGATCCAACCCGGCGAGAGCTGCCCGACGCCGCTCGGCCAGTCGATCAGCATCCAGTTGCTGTAGCGCATCTTGCGGTTGACCAAGGTGCCCTTCGACAGCGTGGCGATGTGGGTGGTGCTGTCGTCGGCCTCTTTGTAGACCTTGGCGTTCGGGAGCAGCACCATCACCGTGCCGCTCTCTTCCTTTTCCTTGTCGCCGTAGCGCTTGACCTCGTCGTCCTTCTTCGTCTCCTTCGGTGGCTCGGCGCTCGCGGTGGGCGTCGGCGCCGGCGGAGGCGTCGGCGCGGGCGGCGGCTCCTCTTTCTTCTTGCAGGCGAAGAGCGCCCCGATGAGCAGGGCGGCCGAAGCCGTGATCGTCCACTTGTCGTGCATGCGCATCCGTTCCTCCTCCGTGGGAGGGCGACGGTAGCAAACCCGACGACACGGCGTCGAGGGCAAGCAACGTTGTCCTGCGCGAGCCGACGATGTTTCGAGGCGCGACCTAGTTTTTGGGGCGCGGCGGGGTCGTTTCCGAGATCGGCGGGCGAGCCGCGAGGCACTTCTGGATTCCGGCGACCAGCGCCTGAGGGGCCTCTTTCGGCAGGCGTGGCCGGCCCATGACGTTGGCCAGCAGGCGGTCCCAGGTGATTCCGCCGTCGGCGCCGAAGCTCATCCAGACGAAGAGTGCGCGGCCTTTGATGTTCGGGAACGGCACGCCGCCGCCGCGCCCACCGAACCACGCCCGCGAGTCGCTCGAGTTGTTGCGGTTGTCACCCAGCACCCAGACCTCGCCGGGCTCCACCTGATACGGCCCTTGTCGCCCGTCGAAGCGATCGTCCTCGAACAAGGTCAGGTAGCTGTACTCACCCAAGAACTCGACGAACAGGTCGCCGCGCTTGGTGAGGGTCTCGTCGCCCTCGTGGAACTCGTAAGCACCGACGAAGCAGCTGGGGACTCGCCAGCCGTTGATGATCGGGTGCCCGGCCTCCACGCTGAGCGTGTCGCCGGGCAGCGCAATGGCGCGCTTGATGAAGTCCTGGCGCGGGTTTTGTGGGTTCGGGTCGGGGAACTCGAACACCATGACGTCGCCGTAGCTCGGTGGCAGCCGCGAGAGCACCCGGTTCTTGGTGAACGGCACGGTCGGCCCGTACGAGAACTTGTTGACGAAGATGTGGTCCTGGATCTGCAGGGTGGGCAGCATCGACCCGCTCGGGATCTTGAACGCTTCGACCACGAACGCGCGCAACAAGAGCGCGACGCCCACCGCGACGCCGATGGACTCGGCGTACTCGCGCAGCTCGCCCTTGCGCCAGCGGCCCAGGTGCCGCTCGACCACCTTCACCGCGGCCTCGTGGGAGCTCTGGAAGGCCTCGGGGTCGAATTCCTTCTCGTCCATCGCCGCCTTCAGCGACTCGAGGCTCTCGTCGAGCTTGTCACGGGCGCTCCGCGGCACGTTGCGCTCGATGGCCTTGGCGTTTCGGTCGCGCACGCGCTCGACTTCGTCGAGCAAGTGAGCGGCCTGCTCGTAGGCGCGTCGCAGCTCGGGTGGCACGTCGGCACGCCCGCCGAGGCCGACGTTCGCCGCGAACGGCAGGTAGTACCGGAAGTGATAGAGCAGCATCTCGTACAGCGTGAACAGCACGATGCCGCTCGGGACCGGTTGGTCCTGGACGATGAAGCGCAGCTTTCCGAAGCCCGAGGCGGCGACCTCGCCGGCGCCGGGCTTGAGCGCCCAGACCGTGAGCGCCGCGAGCGCGAGCGGGACCAGGACGAACCAGACGGCCCAGAACAGGGTGCGCGGGAGCTTCGGAGGTTGCACGGTTGTCGGCCGGGTCGGGGCTTTCTAAATCACCAGCCGGGCCCCGGCGACAACTTTCGGCAGATCCCCCTCAAGGGCGGTCGCCGGACTGGACGACGTAGTCGACCTTCGCGGCGCGATCGTCCCCGGCTTGGGCCTGGGGCGCGGTGCGGCCGACTTGGTTCGAGTTGTCGATCACCAGATAATAGACGCCCTTCGGCGCCGGGACGAAGCGCTTCCAGACCTGGCCCTGGGTCAGGGCTTCGTCGAGCAGCGGCGGCTGGGGCAGGGGCGCCGCGCCGGCGTTCTTCACATAGTGCTCGATCATCTGATCGCCCAGGAACTTCGGGACCAGGAACGCATCGACGCCGGCGGCGCCGTCGATGCTCGCGGTCAAATACAGCGCTTGGTCGCCATCGGTGAGCTCGAATCCGCCGATGAAGTCCATCTGACCGGTGTGGACCTCGGTGCGCTCGTTGCCCAGCGTGGTCTTGTCGGCGCTGTCCACCACGAAGGGCTTGAACGGGCGCCGACCCTTCGGGACGTAGCCCAGGGCGAAGTCGGTCTCCCCCTTGTCGTTGTAGCGGATCACCGTGAAGCCGCGCTGCAGCTGGCCGTCGACGATCTGTCTGCCGATCTGATCGGGGTTCACGTTCAAGAGACCCATGCCGCCGCGCGCGATGCTGCTTTCGACCATCAGCGTGGTGAAGTTGGTCGAGTCGATCTTGCGCGGGCGGAAGTAGATGTACAGCGACCCGTTTTCGTGGAGCTGGAAGTCCGGCGCGTATTCCACCAGACCCGCCGCGGTGAACCCGAGCCTACCGGTGACGTTGGTCCAGCCGTAGCCCTTGCCCGTGTACTGCACGATGATGCTCTTGCGGTGCTCGTCGTCGAGCACGGTCTGACTGCAGGTGTCGGCGAAGAAGCGGCCCGCCACGGGCTGATCGTCGGACAGCTTCAGGGGCGCCCCGCGCCGCGTCATTTCGAAACAGAAGCGCTCCAGCCCGAACTTCAGGATGTCGAAGCGCAGGGACTTGTTCTTCGGGTTGTTGATCACCCCCGGCCCCAGAAGGGACATCGAAGCCGACCCGAGGGTCTCTTTCTTGGGGCAGCCGGAGGTGCCCAGGAGCGCGAGCGAAATGAGGACCAAGAGCCATGCGCGGCGCATGCCAGGAGCATACTCGACCTTCGCCGGAGTAGTATCCCGCACGTCATGGCGAAGTCGGACCACGTCGCGGTCATCGGAGCCGGAGCCTGGGGCACGGCGCTCTCTATCTTGCTCGCGCAGAAGGGTGATCGCGTCGTTCTTTGGACCTGGCAGAAAGAGCACCGCGACGCGCTGTCGAAGGACCGGGAGAACCGCGCCTTCTTCCCGGGCTTCCCCCTGCCGGAGCACGTAAGGGTCACGGCCGAGCTCGCCGAAGCGCTCGACGGTGCGAGCATGGTCGTGGTGGTCGTCCCTTCGGATGCGTTCCGGTCGACGTTCGTGCGCATGCAGCCCCACCTTCCGCCGGGCGTGCCGCTGGTCAGCGCGACCAAAGGAATCGAGAACGACAGCCTGATGCTGATGAGCGAGATCATCGTCGACGTGCTCGGTCCGCCCGCCCGCCCACGCTCCACGTTCTTGTCCGGGCCGAGCTTCGCCAAAGAGGTCGCTCAGGGCAGTCCGACGAACGTCGTGGTGGCAGGCTTCGACCACGATCGGTCGGTGGAGGTCCAGCAGCGCTTCGCCACCGATCGTTTTCGGGTGTACTCGAGCGACGACCCCGTCGGCGTGGAGGTCGGCGGCGCGCTGAAGAACGTGATCGCCATCGCCGCCGGCGCGTGCGACGGGCTGGGTTTCGGGCACAACACGCGGGCGGCGCTGATCACCCGGGGGCTGGCGGAAATCGCGCGGATCGCCATCGCCAAGAGCGGGAACGTGCTGACCCTGGCGGGGCTCGCGGGCATGGGCGACCTGGTGCTGACCTGCACCGGGGAGCTCAGTCGGAACCGCACCGTGGGCTTCGAGATGGGGCGGGGGCGCTCGCTCGAGCAGGTGCTCGCGGGCCTCGGTCACGTGGCCGAGGGGGTGAAGACCGCCAAAAGCGCCTACCAGCTGGCCAGCGCGCTCGAGGTCGAGCTCCCGATCTGCAACGAGGTGTACCGCGTGCTCTACGAAGGCAAGGACCCCCTTTCGGCAGTGCGCGACCTCTTGACCCGCCCTCTCAAGCGCGAGTGGGGCTGAATGGAGCGCCGGCCCCGTGCGTCGGACACTTGACCCCACCTGGTTGGTCGGATGAGCTTTCCACCGTGAGAGCGCAGATGTTTCTCCGAGCGACTCGGGTCGCCCTGGCCTCCGGCCTCGTTTCGCTGAGCGCGGCAGCCCAGTACGGGCAGCCACAGCCAGGCTACGGGCAGCCACAGCCAGGCTACGGGCAGCCACAGCCGGGCTACGGGCAGCCACAGCCAGGCTACGGGCAGCCACAGCCAGGCTACGGGCAGCCACAGCCAGGCTACGGTCAACCGCGACCCGGCTACGGTCAACCGCAACCGGGCTACGGCCAACCGGGTTACGGTCAGCCGGGCTACGGCCAACCCGGCTACGGCCAGCAGCCACCCGGCGCGGCTCAGCGCTCCAACAAGCGCGACGACGTCGAGATGGGCCTGCTCTACACGACCGCGGCGCTCTACGGCGTCGGCACCGGTGTGTGGCTGTCCACCGAGGTGGGCATCTCCGATCCCGGGATCTTCTTGATTCCGCCCGCGCTGCTCGGCGTCGCGGCGCCCGTCGGCGCGTATTTCCTGGACGACCCCGAGATGGATCGCGGCATGCCCGCCGCGCTCGCCTCGGGCATGGTGATCGGGGCCGGCGAGGGGATCGGGATCTGGAGCTACCAGTTCGTCACCACGGACGAGGACGAGGCCTGGGGCTTCAAGGGCCTGACGCGCGCAACGACCCTGGGCGCCACCGTCGGCGGCGTGGCCGGCTTCGCTACCGGGTATTACCTCGAGCCGTCACCGAAGAGCACGCTCTTGACGTCGAGCGCCGTCGTCTGGGGCGCGGCCATCGGCACCATGTTCGGCTACGGCGGCTCCGAGGCCGGCGCCGACTGGGGCGCGGCCAACGACAGCGCGTCCCTCGGCGGCCTGCTGGGTTACAACCTGCTGCTCGCCGCCGGCGCCGCGACCAGCGCGATCTACATCCCCAGCTACGAGCAGGTCGGCTGGATGTGGGCCGGCGCCGGCATCGGCGTGGCCGCGTCCCTCCCCGTGTTCCTGTTCTACGCTGGCGAGGACTCCCCGCCGGCAAAGCGGGGCTTCCTGTTCATGGGCACGGCGACCACCCTGGGCATCGCCGCGGGTGCCATCTTCGGCTCCGGTGAGATCGACGAGTACGAGATCGGCAAGCGCGACGACGCTCCGCTGGGCAACCGCTTCGCGAGCATCACGACCGTGGGACCGATGGCGCTCCCCGGTGGCGCGGGCGTGTCGGTCGGCGGGCTCTTGTACTGACCGGCGCGAGCGCGAGACCCGCCTGCCCGGGGTGGGGCCCGAGCCTCGCGACAGAGGGCGTCTGTTGCCGGGGCGCACTGCCGTCGCCGGAATTCTCGTGGAACGAGCCTCTCGCTCGCCGGTCGCGATCTGCTCGTGCCAAGGTCTTCGACAGTAGTGCTAGCCTGTGCGGCAAATGGCTCTGGTTCGCTACTACCCGTCCGACAGCGCGCCGGTGCTCACGCCCATCCACAAGCCGGTCACGACGCTCGGCCGAGCGCTCGACAACGACGTCCGGCTGCCGGACCCGAGTGCGGCGGAGCACCACGCTCAGATCGTGTTCGACGGGCGGGACTTCCAGCTCGAAGAGATCGATCGCACCGCCGAGATCCTGATCAACGGCAAGAAGAAGCGCCGCGCGAGGTTGGTCAACGGCGATCGCGTCACGCTGGGGCGGGCGCAGCTGGGCTTCAGCATGTTCAGCGAGCTTCCAGCGCCGCCCGTCGACGACGACCACGACGCCGGCGGCGGGGCGTCGAACGAGCTCAGAGGGCTCCGGCGCCTGCAGGCGTTCAGCGAGCGCCTCATGACGTCGCGCTCGGTGGACGACCTGCTCGAGACGCTGCTCGACGACGTGATCGAGCTGACCGGGGCGTCGCGTGGCATCGTGCTCTTGGTCGAGCCCGGGGAGTCGGGCGATCGGCATCCCACGGTGCGCGCCAGCAGGAACGTACAGCGCGAGGCGATTCAGGATCCCACCGGCGCGATCAGCGACAGCATCGTGAGCCAGGTGATCGAGACCAAGCGCCCGGTGATCGTCAGTGACGCGCTGACCGACACCACCTTCGGCAAGAGCGAGAGCGTGATCGCCCTGCGGCTCTCGAGCGTGATGTGCGTGCCGCTCTTGGCTCAGGGCGAGGTGATCGGCGCGCTCTACGTCGGTAACGACGAAATCAAGCACCTGTTCGACCGCACCCAGCTCGACCTCTTGAACGTGTTCGGCTCCCAAGCCTCGCTGATCTTGCAGAACGCCATGCTGGTGAGCGCGCTCCGGGCCGACAAGGAGAAGCTGAAGACCGAGCTGCACGACAAGCGCTTCGGCGAGATCATCGGCAGCTGCGCCAGCATGATGGAGGTGTTCCGCAAGCTGCAGAAGGTCGCCGCCACCGACATCAGCGTGATGATCACCGGCGAGACCGGCACCGGGAAGGAGCTGATCGCGCGGGAGCTCCACCGGCGCAGCAACCGCGAGAAGGGCCCCTTCATCACGGTCAACTGCGGAGCCATCCCCGAGAACCTGATGGAGAGTGAGATGTTCGGCCACGTGAAGGGCGCCTTCACCGGGGCCATCGCCAGCCGACCGGGCAAGTTCCAGCAGGCCGACGCCGGCACGCTGTTCTTGGACGAGGTGGGCGAGCTCACGCTGCAGCTCCAGGTCAAGCTGTTGCGCGCGATTCAGGAGCGCGTGGTCTATCGCGTCGGCGACAGTCGGCCCGAGAAGTGCGACATCCGGATCATCGCCGCGACCAATCGCAACCTGGAAGACATGATCAAGACCGGGGAGTTTCGCGAGGACCTCTACTACCGGCTCAACGTGGTGAACATCTGGCTGCCGCCGTTGCGCGAGCGCGCCGACGACATCTTCATCATCGCCAAGGCGTTGCTCAGCAAGTACGCCGACGAGCTCAAGAGCCCGGTGCGCGGCTATTCGCCGCAGGCCTTGGCGGCGATCAAGCGCTACACCTGGCCGGGCAACATCCGCCAGCTCGAAAACCGCATCAAGAAGGCGCTCGTGCTCTGCGACAAGTCGTTGCTCGGACCTGAAGACATGGACCTCGGGCCCGAGGCCATGGAGGCGATCGTGCCCCTCGAGAAGGCGAAGGAAGACTTCCAGCGGCGCTACGTGCTCGAGGTGCTCGAGCGCAACAACGGCAATCGCACCCAGACCGCGCGGGACCTGGGCGTCGACCCGCGCACCATCTTTCGTTACCTCGAGAAGGAGCAGAACCCGATGCCCAGCGGCGCCGGGGGCACTTCGGTCGAGAAGGAGTGACGGTGGTGACGCGGTCGTTCGTCGTCTTGTCGCTCGTGCTCGCACTCGGAGTGCTCGGCGCGTGTCATCGCGAGCCCGCGCGACCGCCGGTCGGGTCGGCTCAGCCGCTGCCCAGCGCCAGTGCGAGCGGGAAGGCCCCGCTCACCCTGGGCGTGCCGCCCCCCGTGACGCCGGTGTCGAAAGAGGGGAAGATCGAGGACGAGCGCAATACCATCGAGGTCTTCCAGCGCGCGGCGCCGAGCGTGGTGTTCGTCACACAGAAGCAGGTGGTCGTCGACTGGCTCCAGGGCAAGGCGATGGAGGTGCCTTCGGGGGCTGGTACCGGGTTCTTGTGGGACGACAAGGGCCACGTGGTGACGAACTTCCACGTCGTGCGCGACGCCCGCGCGCTGACGGTCACTCTACAGAACCAGAAGGCCTACCCCGCGAAGATCGTCGGAAGCGAGCCGCGCAAGGACATCTCGGTGCTCAAGATCGACGCGCCTCGGGACGTGCTGCGCGCCATCACGCTCCCGCCGCCCGCCGACCGGCTCGACGTGGGGCAGAAGGTCATCGCCATCGGCAACCCCTTTGGGCTCGATCACACGCTGACCACCGGCGTGGTGAGCGCCCTCGGGCGCACGGTGGACGGCGCCGGGGGGGTCAGCATCCGGGACATGATCCAGACCGACGCCGCCATCAACCCGGGGAACTCGGGGGGGCCGCTGCTCGACAGCCGAGGCTTCCTGATCGGGATGAACACGATGATCTTCTCGAAGAGCGGGGCGTGGGCCGGCATCGGCTTCGCGGTCCCGGTCGAGACCATCCGGCGCATCGTGCCGGAGCTTTTGGCGAAAGGCAGGGTAGATCAAGTGGGATTTGGCATCCGCATCGACCCCATGCAGCGGCTCGAGCGCCAGTATCGCATCGCGGGAGTGGTCGTGCTCGAGGTCCTTCCGGGCACGCCGGCCGAGAAGGCCGGACTTCGCGGGCTCAAGCAGACCGAAGAGGGCATCGCTCTGGGCGACGTGATCGTCAAGGTCGGCGACGCGCGGGTCAAGAGCTACGACGACCTGTACAATGCGCTCGACGGGCGCAAGCCGGGTCACCAAGTCAAGGTCCGAGTGGTGCGCGGAACCGACGAGGTCGACGTGATGCTCGAGCTGACGCTCGTGCAATGATCTCACGCGGACTTGACGCGCGCTGGGCGCGGAGGTCCTTTCCCGGCCATGCCCATCTTGGACTCCGTGCTCGATGCCGTGGGCGGCACACCGCTGGTGCGCCTGTCGCGTCTTGGTCGTGATCTGCCCTGCGAGCTTCTTGCGAAGCTCGAGTTCATGAACCCCGGTGGCTCGGTCAAGGACCGCATCGGTGTTCGGATGTTGCTCGAGGCCGAGAAGAGCGGGCGCATCAAGCCGGGCGACACGCTGATTGAACCCACCAGCGGCAACACGGGCATCGGCCTGGCGATGGCGGCGGCGGTCAAGGGCTACCGCATGATCATCACCATGCCGGAGAAGATGAGCCGCGAGAAGCAGGTGGTGCTCGAGGCGCTGGGCGCCGAGATCATCCGCACGCCGACCGAGGCGGCGTGGGACGCGCCCGACTCTCACATCGGTGTCGCCAAGCGCCTGCGAGAGGTGATCCCGAGCTCGCACATCCTCGACCAGTACGGCAACCCGGACAACCCCACGGCCCACGAGCTGGGAACGGGGCGAGAGATCCTCGATCAGTGCGGAGGCAAGCTGGACGCCGTCGTCCTGACCGCGGGGACCGGCGGCACCATCAGTGGCGTGGCCAGGGCGGTCAAGCGCGAGCTGCCGAGTTGCCAGGTCATCGGCGTCGACCCAGAGGGCTCGATCTTGGCTGGGCCGGGCGAGATCAAGAGCTACAAGGTCGAGGGCATCGGCTACGACTTCATTCCCGACGTGCTCGACACCAAGCTGGTCGACCGCTGGGTCAAGAGCAACGATCGCGACAGCTTTCGAACCGCGCGCCAGCTGATCCGGCAAGAGGGGCTATTGGTGGGCGGCTCGAGCGGCGCGGCGGTCTGGGCGGCGATGCAGGTCGCCAAGGACTTCCCCAAGGGCTCGCGCATCGTGGTGCTGTTGCCCGACTCGATCCGCAACTATCTCTCGAAGTTCGTGGACGACGCCTGGATGCGCCAGCACGGCTTCCTCGATCTGGACTGGGAGATGGGCAGCATCGGCGACATCGTGCGAGCGCTCCCGTCGAAGCAGGTGATCTGCATCGAGGACGACCGCACGCTGGGCGATGCGGTCACCACGCTCAAAGAGCACGGCATCTCGCAGCTGCCGTGCACCAGCCAGGGGCGCCTGACCGGCATCATCACCGAGACGGATGTGCTGGGGCTGCTGGTACAAGGGCGCGATCGCTCGACCCCGCTCGCCGAGGTGATGGTGCGAAAGATCTCGACCGTCTCGCCCCACGAAGGCGCGGGTGCGCTGCCGCGGATCTTCGAGCGCGGCGAGGTCGCGCTGGTGGTCGACGACGAGCGGCGGGTTCAGGCGCTCGTCACCAAGATGGACCTCATCGACTACCTGGCGTCGCGCTCGAAGCTCGGGCCTGCTCGGCCCGGCGCCAAGGCTTGAGCCTCAGGCGGGCTCGTCCGTCGGCGGCAGCGGCTGCGGTCCCGGGATGATGCCGGCCAAGTCTGGGTCCTCGCCGTTCGAGTCCGCGCGGGGGCCCTTCTCGGCCTTGCGCTGCTCTCGTCGCTCTGCCTTGTCTTTCTGGTGCTCGCGTCGTGCGGCTTCCTTCTGCCGCTTCTTTGCGCTCGGGTTTCCAGCCATCGCTGCCTCCGTCTTCAATCGTCGCCGTCCGGCGCGGTCCGCCGGAGCCACGTGGCCTTAGCGACCACGTAGGCGCGCCGCGCCAAGGCTTCGCGATCCGGCTCTGCTCGCCGACTCGCGCCACGACCGCACCCGCTCACCCGGGCACGGGCCTCACTCATGGTCCCAGGCCAACCGCCGGTGATCGAGCGTCCTTCGCTTCGAAACGTGGCAATGGCGCTGTCGGCCCAAGCCCGCCCGATGGCGTCGACCTCTCGATCGACGGCATCGCGCAGCCTTGGCCCATCGGGGTCCGCGGGCGGCGGCGCAGCGCTCGCCGCGCCGCCGCGATCGCGGGGTTCGGTCATCAGGAACGGCCCCAGCCGCCTCGCCCGCCCCCGCCGCCGCCACCGCCGAACGAACGGCCGCCGCCGCCGCCGCTCTTCGGGCGGCGCTCTTCGGCCTCGTTCACCTTCAGGGCGCGACCGTCGAGATCGGCGCCATTCAGCTCTGCGATGGCGCGCTGGGCGTCGTCCGAGGACCCCATGGTCACGAACGCGAAGCCGCGCGACCGGCCGGTTTCCCGGTCGATGATCAGCTTGGCCTCGGTGACGGTGCCGCACTTGGCGAACGCGTTCTGGAGGACGTCCTCGGTGGTGTGAAATGCCAAATTGCCTACGTAAAGTCGGTTGCTCATCTGCTTGTCCTCTGATTCGCGGTTTTTTTCGCGCGTGGTTGCGCTCGTGGCCGGCGAACCAGGAAAACCGCACCCTGAGACGCCGGAGGCAGCGGTCGCTGCCACCACAGGATCGCTGTCGGGGAATCGACTTTCCGCGATCTCAGGGACGAGAGGCAGGCAGGCGGTACCGAAAACGCTGTGACGGCGCGGACCGTAGCCGCGATTGCGCACGCGTGCAACGAAGCTGGCGTTTTCTGCGGGAATCGCCCCGTGAACCGCGGGCACGCGCGGTCCGAGAACCGAAGATCACGCTTTCGAGCGGGGACTGCAGCGAGGCGCAAGATCACGCATGGCACGGTCCCTGCTCTCCGCCAGCGCTCATGTCGAATCGCTTTTTCGCCACCGTTGCCCTCGCTCTCTCCGCCGCCGCCTGTGGCAGCTCGGACGGGGCGTCGAGCGGCGCCGCGACGGACCTCCGCGTGACGTTGGGCGGACAATACGACGCCTACGCGCACCAAGACACCCTGTCCGGGCAGACCGCCCAGGCGGTCAGCGCCGGCGTGCGCAAGCTCGAGCTGTTCGACGATGCCGGCGGGGTGTGGTCGCTCTCGGACGCCTCACCGGGCAATCTGAGCGTGAGCTACAGCGCGACCGAGCCCACGACCCTCGCGACCCTGGCCCCCGCACAGGTTCGCGCGGGTCACTACGTGAAGGCGCGCCTCGTGCAAGACTGGTCGCGCTTCGAGATCGACGCCTCGCTCCACGAGGGTCCGACCACGACGCCCGGGAGGTTGCGGGTTCTGATGGCGACCAGCGAGGCAGCCGAGGTGGACGGCCAGAGCCTCGAGCAGGGGCAGTATCGCCACGTGTTCGTGGGGGCCGGCGCGGACCGTTCGTGGGACGGCGTCGCCCCGGTCGCCGAGCATTCGACCACGGCAGAGGCCGAGGCCTTCGACGAGAGCGGGCAGTGGGCGGTGTACTTCCCCGTCGACCTGCAGGTGCCCGGGGCGGTCACTGGCACGCTGTCGTTCGGCGTGAACCTGCACCATGCGTTCCGTTGGTCCGACCTCGGAAACCCAGGCTACGCCGCCGGCGTGTACGACCTCGCGCCGCCGCTCTACGAGCCAGTGGAGCAGTTCGGGGGCAATCGGTTCGACGCGGAGCTGGTCACACGCTGATCGCGTCTTTGCGGAAGTCGCTGCCGGCGATCTTCACGTTCACGCACGCGGGCACGCCGGCGGCGAAGGCCGCGTCGAGGGCGGGGCCCAGGTCGGCCGTGCGCTCGACCCAGAACCCCTTGCCGCCCAGCGCTTCGACCACCTGGTCGTAGCGGGTGTATTCGAGCTTGGTGGCGATCGCCCGCTCTTCGCCGTACATCGCCACCTGGCCGCGCCGGATCTGGGTCCAGCTGGCGTCGTTGCCGATCACCGCGACGACCGGCAGCTTCTGCCGAGCCATGGCCTCGAACTCCATCCCGTTGAGCCCGAACGAACCGTCCCCGTACATGATCACGGTGCGGGCGTCGGGGCGTGCCAGGGCCGCGGCCATGGCGTAGCCCGGTCCGATGCCCAGCGTACCGAGCGGCCCCGGGTCCATCCAAAGCTGCGGCCACTCGAGCGGGATCACGTAGGCCGCCGTCGCGACGAAGTCGCCGCCGTCGCCGATCACGATGTCGCGCTTGCCCAGACGCTTGCCCACCTCGTGGCAGACCCGGAGCGGGTTCGGCGGATCGGCGTCGCTCTCGATCTCTGCCTTCATCTTCCCGCGCCGCTTGTCCTCGGCCGAGCGGAGGCTGCTCAGCCAGCTCGGAGCCTCTTTCTTTCCCACCGCGTCGAGCAGCTGCTGCAGCACCAGCCCGCTGTCGCCGTGGATCCCGACGTCGATCGAGCGGTTGCGCCCGAGCTCGGCGCCGTCCAGATCGACCTGCACGATCTTCGCCGCGGGGTTCCAGGTGCCGGGGCGGCCGTAGTCGACCCGGAAGTCGAAGGGCGTGCCGAACACGAAGATCACGTCGCTCTCGGCCAGGGCCTGCTTGCGCGAGCGCGTGAACGAGCACTCGTGGGCATAGGGCAGGGCGCCGCGCGCCATGCCGTTCAGAAAGAACGGGGCTCGCACCTGGTCCGCGAAGCGCCGCACGATCTCGCGGTCCGCTGACCAGCGCAGCTGCGCGCCGATGATGAAGCTGGGGCGCTCGGCCTGCTTCAAGAGGGCGGCGGCCCGCTCGATGCTGCTTGGGTCGCCGCTCGGACGCGGCGGCGCCATGGGGGCCGTGATCGGGTCCTCGTCCTCGTGCCAGTTCATCAAGAGGTCGAGGGGCATCTCGAGGTAGACCGGACCGGGCAGGTTCGACTGCGCGATGCGGAACGCGCTGTCGATGTACTCTTTCACCCGGCGGATCTCGGGGATCTGCACGCTCCACTTGGAGATCGGCCGCATCAGCGTGACCGAATCCATGTCCTGCAGCGACCCCATGTCGCACAGCGCCTTGGGGCCCGCCCCGCCGATGCAGATCATCGGGACGCCGGCGCGCTGCGCGTTGGCCACCGCGGTCACCACGTCGGTGATCCCGGGCCCCGCCGTGACCAGACACACTCCGGGCTTGCCCGTGACCCGGGCGTAGCCGTCGGCACAGTGCCCCGAGGTTTGCTCGTGACGGGTGTCGACCACGCGGATCCCCTCGTCCAGGCAGCCATCGTAGATGGCCTGAATGTGGCCGCCGCAGAGCGTGAAGACGTGATCGATGCCGTGCCGCTTGAGCGCTTGGGCGACGAGGCGCCCGCCGTGGACCATGGTCATGCGCTCTCAGCTACAACGCCGCCGGCGCGCCGTCATTTGCCGCGGCCGAGGGCCGGCAAAAGACCGGGTTCAGTGCACCGCGCCCACGAGCCAGGCGAAGGCCGGGACGAGCACCTCTTCCGGCGACGCGCCCCCGGAGTGGCCGGCGCTCGTTCCGCCGCCCACCTGATCCACGGTGAAGCCGTGATCGCCGAACACCACCGCCAGCGTGCGGGGCGGCAGGCGCAAGAGGTGTGCTGCCAGCGCCTCGGCCGTCTCGTCGGCGAGATCGTCGAGCCGCTCGGCGAGGGGGCCCCCGGGCACGCTCATGGCGCTCTCGACGAGGTCCAGCTTCAACACCTCGCGCTGCCCCGCGCGGATGCGGCGCAGAGTGGCTGCGGAGCGCCCGCGGGCGACGGGGATCTCGCTGTCGGTCTGCTCGGTCACTTCCTTCAGACCCTGGGCTCCTCGCCCGATCAGCTCGAGCTGCATGGCGGTGGTCGTCGGCAGCGCGGACCAGAGCAGCAGACGCTCGGTGAGCGCGGCGCGCTGGCCGAGGAGCGACTTCAGGCGCTCGTTCACCCGCACGCCCAGGTCGAATCGCATGCCGTCGACCATCACCAGCTGGGCCGAGCGCGCGCCGTGCAAGCGTCCGATGCGGAGCGCCAGATCGGGCACGTCGAGCACCATGGTGGGGCGCTTGCCGCGCACCCGGAGGGCGTCGAAGGCCTCGCTGTAGCTCTTGGTGAAGCTCTTCGCCCAGGCGCTGGCCACCGGCTCGGCCTCTTCGCCCGCGAGCCCGCGGGCCAGCGCATCGCTCAGCGGGACGTAGGCGGAGACGAACGTGCGCTCGATCACCGCCAGCGGCTTCGGGCCACGCGTGCTCTCCAGCTCGCCGACCCAGCGACGCCATTCGCTCGCGGCGTTCGGTGCGAGCGGCGGATGGGTCTTCCGGGCGGGCGGGTCGAGGGTCACCGCCTCGCTCGGCGGCACCGTCTTGGCGTGCAACGACGTGTCGGCCGGCTCGGGCTCGGGGTCGGCGACGGCTTCGACGACCTCGGGCGTTGGCGGCGAGCAGAAGGGCTCGACCGCGGGCGGCGCCATCGACGGGGCCGCGGCCGCTTCCGCGTCGGAGTCGAACGAGAGCGCCGTCTCGACCCGCTCGGACTCTGCCGCCTCGACGCTGGGCAGCGACTCGGACGGGGTCGCCTCGTCGGCGAAGATGGCCGCCATGGCTTGCATCAGCGCTTCCGCGTCGTTCGCGGGCTCGCAGGTCACCGGGTTCGGCGACGGGGTCGGGTCGCAGTCGTCGCGCACCACGATGTGGGACGCGGTCTCGGCCACCGCGGGTGGAATTTCCGACAGGTCCATCGTCTCTGAGCTCTGTCGGACCTCGGGCGCCGCGTTCGGCGAGCTCATCGGCTCGACGGTGGCGGCCCCGTCGGAGAGCAACGACGCGAGCGCGACCGGCTCGCCGTAGACGCCCACTCCGCGATCACCGGCGGCCAGGTACAGGTGCACGGGGCGCTCGCGCGTCGCCGCGAGCCACCAGCGCAAGACGGCGCTGTCCTCGGCATCGGCGGCCCCGGCCAGGTTGGCGATGCCCTCCAGGCTGTAGAGCGAAATCGCGAGCCCCGAGTTGCCGACCAGGCGCGCGCGATAGAGCTGATCGCTGAGCGAGGCATCCAGGTCGCTCGAGGCGCCGACGCCGGGCGGGGGCGCGCCCTTTCGCTCGAGCTGTTCCTCGACCGCGGACTCGATCAAGAGCGCCAGGCGCCCGCGGAGCGCAGGTCGCGGCGGCTCGATCGGCACGAGCAAGAGGCCCGCGCGCGTCGCCATCGCCTCGAGGTCCGCTCGGTCTGCGCCGTCCACGAAGCGCACCGCGCCCGAGGTCCCCGACGGCTGTTCATTGGTCGAAGTCGCCCACGTCATGCCGGCAGGGATGACCCAGGTGCGCTCGTTCGGCCCAGTTTCCGGCGCGCCCCGGCCCGCGCGGCAAGAATGTCAAGCGGCAAGCGGGGTGTGGGCGCAGGAAACAATCCCGAGTTTCTCGGAGAAAAGCGCGAGAAGTGCGGTTGACGAAGGGGGGGCGGGTAAATAACCTGAGAGTGGTTCCCTCTGCGGAGTACGAGAGGAGCGCAGTAACGAACTCCTGACAAGCATACGAACCCGGGACGTGATTTCGCGGGTGGAGTGCAGGCCCGGACCATCTCACCGGGAAGCCGGAAGCCCCGACAAACGTCCCACCTAGCGGTGCTAGGGGTTCGGGCTACGCAACAGTCTCACGGCTCAGGCGGTAAGGAACCCATGAACGGGCTGGCTGAAAAGTCGGCCCGTTCGCCTATCCGGGGCCTTCCGTCCCGTCGTGGGCTGAACTACCGTCGGCTCCGATGATTTCCACGGTCGGGCGTCTCGCCCTGCTCTTGGGGGTCGGTCTCGCGGTGCTCGGCTCGGCCGGGGTCGCAGAGGCCGCCAAGGTGAAAGGCAAGGTCGCGGGCTTCCGCGCCCTGCTCAACCCCGTCTGGGAAGAGGCCCGCGATCCCAAGAAGCGCGGGTATTCGTTCCGCGAAATCGTCCCCACCGTGAAGCCGGAGTACCGGCACCTCTACCCGCACATCCCCAAAGAGCTGTGCATCGTGGCGCTGGCCGAAGAGAAGCAGGCGCCGCAGAAGACGGCGATCCTGATCCGCGTCGGCGGCGGGCGCACCACGCCGGTGACGATCGTGGTGCCGCCGGGGCAGCAGCTGCAATTCCACAACACCGACCCGTTCAAGCACCGCCTCTTCGGCGTGAACGTCGCGACGTTTCAACCGGGCGACACCATCAAGGGTGCGCGCCGCGACTGGACGGCGTCGGCAGCGGGCTCTTTCGAAATCCGCGACGAGGCCGCGCCCAGTCTGCGGATGTGGGTCATCGCCGAGCCCAACGTCGCCGCCATTGCCTACCCGAATCTCAAGGGCGAGTTCTCGCTGACCGTCCCCGCCGAAGGGAAGTACACAGTGCAGGCGTACTTCGCCGGGAAGAAGGTCGGCCCCGCGGCACCCATCGAGGTCAAGGCAGGGGACCTCGAGCTCAAGGAGCCGCTGAAGGTCGCCGAAGAGAAGAAGGCCGAAAAGAAAGCGGACGACAAGGACAAGGAAAAGGACAAAGGCAAGTAATGCTGCTGTCTCGCTTCTGGTACGTCGTGGTCGGGCTGCTGCTCGGCGTCGCGACGTTCGTGCTGTTCCTGGCCGCTGGCATGTACAACCGCGTGGGCGCCCGCTCCATGGGCGAAGCCCTGTCGAGCGACTCGCAGGTCGTGTCTTGGTACCTGGGGAACGACGCGCGTCAGCGATCGGCCCAGCTGATCGCCTTCGCGCTCGATCCGGACGTCGGGAAATATCTCCAAAAATCGAGCGATTCGGACGGGAAGGTTCCGGAAGAGGCGCGCGACAAGGTCGGTGCTGCGCTCCGCAAGGTCAACTCGCAGGTCCAGGCCGAGTTCGGCTTCGACGCGGTGTTCGCCGTCGACCAGCACGGTCGAGTGGTCGCTCACGTCGGCTACGAGCAGGCCGCCGGGATGGAGGACTTCGAGCTCGGCGGCTATCCCGTGGTCGCCGACGCGCTCCACGGTTTCATTCGCGACGACACCTTGGTGCTCGACCGCATCTACCGCGTGGTGACGCGCCCGGTCGAGGTCGAGGCGGGGAGCTTTCCGGCCGGCGCGATCGTGGGTGCGCGCATCATCGACGACAAGTTCGCGCGCGAGCTGTCGAGCCGCACCGGCGCTGCGGTCGCGTTCTACACCCGGGGCCAGCGCGTGGCGGCGGGTGCTCCCGAGGGTTTCGACAAGGCGCAGCTGGACCAGATCGTCAGCGATCTGGGCACCATCGAGGGCGACGCCGACTACACCGAGAAGGGCCGCAGTGGCATCCGCACGATCGGCGGCATGGGACTCGGCGTGCAGTACTCTCGCCTCCCCGGCGAAGCGTGGGAGCTCGGGGCCGGGTTCGCCGTCGGACGGCTGCCTGCGCAGGTGAAGGGCCCGCTGGGGTTCTTCAAGCAGGCGGACGACAAGGACAAGAAGGGCGTGCCGGTGCCACTCGTGGCGGGTATCGCCCTCGGTGCCATGTTCCTCGGGCTGCTCTTCTCGGTCTTCGAGCACTCTCGACCGTTGGCAATCTTCCGGCGCGAGGCCGCGAAGATGGCGAAGGGCGAGGTCGACCAGCTCGCGCCCAGCAAGTTCCGGGGCATCTACCGGAAGATCGCCTCGGACTTGAACGACGGCGTCGACAAGGTCGCGGCCAAGGGCGGCGTGCCACGCCGCGCCGCCGATCTCACCCAGGTCCTCGGGGACCTCCCCGCCGAGCCGCAGATGAGCGCGTTCTCGTTCCCGGGGGATGCTCAACCGTCCACTCCCATCGCGTCGGCACCGTCGAGCCTCGAGCCCACGCTGCCGTCGGCGCCGTCGCAGCCGCGACTGCCCAAGCCCCCGCCGCGTCACGGCGGCGCGCCGCCCCCGCCACGACCCCAGCCGTCGGGGCCCAGCGCATCGGCGGCTGCCGAGGCCGCGCCCTCTTCGGGTGAGAGTGAGGCCGCCGACTGGTTGGCGGTCTACGAAGAGTTCGTGAAGCTCAAGCAGCAGTGTGGCGAGAACGTCGAGGGCTTCACCTACGAGAAGTTCGAGCAGACGCTGAAGAAGAACCGCGACGCCTTGGTCCAGCGCCACGGCGCGGCCAAGGTGAAGTTCAGCGTCTACATCAAGGACGGCAAGGCCGCGCTCAAGGCGAGCCCCATCAAGACATGAGGTTCCGGAACGCACTCGCGCCGCTCGGCGCCGCGGCCGTCCTCGGCGCCAGCCTTCCGGCGCGCGCGACCGACGTGCAAGACTTCCCCGACACCGGCACCGAGCCGCTCGGCCGCTCTGGTGCATGGGTGGCCCGCGCGTCGAGTCCGCTGGCGACCCTGCAGAACCCCGCCGGTCTGGCCGGACAGCAGACGGGAGTGCTCGCCAACGTCCACCTGGTGTTGAACAAGGTGTGCTTCCAGCGCCAGGGGGACGGCGAGCGGATCCGCGTCGGGCAGAACGGCCTTCGATACCCCGAGGTGTGCAACGAGAACAAGGGCACGCCCTCGGTGCTGCCGGCGGTCGCGGGCGTGCTTGCCGCCAGCGAGCGCTTCGGCGTGGGGGTCTCGGTGGCCCCGCCGAACGTGTACGGCGCGCTGCGCTTCCCAGAGACGGTTCGCATCCGCAATGATCAGGGCGCGAAGCCCGAGCTGCCTTCGCCGCAGCGCTACATGCTGCTCGAGCAGGACGGCATCGCTCTCAACACCACCGTTTCAGCGGGCTTCGAGGCGGCCAAGGGTTTTCGCGTCGGGCTCGGCTTCGTGTGGGGGTTCGCGAGCTACACCCTCGCCAACGCGAACATGAGCCTCTCGCCGTCACCGGTGAACGGCGTCTACCAAGACCCGGTGACGGAAGACGTGCGCGCCGAGCTCTCGGTCGCCGACTGGTTCATCCCTGGTGCGACCTTCGGGATGCTGTATTCGCCGACGCGGAACCTGGATCTGGGCGTGAACGTCTTCATGCAAGCGGCCTTCGACGCCCACGGCGATCTGGCGCTGAAGGCCAACTACTGGACCAACAACGGCACCGCCGACGACCCGGACGTCACCGACTCGAGCAAGGTCGAGAAGGGCCTCGGGCACTTTCGCATGGCCAACCCCCTTGAAGCGCGACTCGGCGCGCGGTTCCACCAGCCCCGGCACAGCCGAGCGACCCCGGGCGGCGTCCGCGATCCGCTGGCGGACGATCTGTTCGACCTCGAGCTCGACGTCTCGTACAGCAAGAACAGCGACTACGATCGTGGCCAGCTGCGCTTTCCGGCGTCGCCCGCGGTCCCGGTGAAGGGCACGGCCAACGGCGCGGTCGTCCCCGAGAACAACGACATCGACTTCCGGGTGAAGCGCGACAGCGTGGGCGTCCGGCTCGGCGGCGACTGGGTCGTGGTGCCGGCGCGGGTCGCGGTGCGAGCCGGCGGGTTCTGGGAGCCCAACGTGCAGAACGACGAGTACGCCAACGTGTCGTTCCTGGCCAGTCAGCGCGTCGGCCTGTCGGTGGGCGGCACGTACCGGCTCGCGATGGTCGACCTCGAGGCCGGCTACATGCACGTCTTCTTCAGCGAGATCGACAACGGTGACCGCGGCAAGCTCTTGGTCGTGAGCGGCGACGCCAACGCCAGCCCGCCGTTTCGCTCGCCCTACGGCATCAACAGCGGGCGCTTTCGGCAGAGCGTGAACGTGTTCTCTGTCGGGGCCACCGCGCGCTTCTGATCGCGCCCCTCCGATGGCCACGGACTCGATCTGGACCTGTCGCGCCGGCTTCGAGCGGGACCTGGCCGAAGAGCTGGAGGGCGGGCGAGTCCTGGCCGCGGCGCTGTGTCGCGGGCGCGCCCGCGCGGAAGCGGTGCCGACCTTCGGGCGACAGGGGTTGCCGATCGTCAGCGCCACCGGCGCGACCGCGGCAGAGTGTCTGCCGGTGGTTCGCGGGCTGGTCGGGGAAGGCCACTTCGCGCTCCACCTCTGGGTCCCGGACAGCGACGAGGGGAATCGACTGACCGCGCTGGCCGACCGCCTCGGGGCCGAGCTACGCGCCGGCCTGGGCGAGGTCGCTCTGCGCGAGCGGCGCGCCGACCGCCTGGCACCCGGCGATCCGCTGGTGCAAGTTGCGGTCACCCGCGAGTCCCAGGTCTTCATCGGGGCCTCCGCGGTGAGTGAGGTCGCGTCGACGTGGCCAGGCGGGCGAGCGCGGATGAAGCTTCCGCCCGGGGCGCCGTCGCGGGCCACCGCGAAGGTGCTCGAGGCCCTCACCTGGGTCGGCCACGGCCCGGGGCCGGGCGAGGTCTGCGTCGACCTCGGCGCCGCGCCCGGCGGCTGGACCTTCGCGCTGCTCGCGCGCCGCGCCCGGGTGATCGCCGTCGATCGCGCGGCCATGGCGCCGGCAATTGCCCGAGACCGACGCCTGACTCACGTGCGCGGCAACGCCTTCGAGTTCCGGCCCGACGAGCCGGTGGACTGGCTCTTCTGCGACATGGTCGAGCGGCCCGCCGAGGTCGCCAAGCTGCTCGCTCGTTGGGGTCGCGAGGGCATGGCGCGGCTGGTGGTGTCGAACCTCAAGCTGCCGATGAAGAAGCGCGTCGCTGCCGTGGCGGAGGCCTGCCGCATCCTTCAGGGCGGCGGCTGGAAGGGCGTCCGGACGCGGCAGCTCTATCACGATCGCGACGAGATCACGCTGTTTGCCCATGCGTGACGCGGGCCTTGGGCCCGGCGCCGCGCTTTGCTAGGACACTCGGACCCATGTCCGACCCGCGACTTCACAACGTCCTCGTCATCGGCTCTGGCCCGGCGGGGCTCACCGCCTCGATCTATGCCGCACGCGCCAACCTGAAACCCTTCTGCGTCGAGGGCTTCAACGCCGGTGGGCTGATCCCCGGGGGTCAGCTGATGTTCACCACCGACGTCGAGAACTACCCCGGCTTTCCCGACGGCGTGACCGGGCAAGAGATGATGGCGAAGTTCCGCGAGCAAGCGGAGCGGCAAGGCGCCGAGATCGTCACCGCCGACGTGCAGAAGGTCGATTTCTCGTCCCGGCCCTTCAAGGTCTGGGTGGGGGAAGACGAGAACGTGCTGCACCTGGCCAAGACGGTCATCATCGCGACCGGTGCCCGCGCCAACTACGTGGGGCTCCCGAACGAAGAGAAGCTCAAGAACAAGGGCGTCAGTGCCTGCGCCGTCTGCGACGGCGCGCTCTATCGCAACCAGGCGGTTGCGGTGGTGGGTGGCGGCGACACCGCGATGGAAGAGGCCAGCTACCTGGCGGGCCTCTGCTCGAAGGTCACCTTGATTCATCGCCGCGACGAGTTCCGCGCATCGAAGGCCATGCAGCAGCGCGTGACCGCGAACCCGAAGATCGAGGTTTTGTACAGCCACGTGGTGGAGGACGTGCTCGACGTCTCGCAAGACAAGGTCACCGGCCTGCGAGTGAAGAGCGTCAAGAGCGGGGAGGTCCGAACGATCGAGATCGGCGCCCTGTTCGTCGCCATCGGGCACACCCCGATGACCGAGCTGTTCAAGGGGCAGCTCGACCTTCACCCGAACGGGTACCTGAAGGTCGAGCCCGGCACCACGCGGACCAGTATCTCGGGCGTGTTCGCCGCGGGGGACGTGGCGGACTTCACCTATCGCCAAGCGGTCACGGCGGCCGGCACCGGCTGCATGGCGGCGCTGGACGCCGAGCGCTGGCTGCAGGCGAACGATCACTGATGTCCCGCTCGCCCGAGGCCGACCCCAGGGACGAGCTGCGCGTCTTGGCGGCGGCGCTCACCGCCCACGCCGCGTGGCAGAAGGTCACGGGCGCGAGCGGCCTGCCGGCGGCGACCGCGGAGCTTGCGCGGGCGCGCCGTGGCGGCGAAGGCCCGGCGCCCGCCGAGGTGGCGCCGCGCGGCACGGACCGGGGAGAGGCCCCGCGAGCCGCGTCGGAGCCCGCCGCCGCTCCCGCGACCGCGCGCGCGGTGGCCCCGCCCACCGAACCGGTCGTCGAGCCCGCCGAGCGAGCCCCTCGGGAACCTCCGGAGGGGGGAGCGCGTCAGCTCGACGTGCTCCGCGCAGAGGTGACCCAGTGTCTCGGGTGTGGGCTGCACTCGACGCGCACGCAGACCGTGTTCGCGCGCGGCACCGGCAGCGCGGGCCTGTTCTTCGTCGGCGAGGGGCCTGGGGTCGAAGAGGACGCTCAGGGCTTGCCCTTCGTCGGCGCGGCGGGCCAGCTCTTGGACAAAATGATCGAGGCCATGGGCTTCGACCGCGACGAGGTCTACGTCGCGAACATCGTGAAGTGTCGTCCGCCCAACAACCGGAAACCCGCCCCCGACGAAATGGCGACCTGTCTGCACTTCCTCGAGCGGCAGCTCGCCCTCGTCGGCCCGGAGGTGATCGTCGCGCTCGGTGCGACGGCGGTGCAGGGGCTGCTCGGCACCACCGAGGGCATCACGCGACTGCGCGGCAAGTGGAAGCTCTACAAGGGCCGCATCGCGGTGATGCCGACCTTCCACCCGGCGTACCTGCTTCGCACGCCCAGCGCCAAGCGCGAGGTGTGGGCCGACCTTCAGGCCGTGCTGCGGCAGATGGGCCGTGCCCTGCCGCAAGCCAAGAAGTGATGGCGCGGTCCCTCGATCGACTCGCTGGCCCGCGGCTCGCGCTCGCGGTGCGCGCCGTGCTGGTGCTCTTGGGGCTGTCGCCGATCGTGCTCCCTTTCGCCGCGCAGGTTCCCGGGCTGCGCTACCTGGGGTGGCCGCTGGAGACCTGGTTTGCGTGGCAGTGTCATCGCGAGGTGGGGCGCACCTTCGAGCTGTTCGGGCAGGCGATGCCGGTCTGCTCGCGCTGCTTCGGCATCTACCTCGGCCTGGGTCTGGGCGCGCTCGTCTTGCGGCCCCGCCTCGACGTGTGGCCGCTGCGGATCTGGGTCGCCTTCGGCGCCGTCGCGATGATCTTGGACGTGGCGACCGAAGGGCTCGCCATGCGCCCGCCCTCGGGCTGGGTCAGGTTCGCGACGGGTCTGGGCCTCGCATATCCAGTCGGCACGGCGCTGGTGCTCGCCGCGCGCGGCGACGACCCGCCTCCGGCCACGGCTCCGGAGGGCTGACACCCGGGCGAGGCCTGTGACTCAGGCGTCGTACAGCTTGCGGATCACGCTGCCGTGCTGCTCTCGGATGCGGTCGCGCCGGGGTTTCAGGGTCTCGGTCAGCTCGCCCTCGGCCACGCTGAGCTCGCGCTCCAAGATGGCGAACTTGCGCACCTGCTCGAAGCGCGGCAAGCGACGGTTCACGTCGTCGATGTCGAGCTGGATCAGCGCGCGCAGCTCCGCGTCCTGGGACAGCGCGCTCGGGTCGGTGCCGCGCCGGTGATCGGCGGCCCAGGGTCGCACCGTGGTCATGTCCAGGGTCACCAGCGCGACCAGGTAGCGTTCGCGGTCCCCGACCACCACGGCCTGAAGGACCCAGGGCGAGCGGCAGAGCAGTCGCTCGAGGTTCTGGGGTGCGACGTTCGAGCCGCCGGCGGTGACGAGCAGGTCTTTCTTGCGGTCGACGATCGACAAGAACCCGTCGCCGTCCACCCGACCCACGTCCCCGGTGTGGAGCCACCCGTCGGCGTCGATGACCTCGGCCGATGCCTCGGGCTTGCCGAAGAAGCCGCGCATCAGGCCGGGGCCCCGGAGCAGGATCTCGCCGTCTTTCTCGATCCGGGTCTCCACGCCGCGCAGCGGCAAGCCCACGCTGCCGAAGCGAAAGGCGCCCAGCCGGTTCACGTGGGTGCAGCCGCACATTTCGGTCAGGCCGTAGCCCTCGAGCACCAGGATGCCCATGGCGTGGAACCACTCGGCCAGCTCCTGGGACAGCGGGGCGCCTCCGCTCACCGCGAAGCGCAGGCGCCCGCCGAACCGGTCGCGGACCTTCGACAGGGCGATCTTGTCGGCGTAGCGCCGGCGTGCCGCCAAGAGGCCCGACGGCGAGTCCCCGCGCTGGATCACCCGCGAAGTGGAGAGGCCGATGCCCACCGCCCAGCGCCAAAGACGCTCTTTCACCGCGCCCTCTGCGCCGGCGTTCTCGGTGGCCACGGAGAACACCTTCTCGAACAGTCGAGGGACCGACGCGAAGAACGTCGGCCGTACCTCGGCGAAGCTCTCGATCACGCGGTGCATGCCTTCGGCAAATGCGGTGCGAGCGCCGCCGGCGACGCACGCGAACATCACCACCCGGGCCAAGATGTGCGCCAGGGGCAGGAACAAGAGCTGCTCGTCGTCGGGGCCCACGGGCACCGCGTCGAGCAGGGCCTCGACCTCGGCCAGGAGCGCCCCGTGGGTGAGCATCGCGCCTCGGGGCACGCCGGTGGTCCCCGAGGTGTAGACGATGGTGGCCAGAGACTCGGGGCCGAGGCTCGCCAGGCGCGCATCGAGCAGCGCGCGGGGCTCGGCTGCCCCGGCCAGCGCAGTCCCTTCACGCAGCGCTTCGAGCCACCGCTGCACGGGGATGGGTGGCAGGTCGCCTCGCGGGATCGGGTCGACCGACGCCGAGGGGTCGATCACGACCACCCCCTCCAGCGAGCGAAGGGCGGGCCCGCACCGCGCGAGCTCGGTGAGCTGCGCCGCGGTCTCGACGAAGGCGCGACGCGCGCCCGAGTCCTCGAGGAGAGCGCCGATCTGCGCGGCGGTCGCCGCGGGGTAGACCGGAACCGTCACGCCGCCCGCTCCGAGGATGCCGAAGTCGCAGATGCACCACTCTTCGCGGGTGCTCGACACGAGCAGCACGCGATCGCCCACGTCGAGGCCTGCCGCCATCAGCCCCAGGGACAACGCGCGGCTGGCGTCGCGCCACTCGCGCCAGCTCTCCCCGCTCCAGCGACCGGACTTCTTGGTGCGCAGTGCGACCGCGTCGCCGCTTCGGGCGACGCGGTGTTCGAGCAGATCCTGAAGGTGCCTCGGGCCCATGAGCCCTCGAGACGGACGCCTAGAGCCCCATCACGTAGCCGAGGCTCGGCTCGACGACCTGGCCGGTGGTCGGCAGCATGTACATCAGGTTGAGGTTCAGCTGCAGGCCGCTGTTCGGGGAGAGCGCGAAGACCGCGCCGCCGTTCAGGCCGATGAAGCTCTGACCGAGCTTCTTGTAGGCGTCGAGCTTGAGCTCGCGGCCGCCGGCGCCCTTGGCCGGGGCGGGGGTGGTGGCGCACGCCTGCGGGTTGGCCGCCGCCGAGCAGTCCCAGACCGTGACCGGCAGCTTGGCGTCGATCTGTGCCACACCGCCGCCGACGCCGACATAGGGCCGGAGGCCCTTCTTCGCGAAGACGTCCTTGCCCAGCCAGTACTTGACCCTCGCCTCGGCGTGGAAGGGCAGGAACTTCACGTCTTTGTTCTCACCCGCGGCAGGCCCGCCGTTGAACGCGTAGCCCAGCCGGCCACCGACGGTGATGTTGGTGCCCAGCACCCGATCGAACGACAGCATGATGCGGGCCGTGGCCGGAGCGACGCCGGTCGAGATCTTGTTGGCGATGCCCTCCTGCGGAAGGCCGTTGTACTGATCTTCGGTGCCCGACGCGAAGCAGGCGAAGCCCTCGTTGTCCTGGCTGTCCTTCGAGCAGACGCTGTCGCCGCCGACGATCGCGAGATCGTAGGCCACGTGGACGCCGAGCCAGTTCTTCTTGAACGGGCCGCTCGGGCCGCTGCTGTCGCACTTGCCCCCCGCGCACTTGGCGCCGCTCGGGCAGTCCGCGTCCACGTCACAGCTCTGGCCTTGCTCGCAGGTGCCGTTGTTGCACGACAGCCCCGACTGGCACTCGTCGGTGGAAGCGCAGCTCGAGCCCCAGCCCTTGGTGCCGCCGCCACCCTTCTTGCAGCCCGGGAAGTCGGGCGGACACTCTTCTTGCTCGGCGCAGCGCGCCGGCGCGTCTTTGTCCGGGAAGGCCGGCGCGTCTTGGTCGGTCTGGGCGACCACCGCGACCTCGACCGGCTTGCTCTTGGTGCCGTAGGTGTCGACCGCCTCGCCCGAGGCGTCCATGGCGCGGATGTAGAAACGCAGGGTGCCGGCGAGCTGGGTCGCAGAGCAGGGGATCTCGGCCTGGAAGGCGTCGCCCTTCTTGCTCATCTTGACGGTCTTCCACTGCTCGCCGCCGAACTCTTTGTACTTGAGCTCGGCCTTGGTGGCCTCTTCCTCGCTGGTGCACGAGATCGGAATCGGACGGCGGGTCTGGACCTCCGTCACCTTCGGCTCGCACTCCATGCCGCCCGAGGCGTCACCCTTCGGGGGCTTCTTGCCGCCCTCGCCGCCCTCGCCACCCTTGCCGCCCTCACCACCCTTGCCGCCCTCGCCGCCGGCCCCGCTCGAGCCGCCGGCCTGGACCTCGGCGAAGACCTTCTTGGTCTCGGGGGTCGCCAGCGCGTCGTCCAGGCCGACCTTCGCGTCGGCCGCGACCGCCTTCTGGAAGGCCTCCTTCGCGCCCTTGAGGTCGTTCTTGCCGCTGCCGCGGACGATGCCGACGTACATCCAGGCTTTGGCGATCACGCTGCCGCTGCACTTGTCACCGCAGGCGTTGATCGTGCCGGTCAGCGTGGCTTCGGCCTTGTCGAAGTCCGTGGCCAGGTAGTGGACGTTGATCGCCTCGTCGATCTTCTTGGTCGCAGCCGCGTCTCGCGGGGCCGCGGTGGCGGTGGCGGCGGCGAGCGCCACGAGAGCGGCGGTGATGAGCTTCAGGAGCGGTCGGCGATACACGGGGCTGTTCTCTCCGTAAGGTGTTCGTGGGTCGGTCGAGGCTTGGGCTTTCGCCGGGGTCCTCCCGCTGCCCCACCTGGGGGGCGCCGCCCTTGCCGCCCGCGGGCGGCCCAGGGGGCGGGGAGGCACGTCAGTTGTTCTGGGTCTTCGGGCAGCCCTCTTTGGTGCCCTCGGTGCGCACGAACTGAACCCGGCGGTTCAGGGCCATGTTCTGCTCGGAGTTGTTCGGGACCAGGGGCCGCTCGAAGCCGTAGCCATGCGAGGTGAGTCGGCTGGCGCTGGTGCCGCGCGACACCAGGTACTT
Organism: Myxococcales bacterium; assembly: GCA_016191785.1. Lineage (GTDB taxonomy): Bacteria > Myxococcota_A > Polyangia > Polyangiales > Polyangiaceae > JADJKB01. The sequence goes on along the minus strand of JACPVJ010000079.1, from coordinate 13,831 downwards.
CATCACCGCGCCCGCGCGCTTGTCGCTCAGGGTCTTGTTGTACTTGGCGCCGCCGCGGTTGTCGGTGTGACCCTGGACCTCGAGCTTGATGTCGGGGTTCTTCGAGAGGACCTCGACCACCGCGTCGAGCACCGGGTGGCTCTCTTTGCGGATGATGGCCTTGTTGTACTCGAAGTGGATCTGTTGGGTGATCTTCACTTCACAGTCCGTGACCACGACCAACGCCGGCTTCGCGGGGCAGCCGAGGGGCTCTTGTGTCGCCGAGCCAATCTCGTTCGGGCACTGGTCCTTCAGATCGGGGACGGTGTCCTTGTCGTTGTCGGGATCGGGGCAGCCGTCTTCGTCTTCGTAGCCGTCGGGGTCTTCCGGCTCGTTGATGCACTTGTCCTTGGGATCGAGGATGCCGTCGAGGTCGTTGTCCACCTCGGGGCAGCCGTCCTCGTCCAGGTACTGGTCCTTGTCTTCCGGCTCGAGCACGCAGGCGTCGACCGAGTCGGGCATGCCGTCGCCGTCGGTGTCCGGGTCGTCCGGGCAGCCGTCTTCGTCCTTGAAGGCGTTGAAGTTCTCGGGCTCGTCGGGGCAAGCGTCGGCGGGGTCGAGGAAGCCGTCCCCGTCGCGATCCCCCGGTGCGGGCTTCGGCTTCGGTTTCATCTCGACGAAACCGCGCTCGGCGCAGTACTGGGGCGGCGAGAGGAAGACCGCTGCGTGAGCGTTCGGCTCGGCGACCCACAGGTGGCGCTTGGCCTTGGAGATGAAGCCCTGGTCGAGCTCCATCGCGGCGAACTTCAGGTGGCTCTGTGCCGTCGCGAGCTCACGCGGCGCGCAGCGCACGGCGCCGTTGCGCTCGGCCTGCTCGGCGACCTTCGACAGACCCTCGATCTGGCCGCGCAGCTTGGGACCCGTGGCACATGCTGCCATCAAGCCCACGGGCGCTGCGAGCGCCAGCGCCCAGCGAAGCGCTCGGTTCATCGTCCACCTCCGCGATGCGCTTCGCGTGACAGCCGGATGGCCTTGTCCGCGTACTCCTCGGCGACCTCGGCGAGGTTCGACGCGTCGCTGTAGTCGGCAGACGCCGCTTCCTCTTGCGCCTTCTCCAAGTGCTGCTGAGCGTAGAAGAACTCGTACGGCGCGAGCTTCTCGGCCCCGAGCTCGCGCGCCTCTTCCAGGCGGCTCGCCGCAGAGTTGGCCTGAAACACGTAGAGCGTGTGCCCACACCCGCAGAGCGACGCGCCGAGCGCCGCCAATCCGGCGCAAGCGATCGCTCGCAGACTTCCCCGACCGAAGCTCAGTTCCCTGGTCATCCGTTGCCCTCGGCTGGACAGCCGAAATTCGCTACGGGGACGCTACCAACCGACGGATTGAGACGTCAATAAGCACCGGAGATCCGAGGGCAGATTGGCCCCCCGACGCCCGGCTCGAGCCGGGAGAAAGCCGGCGGCGGATCCCCGGATCACGGCAGCCACGCGCCGGTGCGCTCGATCGTCGAGCTGCCGCGTCAGCGCGGGCCCGGCCGCGTCAGATCTTCCGGAAGACGCCGATCACCTTGCCGAGCAGCATGGTGGGCTTGAAGTCGGTCGCGCGCACCAAGATCGGCGCCATCTGGGCGTTTGCGGGCTGGAAGCGGACGTAGTCGCGCTCCGGGTAGTAGTACTTCACGGTGGCTTCGTCGCCGATCAAGGCCACGACGATCTCGCCGCGATCCGCGGTCGCCTGGCGCTTCACGAAGATGTAGTCGCCGCTGAAGATCCCGGCGTCGATCATGCTGTCGCCGGTGACTTTCAGGCCGAAAACGTCCTTCCCGCCGCGCACCAGCATCCGGTCGATGCGGACGTTGTCGATCACGTTTTCCTCGGCCAAGAGCGGGGCCCCGGCCGCCACCCGTCCGAGAATCGGCACTTCCATCAGATCGTCCGCGCTGGGCGGCGCGGGCTTGTTCTTCGGATCTTCGACCAGCTTGAGCGCGCGACTCTTCATGTCCTCGCGGCGCAGGTAGCCCTTCCGCTCGAGGGCGCGCAGGTGATCGTTCACCCCGTTCGTCGACTTGATCCCCATGTGCTCCCCTATTTCTCGCAGGGTGGGGGGATAGCCGCGCTCCTCGATCGAGTGGCGAATGAAGGCCAACGTTTGCTCTTGGCGCTTCGTGAGTCCTTGCATGATGGGCCAAGGCTACTGAACGGCCGTGCGGGCGTCAAATGTCCTACACAGTTTTCCCACAGCACCCCCGAAAACGCCGGGATTCGGCGGGGGAGGGGCGCCCGGTGGGCCGAGGCGGGCTGTGCGCCCGCCACGCTGCGGGCGCGCAGCCGCCACGCCTGTCGCTGCGCGCGCGCTCAGAACTTCCCGCTCACCGAAAGGAACGTGAGCTTGTCCGTGGTCTCGCGGAGGCGCCCGACCAGCATGCGGACCACGCTCCAGAGGACCTCGTAGGCCAGGTCCTTGTGCAAAAAGAGCAGGTCGTCGAAGCCGTCCTTCGCGATCGCCAGCAGCCGGCAGCGCTCGTGCACCCGGGCGTCGGCCGAGCGCGGCGACTCGTCGAGGAGCGCCATCTCGCCGAAGACCTCCCCCGGGCCGAGCACGGCCAGCGCCTCTTCGCCCATTCCCGGGACCTCTCGGCTGATTCGGACCTTGCCCTCGAGGATCAGGTAGAGCTTGTCGCCGGCGTCGCCGTGCTGAAAGATCTTGGTCCCGGTGGTGTGGCGCTCTTCCGTGGCGACCTTGGCGATCAGCTCCAGGGCCTGGGGCTTGAGCCCCGCAAAAAGCGCCACTTTGCGCAGCTGCTCGACGCGCTCGTCGCTCACCGGGTCGGGACTCTAGCTCAAAGGTCCGGCCGCGGGCGACTCTCGTGCGCCGTCAGCGGGTGAAGCGCACCGGGAACGGGCTCGTGGTCTTGACCAGAGGCTGGCCGTCTTTGTCCACGCCCACGTTGTACTGCATGCGCATCGCGCAGCTCTTCGCCAGCCGGCCGAACCCGTGCCCCGGGTCCGAGAGCACGTTCACGCTCTTCGCGCGGCCATCGGTGCCCACGGTCACGCTGATCATCACCGTCGCGTAGTCGATTTGCTCGAAGTCTGCCTCCGGAGGGAACCCGCAGTTCCAGCTGCGGCTGGTGGGCGAGGCCGGCCGCGAGCCGTCTTTGGTCGGCTCTGCCTTGGGTGGCGCGGCGCCGGGCTTGTCACCCTTGGCCCCGGGGGCGCCGCCCGGCTTGGCCCGCGGGTCCTTCACCGCGGTCTTCGAGGTGCCGGCAGCCGCCGTGGTGCCGCCGGCGAAACGATCGCTCGTGCCGCTCACGAAGCCGTCTCCGGTCAGGTCCACGGGCTCGTTCGGATCGGGCTCCTGGGTGAGGACCTTTCCGGCCTCCGCGGCGGCCGGAGGCGGCTCGCCGGTCTTCTGATCGGGGGCCGCGGTCGGTTTGACCTCGGTGGGCTTCTCGGCCTCGGCGGCCTGCGCGGGCTCCTCCGGCGCCGGCGGCGGTGGCGGCTCGGGCTCCTTCGGAAGGTCGATGTCGATCGACGCCTGCTGCCGCTCGAGCACCACCATGCGCACGCTCTCGGCGAACGAGGCGATCTCGAAGAGCGTGGAGGCCATCTTGTAGGCGGCCAGCCCGTGGATCAGGACCGCGCCGATCAGACCGATGGCGACCCCGATCGGCAACCCGCCTTCGCCCAGCGCGAACACCGGCCCGAGCGGATCTCGGTCACGGTCGGCGTACGCCGGGGAGCCGGGCTCGGCGAGGGCGGTCATGGTCACTTGGGCTTGGTCGTGTCGACCGGAACCCCCTCACCGGACGGCGTCACTGCGAAGGCAATCTTGGCCACGCCTGCGCGCTTCAGCAAGTCGAGCACGTGAATCACCCGGCCGTGCTCGACCTTCTTGTCGGCGCGGATCACGGCGCGAAGGTCCTTGTTCTTGGCTTTCGCGTCCTTGGCCAGCTTCGAGATGTCCTCGTCGCCGCCCACGCCCTTCGAGTCGACCACCGTCTTGCCGTCGGCTCCGAGCTCGACGCTGAACACCGTCTGGATGTCCTCTCCGCTGGCGGCCTTCGGCAGGTCCATCGGCATGCCCTGGGACACGATGATCTTCGCGGTGACCATGAAGATGATCAAGAGGACCAGCGTGACGTCGACCAGCGGCGTCACGTTGATGCCGCTGATCAACCCGTCGTCGTCCTCACCGCCGCTGGCCGCCATGGCTCACTCCTCTTCCTCGGCGTCGGCCTTGCGCGACCCCGAGCGCGCGCCCACGGCGGGGGCGTGCCCCGACTCGACCGCCGCGAGGTGTGAGAGCAAGACCCGCGTCAGCGCGTCGGTGTTGGCCAAGATGGCCTTCGCTTGCCGCTGGAAGACGTTGTACATGACCACCGCCGGGATCGCGACCGCCAGGCCGACGGCAGTGGCGACCAGCGCTTCGGCGATGGCGAACATCACCTCTTGCGGGGCCATGGCTCCGGTGGTCTGCGCGGTCTGGTTCTGGCGGCTCAGGGCCTCGAAGGCCTGCACCACGCCGATCACGGTGCCGAACAGCCCGATGAACGGCGCGTTGTTGCCGAGCGTGCCCAGGAATGCCAGTCGGCGCTCGAGCTTGATGCGCTGCAGCGCCTGCGCGCCCTGCATCGCCTGCTCGGCGGCCTTGCTGCCGCGATCGGCCTCGAGCAGCCCGGCGCTGACCACGGCGGCCTCGGCGCTGGGCGACGACTCCATCCGCTTCCGCGCGCCATCGACGTCGTTCGCGCGGAGTCGGTCGCGCAGATCGTGGGCCAGCTTTGCCAGGTCGTCGCGCAGGGACCAGTAGAACCAGGCCCGTTCCAGCATCACCGCGACGGAGAGCACACTCAGGACGATCAGGAGCCACATGACCCAACCCGCCCCGAAGTTGGTCATCAGCCGCTGGAGCCAGGATACGAGATTCATGACGATTGTCCTCGGACGCGCGTTGGACGCGCAAAGCAGGCGGTATCTTTAGTGCCGATCGCCGCTCGGGCCATAGCCAAAGGTGAAACTGGCCTTTTTGATGCCGGATCGCGCGGACTTCTAGAGCTCGTGGGGCATCAAGTCGTGGGGCGAGCGGAAGAACTGCTGCGGCGAGTAGGCGACCAGGTTCGAGACCCGCCGCATGTAGATGTCGGCATACGTGGCGACCTGTAGACCGAACCCGCTCATTTCGTTCTCTTCCTTCAAGAGCGAGCCCCAGTAGGGGTGGAAGGTCCGGTCGACCCGCTCGTGGAGCAAGGTGTGCTCGTGGTCGATGCGTCGGAGCTCGGCGCGCAGCCGGTCGATGGCGCGCTTCACCCGGGCTCGGTCCACCACGCGATCTTGGCCGTCGCCGTTCGACGCCTTGCCCAGGTCCTTGAACTGGGTCTGGTAGAAGCGCAGCTCGTTCTCGATCTTCTCCCGCTGGTCGTACAGCTCGCGAATACGCGACAGCTCCGAGGCGCAGCTCTCGAGCGCTGCGATCTCGTCGTCCAGCTCTTGGATGATCATGGCGGTGCGCCACGACGTCTCCTTCTTCGAGCGCAAGATGTCGCCGTAGATGTGGTCGCCCACGTAGAGCACGCTCGACCCGCGCACGTTCACCAGTCGCTCGAAGTCGGCGAGGTTGCCGTTCTCGTAGATGCGGCCGCGCTCGAGCCAGCCCTTCGCCGGGCGAGTGCCGTCGCCCTCGCGCTCGAGGAACGGTTTGCCTTCCTGGAACCAATGCGGCTTCTGGGCGGCGCAGATCACGATGTCGAAGTAGTGCTGCCAGCTCGGGTACTCGGCCAGCGAACCGCCGAGCAGGTAGGTCATGACCTGATCGGTGTAGCTGCTGGGGGAGTTGGTGAGCAGGAACAGCTTCTTCCCGGACGAGCGGAACTTGTGCAGCGTGCGCGCCAGATCGGGGTCCCGCTCGATGTAACGTGGGAAGTCGGCGGTCACGTGGGCGTACACCGACCCGTCGCGGTGGGCCTCGTCGATCGAGGTGCGGACGTCGGTGAACACGCTGGCGTAGTCGACGTGCTCGCCTCGGCGCTCGAGCACGTCCACGATGGCCGAATAGGCCGTGACCTCGGAGAGCGCGAACAACGTGTCGATCCAGTGATAGCGGGGCGTGTGTGGGCGAATGCGCTTGTGGTGATAGAGCTCGTCCAGCTCGTCGCGGGCGAGCAGGCGCAAGCCGTGATAGCCCTTGAGCACGCCCTTGTGGCGGTCCATCTTCAGCACGTGCCCGAGCTTCTTGTCGACCAAGAGCCCGCGGATCGGGAAGCGCGCGTCGTAGCTCAGGTGCTTCAGATACGCCGGGTACCCGCGTCGGACCATGCGCTCTGCGGTCAGATCGATGCTGATCGCGTCCATCTGCTCTTGGTTGTAGATGGCCAGCGTGTAGTCCATGTCGAACCCGAGCCACTCGATGCTCGAGAGCCGCAGGTTGCGGTTCACCGAGACGCGATCGGCCCGCGCGATTCCGAGCCCGCGCCCGCCGTCGGCGGGCATGCCGGGAAAGGGCAAGAGCAGCTGTTTGGGGTGCAGGGGCAAGGCTACGAGCTTAGCTCAAATGCGGCTCACTCCGTGGCCGGCGACGATGCCCGAGACGGTGAGCCGCGCGCCTCGCTGCTCGAACCCGCCGGCCAGCGGGCGGCTCGCCATGAACAGCGGGGTGTCGAGGTCGACGAACGAGAAGCCCCCGAGCCCCCCGGCGAAGCAGGCGGAGGTCGTCATGCAGAGCTCGGTCTCGACCATGCCCCCGATCATCAGCCCCAGGCCCGCGGCCCGCGCGGCTCCCACCATGTCCAGCGCCTCGGCGATGCCGCACTTCATCAGCTTGATGTTGATCACGTCGGCGGCCCGCTCGCGGCCCAGCACGCTCACGGCGCGCGCGTTCTTCGCGCTCTCGTCGGCCGCCACGGGAACGCGACCCTGCTCGCGCACCCGGCGAAGGCCATCGAGGTCCCCCGCGGAGGTGGGCTGCTCGAAGAGAACGACTCGGCCTCGACGCGGCCCGAGCGCGCCGAGCAGGGCGAGGGCGTCGTCGGCCGAGAGCGCGGCGTTCGCGTCCAAGATCAGCTTGGCGCGGGGCGCCGCGTCCAGGATCGCGTCGAGCCGAGCCACGTCCTGGCCCACCGCGCCCGCGCCGATCTTGACCTTGAGTGTCGAAAAGCAATCCGTCGTCGCCTGCGCGGCGGCGGCGGCGGCCTCGTCGACCGTGCCCGTGACCAGCGTGAGGTCGGTGGTCAAGCTCGGCTCGGCGCCGCCGAAGAAGGTCCAGAGCGAGAGCCCGGCGCGCCGACAGAGCGCGTCGAGCAGCGCTGTCTCGACGGCGCAGCGGGCTGCAGGCGCCCCCGGCGCGGCCTCGGCCAGCTGGGCGGCGATGCGCCGCCAGCGTCGTGCGTCCTGACCGACGATCACCGCTCGCAGGCTCTCGAGCGTGGCCAGCGTCTGCTCTTGAGTCTCGCCGCTGACCGCCGGAAACGGAGCCGCCTCGCCCAGGCCCGACGCGCCGTCTTCGAGCGTCATGCGGACCAGCACGTTCTTCGCCGTCTCTTGCGTTCCCCCGGCGATGCCGAAGGGCGTGGTCAGGGACACGTCGAGCGGCTCGGCGCGAAGCTGGGTGATGGCGAGCATGCGAGCGACTAGACTAGGGCAGCCATGCGTCCGATTGCCATCCTGGTCACCGGCCAGCCCGTTCCTCGGGCGCGCGCAGCCCGCGGCAGCTTCGCGGACATGATCCGGGCCACGGTCGCCGATGCCTTCCGCGGCCCGTGGCTCGAGCTCGAGGCGCAGGGCGGGTCGCCCTGGCCCGAGCCCCCGGCGCTCAGGGCGATGATCATCACCGGTTCGAGCGCCAGCGTGACCGAGCGAGCGCCCTGGATCCTCGAGACCGAAGCGCGGCTCGCGGCGCTGGTCGCGGCCGGCACTCCGGTGCTCGGCATCTGCTTCGGTCACCAGCTGCTCGGACAGGCCCTCGGCGGCCAGGTGGCGGTGAACCCCCGGGGGCGCCAGATCGGCACGGTCGACGCCGAGCTCACCGCCGACGATCCACTCCTCGACCGGTCGCGCCGCCCGTTTCGCGTCAACACCTCGCACCGCGACGTGTTGGTCGAGCTGCCCCCGGGTGCGCGCGCCCTGGGCGGCACCCCGCTCGACCCCCACGCATTCGTCCGCTTCGGCGAGCGGGCCTTCGGTGTCCAGGTTCACCCCGAGTTCGACGCGACGATCATGCGGGCCTACGTCGAGGAGCGTCGTCAGATCTTGCAGGGCGAAGGCATCGACCCCGACGCCGTGCTGGCTCGGGTCGCCGACGCCGACGCCGGCGCGAGCATCCTTCAGACGTTCGCGCTGAAGCTCGGCAGCGAGGCGTAACGCGCGAGGTGAAAGGCATCGTCGCCGAACAGTGTGGCGAGGATGTGCATGCGCTTGAAGTAGAGCCCCACGTCGTGCTCGTCGGTGACGCCGATGCCGCCGTGGAGCTGGATGCCCTGACGGGTGACGAACGCGCCGCTCTCGATGATGCTGGCCTTGGCGGCGCTGATCGCTCGGCGACGCTCGCCGGCGTCGGGATCTTGGGCCTTGATCATGGCCAGCATGGCCACGCTCTTGGCCAGCTCGGTCTCGACGAACATGTCCACCGTGCGGTGCTGCAAGGCCTGGAAGCTGCCGATGGCAACGTTGAACTGCTTGCGCTCCATCAGGTAGTTGCGCGTCATCCACAGCACGGTCTGCAAGATGCCGCTGGCCTCGCAGACCGTGGCGGCGGCGCCGAGATCCATCAGCGCCGAGAGCAGCGGGCCGGCCTTGCCCACGCCGCCGAGCAGCCGATCGGCCCCGACCTCGACGTCCGCGAGCTCGAGCAGGGCGGCCTTCTGCCCGTCCATGGTGGCGACCGGCTGCACGCTGACGCCCGGCAAGCTGCGATCGACCACGAACAGCGACAGGCCGTCGGCGCTGGCCTCGTCGCCGCTGCTGCGCGCCGAGACCACGATCGCGTCGGCGGCGTGGCCGCTCAGCACCCAGCGCTTCTTGCCGCGCAAGCGGTAGCCTGCGCCGGCCGGGTGGGCGTGGGTTCGCACGCTGTGCGGATCGTGGCGGCTCTGCTCTTCCAGGAAGGCGAAGGCGAGGCTCTGATCGCCGGCGACCGAGGGCGCCAGGAAGCGCGCCTGTTGCTCGGCGCTGCCCGCCTCGGCGATGGCGCTGCCCGCCACGAACAGGGGGATGATCGGCTCGGGCACGAGCGTGGTCCCCAGCTCTTGCACGATCAGCCCCGCCTCGACGAACGTCATGCCGGCGCCGCCGACGCTCTCGGGGAACATCACGCCCAGCCAGCCGAGCTCGCCCATCTTCTTCCAGACGGCCTTGTCCCAGCCCAGCTCGCTGCTGCGCAGCTTGCGCATGCGCTCGACGGGGGATTCTTTCTTCACGAACTCGCGGACGGTGTCCACGAGCAGCGTTTGGTCTTCGGTCAGGTCGAAGTTCATGGCAGCCCCAGGATCATCTTCGCGATGATGTTCTTCTGAATCTCGTTCGAGCCCGCATAGATGGTGGCGGCGCGCAGGTAGTTGAAGCCGGGCGCGACCCATTGCTCGCGCGGGGGGACGACCCCCGGCTCGTTGAACCACGACAGCGAGTTGTCCCCCATGAGGAACATCAACAGGTCCATGCAGCCCTGTTGGATCTCGGTGCCGCGGAGCTTCAGGATACTGGACTCGGGGCCGGGGGCGTGACCCAGCTTGGCGCCGGCCAGCGCTCGGTAGTTCGCCATGCGCAGCGCATCGAGGCGAACTTCGAGCGTGGCGATGCGGGTGCGGATCACTGGGTCGTCGAGCAGCGGCCGGCCGCCGGCGAGCGTGTCCCGCGCGATGCGCTTGGCTCGGAGCAGCGCCCGGGCGCTGATGCCGATGCCCGCCACCAGCGTGCGCTCGTGGCCGAGCAAGGCCTTGGCGTAAGTCCAGCCCTGGTTCAGCTCACCGACCAGGTTCTCTTTCGGTACCCTCACGTTCTCGAACCAGGTCTCGCAGAAGGCCGGCGTGCCGCCGGTGGTCAAGAAGGGCTTGGCGGTCACGCCGGGCGACTTCATCTCGCACAGGATGAAGCTGATGCCCTCTTGCTTCTTCTTGGCCTCGGCGTTGGTCCGCGCCAAGACGAAGATCCAGTCCGCGTACTGTGCGTAGGTGGTCCAGGTCTTCTGACCGTTCAAGATGAAGTGGTCGCCCTTGTCCTCGGCGCGGAGCGCCAGCGAAGCCAAGTCGCTGCCGGCGTTCGGCTCGGAGTAGCCCTGGCACCAGACCTCTTCGCCGCTCAAGATCTTCGGCAGGTAGCGCTTTTTCTGGGCGTCGTTCCCGAACTGGATCATCAGCGGGCCGACCATCGCCAGCCCGAATGGGGAGAGTCGCGGCGTGCCCGCCAGCTCGAGCTCTTCGCTGAACAAGAAACGGCGAGAGGCGTCCCAGCCGGTGCCGCCGACCTCTTTCGGCCAGTGCGGCGCGGCCCAGCCCTTGCCCGCCAGGATCTTGTGCCAACTCATCACCTCGGCGTGGGTGAACTCGGCGTCCATCTCGGCCTTGGCGGCCAGGTGCGGGGGCAGCGCGCTCTTGATCCAAGCGCGCACTTCGTCACGAAAGGCGAGCTCTTCGGGGCTGAACGAGAGGTCCATGGCGGCCGCGCTTATAGCACGGCGCGCCAAGTCGGGGCGCAGGAGTCAGGTCCCGCAGACGAAACGCTGGGCCCAGACCGTGACCTTGCCTGTCGCGTCTTCCTCGGCCCAGGCCACCACGTCGTACTGGCTGACCTGCACCGCCACCGCGCGCAGCACCTTGTGGTTGGTGGGCGCGGCGTACACCTCTTGGTTGAACACGTTCATCTTGCCGGTCGTGCGCGATGCGTGCAGCACGCGGATCCGCGACTTGGCCTGGTCCAACCCGGCCGCGACCACGCTGTCGGCGTCGACCGACCGGCGCTCGAACGCGGTCGCTTCCTTCGAGCTGTTCGACGACCAGACGTGGGGCATGCCGGTCGGAGGAGGGGACGACGCTAGCTTCAGGTAGTCGACGATCGCGGTGGTGCCGGCCCAGACGTCGCCGAGCGAAGCGTCGCTCTTGAAGCTGCCGATGCCGAGCACGGCGCTGGTGACCGGGTTCACGCCCGCCAGCGGCGAGGCGTAGTACGCCAACCTGACCCGCGACGGGTCCCCAGTGGGATCGAGCTGGTGCACCATCGCGAGCTCGGCGGGGTTCGTGCCGTAGCGGTAGTACCCGTCTTTCAGGAACACGAGGTGTGTCCCATTGGTCACCGTGTAGTGCCTGGGCATCAGCTTCTGGTAGTCCGCCGGATTCGAGGTCTCGGTGACCTTGGTGGCGACCGGCGGGCTGCCGAAGGACATCCACAGCGACACCACGCCGCTCTTGTTGCAGGCGAACACCGGGGACTGGCCCCAGCTGCTCTCGGGATGGTACGCGAAGGCCTCGACCTGGCCGCCCTGGCACTCGGTGGGCACCGCGGTCGGGACGTGGTTCCCCGCCGGCAGCACCCCCGAGCCAGGCTGGATCTGGAAGGTGAGCCGGGAGAACAAGCTGTCACCCAGCACTCCCCAGAAGGTGACCGCGGTCGACTGCAGGGACAGGCCGTCGACGAGGCGCGGACGCGCGGCGTGGGGGAACGCGCCGTAGCTGCCAACCCAAGAGAGCGACACGTCGCGGATCGTGCGCACGTGGAAGTGATAGTCGCCCGTGCCCTTGGTCACGATGCCGACGTGCGCCATGCCCTGGCTGTGCACGGCGACCAGGTTCTCGGGGTCGACCGTCTCGCCGCCGAAGTCGGCGCCCGTCAAGAGCGCGGTCGGCCCACCCGCTTCGGGATCGCACTTGAAGACCGGCGGGGCACCGCCGCCGCCATCGGCCCCACCCGATGCGCCGCCACTGCCGCCCGCGCCTCCCGCGCCTCCCACTGTGCCGCCCGCGCCGCCCCCGCCGCCCGACGGCTGGCCACCTGAGCCACCGGTCGCGCCGCCGCCACCCCCCGATGTGCTGCCCCCGCCGCCCGAAGTGCCGCCCGCGCCCCCGGACGGCGCAGCACCCGTGCCTGCTTGTCCACCGCTCGGCGCCGCGCCCATGCCGGCCGTGCCCCCGCTGGCTGGCGCATCTTGGAAGTCGTCGAGGCCCAAGAGCGAGCTACAGCCCAGGAAAGAAACGGCAAGCAGTGGGAGTGCGTGGCGCATGAGACGTGGCCCCTCGTGAGATTCGAGCCCCGCACTTTACACGCCCTCCTTGGGAAAGCACTACGTTTGGGGACCGGCCGAGCCCGAGCAGAGGCGGGGCCTCTGCCCGTTTTCCACGTGCGCTTTGAGCGCGTTCATGAGGCGGACGCTACCGCCGGCGAGCCCCGACTGCGACACGAGGGGCGGCGAGGCGCGAAGACGCGGGACATGTTGGGCACGCGACGCTCATGGCTGAAGCGTGCTCTTGTGCTCTTGGACCTCTTCGATCTCGCAGAGCATCCCCAACCCTTGCCTGCTCCTGACAAACGTCCCTCTGACACGAACATATCCGCCCGCCAGGTGTGAGATCGTTTCGCGTCGCACCTTGGGCGCGAGTCCGAGACCACCATCACAACTGCCAAAATCGAGACGCACGCCGTACTCGAGCACCTCAACGCGCGCGTGCTCCTTCGAGACGAAAAGCCAGCTCTCCGTGCCGAGGTAGCCCGCCACTGACACCACGCGCGTTTCGAATTCGGTGGGACGTGCCAGGAGTTCGATCACTGAGGCCTTCTGATCGACGACAGCGTCAGCCTTGCCGTGCGTGCTGGCAGATGCGGCGGGGCTCTCCCCCTTCGGCTTCTCGCTGCACCCAGCGGCCGACGCCCATGCGCAAAGCACGACGACCGCTGGCGCCGTCGGTGCGCACAGCGTCTGGAACGAGCGCAACACCAACCTCCCGCTCACGGAGGGCATCATCGCACGAGGCGGGCGGAGCCTGGTGATCGATCAGTCCACGAACACGGCGTCGAGAGTGGTCGCAGTGAGCACGCGCTCGACCCACCGATCGAGGTCCGAGACGGGCGCAGACCGGACGCGCTCCGCAAAGGCTGCCGGGACCGGGCCGAATTTCAGGTGAAGCAGGCGGATCAGGACTTCGGCCTTTCCTTCGGCCTTTCCTTCGGCCTTTCCTTCGGCCTTTCCTTCGGCCTTTCCTTCGGCCTTTCCCTTGGCCTCGCCTTCGGCTCTGAGGATTTGTGCACCGGTCATGAAAGCTTCCTCGGCTCTTGGCCCGAGCTGTCGGGTCAGGTCTCGCACTTGCTCGGGTGATGTTTCGCTGGCCTCCAGAACATAGCGCAAGACGGCGCCGAGCGCAGCCACGCCGTTGGAAGCCGCGAGCACCTGCTCCAGCGCGTCACGCCAGCGCTCGAGCTCGGCCAGAAAGTCCTCGGACCGTCGCGCGCGCTTCAGGCAGAACAGCGTCAGCCTCCCGAGCGCGGTCATCGACCGGTCGTGAAGCTCCTCGGCTCGCGCATGGCTCAGGTCGTCGAGCAAGAACGTGAAGTTGGGGAGGTGGGCGCCGAGTGCACCGAACCCCGCCTCATCGAGGTCGATGAGGGCTCGCAGCGTCACCGGAGACGACCAGCCGCCCTCCGCATGGGTCACGACCATGGGCACGATGGCGGGCAGCTTCTTCGCGCCGGCGTTCTTGGCCAGGTAGTCCTCCCAGATGCGCAGCAAGGCCCCGAGCAGCCGCAGAGCCATCCAGTAGTCGGGGCTGCTCTGGTGCTCGAGCAAGAGGTAGAGGTACAGCTCGCGGCCGTCGAGCTCTACCGAGAACAAGACGTCGGAACGCCGCTCCGCGAGCTTGGCGTCCACGATGTGCGTCCGCTCC
>JACPVJ010000078.1 GCA_016191785.1 Myxococcales bacterium | reverse complement strand
GCCGGCGCCCGCCGGCGGGGCGGGGGGCACCAGCCCCGCCACCGGCGGGAGCGGCCAGACCACCAAGACCCTCGAGGACGATGCCGGGGGCTGCAGCTGCTCGAGCCCGGCGCGGGCGCCTGCCCCAAGAATTCCCTGGGTTTTGGCCCTCATCGGGCTCGCGGCGCTCGGGGCAAGGCGCAGGCGGTCTAGACAATTTGACTGAGCGTTGACAATTCGGCTGGCTTGGGACAAGTTGGCGCGATGAGTGACATGGCGGCAGAGGCCGAGAGCGGCGATCCCCGGGGGCCGGCCAGCGACATCACGGTGCTGGTGGTCGACGACGAGCCGAGCAACGTCGCCTCACTGGAGAAGATCTTCGGCCGCGAGGGCATGCGCGTGCTGACCGCCGACGGCGCCAAGACCGCGCTCGAGGTGGCGCGCAAGCACCGCGTCCAGGTCGTGCTCACCGACTTGATGATGCCCGGGGTCAACGGTGTGGAGTTGCTCAAGGCGCTCAAGGAGATCACGCCCGACACCGAGGTGGTGCTGATGACCGCCTATGGCACCGTCGAGACCGCGGTGCAGGCGATGCGAGAGGGCGCCTACGACTTCGTCGAGAAGCCGCTCAAGCGCATGAACATCGTCAAGAGCGTGAAGAAGGCCGCCGAGCGCCACTCGCTGGTGGCCGAGAACCGCTCGCTGCGCGAAGAGTTGAAGCTCTTGACGACCCGCGAGATCGTCGGGCAGAGCGCGGCGTTGCGCCGGGTGCTCGACGTGGCCACGCAGGCGGCCCCGTCCTCGGCGACGGTGCTGATCTTGGGCGAGAGCGGCACGGGCAAAGAGTTGATTGCGCGCTACATCCACGGCAAGAGCGGGCGCGCGTCGGGGCCCTTCGTCGCGGTAAATTGCGCGGCAATCCCCGAGTCGATCCTCGAGGCCGAGCTCTTCGGCCACGAGCGCGGCGCCTTCACCGGAGCGGTGAGCAAGCGCGAGGGGCGCTTCGCCCGGGCGCGCGGCGGCACGCTGTTCCTCGACGAGATCGGCGAGCTGACGCCGGCGGTGCAGGTCAAGCTCTTGCGCGTTCTGCAAGAGGGTGAGTACGAGCCGGTGGGCGGCAACCCGGTGAAGGCCGACGTGCGCATCGTCGCCGCCACCAACCGCGATCTCGCCTCGGAGGTCGAGGCGGGCCGCTTCCGCGAGGATCTCTTCTATCGCCTGAACGTGATCGCGGTGACCGCCCCCCCGTTGCGGAACCGGGTCGAGGACGTCCCCCTCTTGGTCGATCACTTCTTGGGCGTGTACTGCAAGAAGAACGGGCGACCGCGGCTGACCGTCCCGCCGGAGGTCATCCGCAAGCTGACGGACTACTCGTGGCCCGGCAACGTGCGCGAGCTCGAGAACGTGATCGAGCGCGCCACGGTGCTCTGCCGCAGCGACACGCTGCGGCTCGAGGACCTCCCCGACGCCGTGGCCCAGGCCACGACCCCGGCCCCGTCGGCCATGACCTTCGCCATCGGTACGCCGCTCGAAGAGGTCGAGCACCGGTTGATCCGGGAGACCTTGGCCTACACCTCGGGGGACAAGTCGCTGGCGGCCCAGCTGCTCGGGATCAGTACCCGGACCATCTACCGGAAGCTGGGCGAGGACGCCTGAGGGCGGGCCCGGCTCCGCGCTCGGAATGACAACTTGTCACACTGAGCAGGCGTGAGGCCGATCCCGTGCCAGGTTGGCGAGAAAATCGCCTCCCGGCGCCCGCCTAAAGCCAGGAAATATCGCGGGTTTCTTTCTCGATTGACCCTGGCACGGCTCTGGCTTTAAGCGGTCCAGTCCCCGTGGCCTTCGACGCCTTGCTCAAGAAGTACTTCGCCGTGGTCGTGCTGACCCTGGTCGCGGCCATGGCGTACTTCCAGGCGTCGGGGGCGATGAAGCTGTTCGGCGCGTCGCTCGGCGCCGACGAGAAGACGCTCACCCAGGCGCCGAAGCCGCTGCCCCACGCTCGCCCGCCCGAGACCACGGTGGCGACGCGGTCCGCCGAGCCAATCCTCTCGCGGAACCCGTTCGACTCGGTGACGGGTCCGCTGAACGCGGCGGAGCTCGACGTGAGCTCGCTGCCTTCCCCCGCCGCCGATCTCAGCGACCCGCTCGCTGTCAGCAAGTGCGACGGCATTCGCGTGAGCATCATCACCGAGTCGACCGATCCGATGTGGTCGATCGCCGCGCTGCAGGGCCCCGGCGAAGCGCGCCCGACCATTCGGCGCGTGGGCGACAAGGTCGGGTCTCACGACGTGACGTTCATCGGCTACAACCCCCGCGAGAACAGCCCCTCGGTGTGGCTGACCAACGCCGGCTCCGTGTGCCAGCTGGTGCTGTTCGCGGCGCAGCCGGCGCCGGCGCCGCCCGTGGCTGCGGCCAGCGCGGGTCCGGCGGCCCCCGCCGGCAAGGGCGCCGCCAGCGGCGTGCCGGCGGACATCGCTTCGAAGATCCAGAAGGTCAGCGAGACCGAGTTCAACGTCGACCGCTCGGTGGTCGACAAGATCCTGGAAAACCAGGCAGAGCTGATGCGCTCGGCGCGGATCGTGCCCGAGCAGCAGAACGGCAAGGTGGTCGGCATTCGGCTGTTCGGCATCCGACCCGAGACGCTGCTCGGCACCCTGGGGTTTCAGACCGGTGACCGGCTCGAGACGATCAACGGCTTCAACATGGCGAGCCCAGAGAAGGCCCTCGAGGCCTACGCCCGCCTTCGGACCGCGAGCAACCTGAACGTGAAGATCAACCGCCGCGGCAAACCCATGAGCATCGACTTTCGGATCAAGTGATGAAGCTGAAGGCTGTTTCCCTCGCCGGAACCTGGGCGCTGACGGCGCTCTTCGCGGCGCCGCCCCTCTCTGCGCAGCAAGCGCCCCCGCTGCGTCGCCCCGGCGCCACGCCCGCACCCGCAGCGCCCGCGCCCGCACCTGCGCCTCCGCCCGGCCGACCCGGAGCGCCCGCGGCGCCGGCTCCCGGCGCGCCAGTGGCCGGGGCCGAGAAAGAGCCGCCGGGTGCCAAGGGCAACCTGCCGAACAACATGGACCAGATCGCCAAGGCGACGGACGTGCAGTTCCGCCCGAAGCCCGGCGGGCACCTGGTGAAGTTCAACCTGCAAGACGCCGACCTGGCCGAGCTGGTCAATCACATCAGCGGCATGACCGGCCGTCGCTTCATCTACGGACCGAAGGTGCGACAGGTGAAGGCCACCGTGGTCTCGCCCGAGCCGGTCACCCTGGCCGAGGCCTACGAGGCGTTCCTGTCGATCCTCGAGGCGAACGGCATGACCGTGGTTCCCCACGGCCGCTTCCTGAAGATCATCGACAGCGCCGGATCGGTCACGGCGCCCACGCCGGTGTACGCCCGCGGCGAGCCGGTGCCCGCCTCCGATCGCTACGTCACCCGGCTCTACCGCCTGAAGAACGTCTCGGTCGACGAAGCGAACGCGCTGCTCTCGAAGTTCAAGAGCAAAGAGGCCGACATTTCGGTCTACGGCCCGGGTCAGCTGCTGATCATGACCGACACGGGGACCAACATCCGACGCATGATCCGCATCCTGGAAGAGATCGACGTGGGTGGCGCGGGCTCGCGGATGTGGATCGAGCCGGTCCACTACGGCTCTGCCTCGGACATGGCGAAGCGCATCAACGAGCTGTTCGAGCTCGACAAGGGCCAGGCCGGCGGCGGCGGGGGCGGCGGCCTGAGCAAGGTGGTCGCCGACGATCAGACCAACTCGCTGATCGTCGTCGGCACCGAAGACAGCTACCACAAGCTGCTCGAGCTGATGAAGCGCATCGACACCCAGCCGGCGGCCGAGGGCAAGGTGCACGTGATGCCGCTGCAGCACGCCACCGCCGAAGAGTTGGCCAACGTGCTCACCCAGATGCTGCAGGGGGCGGGCCGTCAGCCCGGGCAGCAGGGCGGCGCCGCGGGCATGTTCGAGGGTGACGTGCGCGTGATCGCCGACAAGGCCACCAACTCGCTGATCGTGACCTCTTCCGGTCGCGACTATTCGGCCATGCGCTTGGTCGTGAACAAGCTCGACCGGCCGCGACGCCAGGTGTTCATCGAGGCGGTCATCATGGACGTGTCCGTGAAGCACTCGACCAACCTGGGCGTGTCGTTCCACGGCGGCGCGACGGCGGACCTCGGCGGCGGCGGCGACTCGCTGTTCCTCGGGGGCTTCCAGGCGTCGAACTCGCTGACCTTCCCCGCCAACCCGGAGCTCTTGCAGGGCGTGGCGCTCGGCGCACGCGGCCCAGAGCTGGCCGGCACCTCGAACCTGCTCGGCACCGGGCTTTCGATCCCCGCGTTCGGCGTCGTCTTGCAGGCGCTGGCCTCGAGCGGGGACGCCAACGTGCTGGCCACGCCCCACATCCTGGCGACCGACAACACCGCGGCCGAGATCAGCGTGGGCGAGAACGTCCCCCTCCAGACCAACCTGGGGGGCGGCTCGGGCCTGAGCAGCCTGGCGGGGCTCGCCGGGGGGCAGGCGGGCGCCGCCGGCGCGCTGGCGAACCTGCCCCTGCTCAGTGGCGGCTTCAACGCTCCTCGCCAGGACGTGGGCATCAAGATCAAGGTCACGCCCCACCTGAACGAGACCAACCAGGTGCGGCTCGAGATCGAGCAAGAGATCAGCGAGGCGGGCTCTGCCGTGGGCGCGCTGGGCGTGGTGCCCATCACCAAGCGCACAGCGCGAACCACGGTCGAGGTCGACGACCAGCAGACCATCGTGCTCGGCGGCCTGATGCGCGAAGCAGAGCGCAAGAGCCGCAAGAAGATCCCCGTGCTCGGTGACCTGCCGGTGCTCGGCTTCTTGTTCCGTCACTCGGAGGTCACCAAAGAGAAGCTGAACCTGCTGCTCGTGCTGACCCCGACCGTGATTCACGGCCAGGAAGACCTGCGCAAGATCTTCGAGCGCAAGATGCAAGAGCGGCAAGAGTTCATCGATCGCTACTTCGTGTTCAGCGGTCAGGACTGGAAGCCGCCGCTCGACTACGCGAAGACCAACGGGCTGGTGGAAGAGATCCGCCAGGCGTACTTCGCGGTCGAGGAGCAGCAGCGCCTCGAGGCCGAGACCCGGCCGAAGAAGCACGAGCACACGCCGGGCGAGCCCATCGACCTGCCGCACTCGGTGCGCCCCGGCTCTGGAGGCGGCGCGACCCCGCCGCCCCCCACGCCCGCGACCCCGGCGCGCCCGGCGCGGCCGCGCCAGCCGCGGCCCGCGACCCCGCCGGTGGTCGATCCCGGCGGCAACGCCGTGCCTCCGCCGGGCGCCAACCCTCCGCGGGGGGGCAGCCTGGACTCGCCCATCCGCATCAACCCCATCGCGCGCAACGTGAGCGTCGAGCGCGTGGAGTGAGCCGTGATCGAGCAGCGAGCCCTCGGCAACATCCTGGTCCGCCACGGCGTGGTGACGGCTGAGGGCCTCGAGCCGCTCTTCCTGCAGCAGCGCGAGAAGGGCACGCCGCTGCCCGAGCTCCTGGTGCAGTCACGCCTCGCCACCGAGTCCGACGTGGCTCGGGCGCTGGCCGCCGAGTGCGGGCTGTCGTTCGTCGAGCGCATCGACGTCGCCTTGGTGTCGCCGCAGCTCGCGACGCGACTGCCCATCGGCTACTGCAAGAGTCACAAGATCCTGGTGGTGGCCGAGCGCGACGACGGCGTGGACGTGCTGTCGGCGGACCCTCTGGACACCGCGGCGCTCGACGACGTTCGGGCCACCTTCGGCAAGCCGGTCAGCACCGTGGTCGGGGCGCCCGAGATGGTGGTCGATGCCATCAACCGCGTGTTCGAGAAGCAGGACACCCAGAGCGAGCTCGAGACCGACGACAAGTTCGACGCGAACGACGAGATCGACATCCTCGAGTCCGACGAGGACGCGCCGATCATCCGCTGGGTGAACGGGCTGTTCTTCTCGGCCGTCAAGGAGCGGGCCAGCGACATTCACATCGAGCCGGAAGAGAAAGAGGTGCTCGTCCGCTATCGGATCGATGGCGAGCTGTACGTTGCCCGGCGTGCCTCCAGGCAGTTCATGAGCTCGGTGGTCGCGCGCGTGAAGATCATGGCCGGGCTCAACATCGCCGAGAAGCGCCTGCCGCAAGACGGCCGCATCTCGCTGCGCATCGCCGGCCGCAGCATCGACATTCGCGTCTCGACCATCCCCACCAGCCGTGACGCCGAGCGCATCGTGATGCGCTTGCTCCACAAGACCAACGTCTTGCTCGATCTGACGGACCTCGGGTTCTCGTCTCGCGACTATCACCTGATGAGCGCGCTGATCGAGCGTCCGGACGGGATCATCTTGGTGACCGGACCGACGGGCAGCGGCAAGACGACCACGCTGTACGCGTGTCTGAACAAGATCAACCGACCGAACGTCAACATTCTCACCGCCGAAGACCCGGTCGAGTACGAGATCCAGGGCATCCACCAGGTGCCGGTGCAGGCCAAGATCGGCCTGACCTTCGCCAGCGCGCTGCGCGCCTTCTTGCGCCAGGACCCGGACGTGATCATGGTCGGCGAGATCCGCGACAAGGAGACGGCCGAGATCGCCATCCACGCGTCGCTGACCGGCCACCTGGTGCTCTCGACCATTCACACCAACGACGCGCCGGGCGCGGTGACTCGCCTGGTCGAGATGGAGATGGAGCCGTTTCTGGTGCGCTCCACCGTGATCGGCATCCTGGCCCAGCGCCTGGTCCGCGTCCTGTGCAAGGCGTGTAAAGAGCCGTACGAGGCCAGCGAGTGGGATCTGCGACAGCTGGCCATCGATCCCGAGCGCACGCGCCGCCGCGACGCGCGCCGGCTCTCGCCGCGCTACACCGTGCCCGGGGTGCCCTACGACCCGGTGGGGTGGCGCGGTCCGGGGATGCCGATTCTGCACCGGGCGCGGGGCTGCGAGAAGTGTGACGGCAAGGGCTTCTCAGGGCGCCTCGGCATCTACGAGCTCTTGGTGATGGACGACGCGGTGGGCTCGCTGGTGCTCTCGAGCTCGGACGCGCAGAGCATCAAGCGTGCAGCCCAGGGCCAGGGCATGGACACCCTGCGCGACGACGGCGCGCGCAAGGTGCTCGAGGGCAAGACCACGGTCGAGGAAGTCGTCGCGGCGACGCAAGAAGACTTCCTGATCGACGAGTGAGAACCCGATGGCCGTCTTCGAGTATCGTGGCATCCAGATCGAGACCGGCAAGGCGGTCAAGGGGTATCGGGACGCCGACAACGCCAAGGCGCTCCGGGCGCTGCTCCGCAAAGAGGGCATCATGCTCACGCTCGCCAACGAAGAGGGCGAGCAGCAGAAGAAGTCGAAGCGCGAGATCGACGTCTTCGCCATCTTCCGCCGGATCAGCGCGGCGGACATCGCGGTGATGACCCGGCAGCTCGCGACCCTGGTGCGCGCCGGCGTCCCGCTGGTGGACTCGATCTCGGCGCTCACCGAGCAGGTCGAGAAAGAGCAGCTGGTGCGCGTGCTGTCGGCGGTGCGCGAGACCTTGAACGAGGGCACCAGCTTCGCCAAGAGCCTCGAGATGCACCCCAAGGTGTTCCCCCCGCTCTATGTGAACATGGTGGCGGCGGGCGAGGCGTCGGGCACCCTCGAGAACGTGCTCGAGCGACTGGCCGACTTCATGGAGGGTCAGGCTCGGCTGAAGGGCAAGGTCGTCTCCGCGCTGGCCTACCCGGTGCTGATGACGATCATCGGCAGCCTGCTGGTCGGGTTCTTGATGGTGGCAGTGGTGCCCAAGGTGACCACCATCTTCGAGAACCTGGGGCAGACGTTGTCGTGGAACACGCGCCTGTTGATCTTCACCTCGAACACCCTCGGCGACTTCTGGTGGCTGCTCATCCTGGTGGCAGTCGTCAGCGGGGTGGGCTTCCAGCGCTGGAAGGCGAGCCCGGCGGGCCGGCTGCGCTGGGACGTCCTGCAGCTGCGCTGGCCGGTGTTCGGGCGGCTGAACCTGCTGGTGGCCGTGGCTCGCTTCACCCGCACCCTGTCGACCCTGCTCTCGAGCGGCGTGCCGCTCCTCAAGGCGATGGAGATCGGTCGCAACGTGCTGGGGAACGCCAAGCTCGAGGGCGTGGTCACCGAGGCCATCGGCTCGATCCGCGAGGGTGAGAGCATCGCCGAACCGCTGAAGCGCAGCGGCGCGTTCCCCCCGATGGTGATCCACATGATCGCGGTCGGCGAGCGTTCGGGGCAGCTCGAGGCCATGCTCGAGAACGTGAGTCGCGCCTACGAGTCCGACGTCGAGACGCGGGTGACCGCCCTCACCAGCCTGCTCGAGCCCGTGATGATCCTGGCGTTGGGCGCGGTGGTCGGGTTCATCGCCATGTCGATCTTGATGCCGCTGATGCAGATGAACCAACTGGTGCAATGAGCCATGCGTCGCCGACGACTCCGAGAACCGCGCATCTTCTTCCCCTGGGAGGGCAAGGGCGGGCTGGTGCGTCGGCTGGGCCTCGGTCGCGTGCGGCCGGTGCTGTTCGGCCTGGCGGTGGTGGGGGTGGTGGCCTGGGTCGGCGTGCGCGAACGCAACCGCTCGGGCCTCAGGCAGACTCGGGCGACGGTCCTCGACGCGCGTCGGGCCGTGGACGCCTACATCGCGGAGCACGACGGCGGCTGCCCGCCGGATCTCGGCGCAGTGGCCCGGACGTCGGCCGCCAAAGCTCCACCGAAGGACGCCTGGGGTCGGCCGCTGCGACTGGTGTGTCCCGGCCGGCGCGAGGGGTCGGACTACGAGCTCATGAGCGACGGACCCGACGGGCTACCCGGCGGGCTCGATCGCATCGATTGAAACAGGAGATTGGATGATGAGTAAGAAGAAGGTCCTGGCGCTCTTGCGAAGCCGACCCGCGACCCGCGGCGTGACGCTGCTCGAGGTGCTGATCGTCGTGGCGATCATCGCGATGGTGGCAGGTGGCGTGGCGTTCTTCGCCTTGCCGCGCTTCCGCGAGTCGCAAATCAAGACCGCCGAGACCGGCGCGCGGGTGATCCGCCAGGCGACCCAGAGCTGGCAGGCCTCGAACAACGAGACCAACTGCCCGACCATCAGCCAGCTGGTGCAGGACAAGCAGCTCGACCCGGGCGCCAACACCAACGACCCCTGGGGTCAGCCCTATTCGATCACTTGCACCGACGGCGAGGTGAGCGTGACCTCGACCGGCCCGGACAAGAAGAAGGGCACCAAGGACGACATCAAGGTGCCGAAGGGCGCCGCCGCCGCCGAGGGCGGCGGGGAGTGACGATCGCCGGATGACGCCGCGCCGACCAGAGCTCGATCGGGGCACGCCGCTGCCGGGGCGTCGTGCCCGTCAGCGCGGCCTGACTCTGGTCGAGACGCTGATCGTGGTCGCGCTGATCGCGCTGATGGGGGGCGCGGTGATCTACGGCTCGGGCATGCTCACCTCGAGCCGCCAGCGTGCGGCCGCGACCTTGATCGCCAGCGCCGTCCGCATGGGGATCACCCGGGCGAACACCAGCGGTCGGCCGGTGCGCTTGGTGTTCGACCTCGAGAAGCACCGCGTGGCGCTGGAAGAGACCCGTGGCGTGATGCTGCGCAAGAAGGAAGAGAAGAACACGGGGGGCGGTGCCGAGGCGGCGACCGACGTCGAGAAGCAGGCGAGCGCCGAGGCGAGCCGGATCCTCGAAGGGCCGCGGGCGCCGAAGGCCGAGTTCTCGCCCGTGAAGCAGTTCGGCTTCGACGGCGACGACCCCGCCGCCGGGCGCGAGCTCGGCGCTGGCGTGAAGTTCAAACAGGTCCAGACCGATCACGATGAAGAGCCGCGCACCGGCGGCCGCGCCTATCTCTATTTCTGGCCGGGCGGTGGCACCGAGCGCGCGGTGGTGCAGATCGTCCGCGAGGGCGACAAAGAAGGCCTGAGCGTGGTGGTGAGCCCGCTCACCGGGCGCGCCAAGATCGCGCGGGGCGCGGTGGCGATCGAGGGCTCGAAGAGCGACGAAGAGTTCGGCCAGACCGAGGAGGAAGAGCGGTGAGCCGGCGTCGCGGCTTCACGCTGCTCGAAGTGCTGGTGGCCATCGCCATCCTCGGGCTCGGCATGACGGTGCTCTTGAGCTCGCAGGCCGGGCTGTTCTCGAGCTCGCAGCGCGCCCAGAACCTGAGCGTGGCGACCGGCCTGGCCCGCTGCAAGATGGCGGAGGTCGAGCTCGACCTTCAGAAGAAGGGTTTCTCGCTGATCGATCAGAACGAGGAGGGCGCCTGCTGCGAGGACGAGAGCGAGAGTCGCTTTCGCTGCGCGTGGAAGATCGAGACGGTCCAGCTGCCCGACCCCAAAGACCTGGCGAGCTCGGGTGACGGCGGCACCGACGACCCCGGCGGTCTGGGCGCCTTTGGCGGGCTCGCCGCGCTGCAGTCCGGCGGCTCCGCCGTGCTCGGCGCCGACGGCGGCATCGGCGGGCTGTCCAGCCTACTGTCGTCGGGGGCAGCGGCGGGCGGGGTGCAGGGAATGGCGCCGATGGTGATGGGCATGGTCTACCCCGATCTGAAGCCGATGCTCGAGGCGAGCATCCGCAAGGTCACCCTCACCGTGCTGTGGAAAGAGGGGAAGAACGAGCGCGACCTGGCGGTCACGCAGTACATCACCAACCCGCAGCTGGGCGGGTTCGATCCCAAGGCCGCGGCGGGGCTGGGCGCGCTGGGCGATCAGCTCGGGGCGACGGGCGCCGGGGGCTCGGGCACGGGTGCGGGTGGCGGCAGCGGTGCGTCGCGCAGCACCGGGGCAGGGGGAGGGCGGCGATGACCCGGAGGCGTCTTCGCCGACTGCTCCGCGGCTTCACGTTGGTCGAGCTGCTCGTGGCGATCGTCGTGCTGTCGATGATCTCGATCCTGATCTACTCGGCGTTCGGCGGCATGAAGCGCAGCCGTGAGGGCATCCAGCGGGTGGGGGATCGCTACCGCGAGGGGCGCCTGGCCATGGACCGCATCACCCGCGAGATCTCGAGCGCGTACGTGTCGGCGCACATCCCCATCGACCAGAGCATCGTGGTGGTGAAGACCGCCTTCGTCGGCACCCGGGGCACCCCGGCCGATCGCCTCGATTTTGCGACCTTCTCCAACGTGCGTCGTGACCGCGACGCACACGACTCGGATCAGGCCGAGATCTCCTACTTCGGCGAGGCCGACAAGAAGCACTCCGGCCAGAACCACCTGGTCCGCCGGGTGAGCGGGCGCCCCGACCTGAAGCCCGAGCGTGGCGGTCGGGTCGAGGTCCTGGCTACCGACATCGACCTGTTCGACCTCGAGTACCTCGACCCGCTCACCGGTCAGTGGACCGAGACCTGGGACACCAGCCAGGCCACGGGGCAGCTTGGCCGGCTGCCGCTTCAGGTGCGCGTGATCTTGGTGCTGAACGAAGGCCGCCGCGCTGCCGAGGGGCGTGGTCGCGAACCCATCCGCTTCACCTCGAAGATCGCCATTCCCATCCAGAAGGCCCTCACCTTCGCCACCCAGTGATGGGGTTTCGCTTTTTTTCTCTCCGATGACCACCGCCAACGCCCCGCGACAGTTCCCACGGACCAGGCCCTCCAGGCCGGGGCGCAGATCCGTGCGTCGTCGCCGCGAAGAGCGCGGCGTCGCGATCGTGCTCGTGCTCTCGGCGTTGACCATCCTGGCGGTGATGCTGGCCGAGTTCCAGGACGAGACCAGCGCCGAGCTGGGGAGCGCGCTGTCGCAGCGTGACGCCCTCAAGGCCGAGTACGCAGCCAAGAGCTCGCTCAACCTGTCTCGCCTGCTCATCGCGTCGGAGCCGACGATTCGCAAGGCGATCGCGCCGCTGTTCTTGCTGATGAAGCAGGCGCCCCCGCAGATCCCGGTCTGGGAGTTCGCGGACCGGGTGCTCGGAGCGTTCAACGACAGCGAGGGCGCCGAGGGCTTTCTCAGCCTGTCGGGCATGGCGATCGGCGAAGGCAAGAACCTGGGCCTCGAGGGCGCGGGCTTCGAGATCAAGATCGTCGACGAGGACGCGAAGGTCAACGTGAACACCCCCGCGCGGGGCGACGCCTTCAGCCAGTCACGGCTCGCCGCGCAGCTGATCGGTCTGCTCGCGGGTCCGCAGTACGACCCGATGTTCTCGAGCCGCGATGCCGACGGGCAGTTCTCGGATCGGCAGGCCATCTGCGGCGCGATCATCGACTGGACGGATCCCGACCAGGACGGGTACGTCTGCGACCCGCACTCGGGCTCTGCGCAACAGGCTGGCGCCGAGGACTCGTACTACCAGCTCTTGAAGAAGCCCTACCCCCGCAAGAACGCCGCCTTCGACAGCCTGGAAGAGCTGCGGCTGGTGCGCGGCGTGGGCGAGGACTTCTGGGCGACCTTCGTCGACCCCGACCCGTCGCGGCCCGAGAAACGCGTCATGACCGTGTGGGGCCAGGGCAAGGTCAACGTCAACACCGCGAACCCGCAGACCGTGCTGGCGGTGATCTGCGGCGCCGCGGTTCCCGGCACGCCGCTCTGCAGCGACCCCGCCGAAGCGATGAAGTTTCTGACCGCCTTCGATCTGGTCAAGTCGTTCACCGCCGGCGCGCCCTTGTTCGGCTCGCCGAAGGCGTTCATCAGCGCGCTCAAGGGCAAGGGCATGTTCGGCGCCGCCCTCTCGGCCCTCGAGATGAAGCCGATCCAGCTGCTCTCGGACACCGAGACGATCAAGGGAATCACCACCGAGAGCCTGGTGTTCAGCATCTACTCCACCGGCTACGTCAAGGCGGGCCAGCGTGAGACCCGGGTGAAGATCCACGCGGTCGTGGACTTCCGCGGCGCCCCGCCTCCGGGCATGGCCCCCGGCGCGATGAGCGCGATCGAGGCCGCCGCGGCCGCGGCGGGCTCCGGAGCCGCGGGCACCGGCGGCGCCCCCGGCGCGCTCCCCGAGGGCGCCACCGAGGGCGCCATCGCGGCAGCGTTCCAGCCGAACCCCGGGGGCAACATCATCTATCATCGGGTCGAATGAAAGACTGACATGGCAAGACTGGTTGGAATCGACTTTCGCGCCTCGCACGTCCGGGCGGTGGTGCTCTACACCAGCTACCGGCGGGTGGTGATCGAGCGCATGCTCGAAGTAGACGTCGCGTCGTTCGGCGACGTCGAGCAGGCCCTCGCCGCCTGCGCGCTGCCGCTGATGCAGCACAGCGAGTCGGTGACCGTGGCCATGGACGGCGAGCAGGCTTTTCTCCATCGGCTGAAGGTTCCGAGCACCGCCATGAAGCAGCTGGCGGAGGTCATCCCCTTCGAGCTCGAGGCGCAGATCCCGATCGACTTCGACGAGCTGGTCTACGACTACCGCGTCCTGCGCCGCGCGGGCGGCCATCAGCCGGTGGTGGTGCTCTGCGCCGCGGCTCGGATCGAGCACGTGCGGGGGCGCATCGAGCAGGTGGCGCGGGTGCTAGGGCGCCCGGTCGAGCGCATGGGAGTGGGCCCGTTGCCGCTCGCCAACCTCGCGTCGGTCTGTCCCGAGCTCGCCCTGGCCGGTCCCGTCGCGCTGGTCGATCTCGGCGGTAAGCACACCGAGATCGTGGTCCTGGCCGGGGGCGAACCGGTATTCGCGCGGACGCTCTCGCGCGGGGTGGCGGGGCTGCCCGAGAGCGCGCCGGCCCTGGCCTCCGACCTCCGGCAGACGGCGGCGGCGTTTGCCGCGCAGGGCGGCGAGCCGCTCACCCAGATCTACTTGATCGGCGGCGGCGCCGCGGCGCCCGGGGCCGAAGCCTACCTGTCGCACGAGCTGGGCGTTCCGGTCGGGCCCCTGCCGCGTCTCGAGATCGAGGGCGTGCCGCCCGAGCTCGCCGAGGCGCTGCCGCGCTTCGCGAAGGCCATCTCCATCGCCCTCGGGACCGGCGGGCGCGCGCGGGACCTCGATCTGCGTCGGGGTCCCTTGGCCTATCAGCGCGGCTACGGCTTCATCAAAGAGCGCATCCCGCTGCTCACCGGCCTGGGCGTCGCCATCTTGGTGAGCTTCGCCTTCGCGGCATGGGCCGAGCTGCGCACCCTGGGTCACGACCAAGAAGTGCTGTCGCGGGCCCTGGCCACTCTCAGCAAAGAGGTGCTGGGGCAAGAGACCACCGATCCGGAAGAGGCGAAGGCGCTGCTCGACAAGGCACTGGGCAGGGACGAGGTCGATCCGCGCCCGCAGATCGATGCCTTCGACGTGATGGTCGAGATCTCGAAGGCGGTCCCGTCGAGCGTGACCCACGACATCGAGGAGCTCGACGTGCAGCGCGGCCACGTGAAGATCAACGGTGTGGTGGGCTCGGCCGAGGACGCCCAGACCGTCGCCTCGAACCTGAAGAACGCGCGCTGCTTCAACGACGTGAAGATCTCGAAGGTGACCCAGGTCATCAACAGCGATCGGCAGAAGTACGTGCTCGAGCTCGAAGTGAAGTGCCCCGAGGACAAGAAGCCGAAGAAGAAGACGGAGGGCGGCGAGCCTTCGCCGGAGTGAGCCATGGCCCTGGGTGATCGCCTTCAACGACTCGAGCCGCGCGAGCGGCAACTCCTGGGCATCTTGCTCACGGTCTTCGCGGCCCTCTTTCTCTTGGCCGTGCCCGCGGGTGTGGCCGCGCTCTTGGCGGGCAAGCGCGGGACCAACGACTCACTGCGCGAGGTGGTGAGCAACATCCAGGCGAACCGAGCGCAGATCGCTACTCGCGACCAAGAGAAGAAGCAGCTCGCGAAGGCCTACGCCAACGTGACGCCGCCCCTCGCCTCGTTCCTCGAGAAACTGGCCACCGTCGCCCAGGTCGAGATCCCCGAGAGTCAGGATCGCGCGATGGTGCCCCACGGCAAGCGCTTCGAAGAACGCTCGACCAAGATCGTGCTGCGCAAGGTCGGAATGCTCAAGCTGGTCACGTTCCTCGAGAAGATGGCGCAGTCGGGGCACCCCGTGAACGTCTCACGGCTCAACATCCGCAAGCGGGCGACCGAGCCGGACTCGTACGACGTGGAGATGATCGTCAGCGCCTTCGACCGCAAGGCGGACGAGAAGAAGAAAGAGGGCAAGCCCGACAAGCCCGAGAAACCCGAGAAGGGAGGCGCGCCGTGAACCCGAGCTCGAAGAAGGTGCTCAAGGGCGTGCTCTATCCCACGTTCTACTTCGTGGCGTTCTCGGGCTTCGTGCTGCTCAGCTTCCCCTACGACCGTCTCCGGGACCGCTTGGTGGCCGAGTTCAATGCGCGTCAGCCGGCGGGCGCCGGCGCGCGGCTCGAGATCGACAAGATGAGCGGCTACTGGGTCTCGGGGGTCGAGGCCCAGGGCGTGAAGCTCCACGCGGCGCCGCCGCCGCCCAAGGCCGACGGCAAAGCCGAGGAGGGGCGCGTGGTGACCGTGGACGACATCCACCTGCGGGTTTCGCTGCTGAGGCTCGTCTTCGGCACCTTTCAGGTCACCTTCGGCGGTGAGGCGTTCGGGGGCACCCTCGGCGGCAGCATCTCGGACGCAGACGGCGTGCGCAGCATCGTGATCGAGCTCGATGGCGTCAACGTGGGCGATCTGCCCCTGATGCGCGAGGTCGTGGGGCTGCCGCTCGAGGGCAAGCTCAGCGGCAACATCGATCTGCGCATGCCCGAGGCCAAGCTCTCGAAGGCCGACGGTAAGGTCTCGCTCAAGATCGTGGAGCTGGCGTTCGGCGACGGCAAGGCCAAGATCCGCGATACCATCGCGCTGCCCCGGGTCGAGGCCGGCGAGCTCGAGCTGGTGGCCGAGGCGACCGAGGGTCGGCTGAAGGTCGAGAAGCTCGCGGCCAACGGCTCCGACATCGAGCTGGCCGCCGACGGCAGCATCCGACTGCGCGAGCCGCTCGACATGAGCCTGGCCGAGCTCTCGTTTCGCTTCAAGTTCGCGGACAAGCTGAAGACCAAGAACGACACCACCAAGGCGTTGTTCGGTGAGCCCGGCTCGTCGGTGCCCGGTCTGTTCGATCTCGACCCCAAGAACAAGACGGCGAAGCGCCCCGACGGGTTCTATGCCTACCGGCTCACCGGGCCGCTCGGCAAGCTGGACGCGGTGCCGGCGCCCCTCGGCTCGGCTGCGGGCGGGGCGGGCGCGGGCAAGGGCGCCCGCGGCTTCTCCGGCACGCGCTGAGCGGCTGTCACTTTGGCGGTTCGTAGTTCTTGCAGGCGGTCTCGATGGCCGGAAGAACCTCGCTGAAGAACCCGTCGTAGCTGGGTGCGCAGACGTCCCCGATGTGGCCGTTGTCCCCGAAGCGGTTGGCGAAGCCGATGTGCTTGGCCGCGACCTGCGCGCCGCAGGCGTTGTCGGCCTTCCTGCCGATGAGCGAGAGCACCACGATGTTCTTCGCCACGCCGCCTTTGTGCGCGACGATCTCGTCGTACCAGGACTGGGGATTGCCCCCCGAGCCGTAGGTGGCGCAGCTGGTCTCGCTCTCGCACTGGTCCGGCACGTCGTCCTCGTCGGTGATCAACACGACGATCAGCAACGAGTCGAGCCGCGAGAACCCCGCATTGCATGCCCCTGGCGCGTTCATCTCGGGACGAAGCGCGTTCAGCATGGCTCGCATCGGTCGCTCGTCGTCGGCCCCGCCCACGCCCACCTTGGCAGCACAGGCGAACTTGCCGGCAAGGTCTGGCTCGGTGGCGTCCAAGAAGCGGGCAGAGCTGGCGAAGGGGCCGCAGTCCTGGTTGCTCGACTGGATGCCGCCGGTGCGCGTGACCAGGCTGCCGATCTGAGTGCAGCCTGGAGCGTTACCGCCGTAGTCGTCGGTGCTCACGACGCCCACGTGATAGCTGAGGGCCCCCGAGAGCTTGTCGCGGATCCCCTTCACGAAGCCGTCGAAGCTCGCGATCAGGCTCTGTTGCTGGTCGGCCATGCTTCCCGAGTTGTCGACCACGAACAAGAGATCCACGTTGGTGCAGGTCGCGGCTGCCCCGCCGCCCCCGCCGCCGGCGCCTGGACCGAGCGCGAGGGAGCCGCCGCTGCCCGAGCCGGCGTCCCCGCTCGCGGCGCCCGGTGCGCTCTCGCTGGCCGCCGTGGCGGAACAGCCGAGCTCCGTCAGCATCCATCCGAGCCCCAGAAGTCGAGCTATGCGCGTCATGCGCGCGCACCCGAAGCACGGGCCATGCCAGCTCGCCCCGCTCCAAAATCCGCGTCGCTGTGGCGGCATCGGTGCGCCCGGGCACCGGCGCGTCCAGAGCGATCCAGACCGTCTGGACCGAAGCGGGCGCCTACCGGATCTCGCGCATCCAGGGGTGGCGCGCGAGCAGGGCGTCTGCGGCGCGGCGGTAGGGCTCGTCGAGCTCTCCGCGGGCGGCGTCACGAAACGCCGCGGCAAAGGTGCTGGCCGAGCGAAAGCGGAGGTCTTTCTCTTTGGCCAGCGCCAGGGCCAGCACCCGGTCGACGTCCGGCGGCACGCTCGCGAGCCAGCTGGGCTTCGCGGGCTGCACGCGGTTGACGCGGTACATCGCCGCCATCGAGTCCGAGGCGGCGAACGCGGGCTGGCCGGTCAGCGCTCGATAGCAGATCGCTCCCAGCGCGAACACGTCCGAGCGGTGGTCCACCGGCTCGCCTCGCGTCTGCTCGGGAGACATGTAGTGCGGCGTCCCGACTGCCGCCCCGCGGGTCAGCTCCCCCGAGGCCTCTCCGAGCACGGCCATCCCGAAGTCGAGGACCTTCCAAGAGCCGTGCCCGCCCTCGCGTGCCCAGAACAGGTTCTGGGGTTTCAGGTCGCGATGCACGATGCCCTTCTCTTGTGCCGCGTCGAGCCCGCGCGCAACTTGCTGGAGCATCTCGGCCACCGCCGGCAGCTCCATCACCCGGCGCTCGCGCAGGCGTTGCCCGAGGTCCTCGCCGCTCAAGAGCTCCATCGCCACGAACGGGCAGCCATCGTCCGTCGTGCCGCCGGCCCACACACGGACGATGTGGGGCGAATCGAGCTGGCGGGTGAGCTCGGCTTCCCGCATGAACCGAGCCGCGTGCGTCGGGTCCTCGAGCAACTCCGGGTGCATGATCTTGATCGCCGCCGGCGCACCTGTCCCGTCCTTGGCCGCGTAGACCTCACCCATCGCGCCGCGACCCAGCAACGTGCCGATCTCGTAGCCGGCCACGCGAGCCCCGGTGTGTCGACCGTACCGCCCCGCGTTGGCACCTGCCAGATCAGCGCGCGCTTCCAGCAACAGCGCGTCGCGCTGTTGAACCTGGCGCTCGATGCGCTCCAGGCGGTCCATGGCCGTGCGCGTCGCCAGCCGGTTTCGCTTGGCCATGCGATAGGTGACGAACAGCATGCCCTCGGTGACCACGCCGAAGCCGACCAGGGCCCGATCGTTCTGCTCGACCATGGCCAACACCGAGCCGGTCAGCGGCAGCACGCCGACGAAGCACAGCACCAGGAGCGCGAAGTAGCCGAGCGCGCTCAGCCCGTAGATGATGCCCTCGTAGGGCGAGTCGCCGCTCGAGTTGTAGTAGACGGTGACGATCAAGAACGCGAAGGTCGGCGTCAAGACGCCCAGGCGCGCCGTTGCCGCCAACGTCACGAGCACGGTCATCACGCCCGTGAGCAGCATTCGGCGTGGCGGAATCAGGCGCTCTTTGCGGCTCACGAGCAGCACTCCGGCGCAGGCCAGGGCCAGGGCGACGATGGTCGCGGTCAGGACCCAATGCGCAGGGTTCTTGTTTCGGGTGAGCTGCAGCGCGGCGCCCGCGAGCAGCGACAGCCAGAGCGCGGACCAGAGGCTGGTGCGCGCGCGCGCCGACTGCTCTTCGCCGACGACCAGCGTCGTGGTCTGGCTCGGTCCGAGGCTGGGTTCGACGTCGGGGTTCATCGGGACTCGGCGCCCTCAGCGCCGACGGTACTCCCGGGGGCGGATCCCCAGGCGCCGCAGGCACTCGTACAGCGCGGAGCGGCTGAGCTCGAGCTCGGCCGCCGCTCTGGCCACGTCGCCGGAGGCGGCGGCCAAGGCCGCCCTCACCCGGTCTTCCTCGCTCGGTGGCGGAGGCTTCGCGGACTTGGTGAGCCCGGGAGAGATCAGCCCCTGGACGTGCTCGAGGTCGATCTCCGAGTGCTGGCGCTGGCGCGCGATGGCGGCGGCCGCCACGACCACGTTCCGGAGCTCGCGCACGTTGCCCGGCCAGGCCTGCAGCATGAGGTGTTCGAGGGCGGCGGCAGTGAACGTCAGCCCCGGGGTTTCGAGGAAGCGACACGCGAGCAGCGGGATGTCCTCGGGGCGATCTCTCAGGGGAGGCAGCTCGAGGCGCAGTCCAGCGAGCCGGTGGAGCAAATCGGCGCGAAACGTCCCGGCCTCGATCATCTGCTCGAGATCGCGATGGGTCGCCGCCACGACGCGGACGTCGACCGGTACCACCTTGTCCTCGCCGATCGGGCGCACCTCGCCCGTCTCGAGGGTTCGCAGCAGCTTGGCCTGGACCGCCGGAGGCATCTCGCCGATTTCGTCCAACAGGAGCGTGCCGCCGTCGGCGGTGCGGAACTGACCCGCGCGGGCGGCACCTGCTCCCGAGAAGGCGCCTCGCGAGTGACCGAACAGCTCGGCGTCGACCAGATCGCGGGGTATCGCGGCGCAATTCAGGCCCACGAACGGGCCGGAGCGGCCGCTCCGCTCGTGGAGCAGCCGTCCGATCACTTCTTTCCCGGTTCCGGTCTCGCCCAGCACGAGCACGGGGCTCTGCGCTCGGGCGATGGTCTCGACGCGCGCCCGGGCTTCGTCCAAACGCGCACCGCCCAAGAGCCCGGCTAGCGCCGGTGGGCGCTCGCCGCGGTAGGGCGCGACGTCTGCCACGACCAGGAGCGTTCCCCCCATGCGCACCACACTCCCGAGAGACGCGAGGGTGCCGGTCGCGCCGACCCGCTCGCCCTGGACGAAGGTGCCGTTTCGGCTTCCGAGGTCCGAGACCCAGAGCGCCCCCTCGCGAAGCTCCAGCCGAGCGTGCTCGCGAGAGCAGCTCGCATCCTCGACCAAGAGCCCCGCCTCTGGGTCCCGTCCGGCGATGGTAGGCGTCGTGATCTCGTGGGCGACCGTCGCCGCCACGCCTCGCGAGAAGACCAAGAGCACGCCCAACCGCCGCTTGGTGCGCGCAGGGCTCGACGGCGCGGGTTCGACGCGCTCGGTGAGGGTACGGTCCGCCACGCGT
Source organism: Myxococcales bacterium (assembly GCA_016191785.1). Classification (GTDB taxonomy): domain Bacteria; phylum Myxococcota_A; class Polyangia; order Polyangiales; family Polyangiaceae; genus JADJKB01. The sequence goes on along the minus strand of JACPVJ010000078.1, from coordinate 949 downwards.
CCGGATGGTAGGAGGTTTTCGCGGGCCGAGCATCCGTCTGGAAAAATCCGCAGCGCGTTCGGATTTTGGCCGGCGCCGGCGCTCGATCACGAGGCGTTTCGTGTGGTCCAGAACTTGCTGACCGAGGACCCACGATGAGCAAGCTGGCGGGTCTGGTGTTCGTGGGGCTGGCGGTGGTGGCCATTGGGCAAGCGGGGTGCGGGCCTGCTGCTCCGGAGTCGCCGGGGTCGGGCGAGGCAGAGGGCGCCGAGCCGGAGTCGGCCGGAGCCGCCGAGGCGCTGAACGGGCTGACCGTCGCGCAGGCAGTCGAGACCACCTGCTCCACCACCTCGGTCAAGGGGCTGAGCGAGCAGCTCGTCGAGCAAATCAACTGCTTGGTGCCGGGTGCGCTCGCGAAAGTGCCGAGCCGCTCGAACCTGACGCCGGGCCCGGCGGCGTTCATGTTCCTTCAGACGCCGGCGAGGGACGCGCTCGTCCACGCGCTCGACGAAAACCCCGGGAACACGCTGGGCGTGAATTCGATGTACCGGACGGTCGCGCAGCAGTACCTGCTTCAACGTTGGAAGAAAGCGGGGCGGTGCGGTGTGTCGGCCGCTGCTTCGCCGGGGAAGTCGAACCACGAGTCCGGGCTGGCGATCGACACCAGCCAGTTCGCCTCGTGGAAGGGTGCGCTCGAAGCCCACGGCTTCGATTGGTTCGGGAGCGGCGACAGCGTGCACTTCGACTTCGCCGGCACTGGTAAGAAGTCCCTGGCGGGCGCCGGGGTTCGGGCGTTTCAGATCCTCTGGAACCGAAACCACCCGGAAGACCCCATCGCCGAGGACGCGAGCTTCGGGCCGAAGACCGCGTCGCGCCTCGCGCTGGCGCCGGCGAAGGGCTTTCCCCTCGGAGCCAGCTGCGCGTCGCCCGGGCCCGGGCCCGGTGGCGGCGGCGGCACGGGCGGCGGTGG
>JACPVJ010000077.1 GCA_016191785.1 Myxococcales bacterium | reverse complement strand
GGTACCGGCGGCGCGGGCACCGGCGGCGCGGGCACCGGCGGCGCGGGCACCGGCGGCACGGGCACCGGTGGCACGGGCACCGGTGGCACGGGCACCGGTGGCACGGGTGGGGGCGCGAGCTGCACCAGCAGCGCAACGTGCAAGGCGAACACGTTCTGCGAGTTCCCGGACAGCCTCTGCGGAAAAGGCCAGCCGGGCACGTGCTCCACCATGCCCAAGATGTGCCCCGACGTCTGGGCGCCCGTCTGCGGGTGCGACGGCAAGACCTACGGCAACGAGTGCGAAGCGCATGCGGCGGGCGTCAACGCAGCCAGCAAGGGCGCGTGCTCGTCGACATGCACGTCGAACGCCGAGTGTGGCCCAGGCTATTGCAAGAAGGCCGACGGCGCGTGCAAGGCGACCGGCGCATGCGCGGTGAAGCCTTCGATGTGCCCCAATGTCTACGCGCCCGTGTGCGGGTGCGACCTGAAGACGTACAGCAACTCGTGCTACGCGGCGAGCGCAGGCGTGAACGTGTCCGCCTCCGGGACGTGCCAGTAGCCGGCGCCGCCGCTCACTCGCTCTCGTCGTCCTCGGGCACAGCGGCGTCGGGGGCGACGAGCGGCGCGACCGCCGCAGCATCGGGTGAGTCTCCCCCGTCTCCGGGGCCGCCGATGCGACCCTGGATGCGCTGCACGCTGGCATGCATGAAGGTCGCGGTCCGATCGCTACCGTCGGGCTCGACCCAGGTCATGGTCTGGTAGGTCGTCGAGCTGAAGCGCGCGGCCAAGATGCACGCGGTCAGCCGGTCGAGCGTGACCTCACCGTCGGAGTCGCCGCGCAGCCCCGCCAGCGAGGCACGCAGACCGGGAAGGGTCGGGTGCGGGACCTCTTGCTGGGGCGCCTGCTGCCGCGCACGAATGCCGATTCGCGCTCGGCTTGCGCCGAGCTCGACCAGGGTCAGGTCGGCGACGTGGGTGGCCTTCACACCCTTGATCTCGAGGGGCACGCTGAACCGCCATCGGGCCCCGACGCCCACTGGGACCGGCGGAAGCCGCAGGGGGAAAGAGCGCTGCGCGCCCAGCGCCTCGTCCAGGAAGCTCTTGATCTCGGGCGGCGGGACGACCCCGCCGAGGTGCTCGGTGGTCACCTCGAGGATCTCGGCGTTTTCAGCGATCAGGGCCCGGGTAGTCAGCCCCACGAGCAGGCCCAGCGCTTCGTTCACCTTGCCGATGAAGTCCGCCGGGCCGGTGGCGCTCCGCACTGCGATGCGTTCGAGGGTGGCTCGCTCTTCCACCAGGCGCAGCGGTTTGCCGTCCCGCTCTTGGATCAGCGGATCCGCCGTGCCACGTTGAACCTCGACGCGGGTCTTCATCACCAGCGTTGGCGCCTTGATGGGCGGATCGCCGGTGCGACCGAACGAGCCATCGCTCTCGAGCTCGACCACGTACTCGAGCCCCGCCCACCGCCCGACCTCGAGCTTGGCCCGCGGCTCGGCGCCGGCGCTCAGCACTTCGATCCCCACCGGCATGTCGTCCGCCGACGCGTCGGCGCCCGCCGACGGCGGCTTCTTGCTGCAGATGAAGTCGCAGCCCGGAGCGACCAGCGCCACGGCCAGGAGCACGAGCCAGGACCGCCGGTGTCCGCGCCTCATCGCGAGCCAAGCTAACACGCGGCGGGTCAGGTGTTAGGCTGAGGGGGCCGTGACCCGAGCCGTCGTCTTTGCCGCCGCTCTCGCCCTCGTCGCCTGCGAGAGTGACCGGCCGTCCCCGGAGCCGGCGCGGGCGAAACCCGCGGGAAAGGTCGAGCTCCTGAAGCTCACGGCGGGTGAGGACGTCCCTCGGGCGATCGCACGGGAAGCCGCCCGTGCCCAGGCCGACAAGAAGAAGCTGGTCGTGTATGTCGGCGCGGCCTGGTGCGAGCCGTGCACCCGCTTCCACGACGCTGCGGCCAAAGGCTCCCTCGACGCGACCTTCCCAGAGCTCCGGCTGCTCGAGCTCGATCGCGATCGGGACGAGGCCGAGCTCCGCAAGGCCGGCTGCCTCTCGAGGATGATTCCGCTGTTCGCCGTGCCGACACCCGATGGCCGCTGCTCCGAGCGCCGGATGGAAGGCTCGATCAAAGGCGAAGGGGCGGTGGCCGAGATCACGCCACGACTGCGCGCGCTGCTCGAGTGAGCCTCCCCTCAGCCGCCGGCTTGGTTCAGCCAGAGCGAGAGGTCCGGGCCGATCACCCGCGGCGCACGTCGAAGGGCAGCGAGATCTCTGGCCCCCACCAGGAGCATCGCCGTCCTCAGCTCGGCCTCGACCCTATCGAAGAGCTCCTCGACGGCGGCTGCTCCCCCACCCTCGAGCGCTTGCAGCACGGGCCGCGCCAGGCCCGCGGCGTGGGCGCCCAGGGCGATGGCCTTCGCGACGTCGAGCCCGGTCGAAACACCGCCCGTGGCGAACACCGTGTCGAACCCGTGACCGGAAGCGAGCGCGACGCTGGCGGCGGTGGGGATCCCCCATTCCCAGAAGGTCTCCCCCAGCCCGCGCCGCGACGCCTCGGCGCGCTGCGTCTCGACCGCGACCCAGCTGGTGCCGCCGGCCCCAGAGACGTCCACGTGACGGACGCCGAGGCCGCGCAGGCGCCGGGCCACGCTGCCGGAGATCCCGCACCCCGTCTCCTTGACCACCACCGGGACCGGCAGCTCTCCGACCAGGCGCGCGATGGTCGAAAGGCCGCCTCGAAAGTCCCGATCGCCGCCGGCCTGCACCGCCTCTTGAGCGGGGTTCAGGTGAAGGCACAGCGCGTCGGCCCCGACCCCACGCGCCAACGCCGACACTTCGTCGGTCTTCATCTGCGTGGCCTGGACCAACCCCACGTTCCCGAGCAAGAGCACGTCCGGGGCGACGTCACGGATCTGATAGCTCGCCGCCACCGACGGGTCGGTGTGCATGGCGCGCTGGCTACCGAGACCGAACGCGTATCCGCGAGCCTGCGCCAGCTTCGCCAGCTGTCGATTGATCCCGCGCGCCCGCTCGGTCCCGCCGGTCATCCCAGCGATGAGGATCGGCGCGCGCAACGTCTTTTCCAAGATCCGCTGGGTGGTGTCGATCTCGTCGAGCGACAGCTCGGGCAGCGCGTCGTGAACGAATCGGACCGTCTCGAACAGGGTCGTGGTGTGGTGGAACCCGACGTCGCCTCGGGCCGCGAGGTCGAGGTGGTCGTCCTTGCGCTTGCCGATCTCGCTCATCGGGTCCGAGCGGGCCACACGTCGGAGCAAAAGAGAAGGCCTCTCGCCCCGTCGCCGGGCATTGACACGCTCCCCCGCTCTCCTTAGTCTCAGCCCGAAAATGCCTAAGAGGTCGAGGACTTCCGGTGGAGGCCGGCGCCCGCCGAAGGCCAAGGCGAAGGCCATCGCCAAGAACCCTTTCGCGGCGCTCCTGACGGCGGTGCGCCGCGACGTGGACGCGCGCCTCGCCGGTTACCTCGACGAGCACCTGGCCGCGGCAAAGGCGTTCGGCCCTGGCATGACCGAGATGGTGTCCGCGCTCCGCGATCTCACCTTGCGCGGCGGCAAGCGCGCGCGCGCGGCGCTGCTCGTGGCGGGGTACCGCGCCGCCAGCAGCAGCGCGAGCCTCGAACCGGCCCTGGACGCGGGGGTGTCCCTCGAGCTCTTGCACGCCTACTTCTTGGTGCACGACGACTGGATGGATCGGGACGAGACGCGGCGAGGCGGCCCCAGTGTCCACGCGGCCCTCGCGCGCCGGCTGCGGTCGCGCGAAAAGGGTGAAGCGTCGGCCATCTTGGCGGGCGACTACGCCGTGGCCTTGGCAGCCGAGGCGCTCTCGCGGGTCGAGATCGAGCCCAAGCGCGCGAGCCAGGTCCTGGCGTGCTTCGCCGAGATGCAGCTCGCTGCGGTCACGGGCCAGCAGCTCGACCTCTTGGCGAACGCCGCCGACATCGAGAAGGTGTACGAGCTGAAGACCGGCAGCTACACCATTCGCGGCCCGCTGCGCATGGGCGCGCTGATGGCCGGGGCGAACAACCGACTTCTGACGGCTCTCGATCGCTTCTCGCTGCCGATCGGCATCGCGTATCAGCTGCGCGACGACCTGCTCAGCGTCTTCGGTGATCCGAAGGCCACCGGCAAGCCGTTCGGCAGCGATCTGCGCGCCGGGAAGAACACGGTGGTGCTCTTGACCGCCCTCAAACGCGCCCGGGGGCGCGACCACCGCGTGCTCAAGGCGGCGGTGGGCAACGCCCGCGCCACGGATGCCGAGCTCCGCCAGGCCGTCGAGGTGATCGAGCGCTGCGGCGCGCGCGCCGCAGTGGAGACCCGCATCGACGAGCTCGTTTTCGTCGCGCTCTCCGCCCTTCGCGCCGGTCGTCTGCCGCCGGACGGCATCGAGCTGCTCGAGGGCGCGGCTCGCGTGCTGACGCTCAGGCGAAATTGATGGCGCACGCCTGCGGCAAGGTGATCCTGCTGGGCGAGCACGCCGTGGTGCACGGCGTGCCGGCCCTCGCCGTCGGAATCGAGCGCGGCGCCGAAGCCCGCGCCGAGCGGGCGACCGAAACCGAGCTGGTGATCGAGTCGGTGCGCGCCACGCCCACCGACGGCACTGACCTGGGGCGCGCGCTGTCGGCGCTGCTCGAGGCGCTTGGCGTGTCGGGCGTGCGCATCGGCGCTACCTCCGCGCTCCCGGTGGGCTGTGGCCTGGGCTCGTCCGCGGCGCTCGCGGTGGCCATCGCGCGCGCGATCCAAGAGCTCGACGGCGCCCCGTTGCCCGAGCGCACGCTGGCGGCGGCCATGGCGTGGGAGCGCGTATTCCACGGCAATCCGTCGGGCATCGACACGGCGGCCGCGGTCTTCGGCGGGTGCATCTGGTACACGCGGCAAGACGGGCCGGTGCCTCTGCGCCTCGGGCGCCCGTTCACCCTGGGGGTGGCGGTGGCCGGCCCGGCCGCGAGCACCAAGCGGATGGTCGAGTCCGTCGCACAGCTCGCCGAGCGGCGGCCGGCGGTGTTCGCCAAGTCCCTGGCCGGCATCGAGGCCCTGGTGAAGAACGCCCGCCTGGCCCTCGAGGCCGGGGACCTTCCGGGCCTCGGACGCTTGCTCGATCTGAACCAGATGCTCCTGTCGGGCCTGATGGTCTCGACCGAAGAAATCGAGACCGCGTGCCGGCTGGCGCGGACCGCCGGCGCGCTCGGCGCGAAGCTGACGGGCGCCGGCGGTGGCGGCGCCGTGATCGCGCTCTGCGACGACGACCCCGAGCCGGTGCTGGCCGCGTGGCGATCGCACGGTCTGACCTGCTTCGCCACGCGCGTCGGCGCAACGCTGGAGTCGCCATGACCCGGGCGCGCGCCGTCGCTTGCTCCAACATCGCCCTCGCCAAGTACTGGGGCAAGGCCAGCGTCGCCGAGAACCTCCCGGCCACGCCCAGCCTGTCGCTGACCCTCGCCGGCCTCAGGACGATCACCGAGGTCGAGGTCGACCCGAGCCTCTCGTGCGACCACGCCGAGCTCGACGGCGCCGTGCTCACCGGGCGACCGCTCGAACGGGTGGCGGCGATGCTCGATCGGTTGCGCGCGCGCGCCGGGGTCTCGACCTCTGCCCGGGTGGTGAGCCGGAACCACTTCCCGACCGCAGCGGGCCTCGCGTCGAGCGCCTCGGGGTTCGCGGCCCTCGCGTTGGCCGGGGCGCGAGCCTTTGGGCTCGATCTTCCCTTGGAGACCCTGAGCGACATTGCCCGCGCGTCGAGCGCCTCGGCGGCGCGATCGCTCTTCGGGGGCTTCGTCGCGTTGCCCGCCGGCGGTCGCTGCGCCGAGCGCGTCGCGAGCGGCGAGCACTTCCCGCTCTCGATGGTGGTGACCCTGACGGCCAAGGGCGCAAAGGCCATCGGCTCGACGCAGGGCATGCAGCACACCGCCGCCACCAGCCCGTACTACGCCCCCTGGGTGAGCCACTCGCCCAAGCTATTCGACGAGGTGCGACGCGGTGTTCTGGAACGCGACTTCGAGCGCCTCGGGGTCGCCATGGAGCAGAGCGCGCTCATGATGCACGCCTCGATGCTCGCAGCGAGCCCGGCCGTGATCTACCTCACGCCCACCACGCTGGCGGTGATGGCTGCGGTTCGCGAGCTGCGCGCCGCTGGCACCCCGGCGTTCTACACCATGGACGCCGGCCCCCACGTCAAGGTGCTCACCCTGCCCGAGCACGCGGCCCGGGTCGCCGCCTGCGTCGAGGCGGTGCCCGGCGTCGAGCGCACGGTGGTCACCGGCTCGGGTCCCGATGCGGCGCTCACCGACGAAGACCCGCGGAGTGGGGAGTGAGAGCGCGAGCCCCGGGCAAGCTGGTGATCTCGGGAGCGTACGCCGTGCTCTACGGCGCTCCAGCGGTGGTGACCGCCGTGTCGCGCTACGCCATCGCGGACACGTCGCGCCCCGCCGATCGGGTCACGCCCGAGGTGCGCGCGGCCCTGGGCTCGAGGGCCGCGCCTTGGTTCGACGCGTCCGAGCTCCGCGGCCCGAAGGGCAAGCTCGGGCTCGGCTCGAGCGCGGCCATCTTGGTCGCGAGCCTGGCCGCGCTGGCGCTCGACGAGGGCGTTCGGGACGACGACCACACGCTCGCGCGCGCGGTGCTCGACCGTGCGCTCGACGCGCACCGCGCAGCCCAGGGAGGCGGCAGCGGGGTGGACGTCGCCTGCTCGGCCCTTGGCGGCACGCTGGTGGCACGCCGAACCGGCGGCGACCTGATCACCGAGCAGGTGTCGCTCCCCGCCGCGCTGCACTTCGAGGTGTGGGCCGGGGGCGCGCCGGCTTCGACCGCACACTTCCTGGGCAAGGTCGCCGAGCTGGCTTCCCGCGAGCCTGAGCGCTTCGAGCACTGCATGGAAGGTCTCTGCTCGGCCGCGACGGCGGCAGCCGCCGCTGCATCGCGCGACGCCGCCGCCGACTTCTTGACGCAGCTCGACGCGCAGCGCCGCGGTCTCGACCAGCTGGGCCAGGCCGCGGGTGTCGAGATCGTCACCGCCGAGGTCGCCGAGCTCGGCGAGCTGGCCGCGCGAGAGGGCGCGGTCGTCCTGCCGTCCGGCGCCGGCGGCGGCGACGTGGCTTTGTTCCTGGGGCGGTCGCCGCCGTCCGCAGCGCTCGCAGCCTTGCGCGCCGCGCTGGGCCACGAGCCGGTCGAGCTTTCGCTCGGAGCCCGGGGCGTCCACGCGTGGTAAGAGGCCTTTTCCCGATGACCCGCAGCCGTGACTCGTCCCCCGACGCCGAGACGTCGGGCTCGCGCATCCCCGGTTTCTACAAGCTCGACGTCGAGGGCCGCCGCCACGAGATCGCCCTTCGCACGGCGATCGATCCCAGCGAGATTGCGGTGGCCGTGTCCAGTGGCGGGCTCGACGCCGAGACCGCGGACAAGCTGGTCGAGAACGTGCTGGGCACCTACGCGCTGCCGTTCGGGCTGGCGCTGAACTTCCGCATCAACGGCCGCGATCGACTGGTCCCGATGGTGGTCGAAGAGCCCAGCGTGATCGCTGCCGCGTCGAACGCCGCCAAGATGGTGCGCGCGGCTGGGGGCTTCTGCGCCGAAATGGTGGAGTCGCTGATGACCACCCAGATCGAGGTGTACGACGTGCGCGACCCGGCGCGCGCCGTCGAGCGCCTCGAGGCGCACGCCCCCGAGCTGCTCGCCCTGGGCACCCGCTCGGTGCCCAACCTGGTCGAGCGCGGCGGCGGTCCCCGCTCGATCGACGTGCGCGACATCGGGCAAGATCGCGTGGTCGTCCACGTTCACGTCGACTGCCGCGACGCCATGGGCGCCAATCTGGTCAACTCCATCGCCGAGGCGCTGGGGCCGCGGGTCGCGGAGCTCTGCGACGGCAAGCTCGGCCTGCGCATCTTGACCAACCTGTGCGATCGCCGCCGGGTCAGGGCCACCTGTCGCGTGCACGCCAAGGACTTGACCCTCTCGCCGAGCGCTGGCTCCGAGCCGCCCCGGGCCTCGCCCACCGGCGCCGAGATCGTCGACCTGATCGTCGAGGCCTCGCGCTTCGCCGAGCTCGACCCTTACCGGGCTGCGACGCACAACAAGGGGATCATGAACGGCGTCGACGCGGTGGTGCTGGCCACCGGCAACGACTTCCGCGCGGTCGAGGCCGGGGCCCACGCCTACGCCGCCGCGTCGGGTCGCTATCGCCCGCTGGCCACATGGCGGCGCGATGGCGCCGATCTGGTCGGCACCCTCGAGCTCCCGCTGTCGCTGGGAATCGTCGGCGGCACCTTGCGGGTTCACCCGGCAGCCCGCCTCTCGCTGCGGCTCTTGGAGGTGACGACCGCCAGCGAGCTGCAAGAAGTCGCGGCCTCGGTCGGCCTGGCGTCGAACCTGGCCGCGCTCCGCGCCCTGGCCACCGAGGGCATCCAGCGCGGGCACATGTCGCTGCACGCCCGCTCCGTGGCCGCCGCGGCCGGCGCCGCCGGGGACGAGGTCGAGCGCGTGGCCGCCGCCATCGCAGAGACCGGCAGCATCACACTGGAAGAAGCAGGCCGACAGCTCGCCAAGCTGAGAGAGGACCATCGATGAGCAAGGTCGCCGACTTGATTCGCCCCGAGCTCGCCGAGCTCGGCGTGTACGCTCCGCTCGAAGGCGACTTCCGGATCCGGCTCGATGCCAACGAGGCGCCGGCGCTCCTGTCCGCCGGCGCCCGGGCTCGACTCGGAGAGGTCGCCGCGGCAACCGTCTGGGAGCGCTACCCCGACGCTCGAACGGCGGCGCTGCGCGAGGCCATCGCCGCACGGACCGGGGTGGGCGCCGCCGAGGTGTTCGCCGGGGTGGGCAGCGACGAGGTGATCGCGACGCTGCTCACGGCGCTCACGCGCCCCCGCGGCAAGAGCCCCGCACCGACCCTCGTCACCACCACGCCCAGCTTCGTGATGTACCGCCAGAGCGGGCGCGCGCGCGGCTGGAACGTGCTCGAGGTCCCCCTCGATGCGGAGTGGGACCTGCCCCAGAGCTCGCTCGTGCGGGCGTTCGAGATGACCCCCCCGAGCGTGGTGTTCATCGCGACCCCCAACAACCCGACGGGCAACAGCATGAGCAGGAACCGGCTCGAGCACGTGATCGAGGCCGCAGCGGGCGCGCTGGTGGTGATCGACGAGGCCTACGTGGACTATGCGTCCGAGGACCACCTGGACCTCTATCGCAAGTACGACAACGTCGCGCTCTTACGCACTCTCTCGAAGGTGGGCTTCGCGGCGCTGCGGGTGGGCTGGCTGGTGGCACGCCCCGAGCTGGTAGCCGAGCTGGACAAGGTGCGCCTGCCTTACAACCTGCCGACCGTGTCGCAGAGCGTGGCGACCACCGTGCTGACCGAGCTGTCGTCCGAGATCGCGGCGCTGTGCGCCACGGTCAAGGAAGAGCGCGCCCGCTTGTGCCACGCCTTGGCCGACCTGCCTCGCGTCTCGCTGACCCCGAGCCAGGCCAACTTCGTCTGGCTCCGGACCGAGCGCCCCGCCGGCGAGGTGTTCGACGCTCTGTGCGAAAGGAAGATCTTGGTCCGGAGCTTCCACGCCCGCGGCGGGCGGCTCGGCTCGCAGCTTCGCGTCACGGTCGGGACGCGAGACGAGAACGACGCTTTCGTGCAGGCGCTGCGCGAGGTGACGTGACCGCACGCCGAGCCCTCGCGGCGCTGCTGTTGGCGAGCGTCACCGGGTGCGGTTTCATGGGCACCCGCGTGACGCGCGTCTACTCGGGGCGCGAACACGCCGGTCCCTACCTCTCGCCCGAGGCCTACGCGCACTACACTCAGGCCGTCGCCCACGAGCGCGGGGGCAAGCTCGCCGACGCGATCCGCGAGTATCGCGCGGTGTTGCTCGAAGACGACTCGAGCCCCGACGTGTGGACGCGGCTCGGCGCCGTCGAGTGCCGCGCGGGCCAGAGCAGCGACACCTCGTTCGCCCGAGCCGAGGCCCTCGACGCCGAGTACGCGCCGCTCTGGCGCGAACGCGCCGCGTGCGCTCTGGCGCGCGGCGACGCGGTCCGGGCGCTGGCGCATGCCCAGCGCGCGGTGGCGCTCGATCCGGACGACGACGCCGCGTCGCTCTCGGTGGTGCGGGCGCTCGTGAAGCTGGGGCGCCGCGACGACGCGGAGCGATGGCTGTGGGCCCTCTGGGTTCGAGACCCCGCGTCGTCGGCGTCGGCCGAGGCACGGCGCGCGACCGGCGCCGCCCCAGCGCGGGAGCCCCCGCCAGACCTGCTCGGGGCGCGACGCCGGGACGACCGCCGGCCAACCGTCGCCGACGTGGACCGCGCGCTGGCAGCGGGCGAGCTCGAGCTGGCCAAGCGCCTGGCCCGCGGCGCGGGCCTGTCCGCCGGGGGGTTCTCGCTTCACGCGGTGGCGCTCGGTCGGAGCGCCCTCGCCAAGCGCGAAGCGGCTCGGGCTCTGGACGGTGATCCGAACGACGCGGACGCGCTGATCGCCGCCGCGTGCGCCGCCAGCCTGGACGGAGATCCCGACGCCTTCGATCACACCCTGCGCGCGCTCGGCCCGTCGCCGCTCGCGCCCAGTGGGCTCGGCGTTCGTTTGTTCCGCGAGCTGCTCGCGCGCCGGGTGGGCCCGGGGGCCGCCGAGGCCTGGCAGAGCGCGTGGGCACTCGCCCCGGCCACGGGCCGTCTCGAGGCGGCAGTCGACGCGCGCAGCCGCTAGGCTCGCCGTGGGCAGTCTTGCCATGACCGGATCGGGATCGTCGTGAGTAGCGAACAGCCACGAAAACTGCCGGCGAGGCCGGCGGACGCCTCCCCACGCGCAGCACGAGCCGCGACTTTCGGACAGGTCACGGTTCTCTGGCGACCCCGAAGAAACCCCTTCGCGGCGGGCTTCTTGCGGCGCGAAAGCGCGCAAGTCGAGACGCGGGCGCGGGGCCGCGCTCAGTGGATGACCGGCTTCGGCTTCTTGGGGGGTTCCGCCAGATCCTTCTTCTTGTCGAACGCGAGCTCGAGGTTGAGCTCGACGCTCTTGCCCTCCTCGACCTTCACCTTCTTCTGAGCCGTGGCCATGGTCACCGGGAGCAGCGCGTTCACGCTGACCTCACCCACCGGAATGCCGGTGATCTCGAACTTACCGTCCAGACCGGTCACGTCGAACGTGGCGTACTTCAGCACGAATACGTCGGCGGTCATGAACAGGTGCATCTGATCGATCAAGGTGTAGCGCCCGGGCACGTGCGGATAGAGCTTCACCGCCGAGCCGCCAGGCACGGCGATCATGTCGGCGCGCATCTGCCCACCCATCAGCTTGGGGACGTAGGCCTCGCCGTCCTTGCTCTTCACGTCGAGTCGCTGCCCATAGGTCAGCGCGAACGTGCGGCCAGGAAACGCGCAGCCCTCGGTGTCGAGCGTCACCGCTTCGCCCTTGGCCGGCACGTAGCCTTCGTATTCGGTCACCGTCACCAGCACGTCGGCCAGGCTCCGCACCATGCCCTCGCGAAACGCGCGCCCGTAGACGGCGCGCGCCCCCTTGCACTTGTCCGGGATCTTCTCCGTCACCTCGGGGAGCACGGGCGACGGATCCCCCTTGATCGTCACCGTCCCCCGCACGGTTCCCGTCGGGCCGCGGTACGGCTGCTCGTCCTTCGGGTTCACCAGGCGGCGCACTTCTTTCTCCGAAAAGGGGGTCGCGTTCGTCACCGGCGGCGCCGAAGCGCTCGGCACGGCGCTGGGCGGCGGCGCCGCGCTCGCCGTTGCATCCGGCGAGGGACCAGCGGCGCGACCGCAGCCGCCGACCAGGATGGCAACGACGACAACAGAGGTGGCAGCGGCGATCAGACGCATGGGGCCTTCCGGGAGGGGGGTAGTAACCCGATAAACATTTGAATTCAAAGACTTTTACCTGCTGGCTCGGCCCGAGGAAGAAATCCCGTGGGGCCGCGTACCACGGCCGTCTGCAATCTTGGGGCCGCAACCTTCGGGATGTTTGTGAACCCGCCGCAAGCTGTGTAACGTCCCGACGCCCGTGGAAACCGGGCATTTTGCCAAGGACTCGTCGATGCACACTCGTTCTCGTTCGTTCACCGTCTTCGCCTGCACCGCGCTCGTCGCCGGTGCCCTCTTGGCTTGCAAGAAGAAGACTCCGCCGACGACCGATCCCGGCATCGGCACCGGAGCGGGCCCCACCCCCACCGCGACGCCCACCGTCCCGGCCACTCCGAGCTTCGACTCGTCGAAGCTCTACAAGGTCGGCGAGACGGCCAAGGCCCCCGACTTCACGATGGCCATCGAGAACGTCAAGGAGTGCAAGGTCCCCTACTACTTCAAGGCGAAGAAGGGGAACATCAAGCTCGGCGTCGAGGTCCAGATCGAGGGCTCGGCCGACAAAGACGTGCCGGTGAACCCGTTTTACGCGAAGGTCACCGACGGCGACGGCTACTCGTACACCAGCACTTTTGGCGGCTGCGACCCCGAGCTGAAGAGCGTGCGAGTCAACAAGGGCGAAAAGGCCAAGGGCTGGATCACCTTCGAGGTGCCCCAGAAAGCCAGCAACCTGAAGCTGACCTACAACCCCTTCATCGTGAGCACGGTGAAGCAGGAAGTGAAGTTCGATCTGGGCCGCTGACCGGTCCGGACTTCGAGTCCAAAGCGGGGCGCCCACTCGGCGCCCCGTTTTCGTTTGTGGTCACTTCGCGCTGAGGACGAGCTTCGCCGCGCCGGCCATGTCCAGGGACCAGCCCGGCGCGATGCCCAGGGCGAACACCAGCACCGCGGCCAACACCAGCGCGCTGGAGACGAACGCCGACTTCATCGGCACCGCGGGCTGCGCGCCCGGAGCCGGCTCGCGCATGTACATGAAGACCATCACGCGCAGGTAGTAATAGGCGCCCACCAGGCTGTTGAGCAGGCCGACCACGGCGAGCACGTGCAGCTCGGCGTCGAAGGCCGCGCGAAACACGTAGAGCTTGCCGAAGAACCCCGCCGTGGGCGGCAGCCCCGCCAGCGAGAGCAGGAACAAGCTGAAGGCCAACGCTGCGGCCGGGTGACGCTTGGCGATGCCGGCGAGATCTTCGTAGCTGGTGGCTTCGGCGCCACGGCTCCCGCAATAGATCAGCGCGCCGAAGGCGCCCACGGTCGAGACCGTGTAGGTCAGCAAGTAGAAGAGCACGCTGGCCTGGCCGTCGGCCGAACGCAGGGTCGCGACCACACCGACCAAGGCGTAGCCCGCGTGAGCGATCGACGAATACGCCAGCATGCGCTTGACCGAGCTCTGGCGACCCGCCACCAGGTTCGCCACGGTCATGGACAGCACGGCCAAAGTCGCCAGGGCGGGGGGCCAGCCCGCGCCCCAGCTGGTCAGGCGATCGTCGCCGAAGGCGACGAGCAGCACCCGGAGCAAGATGGCGAACGCCGCCGCCTTGACCGCCACGGCCATGAAGCCGGTCGCGGGCGTCGGCGCGCCTTCGTACGCGTCGGGCGTCCACATGTGGAAGGGCACGGCGCTGATCTTGAAGGTGAGGCCCACCAGCGTCAGCGTGATCCCGAGCAGCACCAGCGCCACCGGCACGGTCGAGCCCGGCTGACCGATGGTCGCGATGCCCTGGCCGATGCCGACCAGATCGGTGTGACCGGTGGCGCCGTACAAGAGCACCGCGCCGAACAGCATCAACGCCGCGGCGAAGCTGCCGAGCAAGAAGTACTTGAGCGCCGCTTCGGACGCCCGTGGGCTGCGCCTGAGGCCGACCATGCAGTAGACGCCCAGGGACATGGTCTCGAGGGCGACGAACAGGCTGAGCATGTCGCCGGCGGCGACCAGGGTCATGGCGCCGACCGTGCTGAGCAACAAGAGCGGGAAGAACTCGGCCCGGTCGATGTCGTGCTCGGGCAGGTAGCCGCCAGCGAGCAGCGCCGAGAACGCGCCGCCGAGCGACAGCACGAAGCAGAAGAAGACCGTGAAGCGGTCCATCACCAGGTAGGGCCGGGTGGCCTCGAGCCCCTCCAGGTTCTCGGGGCCGACCATCCACACGCCGATGCTGAACGCGGCACCGACCAGCAGCACCACGGCGGCACCCAGCGCGAGCTCGCCCGAGCGGCCGGACCCGGCGTCGCTGGGGTTCGCGCTGTTCGGCGACTTGCCGAACGCCTCGGCCAGCATCAAGAGCAGCGTGCCCAGGCCCACCACCAAGATGGGCGAGAGACCGAACCAGAACGTCACCGCGCACCTCCTGCCGGGGGCGCCTGGTCGAGCGCGGCGGTGGGCGCCGGCTCCTTCTTTCCGGTCTCACCCCCGGGTTTCGGCGGCTCGGGGTAGCCGGTCTCGAGGTTGCCGCCCTTGCGCGGCCGAAGCTTGGCTGCCGCGCCGGGCTCCATCCCCATGTAGGCCTTGCGACCCTCCTGGTACCCCTCGATCACGCTCGCCACCGAGTCCCGCGCGCGGTCCAAGAACACATTGGGGAAGAGACCCAGTACGAAGATCAGCGCGATCAGCGGCGCCAGCGCCAGTGTCTCGCGCACGTTCAGATCGGGCAGGTTCGCGTTCTTGGGATTCGAGAGCGGCCCGAAGAACATCTTCTGCACCAGCGACAGCATGTAGACCGCCGCGAGGATCACGCCGGTGGTGGCCAGCACTGCCTGCAGCTGCCCATGAGAGCCGAGGGGCAGCGAGACGAAGGCGCCCATGATCACCATGAACTCGCCGACGAAGCCGTTGGTGCCAGGCACCCCGATGCTCGACATGGTCACCAGCACGAACAGCGCCGCGTAGACCGGCATCACCTTGGCCAGGCCGCCGAACTCGCGCACCTCGCGGGTGTGCCGACGGTCGTAGATCACGCCCACCAAGAGGAACAAGGCGCCGGTCGAGATGCCGTGGTTCACCATCTGCAAGAGCGCGCCCTCGACGCCCGCGCGCGTGGCGGCGAACAGCCCGAGCATCACGAAGCCCATGTGGGCCACCGACGAGTACGCCACCAGGCGCTTCACGTCGTCCTGCTTCCACGCCACCAGGGCGCCGTAGAGCACGCCGCCCCCGACCGCCAAGCCGGCGAGGTTGGCGGCGGCGGACCAGGCCGGCCCCGCGAACATCCCCATGCAGAAGCGGATGTACCCGTAGGTACCCAGCTTGAGCAGCACCGCCGCCAGGATGATCGAGCCGCCGGTGGGTGCCTGCACGTGGGCGTCGGGCAACCACGTGTGCAGGGGGAACATGGGCACCTTGATGATGAACGCCAAGAGGAAGGCGCCGAAGCACAGCAGCGCCGCCGTCTTCGGGAGCACCAGGTTCTTCAGCGCCAGGTAGTCGAAGGTGACGAAGCCCGCGATCTCCTTGTGGGTCCAGACCATGTAGAGGATGGCCGCCAGCATCAGCACGCTGCCGGCCATGGTGTAGAGGAAGAACTTGTAGGCCGCCTTGATCTTCTCCACGCCGCCCCAGATGCCGATCAGGATGATCATCGGCACCAGCATCAGCTCCCAGAACACGTAGAACAGGAACAGATCGAGCGAGACGAACGCGCCGAGCATCGCGCCGTGGAGCAGCAAGAGCGAGAAGCACAGGTCCTTGGTGCGGGTCTTCAGGCTGCCGAACGAGACATAGGCCGCGATGGGCGTGGTGAACGTGCTGAGCAACACCAGCCAGGTCGACACACCGTCGACCGCCACGTGGTAGCGAATGCCGAAGGTCGGCAGCCACTCGCGGATGTACTGGAAGTGCCAGCCCGAGGTCATCGGCACCCCGAGCAGCCAGAGCGACGCCAAGAAATCGAGGCCGAGGACCAGCATCGTGAATCGGCGCAAGAGCTTGGGCGACTGCCGGGGCAAGAACAGCACCGAGATCGAGCCGAAGATCGGCAGGAACACGATCACGTTCAGCAGGTTCGGCCACTCTTTCGGCGTGGGCGCGTCGGCGGCGGCCGCCTTGTCGGGCCAGAGGCCCATGACCAAGAGCACCGCGAGCGCGGCGACGACGCCGATCGCGATCCGCTCGAACAGGCCCTGCCGACGCGGGATCAGCACTCCGACGACGAACGCCAGGAGGTAGGGCCAGGCCTCGAAGACCAGTTTCAGTCCGGGGCTCAATGCACGTCTCCAGGTTGGTGCTGGTGAGGCTCAGCGGGGTTGGGGCGGCCCGGCGGTTGGGGCGCCATGCGCAAGCCCGGCGGTACGGGCAACGCCCCGGGCCCTCCCGGTGGCGGCGGCGCGGGCCGCCGCAGCTCGATTGGCTTGTTCTGTCCCGGCACCACGCCGCGCAGCTGGCCGTCGGGACCCTGCTCGATCTGCACCACGCCGGGGCCGCCGGCGCTGGCGTCCGCCTTCGGGCGGAACAGCGTGACGCGCTTCTTGGACACGCGCTCGAAGGCGTTCTTCACCTCCAAGACGACGGTCTTCTGCTCACCCCGCTCGAGATTGACCGGCAAGCTGGCCTGCGATCCGAACTCGGCGGAGTCGGGCTTGCCGTCGCCGTCGCTGTCCCAGCGGTACTGGTAGCCGAGGCCCGGCGCAGCGGTGATCTGATAGCTGCCGCTCGCCTCGTCGGGCTTGACCGTCGCCGCGGCGTGGGGCGCCACGAAGAACCAGCCGAGCCCGCCGACGCCGACCACCATCACCGCCGCGTAGGCCTGGGTGTGTCCGGTCTGGATCAGGCGCAGGCCGGTGCCGCTCGCAGCCACGATGAAAGCCGTGACCCGGGCGACGATGCCATCGACCACGATGCGATCGAAGACCACCGCGAACTCGGCCAGCGAGTCCACCGCGCCGATGATCGTCTCTTCGTAGAGCTCGTCGATGCGCCACTTGTCGTAGACCAGCGCGTGCAGGCCCGGCAGCTTCTCGGCCAGCGCCTTGGCCGGACCGCCCGCCTGCTGGACGTAGACCCAGAACGCACCACCCGCGCCCGCCACCAGCGCCAGGAGGCCCGGCAACATCAGCGGCCACATCAGGCCGTGGGCGTTCGGGTGCAGCGCCACACCGGGGCCCTTGCCGCCGGCCACGGCCACGTCTTTGGCGCCGTTCGCGAACTTGAACACCGGCTCCAGGAAGTGATCGAGCGGCGCGATGTGCACCGGGTGAGCGTTGAGGAAGCCCGCGCCGATGCTGAGGGCGCCCAGGATCAAGATCGGGACCGTGATCTGCCACGGGCTCTCTTTGGGCTTCGGACCCTCGATCGGGCCGTGCTCGTGATGATCGTCGTGGTGCTCGTCGTGCTCCGGCTCTTTCCAGCCCTTCACGATCTTCCAGCCCTTGAAGTCACCCCAGAAGATGCCGAACACCAGCCGCGACATGTAGAACGCGGTCATCACGGCACCCAGCACGCCCATCGCGTACAGCACCGTCGGGCCCCAGCTGGGCCAACCCCAGAGCTCGAGCGCGACCTTGCCCGAGCGCGGGTCCATGATCTTTCCCCCGGCCACGGGCATGGCCACGCTCGAGGTGTAGGCCTTGAACAGGATCTCGTCCTTCGAGAAGAAGCCGCTGGTGCCGGGGACGCCGATGATGGCCACCCAGGCCATGGCGAAGGCGGCGAAGGTCTTCGGCATGTACTTCTTCATGCCGCCCATGTTGCGCATGTCCTGCGACGCATCCGTGTCGTGGATGCGCTTGTGCATGGCGTAGATCACCGAGCCGGCCGCGAGGAACAGACAGGCCTTGAAGAACGCGTGGGTCAGGACGTGGAAGAAGCCGGCGCTGAACGCGCCCACGCCCACCCCCAAGAACATGTACCCGAGCTGACTGACGGTGGAGTACGCCAGCACCTTCTTGATGTCGTTCTGCACGAACGCGATGCTCGCCGCGAGCAGCGCCGTGCCGGCGCCGACCAGGGCAATCGTGAACATCACCGCCGGTGAGAGCACGAACACCCCGGCCATGCGGCACACCAGGTAGACGCCGGCGGTCACCATGGTGGCGGCGTGGATCAGCGCGCTGACCGGGGTCGGGCCCGCCATCGCGTCGGGCAGCCAGACATAGAGCGGGAACTGCGCGCTCTTGCCGGCGCACCCCAAGAACAGCGCCAGGCCCACCAGCGACGCCGCCGACACGAAGCGCGGGCGGTTCAGCGCCTCGGCGACCGACGGCATGCTGGCCTGCAAGAAGCCCGTGCCGGGAACCTGGTTGCCCACCGGCCACATCTGCACCCGGGTGAGCAGGTTCGAGCGGCCGCCTTCGATGCCCGACCAGTCGAGCGAGCCGACGTAGTAGACGAGCAACGCCATCGCGACGATCAGGCCGAAGTCGCCGATGCGGTTGGTGATGAAAGCCTTCTTGCCGGCGGCGGCGTTCTTCTCGTCGTCGAACCAGAAGCCGATCAAGAGATAGCTGCACAGGCCCACGCCCTCCCAGCCGACGAACAAGACTGGCAGGCTGTTGCCCAAGATCAGCACCAGCATCGAGAAGATGAACAGGTTCAGGTAGGCGAAGAAGCGGTGATAGCTCGGGTCCTTGTCCATGTACTTGGTCGAGTACAGATGGATCAGGAAACCCACGCCGGTGACCACCAGGCTCATCACGCCGCTGAGCGCGTCGTACGAGAAGTCGATCGCCAGCGGCAGCTGCGCCATGTCGTGCCGCCCCGAGATGCGCACCCACTCCCAGCCCTTCCAGAGGAAGCGCACGGCCTCTTCCGAGCCCTTGGCGTGGGCGGCCGATTGGGCGCTGGCGAGCAGCCAGAACGAGGCCAGGCTGGCGACGAACGAGCCGCCGATGGCGAACAGCGCCATGGTGGTCACCGCCTCTTTGCCCAGGCGCTTGCCGAAGACGCCGTTCACGATGGCGCCGAGCAGCGGCAAGAGCAAGATCACCGCGAGCAGCGCGAACTCGGTGGGTGGAAAGAGCTTCTGAAGCGCGTGCATGGTCGTTCCCTCAGTGCTTCAGAGTTTCGGCCTCGTCACTGTTGACGCTGCCCTTCAGTCGATAGAACGCGAGCAAGATCGCGAGCCCCACCGCCGCTTCGGCCGCTGCCACCGCCATGATGAAGAAGGCGAACATGTGCCCATTCATGTTGCCCTGGTGCTGGCGGTTGAAGGCCACCAGGGCCAGGTTCACCGCGTTCAGCATCAGCTCGATGCTCATCAGCTGGACCAGGATGTTCCGGCGCACCAGAAAGCCGACGGCGCCGATCATGAAGATGACCGTCGAGAGCAGCACGTAGTGCTGGACGAGTTGACCCATCATCGCGCGGACTCCTTCGGCAGGGGGCGCTCGGCGTCCCGCGGGTGGAGCGGACCGGCGAACAGGCGGCGCGTCTCGTGCCCGGCGGGGCGCGGCTTCTTCGCGTGGGGCTTGCTGCGGGCCACGGCAATGGCCCCCACCACCGCCACGATCAAGAGCGCGGTCGCGATCTCGAAGGGCACCAGGCCGTTTCGGAACACCAGGCCGCCCACCGCTTCGGTCGAGCCGAAGTCGGCGCGGACCGGGCCCAGGGCCACCAGCGGACCGAAGCCCTTGCGCGTCACGAACAGCGCCACGCCCGTGATCACGGTGAGCAGCACCGCGCCCCCCCAGCGGGACAAGCGCACCTTGGCCGATTTTTCGCCGGTGTTCGCGTCGGGGCCGAGCAGCATGATCACGAACACGAACAGGACGACGACCGCCCCGGCGTACACGATCAGCTGGATCGCCGCGAGGAACTGCGCCGCGAGCTTCAAGAACAAGGCCGCGATGGCCACGATCGTCGCCAAGAGGCCGACCGCGCCGCGGATCGGGTTCTTGGCTGCGACCGTGCTCACCGCGCCGACCAGCGCGACCAGCGCGCACACGCTGAAGAAGAGGGATCCGACGCTCATGCCACGAGCTTCTTGGTCTGGGACTTGCCGCCGGTCAGGACGTAGTCCTCGAACTGTTTGCGGAACTTCCTGACGAACGACAGCACGGGTTGAGCCGCGCCGTCGCCGAAAGCACAGATGGTGTTGCCGGTGATGTCCGACGCGATGCGGTGGAGCTGGTCGAGCTCATCCATGGTCGCGTGGCCTTCCACCAGCTTGTCCAAGATGCGCTCGATCCACCCGCAGCCTTCCCGGCAGGGGGTGCACTGCCCGCACGACTCGTGCCGGTAGAAGCGCATCAGGTTGTGCAGCGCCAGCACCGGGTCGGCGTCTTCCGAGAGCACGATGGCGCAGCAGGTGCCGAGCATGCCGCCGACGGCCCGGAAGGTCTCGACCCCGAGCGGCAGGTCGAGCACGCTCTTGCCGTTGTAGGGCTCGAAACGCGGGTCGCCGGGGACGTTCACGATCTCGTCCGCCAGCATCACCGGGCAAGACGACCCGCCGGGGATCACCGCGAGGAGCTGCTTGTCGCCCAGGATGCCGCCCCCCAGGTCGTAGATCAGCTCGCGCAGCGTGAGGCCCACCGCGCACTCGAACACGCCCGGCGTCTTCACGTGGCCGCTGACGCCGAACAGGCGCGCGCCGCCGTCGTTGAACAAGGCCAGGGACGAGAGCCTGCAGAAAGCGTCGCCACCCATGCCGATCACCGTCGGCACGACGGCGATGGTCTCGAGATTGTTGACCGTGGTCGGGCAACCGAAGGCGCCGACCTGCGCCGGGAACGGCGGCTTGTAGCGGGGCTCGCCGCGCCGGCCTTCGAGCGAGTTGAGCAGCGCGGTCTCTTCACCGCAGATGTACGCACCGGCGCCGGTTTGCACGTAGACCTCGACGGGGTAGTCGATGCCGAAGGGCTTCGGTCCGAGGTAGCCCTTGGCCCGCGCCTCTTCGATCGCCGCCCAGAGCCGCTCTTTCGACAGGTGCAGCTCGTCCCGCACGTAGATGTAGGCCGCGTGGGCGCCGATGCCGAAGCAGCCGATGATGCAGCCCTCGACCACCGCGTGGGGATTGCGCTCCATGATGGTGCGGTCCTTGAACGTGCCGGGCTCGCCCTCGTCGGCGTTCACCACCAGGTAGCAGGGCTTCTTGCTCTCTTTCGGCATGAAGGTCCACTTCGTGCCGCAGTCGAAGCCCGCGCCCCCGCGCCCGCGGATCTTGGCCTTTTTCACCTCGTCCACGACGGCATCGCGGGTCATGCCCAGGGCCTTCCGCGCGTTCGTGTAGCCGCCCGACGCCTCGTACGCCGCGAGCGTGTGGCCGTCGGGCTTGGCGTAGGAGTGTGAGAGGAAGGTGGTCTTCTGGAGCATGGCGAGCTCAGTCTGCGATGAGGCGATCGAGGATCTCGTCGACCCGCTCGGCGGTCAGGTTCTCGTGATAGGTCTTGTCGACCTGCATCATCGGCGCGCTGCCGCATGACGCCAGGCACTCGGCGGTGCGCAGGGTGACCTTGCCGTCGGCGGTGGTCTCACCCGCGTGGATCTTCAGGCGCTTCTCGCAGTGATGAAGGATGCCCTCCGCACCCCGGAGCGCGCACGACAGCGTCCGGCAGACCCAGACCTGATGCTTGCCCGGCTTCGACTGGTTGAACAGCGTGTAGAAGGTGACCACGCCCTTGACGTGAGCCGAGCCCACCTCGAGCTTGTCCGCGACGAACTGGATGACCTCGTCGCTGACCCAGTTCTCGTTGGCCGCCTGGCACAGGTGCAGGACCGGAATGGTCGCTGCCATCTTGTTGGGGTAGCGCGAGAGGATCCGTCCGAGCTCGCGCTCCTGCTCCGCGCTGAGAGAAAAAGCCATGTTCGGAATTCCGTGGTGCCGGTTGGGGCTTCCCCCCGGCGGAGCCGTTGGGCCGCGACCCTCGAGCCCCGTGGGGGCACGGCACCGGGCAATTGGGGGGTGGGCCGTGCCGACCCGGGGCGCCCGGGCGAGCGCACCCTAGTTAGCGCCAAAGCGCGGTGTCAAGGCGGGCGTGGGTCCTCGAAATTTCAATCCTTCTGACTTGAGAACCGCCCGCACAGGCGTGTAGGCTGGCGCCGCTCGGCGGGGAATCGTCGAGGCGCGGAGGTGACGCGTGTTTTGCCCGAATTGTGGGACGCAGAATCCTGATACGGCCACGACCTGCACGAAGTGCGGGTTCAACTTGAAGGGTGCAGCAGCCCCCAAGTTCAAAGGGACCATGCTGATGGTGAACCCGCAGGCCGGGGGTGCTGCCGCGCCGCCGCGCCCGGGGGCGCCCGGTCCGAGTGGGCCGCCGGCCGGTGCACCGCCCGCAACGGCCAGGCCCCAGCTCAAGGGGACCATGCTCGGAGTGGCTCCCCCTTCGATGGGCTCGGCGCCCCAGCCTCCCGCGCCGGCTCCGGCCCCTGCGCCGGCGCCTGCTCCCGCGCCCGCACCGGCCTTCGGGGGTCCAGCCGATCCGCTCGGCGGGACCATGGTCGCCCCTCCAGGTGGTGGCGCGCCTCCCGGCTTTCCTCCTCCCGGCGCACCCGCGCCCGATCCGGGGCCGCCTCCAGGCTTCGGTGGTCCGCCTCCCGGTGGTCCGATGGGTGGTCCGCCTCCCGGTGATCCCATGGGCGGTCCGCCTCCCGGTTTCGGTGGTCCGCCTCCCGGTGGGCCGATGGGCGGCCCGCCTCCCGGTTTTGGTGGTCCGCCCCCCGGTGGGCCGATGGGCGGTCCGCCTCCCGGTGGGCCGGCAAGCCCCTACGGTCCCCCGCCCGCGCCGCAGGGCTTTGGCCCGGCACCGGGCGCTCCCCCCGGTTTCGGCGCACCAGGCGGCGCAATGCAGCTCGCGGGTGCAGGCCCCATGATGGGCGGCTACGGCGGCGGCGCGCCTGCGGGCGGCTTCGGTCCCATCGGCCAGACGCGCAACCCGATCATGCAGCTGGTGATCGGCTGCATCTGCGGCTTTTACCTGCTCTACGTGCTGTGGGTCGAGATCAACGAGCTCAAGGCGTTCCGTCAGAAGGACGACTTGAACCCGATCATGTTCTTCGTCCCGATCCTGAACATCATCCTGATCTGGGGCCTGCCCGAGAAGGTGCTCGAGGCCAAGCAGATGGCTGGCGTGCCGAACGCGCAGGTGTCGCACCCGATCCTGTACTTCTTCCTGTGGCCGTACTTCCTCACGGCGGATCTCAACGAGATCTGGCAAGCGGCCGGCGGCGGTCGCGGAATGTGAGCAGCTCGCTGGCAAGCGGCGCTCCTCTTGGGCTGCTCGGGTTTCAACCCGGGTGGCCCAAGCGCCTTTTGTTGGTCGCCCTGATCCTGTCGCCGCTGTTCGCGGTGGCCCTGGTCGACGTGCCCGCCTGCCCTACCGCCTACATCTTCGGGCTCCCCTGCCCCGGCTGCGGGCTCACCCGCGCGACGCTCGCGGCGCTGCGCGGCAACTTCCACGACGCGCTCCACTATCACCCGCTGGTGTTCATCGCGACGCCCATGTACTTCGGCGTGATCGGCAGCATCGCCTGGGGCTACGTCCGCGGCGGCATCACCAGGGTGCCCGTGACCTGGCTCAGCAAGGTGCTCACCGCAGTCGCGCTCGTCACCTTCGTGCTGTTGATCGGTGTCTGGGTCGCGCGCTTCTTCGGCGCGTTCGGCGGCCCTGTCCCCGTCACCACCCACTCGGGCTTTCGCTGACGCTCACACGTTGAACCGGAAGTGCATCACGTCGCCGTCGCGCACGACGTAGTCGCGACCCTCGACCCGCAGCTTGCCGGCCTCTCGGCACTTGGCCTCGCTGCCCAGGGTCACCAGATCTTCCCACCAGATGACCTCGGCCTTGATGAAGCCGCGCTCGAAGTCGGTGTGGATCACCCCGGCGGCCTGCGGCGCGGTCCAGCCCTTGGGGATGGTCCAGGCTCGGCACTCGGTCTCGCCCGCCGTCAGATAGGTGATCAGCCCGAGCATCTGGTAGCCGACGCGGATCACCTGGTTCAGCCCGGGTTCGGTCAGCCCCACGCTCGCCAAGAACTCGGGGCGATCGGCCGGCTCGAGCTCGGCGATCTGCTCCTCGAGCGAGGCGCAGATCGGCACGATCGGAGCGCCCTCTTCCTTTGCCAGCGCGGCGAGCGCTTGAAAATACGGGTTGCCCTCGAGGTTCACCAAGGACCCCTCGTCCACGTTGGCCACGTAGAACGTCGGCTTGTCGGTGAGCAGCTGCATGTCGCGGACGATGGCGCGCTCTTTGTCGTCCTCGGCCTTGTGGCTACGGGCAGGCTTCCCCCCGTCCAGATGGGCCGCCAGCTTCTCGCACACCGTGACGGCGAGCTTCTCGATCGGGTCACCGCCCTTCGACTGCTTGCGCGCGCGGTCGAGCCGCTTCTGCACCGTGTCCAGATCCTTCAAGCACAGCTCGGTGCCGATGGTCGCGACGTCGGCCACCGGGTCGACGCGCCCCTCCACGTGGGTCACGTTCTCGTCGGTGAAGCAGCGGACCACGTGCGCGATCGCGTCGACCTCCCGGATGTGCGAGAGGAACTGGTTTCCGAGCCCCTCGCCCTTGCTCG
This sequence comes from Myxococcales bacterium, assembly GCA_016191785.1. Lineage (GTDB taxonomy): Bacteria > Myxococcota_A > Polyangia > Polyangiales > Polyangiaceae > JADJKB01. The sequence continues at coordinate 3,304 of JACPVJ010000077.1, read as the reverse complement.
CGCCCTTGACCAGCCCCGCGATGTCCACGAACCGGATCGTGGTCGGCGTGACCTTGTGGGGCCCATAGATCTTCGCCAGCGCGTCCAGCCGCGGGTCCGGCACCGTCACCACGCCGACGTTGGGCTCGATGGTGCAAAACGGGAAGTTGGCCGCCTCGGCCTTGGCGCTCGACAGCGAGTTGAAGAGCGTGCTCTTGCCGACGTTTGGCAGCCCGACGATACCGCAGGAAAAACCCATGGGGGCCGGCCTTTAACCCAAGCGTCGGGGCAAGTCGAGGGCAGGGAGCGGGGGCGAGGAAGGTGGCAGTGGCTGCGACCGGGACGGCGGCGGGGCCGCTGGCGGTGGGAGTGGCGGTGGGAGTGGCGGTGGGCGTTCCGCCGCCGGGCGGACGGCCATGGGAAAACCCGTGTCGATGGACCGGCGGGCGGAGTACGACTCGTATGAGGCGCACGGGTGTTGGGGTGCCTGCGAGACAACCAAGAACACCTGCGGAGAGTAGTCGAGATGGTGGGAGTGCTGCTTGCAATTGTCGTCCCGACCGCGGCGTGTGTTTCGCTGCCAAGGGTGACCTGGCTGCGGTGGGTCGTGGTCGCCTGGACGCTCCTGAACCTGTACTGGCTGCTTCACGCGGTCGGGCATGTGGGGCGAAACGTCGCGCGGCCTGACGCCGCGACGATGGCCAACGTAGTACCGTATCGCGACGCTTGGGGCGCAGCCGTCGAGTCCGCCAACGCGTTCACCAAGCCCCATGTGCTGGCCCTCGGCGTAGGCGTCGCGTGCCTGGCAGTGCTGGCGCTGCGGCGCGGGTGCAACCGGCCCAAGTCGGGCGCAGTCGACCGCGCGGGCGCCGGAGTGTAGTGGCCGCGGGGTTCGCACGCGTACGAGGAACTCGGAAAGGTGAGCAAGGGATGAAAGCGCCTCCCCACTTCGCGGCCGCATGGAAGACTCTTGCTCTGGCCGCGCCGTCGGCGTTCCCCCACGTGCCGCGCTCACTCGCGGCTCGTGAGCTTTGCTGCGCGACGGCGCCTCGGACAACCCCGGACCGAGGTCGCGCGGTGAAGTGAAGTTTCGTGCGATGATTGCCCGTGGGCGGGAGGTTGGTGCTGCGCATGCTCCTCGCGCTGTGCGCAGCGATGGCGCTAGTGGGCTCCCCCGGCTTGCAGGGCGCGCATGCGCGTTCAGCCTGGGGAGGACGCGTCCCCTCCACCGGCGCAAGCGGCGGCCATGGTCCTTCCGCTCCGTTCCAGTTCTTTCCTGGGTTTCCTCCCCCGTCCCTTCCGGCACCGATGCCTGGGCCGGTGCCCGTATACTGAGCGCGCCAGGATGTCGCAGTCCGCAATCCGTTTTCTCGAATTTTACGATGCGGTGGTGCAGTCGCTCGTCCTGAACGCCGACGGCGTTCTCGCGATCGATTTCAGCCACATGTGCGTCTACTTCGAGCGAGAACGGGAACTGTACTCCGTGCAAAGCTACGAAACCCGCCTGGAAGCGACGGGCGTCTCGAGCGTCACGCTGGACGGGTCGTGGGGCCGCGAGGACTACGTCTCCGACGTGGCGATCGATGCGAAGCCCGTCGACAAGTCCATGACTGTGAAACTCATGGACGGGATTGGACCTGCGTCACTGCATCTCCGTTTGGGGTCTGGGCTCGAGCTCGAGGTCTTCGGCCAAGCCTTCGCCATCCGGTTGTTGCGTGCGGGCCGTGCGCTAAAGGATTGGAGAGGCACGCTTTGAAGCAGCGTGCCTTGACAAAGTCATCCGAGACGCGGGCGGTGTCCCAGTCCAAGCCGCTCCCCCACGGCCCCCACGAGCCGCCCGTTGCTTCTGCTCACGCACACATCGACAAATGGAACCACATTCCCATCTGCAAGTAGCAAGCGCGGAATTCCTCGGCTGCTCGATTGCGGCAGGCCGTGTTTCGGCACGCTTGCCGCGCCACCGCGGTACTGGCGCGTTTCGTTGGTGGCCGCTGTCCGCGCCAGTGCCGTCCGCTCCGCGCGCCCGAGCGCTCTTTGACCGGCTCGGCGAGATGTTCCTCGGGGACGAAGCGGATGATCCGTGGGTGACCGCCGACCGCATCTTCCTCCGAGACTACCTACGGGAGGCAGAGGCTGCCGGCATCCCTGGCATTACTTGCCACCTCACGGTCGCATCGGCGCCGCGTGGCGGTGACTGTGCTTGGCTGGTCCGTCTGGCCTCCGATGCGACGTGGCTCGGCATCGACGTGGCGTACTGCTCTGGAAGTTTTTCGTTTATCGAGGCCAGTTACTATGAAGAACTGCCGGACTTGCACCGTTTTCTGAACGCGAACCTGAACGAATTTGGACTCTTTCCGAGTCAGCAGGAAGCCAAGGCGTTCATCGAAATCTACGCGGCTTCTCTGGACGCGGGCAGTCAACTCGAGACCCTTGACGGAGCCGTGCTGATTCCACTGTGGGAAGATCGCGATGCGCGGCACCTCCGGAGACTGCTGTGAGCTGTTGTCCCGGTCCACCGACCTTTCCACTGAAATGACGCCCCATTTCAGCCAAAGAGCGCTGTGCTGGCTCGCTGTGCTGGCTCGCCGCCCTGTCGCCACAGGTTTTCGCCCAGTTACGCATACCGCGCATTGTAGCGCCGCGTGCGCGGCTTGCCGCGCGGACATTGCCCCGCCTCTGCCCAATCTCGCGTTGGCCCGCGGCGGGCGTCCCTGCGCCGCGTATCGCTCTGTCCGCGCCGCGCCCCCGCCGTCGAGGCCCAACGCAGATTGGGCAGGCGGGAGTGACGGGCAGTGCGGGCTCACCCGAGCGCCTCACGCACGAGCGCGAGCGCGACCTCGGGCTGCCGGAGGACCAGCTCGGCCTCGAGCCGAAGCACCCGCCACCCGAGCCGCGCGAGCTTCCGGTCCCGGCGGGCATCCCGCGCGCCGCGCTGCGTGTGGCTCGCGCCATCGACCTCGATGACCAGCTTCGCGGCGGGCACCGCGAAGTCGGCGACGAATCCGCCGACGACCACTTGTCTGCGGACCGCGACACCGAGCTCCCCCGCGCGGACGAGCCGGAACAACGCCTGCTCGCTCCAGGTGGGAGCCGCCCGCATGGCAGAAGCGCGGGCGAGCAGGAGCTGGCGGCGGGTGTGGTTTCGATGCATGGGTTCCTCCTGGCCCGGCACCGCGTCCGGGCTTTGCCCGATCACCGCGCAGGGGGCGTGCCAGGCGCAGGCGGAAGCGTCGCTTCCGCGGAGCTCATTGAGCCCAGCTGCGCGACTCACCACGCCGAAGCGCCTGGCGCGACCCGTGCGCGACAAGGGCGGAGCCCGGACGCG
>JACPVJ010000076.1 GCA_016191785.1 Myxococcales bacterium | reverse complement strand
TTCAGCGAAGGTGCGACGGTGGGATAAAGCGACACACGGTCACCCGCGAACGCCGAGCGTCAAGTCGTCAGTCGGCAAGGCGCTGCAGCCGCGGGCGAGTGCCGCATCAGAATCGTCGCCCGCGGAAGCGGAACGGACGGTGAAGTCGGAAAGACTGGCGTTCGGCGGGTGCAACGTGAGTTATGCGGTGACGCTGCGGTCATTCGCAGGTGTTCGGCGGCGGCGTACGCGCGGCGTAGTGGATCTTCCGGGCGGTCAGAATGCGGTAATACATGCCCATGTGCCCATAATTCCCCTCCGGGGATATGGTCCCGTCCAGCTCCACGTACACCCCGGACGGATGGCACGGCACCAAGTCGCAAGTGTCGAACATGTCGATGACGTCGGAAAGGGCAGGGTCGGCGCGGTCGACGGCGATCAGGGCGGACTGTCCGCAGGATCGGAATGACGCGGCCTCGAAGCTGAACGCGATGAAGCCACGGTGGGAGGCAACGGGGTTTCGTGTCCCGATTTGGCTGGAAGAGTGGCAACTCGCGAGCGCGAGCATCAGTCCGACTACACCGGAGCGAGACAACATGTTCGCCTCATCGGCCGTATAACGAGACACACGTTCACCCGCGAACGCCGAGCGTCAAGTCGTCAGCCGGCAAGGCGCTACAGACGCGGGCGAGTGCCGTATCAGAATGTTCGCCCGCGGAAGTGGAACGGACGGTTAAGTCGGCAGGGCCGGCGTTCGGCGGGTGCAACGTGATATGGCGGCCCGGTCGGCGTCACTTCGGAAGCCATGCTCCGCCGCATCGGCGCAGTCGCCGGGCGATTCGAGCTTTTGTCGGGCGGGGTTGATGAGTCTCGTGGCCTCGGAGGCCAACGTTGGTCGACTGCTCAATTCAGTGAGGGTTTGGGCTCCCGCGGCGCGGAACGGACCTCGCCGGAACGACCTGGGCGTTGGGGCCGGCGCATCCGGCCGGGATCGGGTTGGCGCGCGTCAAGCCGTGACGCGGGCTGGTGCTCGTACTCGTGGTCGTACTGGTACTCGGTGCCGGGAGCTTTCCTGGCTGCCGGTGCGTCGGAGTGCCATGATGCGTGCGTCGTGATCGCGCGCTTCGCCGTGCTCGCTGCCGTTTGCGGGAGCCTCGCATGCTCCGGTGGCGACGCATCGAGCGGCCGGACCGGGCCCGGAGGCCTACCGCACCTCGACGTTCACGGACACACGGGGACTACCAACGCCGAACCGCAGCATGCCGTCTACATCTCGGCTCTCGGCAGCGCGGTCCACGACCTGCCGGCGAAGCTTGAGGCGCTCGCGTTCTTCGAGCCCCAGGTGGGGGAGGGTAGCGTCACCGTGGCGCCCGAGACCGACGTCGGCTGGAGCGTCAGGTCGACCGCACCGCGGACCGAGGGCTGGAACGCGTTCGGGCTTCGCGCAAGTAAAGAATTCGACACGAAATCTGCGCCGGCGACGGGATGGCAGGACTCGTCCGGCACGTTCCGCCAGAGCTTCTACGTGGGAAGCGCCCCATACGTGCTGGGCCTATGCGTCACGCCCGACGATGGGAAGGGCGCGACGATCAGCATCGCGTTCAGCGAACAAGTCGCGCTCTTCGACTTCCCGGGCACTGCCACGCTCAAGCTCGATGGCGCACCGGCCAGTGGCTGCTTCACCTACGGCGTCAGCGAGTGCCTGCCGGAGAAGATCACGCATTTCGCATCCGTCGTGGTCTTCCGCGCGAGCCCGGGCTCAACCGCGGACGGCCCGTTCGCAGTCGAGCTCCGCTTCCCGGCTTCGATCCCGGGCGCAGCGCGGAGCTTCGCCCAGGCCGCGGCACTTGCGGACTTCGCCGGGAGCGGCGCGACGATCGAAAGCGACCAGGTCGTGCTGGCGCTCGACGCGGCAAGCTTCGTGCCGAGCAGCGATGGGAGCTGCTGGCTCTCGCCGCTCGCCACGGCACTGTGAGCGCGGTCAGGCGTTGGCTTGTTCCGTGCGCGTTCGCTTCCAGGGCGACGCGCTGCGGTCCGCGCCGGAAGGAAGCGATTTGCAAGCAGCATCGGGCGAATGCCAGCGCGAGGCGTGGTCATCTCGGGGCGTCGGTGGCGCGGCGGGCTCACGGTAGGGTCCGGAATTGCCGGAGGGCATTTGAGTCCGCCTAACGAGACACACGTTCACCCGCGAACGCCGAGCGTCAAGTCGTCAGTCGGCAAGGCGCAACAGACGCGGGCGAGTGCCGCATCAGAATGTTCGCCCGCGGGCGCGGGACGGACGGTGAAGTCGGCACGGCCGGCGTTCGGCGGGTGCAACGTGAGTTATGCAGCATCGTACGCGAGAGCGCGGTCAGGTTTGCCGCATCCCGCGGAGGTCTGCCAGCAACTGCGGAAGGCGATCGGGTTCGAACGGGAAGCCGAAACGCAACGCAAGGACGTGCGCCTCGGGCGTCGTGACCTGGACGTGCCCGCGCAGCGCCATATGTCCTGCGGGGTCAGTGGCGAAGAACGTGAGTTCGAACTCCTCCGAAAACACGCCGGTGAGGCGGGCCTCGCCACGGCGAAGGCGTTCTAGGTCAGCCAGCTCGTCCAAGAAGGCAGCAAACGCGTTGCCCGGAACCCACACTTGGTCAGCAGCGGCGTACCCGCCAACGGAAACGGTGACGTTGAGGAGCACGTCCTCGTCTGCAGGCGTGCCGGGTGGGCCGAGTTCAGCGACCTCGAGTTCGAGCGAGGCCGCGCGAGTTCCGGCGCCAGTCAGCAGCACAGGGGACACCCGTATCGATCAACGAAGGCGCGCATTGTTCTGGCTGAATAACTAGCATTATCCCTCGGAGCTCGCCCACCGCCATCCTCCGCGCCCTCCACCCCGCGAGCCGCGTGGCGGCCTCACGGATTCAGCGCCTCCCACACCCGCTCGAGCGCCTGCGGCAGCGAGCGCTCGACGAGCCCCGGTTCCACGCGAAGCACCCGATCGCCAAGCTTCGCGAGCGTGCGGTCCCGCCGAGCACCACCTGGCGCCACACCTCGACGCCGAGCTGCCGCGCGCGAAGTGCGCGCCAGAGCGCGGCCTCCGAGGCAGTGGGCGAGCGACGGCGCCCATGTCTCGAGCTGGCGCCCGTCTTCCCCACTCGGGCGAAGCCCGATTAAGGGGAAGACCGCAGGCGCGCACGAGCGCGAAGCGCGAGGAGCACCTGCGAGCTGGGGCAGAAAGAGCGAGGATGCGGCGGAAGCTGGGGATCGGGTAGCGAGCGGGGAGCGGCGGGGATGGGGTGCAGCCGCCGACAGAGAGACCGCCCGCGACGCGGAACGGACGGCGAAGCCGGCAGGCCGGCGTTCGGCGGGTGCAACGGCAGTCATGCGGCTCGGTCGGCGGGGCGCCACTACCTCGCGGTGATCACTGCAACCGTCGATGCGTCTTGAACCAGGGTGGCCAGGGCGCCGGGGTCAAGAGCCTGGGTGCGAAGACTGGATTCGAGCTCGCGCGTGAAAGGGGCGACCTGCTCGTGGTCAAGGTTGTAGGACCCGATGTAGATCGTCTTGCGGTGGTCGGTCTCGCAACTCGCCTGGAGAAAGTGGACCTGCACCCTGGCTTGCGCGAGCAAGTCGAGGATTTCGATCAAACGCGCTTGTTCCACACGCGGGCCGATCATGAGCACGGTGGCCTGGTTCCGCCCCGAAACGTCGGAACTCGACCCAAAAGTATCGTCCAGCGGAACGTCGGACTGTTCGAAAACGTCGAGCGCTCGCGCCGAGCCCGGGAGTTCGTCGTTCAAGTGAATCGAGTAGCCGAGCCACCGACGGGGTTTCATCAACATCGGCGATCTCCTTGGCTGGACAACGAACGGCGCTCTCCCGCGAACGCCGGACATCATCGTAGCAGAGCGCGTGGCGCTGCTCACGCGGGCGAGGCCGCGTCAGAATGTTCGCCCGCGGAAGCGGAACGGACGGTGAAGCTTGCCATGATCGGCGTTCGGCGGGTGCAACGTGAGTTAGCCGGCCTCCGGCAGCTAGAGTCGCTTTGCGCCGCTGAGCGTGCTCAGATTCCTATCGAATGTGCCGAGCGGCGTGTGCCCCGCCTTGCGCGCAATCTCGAGGACCATGCAGTCGGAAAAGCCGAGTGCCGACTTGCGGCGAAAGTGCTGGAGCGCGGCCTCCACGACGTCGGGATCTTGAACGGCGAAGACGCGATGATTGAGTAGCATCTCGATCGCGGTGGCGATGGCCTCCGGCTTCAGGTCGTACACGGCGCT
>JACPVJ010000075.1 GCA_016191785.1 Myxococcales bacterium | reverse complement strand
CCGGTCGAAGGTGTACGGGCTCTGACCCGCCCGTTCCCCGAGCTGGTCGCTGCCTGGAGCACGGCTCCGTGCGGCGCGGCGCAGCGCCGCGCAAGTCGCGCGCGCGGCTACTCTCCCCGCGCCGAAATCGTCGCCGAGCTGAGGAGGGTGGAATGCTCGCCCGCGCGAGCAGTTCGTGGCGATGAGCAGGCACATGCGCGATTTGGATCGCGTGGGCGCGCATTTGGGGCCGCTCAGCGCGAGGCGAGACGATCGGACATGGGTCGCGTGGAGCCGTGTGCTCGCCGCCCGGCTAACGACCGTCGAACACCTCGTCGAGGGTCGCCGCCGTCATCACGCGCTCGGCCCAGTGGTCCATCTCCGCTCCGGTCATGAACGCCTCCTTGGCCCGCTCCCGGAGCTGGTCGAAAAAGGGCCGGAGGCGCTCGGGGGTGCCTCCGTGGCCTGCAGAATGTAGCTGACGATCAGCGCCAGCGCAGCGCGTCGTCCGCGGCCTCCGACAAGTCCACGATGATGGGATCAAAGCTCGGGACGTGGGGCTCGAGCTCCGAGAACTCGCCCCGCGGCAGCGCAAGCAGCTGGCGAAGCGTTCGCGCAGCCTTCCAGCCCACCCGGCCAGCCTCGCCAGTGGCGATCGCCACCCTCCCCGCGATGCCGACGCTGATCCCGACCTGGCGACAGCCAGATGTCCGCGCTTCCCCCCCGCGGCCGAGCGCGCTCAGCAGGGGGCGCCACCCTCCGCCTCACCCGGGCTCCGAACGCACTCAGCCGCGCGCGAGCTCGGCTGCGAGCCGAGCCAGGACGACGTCGAACGCGGCGAGGTCGGCGACCAGCTGGGGCGCTGCATCGACAGCCACCTGGCGCACCGTCCCGAGCTGCTGACGATCCCACTCCGCGGCGTAGGCATGACGGAAGAAGTGCCTGAAGGCCAGGAGCTTGCGCAGTGCAGCGGCCGAGCCGGCAGAGAGCACGGCCGGTCTGACGGACGGGATCTCGAGCGCCATCTCGTGGACCAACGCGGCGTGCCAGTCCGGACCCTCCGGAAGCCCCCGCTCGAGGACCCGGGCGATGCGCGCCAGCGCCGCCTCGATCGCGCCGTAGGCGTGATGCAGCAGAACGGCGAGCTGCGCGGTCTCGGCCGCGGTGGCACGGCTGGCGTCCAACGTTCCGAGCTCGGCGACTCGCGCCTCGAACGCGCGCTGGTCACTGGCAAGCTCCGCCCGAAGCCGCTGAATCTCTTCGCTCGTCACAGCTCGACCCCGCACTCTGCCACCCGCTCGCGCAGCGACGGTGGAGCTGCCTCCCACCTCACCAGATCGACGCGCGTGCCCGCTAGCTCGGCGACCTCCGCAAGCGCGTCGAAGTAGCGCGCCGGCGGCAACCCTTCGACCGCCAGATCGACGTCGCTGTCGAGCCGTGGACGGCCCTCGGCGATCGATCCGAACAGCCAAACGCGGCGGGCGCCATGCCCCCTGAGGCAAGCAGCAGCCGCGGGCAGCCGCGAGCGGATCGCCTGGGCTCGCTCGGTCGCGCGGGCCAGATCGCGAGCGCCTCGCTCGCGTAGCGCGCGCGCCATGTCGCTCACCGTCACTGGCACGTGGAGATACTACTCGCGGGCCGCGGCCGGCGCCACAGCGACGCACGTGCCATCCGCGGCGTGGAGCCGGGTGCTCGCCGCCCTCTGGTCGCGCGCCCCGCAGGTCGCGCGCGGGGCTACTCTCCCCGCGCCGAAATCGTCGCCGAGCTGAGAAGGGTGGATTGCGCGCTTGCGCGAGCAATCCGGGGCGATGAGCAGGCACATGCCCGGTTTGGGTCGCGTGAGCGCGCATTTCGGGCCGCTCAGCGCGAGGCGAGACGATCGGACATGAGGTTGCGTCGAGTCGGGCGGGCGTTGACTTGAACCCTCGTTGGGGATGGGACGCGAACGGCACGGCGTCGAAGGTGACCGGTCGAAGGTGTACGGGCTCTGACCGGCTAGCGACCTTCGAACACCTCGTCGAGGGTCGCCGCCGTCATCACGCGCTCGGCCCAGCGGTCCAGATCGTCGTTGGTCGCGCCGCGCAGGCGTGCGAGCGGCCCTTCGGGCAGGTCGCGGTACTTCAACCGAAGCAAGCGAAGCAGGAGCTCGGCCTTGCCTTCAGCCTTGCCTTCAGCCTTGCCTTCAGCCTTGCCTTCAGCCTTGCCTTCAGCCCTGCCCTCAGCCTTGCCCTTCGCGAGCCCTTCGGCTCTTCCCTGCTCGATCAACATCTGTGCTCCGGTCATGAAGGCCTCCTTGGCCCGATCCCCGAGCTGGTCGAAAAAGGGCCGGAGGCGCTCGGGGGGTGCCTCCGTGGCCTGCAGAATATAGCTGACGATCAGCGCCAGCGCAGCGCGTCGTCCGCGGCCTCCGACAAGTCCACGAGGATGGGCTCGAAGCTCGGCACGTGGGACTCGAGCTCCGGGAATTCGCCCCGCGGTAGCGCAAGCAGCTCACGAAGCGCGCGCGCTACGGTCCAACCCTTCTCGCTGTGGTGGCAGACGGCCGCCCAGCGAGCTGGACGCTGAACAGCACGTCGGCGTAACGCGCTTGGAGCGCCGAGTCGACGAGGCCAGCGCGCAGCGGACTGAGCGTGGCCCAGTCGATCTGCTGGGTCAGCCCCGGCGGTAGCGCCGCGCGGAGCAGGCCCACGGCGTGCTCCGGCTCCGAGAAGACGGCGCGGAAGAGGCGGTCGTGCGGTTGCACCCGCGGGGGCTTCGCAAGCAGAGTGCCCACCGGCGATCCCGGACCTTTGCGCAGAAAGCGATCCAGGGCGGGTGGCGAAGGCCAGCCTCGCCAGTGGCGATCGCCACCGGTCATGAACGCCTCCTTGGTCCGTTCCCCGAGCTGGTCGAAAAAGGGCCGGGGGCTCGGGGGGGGCCTCCGCGGGGTTTGCGACCCGGCCCTCGTGCGGGTGCCGTCGGGGACCGTCGGGGATGCTCGGCCAGGTCCACTCCGGATGGTAGACTCTCTGAGCATGCACGCTTCCACCGACCCCAGCCTGGACCTCGACAGTGCCGACGCGGTCCCTTACTTCAACTGGGACGCGCCAGTGACCAACGCGCAGATCCGCCAGACGCTCGAAGGGGGAACCGAGGACGAGAAGCTGTTCTGGACCGCGCGCATCCTGTCGGAGGCGCGCTATCCCGACGTGTGGAAGTACCTGTCGCTGACTCGAGACGTCTTGCCGCGCTACTCGCGGCTGTCGCGGCGACTCGGAAGAAAGCAGGCATTTTGGGACTACCTGATCCGGGGCTGGCGGCGTGACGGGCTCATCCCCTAGCCTCACCCCGCTCCAACGCGAGCTGCTCGCGATGTTCTTCGAGCGCGAGCGCGAGTTCCGCCTGACCGGAGGCGCGGCGCTGGTCGAGTTCTATCTGCACCATCGCTTCACCAAGGATCTGGATCTGTTCGGTGGACCCGGGGCCGATTTGGATCGCGCCGAGAGAGCGCTGCGCGACGCTGCGCTCGCGGCCGGAGCCGAAGTGACCACGTTGCAGCGGTTCGCCGAGTTCCGTCGACTGTCTATCCAGCGAGGGAGCGAGTCCACCATCGTCGACTTGGCTATCGACCGCGCGCCGACGGTTTCACCCACGCGCTTGCTCGGCAACGTCGTCGTCGACTCGCTGGAAGAGATCGCCGCGAACAAGCTGTGTGCCGTCCTCGGGCGCGCGGAGCCCCGGGACCTCGTCGACCTCATGCTGATCCTTCGGTCCGGGGTCCAGCTGACCACGGCGCTGACGGGAGCGGGCGCCAAGGACGGAGGCGCCGACGCAGCGACGCTGGCGTGGGTCATCGGCCAGATCCGCATCGGGTCGGAGGCGGTGTTGCCCGCCGGGATCAGCGCCGCCGAGCTCGAAGCGTTTCGCGCCGACCTGGAGCTCCGCCTGCGCAAAATGGCATTTCCTTCGGAGAACTGAGAGGCTGAGAAGGGGCTGGGGCGCGACCGCCTCCGCTCAGCGCGAGGCGAGACGATCGGACATGGGTCGCGTAGAGCCGGGTGCTCGCCGCCCGGCTAGCGACCTTCGAACACCTCGTCGAGGGTCGCCGCCGTCATCACGCGCTCGGCCCAGCGGTCCTTCTCCGCGCCGGTCATGAAGGCCTCCTTGGCCCGTTCCCCACCGACCCCGTGGGCGCCTGGAGCACGGCTCCGTGCGGCGCGGCGCAGCGCCGCGCAGCGCGCGCGCGCGGCTACTCTCCCCGCGCCGAAATCGTCGTCGAGCTGAGGAGGGTGGAATGCTCACTTGCGCGAGCAGTTCAGGGCGATGAGCAGGCACATGCGCGGTTTGGGTCGCGTGGGCGCGCATTTGGGGCCGCTCGGCGCGAGGCGGGACGATCGGACATGGGTCGCGTGGAGCCGGGTGCTCGCCGCCCGGCTAGCGACCTTCGAACACCTCGTCGAGGGTCGCCGCCGTCATCACGCGCTCGGCCCAGCGGTCCAGGTCGTCGGCGGTCGCGCCGCGCAGGCGTTCGAGCTGCCCTTCGGGCAGGTCGCCGTACTTCAACCGAAGCAAGCGAAGCAGCAGCTCAGCCTTGCCCTCAGCCTTGCCTTCAGCCTTGCCTTCAGCCTTGCCCTCAGCCTTGCCCTTGGCCTCGCCCTCGGCTCTACCCTTGGCCAGACCCTTCGCGAGCCCTTCGG
>JACPVJ010000084.1 GCA_016191785.1 Myxococcales bacterium | reverse complement strand
CGCCGCTGCCGCCGCCGCCGACGGCGCCGCCGCCGTCGGGCCACACGCTGCCATCACTGTCGATGCCGCCGCCCCCGCCGCTGGCGCCGCTCGACGAGCCGCCGGAGCCGCTCGGGTCGTCGCTGTCGGTCGTCGTGCCCGAGCACGCGACGACCAAGAGGCCCATCACCAGACCGGCGCGCATACCGAAAGCGTATCAGGTCAAACGAGCGTGACCAGAACGCTCTTCATGGGCTCGGGGCCGTCCGGACCGTCGGGACAGTCGAGGGGCGAGGCCAGGTCTTTCAGCTGGCGCACCTCCACGCCGGCAGCGCGGGCCGCCTCGTGCAGGGTCCGGCGCAGTCGCTCGCGACTGGTCTTGCGATGGTTGGTCACGGCGAGCAGGCGCCCGCCGGGCTCGAGCAGCGCCAGGGCGTCCGCGGCCACCCGACCGTAGTCGCGGTCGACGTCGAAGGTCGCGCGCTTGCTGCGCGTGCCGAAGCTCGGCGGGTCCAAGATCACCACGCCGAAGCGCTCTTTCCGCCGTCGCATGCGGCCGAGCCAGGCCACGCAGTCTTCCTGATGGAAGCGGTGCTCGGCGGGGTCGAGGCCGTTCTCCGCGAAGGCCGCCCGCCCGCGCTCGAGGGCCGGTCGCGACAGGTCGACGCTCACCACCTCGCGCGCGCCGCCGCGGGCCGCGGCCACGCTGAACGAACAGGTGTAGGAAAAGAGGTTGAGCACTCGCCGCCCCCCGGACAGCCGCCGGACCAGATCGCGGTTGTCGCGCTGGTCCACGAACAACCCGGTGGACAGCCCCTCGGCGAGGCGCACTGGGAAGCGGAGCTCGCCCTCGCTCACGACCAACTCGGGCTCGGCCGGCGTGCCCGCGATGGGCAGCGGGGGCGCGTTCTTCTCGCGGTCGACCTGACGCTGGTCCGCGCGCTCGCGCAGCTTGAGATACACGCCATGGGCCCCGAGCGTGAGCAACGCTTCCGCGATCTCGTTGGCCCGCGCGGCAGCCTCGTCGCTCGAGACCGCGAGCACCACGTGGTCACCGTAGCGATCCACGACCACGCCCGGCAGCTCGTCGCCTGGGCCGTTGACCCAGCGATAGGCGGCAGTGGCGCCGAGGAGCGAAGCGCGCAGGCAGAGCGCGTCCGCCAGCGCCGCGCCGAGCGCACCCGGCAGCCCCACCTCGCCGCGCGCCACCCAGATCGAGAGCGACTCGGGCACCGGGCACTCGAAGCGGCGCCGAAGCGCGGGCAGCTCGAGCGCCCGCGCGTGCAGCATCAAGCGGTTCGCGCGGGCCCCTCCGTACAGCCGATCGCCCGCGATCGGGGCTCGCACCGCCGCCAGCTGCGCGCGAAGCTGGTGCGTGCGGCCGGTCTCGGGCAAAAGCTCGACCAGCGCGCGCCCGTGCTCGCTCCGAAGCACGCGATAGCGCGCCACGGATCGCTGACCGCCACGGGACACCACTCGGGTCACGCCCCCCTTCTCGTGGGACAGCTGGTGCTCGAGCACGCCGCTCCGCGCGAGACCCGGGTCGCTCACCGCCGCCAGATAGGTTCGTCGGGCGAGGTGGCCCTCCATGTCGCGCGCCACCGGCGCGTTCAGCTCGCGCCGTCGCGTGAACAACAGAACGCCCGACGCCTCTTTGTCCAGGCGCTGGTGGACGCCCAGGTAGTCCGGCTCGCCGCGGGCGCGAAGCCAGCCTCGAAGTCGCGTGACCAAGTCGTCGGCGCGCGCTTCGTCGCCGCCGTGGACCACGATGCCCCGCGGCTTGTCGACGACCAACACGTCGCCGTCACAGGCGACGACGCGGTCGTCGAGCCACACCGGGGCCTCAGGCCTTCTTCTTACCGCCGTGGCGCTTGACCGCGCCGCGCACGAACACCAGCGAGTTCTTCGAGCCGGGGACCCCGCCCTCGACGAACAGCAGGCTGTCGTCGGCCGAGACCTTGACCACGCGCTGGCTGTAGACGGTGACCTTCGCGTTGCCGTGCTGGCCCGGCATACCCACGCCCTTGAGCACGCGGCCGGGAGTCATGTTGGTACCAATCGACCCGCCGTGGCGCTTGTACTCGTGGGTACCGTGGGTCTGCACCTGGCCGGCGAAGTTGTGGCGACGCATCACACCGCTGAAACCACGCCCGCGGCTCGTGCCCTGCACGTCGACCAGCTGGCCCTCTTCGAACACCGTGTCGAGCTTGACTGCGGCGCCGAGCTCGAAGCTCGCGGCGAAGTCCGGGGTGCAGCGCAGCTCTTTGAGCCAGCGCTTCGGCGAGACGCTCGCCTTCTTGTACATGCCCGCGACCGGCTTCTTGGTGTGCTTCTCCTTGCGCTCGGCGAGGCCGAGCACGAGCGCGTCGTAGCCGTCCTTCTCCTTGGTGCGCTTGCCGACGACGACGGGGCTCGCCTCGACCACCGTGCACGGGATGACGGAGCCGTCGCTGGTGAAGACCTGAGTCATGCCGAGCTTGCGCCCGATGACACCCGGATGCGTGTTCATTTTCGGTCTCTCTTTCGTCGTCGCAGGCGGGCCCTCTGGGCCCACCGGAAATTGGGCTGCGGGAAGTAGTGTATTTCCAGCCGTCGCGCAAGCTGCCCGGTGGGGGCCCTTCGTCCATTGACGAGCCCCCGGGCGCGTGCATAATCCCCGCCCCCAGCCGGTCGGAGACCCCGCCATGTCGATGATTCACCCCAAGATCGAAGCCTTCGAAAACAGCGCGCTCCGCTCGGATCTGCCCAATTTCCGCGTGGGGGACACGGTCGCGGTGCACTACAAGATCGTCGAGGGCGACAAGCTCCGCACCCAGGTCTTCAAGGGCACCGTGATCAAGCGCCACCGGGCTGGCGCTCGCAGCACGTTCACCGTGCGCAAGGTCAGCTTCAGCGTCGGCGTCGAGCGCGTGTTCTTGCTGCACTCGCCGCGCATCGAGCAAATCGACGTGGTTTCCCGTGGCGTCGTGCGCCGCGCCCGCCTCGGCTACCTGCGCAACCTGCAGGGCAAGGCGGCCCGCATCCGGGACGAGAAGGACGTCTGATTCGGCTCGCCGCGGGCAGGTCGCGACCTGCAACGGCCCGAGTCTGACCGCTCCATGGGCCGGGCCGCGAACGTCCGATACTATCGTGCTACTCCGCTGAAGGCGGACCGGCTATGCTCGGGGCCGCCCGTGATCTGCCGGGATCTCACGGCATTTTTCGGGTTTCGGAGGACGCCTCGATGATCGCGTGCCCGCGCTGCGGCATTTCCAACCAGCCCACTAGCAAGTTCTGCGCTTCCTGCGGCGCTCCGTTGCCGGCCTCCGGCGTCGGGGCTCAGCCCGCCACCTTCCCGGGCCCCGGAGGCGCACGTCCTCCGGCAGGTCCCCCGGGCTGGGGCCCACCACCCGGACCGCCGCCTGGCGCTCCGCCCCCCGCTTATGGGCCACCCCCCGGTGGACCTCCCGGTCCCGCACCCGGTGCACCGCCAGGTTGGGGGGCGCCCCCTCCTCAGTACGCTCCGCCCGGGGCACCGCCATCGCCGTATGGGCCGCCTCCCGGTCAGTACGGCGCGCCACCGGGACAGCCCGGATTCGGTGCGCCGCCTCCGGCGTGGGGACCGCCGCCCGGCGCTCCGCCGCCGCCTCCGCCCGGTGCTCCGCCCCCAGCCGGTCCACCCGGCGCGTTTACGCCGGCCAACGAGCGCTATCGCGTCGGGTCACCCGAGGGGCTCAACCCGTTCGGCGCGACAATGGCGCCCGATCTCGCCGGGGTTCCGCCGGGCGCACTGCCCGGCCCTGGGCCGGGCGCCCCGCCCCCGCCCGCCGGACCGCCGCCCGCCGGACCGCCGCCCGCCGGACCGCCCCCTGCGGGCGCGCCGGGCTGGCACGATCCGGCGGCGTTCGCCGCGACGGCGCCACCCCCCACGG
>JACPVJ010000083.1 GCA_016191785.1 Myxococcales bacterium | reverse complement strand
GGCGCGAGCACGGGCGGCACGGGCGGCACGGGCGGCACCGGCGGCGCGAGCACGGGCGGCACGGGCGGCACGGGCGGCACCGGCGGCGCGAGCACGGGCGGCACCGGTGGCACCGGCGGCGGCGCTGGCAGCGCGACCAAGATTTCAGGGCCCGAGGTCGAGCTCGAGGACATGGCGATCGATTCCGCCAACGCCTACCTGGTGAACTCGGCGGGCGAGGTGCGAAAGCTCCCGCTGTCGGGCGGCGCCAGCGCGCTCTTGGCGTCGGGCGAGTACCAACCCGCATCCGTCGCCGTTGATGCCACGCACGTGTACTGGCTGTCGAAGACCTACAACACGGTGCGGCGTATTCCCGTCTCCGGCGGAACCGCCACCACTGTGGCGTCGGGGCTGGCCAGCCCGCAGGCGCTGGCCGTCGATTCGACCAACGTCTACGTCACGGAAGCCGGGAATTCCCGGGTCGTGAGCGCGCCGAAGACGGGCGGCACGGTCACGCCGCTGGCGACCAACCTGGCCGCGCCGAGCAACCTGACGATCGACGGGTCGACGCTGTTCTTCACCACGGCAACCGCCACCGGAAAGGCCAATCCGAGGTCGGTTCTGAAGCTGCCCACCACCGGCGGCACCCCGGTAGTGCTGTACGCATCGACGTCCACACCCGGTCCCCTGGCCTCCTCCTCGGGGCTCGTGTACTTCGCGGACACCAGCACCAGCTACGTCCGCAAAGTAGCGAGCACCGGTGGTCCGCCGTCGGACGTGAGTGCCGCGAGCACCGTCGTGGACTTGGCCGTGGATGGCTCGGACGTCTACTGGGTCGACTATTCGTCGGTGAAGCGGGCCCCGATCGGCGGCGGGTCGTCGACCACGCTGGTCTCGGGGCTGACCAATGCTCGCGCGGTGACCACCGACGCCACGAGCTTCTATTTCATCCAGATGGGCCTGGCCGGCGGCGTGTTCAAGCAGGCGAAGTGAGCTCGGCGGCCGGCGGGCGCCCGACGCGGGCGCCCGTCGACCACGCTCGACGCGGCCGCAGGCGCCACTCGTAGCCCACCGCAACCTCACGGTGCCAAGCGCCGGTTGCCGGCGTCGCGCTCTCGCGGGGCAATTCCACCGATCTTCCGCCGGCTTGGATCTTGCTCGACAGCCAGCCGTGCGCGCCCGTCACTCGTTCGCATGGCTCGTGACTCTGATCGTCTTGCTCACCACGGCGTCGCGGGCCGCGGCGCTCTCGAGCATCGACTGCACCGAGAGCACCGACACCGGGTACTCGAGCGGGAACGCCTTCCCGATCCAGGTCGTCACCGTCGACGGCAAGAAGATGGAGAAGGAGTCGGCCAACGCCTACATCGTCATGGCGAAGGCGGCCGATGCAGCGGGCGTGACGCTGAAGGTCGTGAGCGGCTTTCGCACCATGGCCGAGCAGCAGTACCTCTATGGCTGCTACGTCAACTGCAGCTGCAACAGCTGCAACCTGGCGGCCAAGCCCGGGTACAGCAACCACCAGAGCGGCCACGCCATCGACCTGAACACGTCGAGCGGCGGCGTCTACGCCTGGCTCGAAGCGCACGCCGGAAGCTTCGGCTGGAAGCGCACCGTCCCGAGCGAGCCCTGGCACTGGGAGTGGTGGGGCGGCGGTCCGGGCGGTGGCGCGTGCGGCGGACACCCGAAGGGCTACCTCGACACGGCTTCGTGCGAGACCGTGGCGGGTTGGGCGCAGGACCCCGACGCGCCGAATCAGGCGATCGACGTTCACGTCTACTTCGGTGGGCCCGCGGGCGCGGCCGGCGCGGCGGGCGTGTCGGTGCCGGCGAACGATCATCGTGCGGATCTGTGCAGCGCCATCGGGTCGTGCGAGCACGGGTTCGACTTGCTCTCGCCCTTCGGGCTGCACGACGGGCAGCCGCACGCGGTCCATGCCTACGGCATCAACCTGGGCTCGGGCGCGAACCAGGAGCTCGGCTCGTCGCCAAAGACCCTCACGTGCCCGCCCAAAGCGCTCTCGGGCTACCGTCGCCACGTGACCGACCCGACGAGCTACGAAGCCTGGGGCTTCTCGGACTTCTTCGATCGCGCGCCGGTCACCGACGTCGCCATCGACGCGCTCGCCGAAGGGGCCCCGTGGCCGGCCAAGCCCGAGCTGATGATCGCCGAGGGTGGGGGCGCGGTCTACCAGGTGGACGGGTCGCACCGGCGCCACGTGCCGAACCCCGCGGCGATGGACGCCTGGCACTTCTCTTGGTCCGCGATCCAGACCTGGACGCCGTCGAAGGTCGCGGGGCTGGCGGACGGGCCGGCCCTGTCGCAGCGTCCGCTCTTGGTTCGTCACTCGTCTGGCGCCGTCTACGTCGTCGACGCGCTGGCGCCCGACCCCGCGCCGGCTCCCGGAGGCACCGCTGGCGGAGGCGGCAGCGGCGGCGCCGGCGAGCCGGGCACCGCTGGCGTCGCTGCGGGCGGCTGGGGCGGAGGCACGGTCTTCGGTACCGGAGGCGCGGACGCCGAGCCGACGGACGACGAGAGCGTCGAGGGCGGTTGCAGCGTCTCAGGCCTCGAACGGGTGCCCGTTGGCTGGAGCGCAGTCTGGACCCTGGGCGTCGCCTGGGCGTTCGCCCGTCGCCGGCGCGTTTGAGACGGCGCCTGCCTGGTGCTATGGCCCCCGCCGGGTAGGCGCATGCGACGGATCTTCGTTTCGGTCTTGGCGTTGTTTCTGGGGTCTTGCGGGTCCGAGTCGGGCGGGGGTGGCTCGAGCGGTGCCGGTGGGGCCGCGGGGGCCGGGGGCGCGGGCGGCGCCGGCGGGGCGCCCCCCGCCTGCGACGCCCACGCGGTGAGCGGGGCGCCGAGCTTCCAGAAGCGCACCAGCGTGTGGGGGCTCGACGGCGTGGTGGGCAATCGGCTGATCGCCGTCGATCTCGACCACGATGGGTATCCGGACCTGCTCGTACACTCGCTCAGCACCAACACGCGCGATCCGCTCGACGGCGGGCAGCCCAAGCTGATGCGCGTGTTGATGAATCGCGCTGGCCAAAACGGCGCGCGCACCTTCGTGGACGAGACCGTGCCGAGCGGCTATGGCGCCACGCGCGACGGCGCGAAAGAGCTTCGCTCGGCCCACCTGGTCGTGGCTGCCGACGTGGACAACGACGGCGACGTCGATCTGTTCAGCGGCACCTTCACCGACAACAAGAAGGTGGCGTCGCCGCCCACGCCGGGCGATCTCGACCGCAGCGAGATCTTGCTCAACGACGGCAAGGGCCACTTCACGCTCGGGCCGAAGCTCGAGCCGTACGCCAGCCAGGGGCTCCCGATCAGCGGCGCGACCTTCGCCGACGTGAACCGCGACGGAAAGGTCGATCTGTTCGTGGTGGGTTGGTATCAGAGCTACGGCACCTCGTACATCGGCACGCAGGCGCGACTGCACCGGGGCAACGGCGACGGCACGTTCACCGAGGTCACCGACGCCGCCGGGCTGACCACCGACGATTTCGGGCTCGAAGAGGGCACCAATCACCGACCGGCCTACGGCGCGACCTCGTGCGACGTGGACGGTGACGGCGACATGGATCTGATGGTCAGCGCGTATGGCCGGCAGTGGAACCTCTTGTACGTCAACGACGGGAGCGGCAAGTTCACCGAGCAGGGCAAGGCGAGCGGCTTCGCCGGTGACGACAACCACGACTTCACCGACAACCAGATGTTCCTCTGCTACTGCACCACCAGCAGCGACCCCAGCTGCCCCGCGAACCCTCAGCCGGTGATCGGTTGCCAGAACACCGGCTGGAGCGCGAACGACAGCAAGCCGTGGCGCAACAACGGCAACACCTTTGCCACCGCGTGCGGGGACGTCACCGGGGACGGCGTGATGGATCTGTACAACGCCGAGATCCACCATTTCTGGGCGGGGCAGTCGAGCGACAGCAGCGCCCTGCTGGTCGGCAACGTGGGTTCCGGCGGCATCCAGTTCACGCGACCGCCCCTGGCCGACAAGGGCCTGGCGCTGCCCCACCCGACCGCCGGCTGGAACGAAGGCGGGCTGATGAGCGCCATCGCCGATCTCGACAACGACGGCCGCTCGGAGATCCTCCTCGCGACCAGCGACTACGCCGATCAGTTCCTGTACGTCTTCCAGCAGCAGGCCGGCGGAACCTTCGCCGAGAGTGGCAAGGCGATGGGGCTGCAGCATCCCTGCGCCAGCGGTCTGGTCGTCGCCGACTTCGACCGCGACGGCGATCAAGACGTGGTGGTCGGCTCGGGCACCGCCCGCGACTGCGGCAAGATCTGGAAGACCAACGAGGTCCACTTCTTCGAGAGCGACGCGGCGACCCGCGGCAAGTGGGTCGAGCTCCGGCTGAAGGGCGGTCCCGGCAGCAACGCCGCGGCGATCGGCGCGCGCGTCACGATCGACGCGGGCGGCACCAAGATGGTGCGCGAGGTCGGGGGCGGCTACGGCCACTTCGGCATGCAGAACGATCTGGTCGTCCACTTCGGCGTGGGCGCGTGCGAGGCCGTGGGTCTCGAGGTGCGCTGGCCCGACTCGGCGCTCGGCGTCGAGCAGCGCGGCGTGATCCCGACCGGGGTCGTGCTGGACGTCGAACAGGGCAAGTGAAGCCCGGCGAGCACCCCGAGTTCTTCCGCTGGCCGGCGCCCGAGGGTCGCTCGCGCGAGAGCACACTCCGACTCGATTCCGAGGGGCGCTTCTGGCACGACGGGGTGCGGGTCGAGCACCCGGGCATGCAGCGCGCCTTCGCGTCGTGGATCGACCGTCACCCCGACGACGGGCGATTCATCCTCCAGAACGGCTACGACTGGACCTACTTCGACGTCGAGGACGTTCCGTTCTTCGTGCAGAAGCTCCGGGTGACGGCCGAGGGGGCGAGCGTCGTGCTCTCGGACGCCAGCGAAGAACCCCTCGATCCGGGGACGCTCTCCGTCGGCGCGAACGACGCGGTCTACCTTCGGGTCAAGGGCGGTCGCTTCGAGGCCCGGTTCATGCCCGAGGCCCAGACCGAGCTTGCCCCGCTGCTGGTCGAGACCGACGCCGGCGAGCCGGCTCTGCGCCTCTCTGGGGCGACTTACCCGGTCCGGCCGCGGGAATGACACAAGCGGGGCTGGCCGTGATAAAACGAGCGCCCTCATGAAAGTTCTGGTCGCGGACAAGCTGGATCCGGCGGCGCTCGACGAAATGCGCACGTTGGGGGTGGAGCTCACGTATCAGCCCGAGCTCAGCGCCGACGCGCTGCCCGCGGCGGTCAGGGACGTCAACGTGCTGGTCGTGCGCGGCACCCAGGTTCGCGCCGACGCAATGCGGGCCGGGGTGATGCTCAACCTGATCATCCGAGCGGGCGCCGGCGTTCGGAACATCGACGTCAAGACCGCCAGCGAGCGTGGCATCTACGTCGCCAACTGTCCGGGCAAGAACGCGTCCGGAGTGGCCGAGCTGACCCTGACGCTGATCGGCTGCCTCGACCGGCGGGTCCCGGACGCCGTGAGCAGCCTGCGTGCCGGCAAGTGGGACAAGCAGGAGTTTGCCAAGGCCAAGGGTCTGCGCGGGCGCACCCTGGGCATCGTGGGGTTCGGCCACGTGGGGCGCGCGGTCGCCAAGCTCGGCCTGGCGTACGGCCTCGACGTCCACGCGTACAGCCGCTCGCTGATGCCCGCCGCAGCCGCCGACGCGGGCGTGGGTTGGGCTCCGAACGTGCTCGAGCTGGCCAAACGGTCGGAGATCTTGTGCGTTCACCTCGAGCTCACCGAGCGCACCCGAGGCATCATTTCTCGCGACGTGATCGCGGCGCTGCCGAACGGCGCCATGTTGATCAACACGGCGGACTCGGGCCTGGTGGACTGGCCCGCGCTGGTCGAGCTCGGGCCGATGAAAGAGCTGCGGGTCGGCCTCGACGTCTTGCCCAGCGAGCCCGACACGCGAGTGGCAAACTACGACCACGCCATCTTGCACGCCGGTCTGGTCTACGCCACGCCGCACATCGGAGCGTCCACGGACGAAGCGCAGATCGCCATCGCCGCCGAGACCGTCCGCATCCTGCGCAGCTTCATGGTCAAGGGCGAGGTGCCGAACGTCGTGAACATCGCGGCCAGCACCCGGGGCCGGTACGTCCTGGTGGTCCGCTTCCTGGACAAGGTCGGGGCCCTCGCCAACGTGCTCGGGGTGCTCAAGCGGCACGCGATCAACATCCAGGAGCTCGAGAACACGGTGTTCGAGGGCGGGCGCGCGGGGTGCGCCAAGATTCGCACCGACACCCGGCCGAGCGAGGCCTGTCTCTCCGAGATGATGGCGTTCAGCGACGAGGTCCTGCACGTCAACCTGGTCACGCTGCCGAATCTGGCCTGATCGGCCGTCGCTCCCCCCTCGGGTGCGCCAGGGGGCGCCCCCCGGGCGGTTTCGGCGCTTCCCGGGCCTGGCGGGCGAAGCCTCGAGTTTTCCAGGGTTTTTCGCGCGGCTTGCGCTCATCGCCACCCTCGGCTAAATAGCCCGCCGACAACTCGGGTGGATCCTGACGGACCCCCTACCAGGGTCCGTTTTTTTTTGGTCGGGTCCCGCGATCTCGGCCAAAAAACTCGGTTCACTCGAGCGCGGGGTAGGGCCGTGGCCTGCCTCGCGAGTCGCGAGAGCTCCATGACCCTAGTCGCCCATGAACGTCTGCCTGGTCTCGACCGCGAGCGCGTGCTCGCCGCCGTCGAGCCGGTGCTGCGCGCGCACGCCGTCGAGGCGGTCGAGCTCGTGTGGCGGACGGATCGCAGCGGCTGGCTGCTCGAGCTGACCATCGAGCGGCCCGAGGCGCGCACTCCCGGCGAGGGCATCACCATCGACCTCTGCACCGACGTGTCCCGCGACCTGTCGGCGGCGCTCGACGTGGCGGGCGTCTTGAACCACGCCTACCGCCTCGAGGTGGGCTCGCCGGGTCTGGACCGCGCGCTCTATTCGCCGAAAGACTACGCGCGCTTCGCCGGGCAGTCCGCCAAGCTCAAGCTGCGCGAAGCGCTGTCGGGCCAGCGGGTGATCGACGGCACACTGCACGGCCTGGATGAAGCGGGCCGGGTCCAGCTCGAGACCGACAAGGGTCTCTTGGGGCTCGACTTCGAACAGATTGAAAGTGGACGACTCACCTTTTCTTGGGGAGCCGCTCCACGCAAGGGAAAGCCGAAAGGGAAGGGGCCCGCACGGCGGGCATCCGGCCACGGGCGCTGACCCGGGGCTCAGTTCACGGAGACAAAGACAATGGCAGCGCACTCAGCGGGACTCGACGTCGACCTCGGAGGCATCGTCGAACAGGTCGCCCAAGAAAAGGGCATCGACAAGCAGATCCTGATCGAGACGATGGAGGCCGCCATCCTCAAGGCCGCCCAAGCCGCGTTCGGTCCCACCCGCGAGCTGGAGGCTCGCTTCAACGAGGACAGCGGCCACATCGATCTGTTCCAGTACATGACGGTGGTCGAGGTCGTGGCCGACCCCGAGCGCGAGATCGCGCTGGACGTGGCCCGCAAGCACGGCCTCGAGGCCGAGATCGGCGAAGAGCTGGGCTTCCAGGTGTTCTGGCACCCGCGCGACGCAGAGAAGGCCCGCCAGCAAGACAAAGAGTTCGGCGCCGTGCTCGACATGAAGCAGGCCCGAAGCACCTTCGGTCGCATCGCCGCGCAGACCGCCAAGCAGGTGCTCTTGCAGCGCGTGCGCGATGCCGAGCGCGACATCATCTACAACGAGTACAAAGACCGGCAGGGTCAGCTGATCCGCGGCATCGTCCGGCGCTTCGAGAAGGGCCACAACATCGTGGTCGATCTGGGCCGCACCGAGGGCATCTTGCCCGCCCGCGAGCAGACGCCGCGGGAGACCTACCGCCCCGGCGACCGCATCGTGGCCTTCGTCAAGGACATCGATCGCGAAGCACGCGGGCCGATGATCATCCTCAGCCGCTCGGCGCCGCCCCTGGTCGACAAGCTGTTCGAGGCCGAGGTGCCCGAGATCTACGAAGGCATCGTCAAGATCGTGGGCGTGGCCCGCGAGCCGGGCAGCCGCAGCAAGATCGCCGTTACCACCCGGGACTCGGACGTCGATCCGGTGGGTGCGTGCGTGGGCATCAAGGGCTCGCGCGTGCAGGCCGTGGTCCAAGAGCTGCGTGGCGAGAAGATCGACATCGTGCCGTTCGACAAGGATCCGGCTCGCTACATCATCAACGCGATCCAGCCCGCCGAGGTGAACAAGGTCATCGTCGACGAGGCCGATCACCGCATGGAGCTGGTGGTGCCCGACGAGAAGCTCAGCCTGGCCATCGGCCGCAAGGGCCAGAACGTGCGGCTGGCCTCCCAGCTCACCGGCTGGAAGCTGGACATCATCAGCGAGAGCAAGTTCAAACAGATGGAGGAAGAGGCCCTGCAGGCGCTCCGCCAGATCGAGGGCGTGGACGAAGACCTGGCGCGAGCGATGTATCGCCTGGGTTTCCGCGCCCTGGAAGAGGTCGCGGAGGCCGACATCTCGGAGCTCTTGACGATCCAGGGTGTCGGCTCGCCCGAGGCGGCGCAGTCGCTGAAGGACCGCGCCGAGTCCAGCATGGAAACCATGCGCCGCGACCGGATCGAGCAGACCGCCAGCCGTCCCGAGCCGCTCACCGAGAAAGAGAAGCTGCGCTTCGTGCGCGGTGTGGGTCTGCGCACCGCGCAGCTGCTCGAAGAGGCCGGGTACAAGACCGTGAGCGAGCTCGGCCGCGAGGACGCGGATCGCCTGGCGATTCGCACCGGGCTGGGCATCAAGAAGGCGCGGCTGATCCAGCAGGGCGCGCAGCACTTCCTCGACCACGAGGCGATGGAGATCGAGCAGGCGCGGGCGAAGTTCGCGGCCGAGGCCCGAGCCGCCGAGCCCGTGGCCCCCGCCGTGGCCGAGGAGTGAGAAGAGCACGCCGGCGATGCACCCGATGACCGAGTCCACCGAGAGCCGCGGGTCGATCCGCACCTGCGTGGGCTGCCAGAACGAGGCAGCCCCGGACGAGCTCGTGCGTTTCGTGCTCGGGCCGGACGGCGCGCCGGTGCCGGTGCTGACCGGCGCGGCCGAAGGGCGCGGCGCGTGGGTCCACCCCACTCTGCCGTGCCTGAAGGTGGCGGCCGAGCGCGGCTTTTCCAAGAGCTTCCGCACCGCCGTCCGGGCCAGCGGCCCGGAGCTCGCGCTCTTGGTCCGCGCCGCGGCGTCGCGCCGGGTCGTCGGCCTCCTTTCTGCCGCTGGCGGCTCGAAGCGGCTCGCGATCGGCGGCGCCGAGGTGGACGAGGCGCTGCGCGCGGGGAAGGCGCGGTTGGTGGTGGTCGCGACCGATGCGAGGGCGGCCGCCGGGTCGCGTGAGGTCGAGCAGGCGATCAGCACCGGTCGCGCGCGTGCATGGGGGACGAAGACGGAGCTCGGCCGAGCGACCCATCGAACCGAGACGGCCATCGTGGCCGTGCTCGATTCAGGCCTCGGACGAGCACTAGCTACAGCCATTGATTGGGCTCACACGTCGGAGCCAGGGCCACGACGAGGAGTCGGGGAAGACCTGCCCACGGAGGAATGACGAAGATGCGTGTCTACGAGATCGCCCGCGATCTGGGCATCGAGAACAAGGCCCTGGTGGCCTTGCTCCAGTCGATTGGGGTCGCCGACGTGCGCAACCACATGAGCGTCGTCGGTCCCGACGCCGTCGAGCGCGTGAAGCGCCATCTCGAGAAGCAGGCCGCGCCGAAGGCCGCCGAGGAGCGCATCCGACCCACCGTGGTCAAGCGTCGCGCACCGGCGCGACCGGCGAGCGCCGACGTGAAGGTCAGCGAGCACGCGAGCGACGTGATGCGTTCGTCGCCCGTCGCGGCCTCGTCCCCGCGCGCTTCCGAGGTCACCTTCCGGTCGGCCCCGGTGTCGTCGCCGGCCCCGCTGCCAAGCGCGCCGCGGCACGAGCCGCCGCCGCCGGTGATGGAGCTGCCCCCGGTGGTGGAAGAGGCCCCGCCGGTCTCGGCTGCGCCGCTGCCGAGCGCCCCGCGGCACGAGCCGCCCCCGGTCGAGGTCGCGCCGCCGCCCGCGCCGCCGGTCGAGGCCGCCCCCCCGACGCCGGTCGAGGCCTCCGCGCCGCCGGTCGAGGCCGCGCCGGCACCCACGCCCTCTCCGCCGCCGCCCCCGGCTCCCCGGCCCTCGAGCCCGCCCAAGACCGGCATCGAGGTCTGGGAGGGTCGTCCCGGCGTCACGATGCCGCCTCGCACTCAGCCGGCGCCTCGGCGCGTTCAGTACGACGCCAAGGCCGGAGCGGGCCTCGGTGCGCGCGGCCAGCGCGGCGGCCCCGGCATGGCCGGTGGCATGGGTCGTGGTCCCATGGGCGGCCGCTCGGGCCCCGGCATGCGCGGTCGTGGCATCGGCCAGTTCGCCAAGCCCAAGGGCACCGGACAGGTCGTCACCCAAGAGCGTTCGGCCCACAAGAAGGTGGTCAAGATCGAGGGCTCGGTGAACTTGCAGATCCTCGCGGGTCGCATGGGCATCAAGGCCACCGAAGTGCTGATGAAGCTGATGCGTCTCGGCATGACCGGCGTGAACATCAACAGCACGCTCGACGCGGACACCGCCAAGATCGTCGCCAGCGAGTTCGGTTGGGAGGTCTCGGACGTCGCCGTCAGCGAAGAGGACGCGCTGGTCGCGGCCCAGGGCCTGGACGTCGAAGAGGATCTCGACAGCGTGATCCGTCCGCCGGTCGTCACGGTGATGGGTCACGTCGACCACGGCAAGACGAGTCTCTTGGACAAGATCCGCAAGTCGAACGTGGTCGCCGGCGAGGCCGGCGGCATCACCCAGCACATCGGCGCGTACTCGGTGGACACGCCCCACGGAAAGCTGACGTTCCTGGACACTCCGGGCCACGAGGCCTTCACCGCGATGCGTGCGCGCGGCGCCCAGACCACCGACGTGGTGATCTTGGTCGTCGCGGCCGACGACGGTGTCATGCCGCAGACCATCGAGGCGCTGAACCACGCGAAGGCGGCCCAGGTCCCGATCATCGTCGCCGTCAACAAGTGCGACAAGCCCGACGCTCAGCCCGAGCGCGCTCGTCGCGAGCTCTCGGAGCAGGGCCTGGTGCCCGAAGAGTGGGGCGGTGACACCATGTTCGCGGAGGTCAGCGCGCACACCGGCCAGGGCATCGACGAGCTGCTCGAGAAGGTGGCGGTGCAGTCCGAGGTGCTCGAGCTGAAGGCCAACCCCGACAAGCCGGCCACCGGCGTGGTGGTCGAGGCCGAGCTCGACCGCGGTCGCGGTCCGGTCGCCACCATCCTGGTTCAAGACGGGACCCTGAATCGCGGCGACACCATCCTGGCGGGCGCGGCCTGGGGCAAGGTCCGAGCCATGCTCGACGACCGCGGCCGCAACGTCGCGTCGGCGGGTCCGGCCACCCCGGTCTCGGTCATCGGTCTGGACGACGTTCC
>JACPVJ010000069.1 GCA_016191785.1 Myxococcales bacterium | reverse complement strand
CGGTGCCGCCGCTGGCGGCCGTGCCGCAGCTGCCACCGCCGCTGGGCGTGCCGCCGCTGCCAGCGCTGCCGGCTGCGCCGCCGCTCGACGTCCCCTCGGCGTCGCCGTCATCACCGCAGGCGGCCGCGCCGAGCGCGACCAGCATGGACACCGAGAGCCCGAACACCAAGGAGTGCTTCACCACCCGGGCAGGATAGCTCAGAGCCCGGGTCGCGTCGCCAGGTACACGACGAAGGTCCCGAGCCAGTGCGCGGCGGCGTAGTGGTCGTTGTCCAGCGCGGCCACGGCCGCGGCTTCGTGCACCGCCGCCGCCGAGAAGAGCGCCGCCCGACGCCCGTCGCCCGCGGGCAGCGCGCCGGCGATCCCGTGCAGCATCCAC
This sequence comes from Myxococcales bacterium, assembly GCA_016191785.1. Lineage (GTDB taxonomy): Bacteria > Myxococcota_A > Polyangia > Polyangiales > Polyangiaceae > JADJKB01. The sequence goes on along the minus strand of JACPVJ010000069.1, from coordinate 11,437 downwards.
GCGCGGCTAGCGTTCAGGCCGTCCAGGTGGACCAGCTTGCCGTCGCTGCGATCGGGACAGTGCGCGGGCTCGAGCCAGCTCGCGTCGCCACCCGCGGGAATGGTCGGCAAGAACTGCGACAGCCAGCGCGCGAAGTCGTCGGGCGGCAAGACACGCCCGACCAGGTCAGCCTCGCCCAGGCAGGGTGAGAGGAAGTCGTACCCGGACGGTTCGAGGTGCAGCGGACCGTCGCGATCGGTGAGGTACAACCGTCGCACCTGGTCCGCGACGGCCGCGCGCCGCTCGCCCGTCGCCCAGTCGAAGAAGAGCGAGACGCCGAACGCGGTCTGCGAGTGCTCGCCGGTGCGCACCGGGAACGGCAGCCGCTCGAGGTAGCGCTGCATGCGCTCCGCCCCGAGCTTTGCCAACGGCTCGAGGTTCCCGCGCCACCGCTGCGCGTCGACGTCGTCCCACTCCGCGAGCTCGCGGTGCAGCGTGAGGAGCCAGCCGATGCCGTAGGGGATCTCGAACCCCGCGCGGTCGGGGTGTGACAGATAGCCGAGCTCGGCGCCGAGCTTGTCGCGGGTCAAGCTGGCGTCGAGCACGGCCCGCGCCTGGCCCACGAAGCGAGCGTCCGGATCGGTGCGGCACAGGCGCGCCAGGGCCCAGTGACCGTGCATCGCCGAGTGCCAGTCGTAGCAGCCGAAGAAGGCCGGCGTGAGCACCCGCGGCGGCGCCACGTCCGCGTCGCTGCCGAGCGCGTGCACGATCTTGTTCGGGTACTCGCGGCCGACGGCGCCGCAGATCCGGTGGGCCAAGGCCTCGATCGCAGGAGCGGTGGGGCGGGGCACGCGAGTGCTCGAACCACAAGCTAGCATGCCGAGTCTGACCTCCGACAGATCACCACCGCGTCGTCGAGGACGTACAGCTCGCGACCCGGATCGCCGCCCGAGAGGTAGGGCGCGCGACCCAGCGCGACGACCTCGAGGCCCAGCGGGCCGAGCACCCGCTCGACGAGCTGGGTGACCGCCGTTTCCCACGGGTCGGCGTCGATCGGAAGGCGCTCGGTGGGGTCGCGCGTGGTGCCGCCCGCGTAGACGAAAGGCCGGTAGGGGAGGGGCGTGGCGACGACGAGCTGGCCGTGCGGGGCGAGGGCCGCCGCCAGGTTCCGCAGCAGGCTGCGCGGGCGATCGGAGCGATCGAGCACGTTCAAGCAGGTCACCAGGTCGAAGCGATCCGCCGGGGGAGCGTCGGCCAGATCTGCGTGCCGGCACTCGAACCCACGCTGCCGCAGGCGCCGCGCCATCATCCGCGAGGTCTCGCTGGTCACGACCTCGTCCGCCAGGGGCGCGAGTCTTGCGGTGATCGCGCCGCTGCCCGCGCCCACGTCGAGCAGCCGCGCGCGGCGCTCGGGACCGAGCAGCGTCGCCCACTGCGTCCGGCTGAGCAGGAAGAGCGGATAGGTTCCGAGCAGGCCGTTGACGTCGAAGTCCGAGAAGAAGGCGCCAAGGGTCGAGTGGACCCACGAGAGCAGGCGGCCGTGTCGGCCGCTGGCGGCCGCTCGGACGAAGGCCCGCGTCTCGTCGTCGGGCTCGAGCTCCACGAAGCGGTCGGCGAGCGCCGACGAGAGCCGCGCGCGGTCGCAGTCGTAGCGAAGCTCGGTCACGGCGCCCACCCTACACCGGGGCGTGGTATGGATCCGCTCGATGCCGAGCGCCCCCTTGGACGAATGGCTGAAGGCCCACGGGGCCCACCACGATCTGGTGACATGGAGCGCTGCGTTCGGCAGCGACTGGTCGCGCTTCTGGCACGAGTGCCCCCGGGGCGACTGGCTCTTGGCCCTCGCCGCTCGGGTGGGCGTCGAGCGTCCGCGGCTGGTCCTCGCGGCGTCCGCGGCGGCGCGGACTGCGCTCGAAGGCCTGCCCGAGAGCGAGACCTTGCCCCGCGCGGCGCTGGATTTGGCCGAAGCCTGGGCCCGAGGTCAGGCCTCGGCAGCGGCGTGCCGCTCGCGCGCGAGCGAGCTCGAGCGGTACAGCCCGCCGGATCCGGCGCTCTCGGCCGTCGCCGCCGCTGCCTTGTCCGCGCTGATGGCCGTCGAGGATCCGGACTCGGCGGCAGGCGCTGCGGCCAACGCCGCTCAGGCCGCGCTGTTCGGCGCGGGCGACTGCGCCCTCTTGTCCCTGCTCTCGTACGCGCAGCGCGAGACCGCGGACCGCGTGCGACAGCACCTGCCCTTCGAGGCGGTCGGCGCGCTGATCGGATCAGCCGGCGCGCCCGAGTGACGAGAACGGTCCTCGGATGGCCACCGTCTTGCCCTCGAGGAACAGGTTCAAGAAGAGCACGGCGCCGTCCGGCGAGAAGCAGGGCCCGGCGAGCTCGCCCGACCCGCCGGCGTTGAACGCGACGTCGTAGACGTACCCCTCGGGCGTGAGCCCGCGCAGGAAATTGCCGTCGCTGCCGTCCTCGGCCATCAGCACGTGCCCCCACGGCGTGACGGTGATGTTGTCGGGCATGTCGAGCACGTCGGCGTTTGGCGACTCGGCGAGCAGCTCGAGCTCGTCGCCGCGGCCGTCTTTGCCCACGTGCAGCTTGAAGATCTGCCCGCGATCTTTGCGGCCACCCAGGGTGGTGGCAAAGTACAGCGCGCCGGCGTGGAAGAACGCCCCCTCGCCGCGCCTGAACTGTGCGGCGCCGCGCTCGTGAGCCCGCAGCCGCACGTCGTCTTCCTTGGGGCACGGCTCGTCGACCTCGACCCACTCGACGCCGAGGCGCGTGCCGGGGGTCGCGCCGAGCGCGGCCTCGAAGCGCGGCCTTCCGGAGATCGCCAGCACGTACAGCTTGCCGCTGAACGGCTGATCTTGGTTGTCCGGCACGAAGCGGTACAGGCAGCCGTCCACGCGGTCTTCCGTCATGTACGCGCGGAAGGTGGCGGGGTCGAAGCCGACCGCCTCGTGGGTGAAGCGCCCGTAGGCGTCGATCCGCTCCGGGCGCGCCCCGCGCTCGGTCTCGGTGCGGCACAAGAAGACGAAGCCGTGACCTTCCTCGGTGTTCTCTTCGCAGGCCAGCCAGCCCCAGGGGCAGGCGCCGCCCGAGCAGGTCTTGAGGGTGCCGGTCAGCACCAGGTTGCTCGAGATCTTGTCGAGGGTCGATCCGTCGAGCACCACCCGGGTGACGCCGCCGAGCGCGGTCTTGTCGTACGCCTCGGGGGGCGCGCTGCCGGCGGAGTACGCGCCGTGACCGAAGTGACGACTGACCTCGTGGTTCCTCAAGAGGACGAGCTTGCCGGGCGCGGGCGAGAAGCAGCCCATGCCGTCGGGCAAGTTGGGCACGCGGTAGCCGTCGCTCATCGGCTCGCCGGCCGCGTCGATGACCTGGTAGCTGAAGCCTGGGGGCAGATCGAGCACCCCCGCCGGATCCCGCGCCAGGCGGCGGGGGACCGGTCGTCGCGAGCGAAAGATCAGCGGCAACGCGGCCACCGAAGCGGCGACGCCTCCGAGCACGAGCAGCTTGCGGCGAGTGAGCTGCATGGCTCGATCAGGAAGCGGGGAGCCGCTTCTCGCGCAGGTGCCAGGCGATCCGCAGTGCCATGCTCATGATGCTCAGCTGAGGGTTCACGCCGAGGCTGGTGGGCAGGATGCTTCCGTCTGCCACGTACAGCTCGGGCAGGTCCCACGCCTGTCCGAAGGCATCGACCACCGAGCCGTTCGGCGACACTCCCATGCGGCAAGTGCCCAGCGGGTGCTGCGAGCCGCTCTCGAGGACGCTGGCGGGCACGTGCTCGAGGTCGATTGACCGGAGGCGGTCGGCGTCGACCGCACCGAGCCCGAGCACCGGCAGGTACACCTCGCGGGCACCGCCCGCGAAGAACGCCTCGGCCATGCGTCGCATCAAGATCGGCACCGCGGCGCGGTCCTTCGGCGCCATGCGGTAGGTCATGTACGGGCGATCGAACAGGGTCTGGACGCGACCGCCGCCCTCGTCGTGGATCATTCCGCCGAAGATCGCCATGTGCGGGATGGCCTGCGCGACCGCTTGGTGCGCGACGCCGATGCCCGGCAGGGTGCCGGCCAGCGCCCCCGGAGGGATGAACAGGCTGGTCAGGGTGATGCGGTCGCCCTCGAGGGCGTCGGAGTACGCGCTCTGGAGCGCGCCCTTCCAGCCCTCGACTGGATCGTCGAACCGGGCCATTACGCGGAAGCCCGGGTGCAGGGTCAGGTTGCGACCGACCTGCCCGGAGCGGCGGCCGACCCCGCTCTGCATCAACAAGAGCGGCGAGGCGTACGCGCCCGCGGCGACCACCACCCGACGCGCTCGCACGCCGAGCTTCCCCCGAGGTTTGCGCTCGGGGCCGCCGAGCAAGCGACCGACCACGCCTGCCGCCCGCCCGCTCCGCGCGACCACGCGATCGACGCGGCAGTCGGAGTACAGCCGCGCGCCGGCGGCCAGCGCCCGGGGCAGGTAGGTCACGTCCACGCTGCGCTTCGCCCCGTGTGGGCAGCCGAAATTGCAGCGCCCGCAGCCGTTGCAGCCCTGGGTGTTCCTGCGCATCGGCGCCCAGTCCATGCCCAGCGCGGTCAGGCCGTTCAAGAAATGCTGGGTCGAGCGCGAGCGCATCTCGGGCGGCACCTCTTCGACGTGGATCCGACGTTCGATCTCCTCGAACACCGGCTCCATGCGCTTCGGGTTGATGTCGGTGAGCCCGTGCTCGGTGACCCACTCGTTCATCACGCTGTCGGGAATTCGGAAGCACACGCCGCCGGTGAGGACCGACGAGCCGCCGACGCACTGGCCCATCATCACGTTGATGACCGGCGTGTCCCCAAGACCGATGGCGAAGGTGAGGCCCGCGTCGCGCCACAGGTGCCGCAAGTTCTCGCTCGGGCGCATGCGGCCATAGCGCTCGGGCGACACGTAGGGACCCTCTTCCAGGATGACGACGCTCTGGCCGGCCTCGGCGAGCTCGGCGGCCACCACCGCGCCCCCGGCCCCCGAGCCCACCACCACCACGTCGGCGTCGATGGTCAGGTCGCCGTCGTGCAGCTTGCCTTCGACGAGGGTCACGACGCCCCCGGCAAGGCAGTGGAGGCGGACTTCAGGCAAGCGCCATCGAACCCGACCTCGCGGGCGGCGTCGGGGTGCTCGTAGTAGAGGATGCAGAGCATGGCCTTGACCGCCAGCACCGGCGCTCCGAAACGATCTTCGAGCCGCTGAAGCGCGCGGGCCCGGTCGCGGACCGAGAGGCGGCCGAGCGGCGAGAGCCGCCACAGCATGAGAGGCGCGAGCAGACCGACCACGAAGAGCGCGAGCCCCACCACGAAGCGCGAGCGCGCGCCGGCCCGGGCGAGGAAGTCTTCGGCCTCGAGGCACAGCCAGTCGAGGCGCGCCGCCGGGGGAGGCCCCTCGCCGGTCGAGAACAGCGCCTCGGCCACGACCCGCACGCGCGCGATAAGCCGCGGCGAGACGATGGGGGCGCCGCCCTCGCGGCGGAGGGGGACGAGGGCATCGGGCTCGGCAGCTTCGGGATCGGGCGGGGACTCGCGGTCGCGGCGGCTCAAGGCCGCGGCAGATTGCCCGCGAAGCCGCGCTGGCACAAGCGCCAGCGAGCGCGGCGCGGCCTTGTCCTATACTCCGCGGCCCGCCCCCCTTGCGCGCGAGGGCCCTTGGCCCAACGAAATGGGTCCGTCGAACAGGAGAGAACCAAATGGAATTCGAGGTCGCCCCGCTGCCGTACTCCAAAGATGCGCTCGAGCCCGTGATGAAACAGGAGACGCTCGAGTTCCACTACGAGAAGCACCACAAGGGGTACATGACGAACCTCAAGGGGCTGCTCGAGGGCAAGCCCGAGGCGAACAAGTCGCTGGTCGAAGTGATCCGGTCGAGCTCGGGGGGCGTGTTCAACAACGCCGCGCAGGTCTACAACCACACCTTCTTCTGGGACGGGATCAAGCCGGGCGGTGGCGGCGCGCCGAGTGGTGAGGTGCTCGACCTTCTGAACCGCGACTTCGGCGGCGTCGACAAGTTCCGCGAGGCATTCGTCAAGGGCGGCATCGGGCGCTTCGGCTCGGGCTACGTCTGGCTGGTGCTCGACGAGGGCAGGGCCAAGATCATCGACACGCCGAACGCCGAGACCCCGCTCACCACGGCGCAGACTCCGCTGCTCACCGCCGACGTCTGGGAGCACGCTTACTACCTGGACCATCGCAACAACCGGAAGGGCTTCCTCGAGACCTTCTGCGACAAGCTGATCAACTGGGAGTTCGTCGCCAAGAACCTGAAGGGTCAGAAGTAGCGGTCGCGTGACCGAGCGCTACTTCGCCTTTGGCGCCAACGTCCACCCGGCGACGCTGGCGCGGCGGAAGATCGAGCCGCGCTCTCACGCCCCGGCGCGGCTCGACGGGCACCGCCTGGTGTTCGACATGCCGGGCCTGCCGCTGTTCGAGCCCGCCTTCGCCAACATCCGCCCGGCGGACGATCACGTTTGGGGCGTGCTCTACCAGCTGCCCGCCGACGGGATGCGGCGGCTTCGGAGCTTCGAGGGCGCCTACGGCGAGGCCGAGGTCGAGGTCGAGAGCGCGGGCGAGCGGGTGCTGGCTCGCGCCTTCGTCACGCGGAGCCGGCACCGCGAACGTCGACCCTCGCGGCGCTACCTCGGGGTCATCACGGACGGGGCGCGTCGTCGAGGGCTACCCGCCGAGTGGGTCGCGCGGCTCGAGCGGCACCCCAGCATCTACCTTCCGGGCGCTCACGAGGCGTGGGCGCTCGGGTTCTCGTTGGTCGACCGAGTGCACCGGCTGCTGGTGCCACCCGCGCGGCCCGGCTGAGTCAGGTGTCGGACGTGGTGCCGCTGACCGGCAAGATCGGCGCCCAGACCAAGCGCGCGAGCATCGAGTCATCGACGACGATGCCCCGCTCGCTGAAGTACAAGGCGTTCTCCTTCGCGTCTTCGCGTTGCTCGGCGACGAAGAGGATGCCCTGTCCGTTCTCGTTGTAGCCGAGCTGGACGATCGCGTTCTTGACCCAACGACCGCCGCCCTCGAGCTCGATGGTCTCGGGGAGCGTGTAGAACCCCTCGGACGGGAGCGCCTTCAGGGTCTTCGCCCAGGTGGGCGAGCGCAGCGGCGTGGTGGGGTCGCCCCAGAACCATCGGTTGTTGCGGTTCTGCCCCGGGCGCACCACGAACTTCACGCCGCCGTTCTGCGGCTGTCCGAGGTAGACCAGGACGCCCGCTGGAAACGCGTCTTCGTGGCCGGGGTAGGGCTGCGTGGTGCGATAGAGGCCGGGATCGGGGAGGTCCAACATGATGGGGGCGGCAATCTAACCCATCGTCGCCGAGGCACAAGCGTCGCGATGCTTCGCCAGCGCCGGCAAGGGTGGCAGACTCGGACGGTGAGCCTTCGCACCCTCTGCCTCATCGCCGCCGTCGTGCTTCCGGCTTGCGCGCCCGCGCAGGGCGGCAGCGGCTCCGCCCCCGCACCCCTCGAGCCGCTGGCGGGTCCGGTGGGCCTCGAAGAGGCGCGCCGCTACGTGCTCGGGCTCGTGAATCGGGACCGCGCCGAGGCGGGCCTCGACCCCGTGACCCGTGACGAGACCGCCGAGCGCGCTGGACAGCGGCACGTGGAGGACATGGTGAAGCACGGGTTCACGGCGCACTGGGGCACCGACGGGTCGGTGCCCGAGCAGCGCTACACCGAGGCCGGGGGCGTGCACTTCGTCCAAGAGAACGCCGCCTGCTTCTTCGACGGCACGGTCCGCACGCTGGAGCCGAACCCGACGTTCACCGCCGCAGAGCTCGAGCAGATCGAGAGCGCGTTCATCCACGAGACGCCGCCCAACGACGGTCATCGCAAGAACATCCTGAAGAAGTGGCACAACCACCTGGGCGTCGGTCTGGCCAAGCCGGTGGGGGTCGACCAGCCCTGCATGACTCAGGAGTTCATCGACGAATACGGCGAGTACGAGGGGTTGCCGCAGCAAGCGAAGCTCGGACAGAAGATCACCGTCGGAGGCGAGGTGCACGCGCCGGCGGAGTTCGGCGGCATCGGGCTGGCCCGGATCGAGTCGGCGAAGAAGCTCACGCCCGCCCACCTGAACCAGACCAGCTCGTACCCGGTGCCGAACCCGGACGACCTATACTTCCCCGCGGGCTTCAAGACGCCGCGACCGGTCAAGCTCGACGGCAAGCGCTTCAGCTTGGATCTCGATCTGAAACACCCGGCGGGGCCGGGCCGATACCAGGTCAGCGTGTGGGGACGGTACCCCGGCGACAAGGCCTTCGTGATGGTCAGCCTCCGCACCATCGACGTGCGCTAGGCTGCGCGGTCTCGTCATGTCGCGTCGCATCGGTCAGGTCGTCTCGGACCGCTACGTGCTCGCCGAGTTGATCGGAAAGGGCGGGCACTCGGAGGTGTACCGCGCGCTCGACCGGCAGGGTGGCCCGAACGTCGCGGTCAAGGTGCTGCAGGACGAGTTCGCCGGAAACGAAGAGTACTCAGTGCGGCTCGTCCGCGAACACCGGGTGATGACGCTGCTGGTCGGGACCTCGGCGGTGCGCGTCCGGGGCCTGGCCACGAGCCCCGACGGCGCCGTGTGCCTGGTGATGGAGCTGCTCTCGGGCCGGGACCTCGACGACGACCTGGCTGCGATCGAGGCCGCCGGGCGTCGCATGAGCGTGCGCCGCTTGGTCGACGTCTTGTCTCCGATCGTCGACACCCTGGAGAAGGCCCACGGGCTCGGGATCATCCACCGGGACATCAAGCCGGGGAACATCTACGTGCTGAGCTCCGACACGCCGGTCGACGTTCGCTTGATCGACTTCGGTCTGGCCAAGATCAAGAACGCTCGCCCCCTCACGCGCGACGGCATGATCATGGGGTCGCCCAGCTACATCGCCCCGGAGGTGTGGAAGGGCGACGGCAGCATCCTCGACTTCCGGATGGACATCTACTCGCTCGGGGCCATCGTGTTTCGTGCGCTCGGCGGGCGGGTGCCCTTCGACTCCCCCAACATCCGCGACAAGGTCAAGCTGATCACCACCGCGCCTCGCCCCAGCCTGCGGGCGCTCCGCGACGACCTGCCGGAGGGCATCGACGCGTGGGTGGAGCAAGTCTTGGCGATCGACCCCGACCAGCGCTTCCGGAAGGTTCGGGCGGCGTTCCACGCGCTGCTCGATTGCCTGGACGCCGTCGACGGTCCGACTGCGTCACCTCCCGGCGAGCCCTGAGTGTCGGCGCCGCTGGTCTCGGTTCTGCTTCCGGCGTACGACGCCGAGGTCACGCTGCCCGCCGCGCTGGCCAGCATCGAGCGCCAGACCTTTCGCGACTTCGAGTGCGTGGTCGTCGACGACGGGTCGAGCGACCGCACCGCCGAGATCGTTCGGGCCGTTGCGGCGCGCGACTCGCGCTTCGTGCCGACCCGCATCGCGCACGCGGGCGTCGCCCTGGCCCTCACCCACGGGCTCGCTCGGTGTCGAGGGCGCTACGTGGCCCGAATGGACGCCGACGATCTGTCGCACAAACGCCGCCTCGAGGTGCAGGTGGGGTGGCTCGAGCAGCGCCCCGAGCTCGCGGGGGTCGGCGCGCACGTCTGGATGTTCCCGAGGCGCACGCTGACCCTCGGGTTTGCCGCCCACGAGCGCTGGCTCAACTCCTTGTCCGACCCCGACAGCGTGGCTCGCGACGCCTTCGTCGAGAGCCCGATCGTCCACCCCACATTGTGCATTCGCCGCGAGGTGCTGAGCGCGCACGGCTATCGCGACGCCGGCTGGCCGCAGGACTACGACCTGGTGTTGCGGCTCCTTTCGGCGGGCGCCCGCCTGGCGGTCGTTCCCCAGAAGCTCTTGGGCTGGCGCGACGGGCCGGGGCGCGTCACGCGGACCGCCGACTACACCCGTCGCGAACGCCTGGTGGCCTGCAAGGCCCACTACCTGGCGGCCGGGTTTCTGGCCCAGCGCTCGACCTACGTGCTCTGGGGCTACGGCGACACGGGTCGCACGCTGTGCCGAGCGCTGGCCGCCCACGACAAGCACCCGGAGGCGATCGTCGAGCTTCACCCGCGGCGGATCGGGCAACGCATCGCCGGTGCGCCGGTGATCGAACCGAGCGCGCTCCGCCTGCGTCCCGGCGTCGCCGTCGTGATCTCGGTCTCGGGCCTCGAGGCCCGAACCGAAGCCCGGGCCAGGGCGGCGGCGCTGGGGCTCGGCGAGGGGCGGGACTTCGTGGTCGCGGCGTGAGAGCGGACGAATTCAGCGCTTGGCCGGGAAGGTGGCCTGCGGCAGCGGAAACTCGGGCCGGGCATAGAGGAAGCCTTGGGCCAGGGTGACGCCGCAGTCGACCAGCGCTCGGTGCTCTTCCAGCGTCTCGACCCCTTCGGCGATGGCGTGGGAGCCAAGCTGGGCGCACAGATCGAGCAGGCGGCGGATCAACTTCTGCTGTCGCGGATTGGTGTGAACCCCCGCGACCAGCTCGCGATCGAGCTTCACGAATCTCGGCTCGAGATCCACGATTCGTTTCAGGTCGGAATAGGCGGCACCCAGGTCATCGATGGCGAGTGACGCGCCCGAGCGCTCTCGGACCTCGCGGAGCACGCTGCGGCACAGATCGAAGTGGGTCATCGGCACCGACTCGGTGATCTCGATGCACAGATCGTGATCGTGAGCGAACAGCGGGTCGTCGGGGCGGACCAGCCAGCTCTCCCGGAGCTCTTGCGGGTGCACGTTGACGAACAGCGGCTTGCCCGAGCACATGGGCACGGCGATCTCGCGGATCATCCGTCCCAGGCGCCCCGCGCACTGGGTGCCGACCGCGTGGGTGAAGAGATCGATGGGGCTCTGGTACTGATCCACGCTGCAGCGGACGAGTGCCTCGTAGCCGTGGACCCGCTGGACATCGAGCCGGACGATGGGTTGAAAGACCACGCTCAGCTGGTCGGCGCGCACCATGCGCGAGAGCGACGCCGACGAGTCGACGGGAAGATCCCACGAGTCGTCCGCCGGGGCGGTCGGCGCATCGGAGAGCCGGTTGGACGGCGGCTGCGAGAGGGGCTTCAACGGAAACTCGATCGGGTATCACCCGCGACGTTCACCGGCAAGTCAGGCTGCGGCGGCGGCCGTGTTCGCGGGCGGGGCCCGGTTCGCGGCGGTGGCGGCGGCGGTGGCGGTGGCGGTGGCGGTGGGAGCACCGGCTTCAGGGTACCGGACAACACATCGCTGGCAGTTGGAGCGCGCATCGACGTGGTCGGTGTCGGTGTGGGCTCAGCTCGGATGCGTATCGACGTGGTCGGTGTCGCTGTGGGCGACGACGGCCACAGGGGAGCGCGTTGCCCTGCAACCGATGACCGCGTGGCGGCCGAAACGTGCAGGGGAGCGCGTTGCCCTGCAACCGATGACCGCGTGGCGGCCGAAACGCGCAGGGGAGCGCGTTGCCCTGCAACCGATGACCGCGTGGCGACCGAAACGTGCAGG
>JACPVJ010000074.1 GCA_016191785.1 Myxococcales bacterium | reverse complement strand
TGGTCATCGAGCGTGGCTCAACGCAGTGACCCTCGCGTTTTGTCCTCCCGGTAGTCATCGAGCGTGGCTCAACGCACTGACCCACGCGCGTTGTCCTCCCCCTGGTCATCGAGCGTGGCTCAACGCAGTGACCTACGCGTTTTGTCCTCCCCCTGGTCATCGAGCGTGGCTCAACGCAGTGACCCACGCGTTTTGTCCTCCCCCTGGTCATCGAGCGTGGGTCAACGTGGTGAGCCGTCGCGTCGCCCCGGTAGTTCGCCCCAGCCAGGCGCCCTCGCAACGCGAGTTGCCAACCCCAACGCCGCAGCCAACGCGGTTGCCAGCCCGCGCCGCTCTAGGGCCGCCTTTCCTCGGGCACGGGCCGTGCTTCACAAATTGCCGTGAGGTGGCTCGCACTGCTCGCCACTGCGTGCTCGTCGAGCCCGGCGGATCCGCCGGAGCGCTCGGGAGGGCAGTTCGAGGTGCGCGCGGCCACCGGCGCTGCACCCCCACGCCTCACGGTCCTGGTCGTCGACGACGCCCCGACTCCCGCCGCCGCGGCCTTGCGGAAGCATGTCGCGGAAGACCTCGAGAGCGGCCTGCACCAGCTGGTCACCAACCGCTGGGGCAGCTGCTACAGCAACGACCCCGCAGAGGACCACTACACCGACGAGCGCATCGTCGTGGTGTTCCCCTCGGCGCCGGGTGTCGCGACCGTGAGCCCCGCAACCTCGCCAGGGTTGGCGTGGATCACGAATACCACGGGCCACGGGGAGGCTCAGAGCTTGGCCGAGGCCACCGAGCAAGCGCTGGCCGCCCGGACGGCAGCGCCCGGCGAAGTCTACCGGCCGATTCGCGCGGCGACCCGCACCGCACAGCTGGTCCTCGGCCTGCGCGCGCCCGAGAGCGACGCCGAGAACGCGCTCCTGGGCTCGCTCGAGCCGAGCGCGTGGGTTCGCGTGCTGGTGGCGAGCACGCGCGATGACCAGGGCACGGACCCGATCGACGATCTGGTCGCGTCTTGGGACGCGCCGGCGGCGACCGAGCACCTCTACGAAACGATCGTGGCAGGACCTTTCGGCACGTCCGAGGGGTCTTGCCACGCCACCACCGCACTGGGTTCGACCCGCCTCTTCGCGTGGGCCTCGGAGAGCGGAGCCGCGAAACTGGGTTGGCCCTGTGGCGCGACGACCGGATGGTTGGGCGAGGGGGTGAGCTGCTTCTGCGGTGACTGGTGCTTGTCTAACCCGCCGCTGAAGAGCGCGACGGGCGCAGTCGCGTGCCGCATCTGGGTCGATCAGCGGGATCTTTCGCGCTGCGACCCGAGCAAGGGGCGCACGGATCCGGACGGTATCCCCACCTGGGTGGCTGAATGGGGGACGAAGTATCGCCGCTGCGAGCTGCGGCAGCTCGAGGGGGCGGCGCTCGAAGCCTGCCGCACGACTCTCGCGTGCGACGGGTGCCCAGCCGGGTGGTGCGCCACGGAGGTCCCCGAGTTGCTCGGCGACAGCTGCGGCTCCGGCATGACACCCAGCCCGCTGCGTTGGATCGGATCGGCGCTGGGTGGCGCGGACGGGGTCGTCGTTCGATGCGACGTCGAGTGAGCGAGTGAGCTGCTCGCTCCGGCGGCGACTCAGTTGCTCCCGCCGGGCCCCGGCGGCTTGGGCAATGGATCCGGTTCCCCTTCGCTGGCCTTCGCCTTCTCTTGCGCCTTCACGGCGGCTGCCTTGGCGTCTTTGGCGCTGCTCTTCGCGACCGCTGCAGACGTCTTGGCGGCTTGAACCGCCTCCTTTGCGCTCTCGAGCTCGCCCTTGGCCGCGGTCTGCTTGTCTGCCGGCATCGCCTTGGTGACGGCGTCGAGCACCCGCCCCGCTGCGACAGCGGCTGTCTCCGAGGCCTCGGCGTTCTTCTCCTTGGCGTCGGCCGTCTTGTGCACCGCTTCGGCCAGGTCGATGGCTGCGACGCTGCTCTTCTTCGCTTGGTCCAGCGCGATCGCACTCACCGCGGCGCTCGCGTCCGTTCGTGAGCCGTCCCACTTCGACGCCGCCTCGAGGCACAAGCCGAACTTCACGCGATCGTCCTTGGCGATCATCGCGGCTTGGATCTCGGAGGCTGCCCTGGAACCCGCGTCCGCGCGGCCATGAGCATAGGTCGCGATGATCCCCGCGACCAACGCGCCGACGAAGAAGAACGCCGCGACGTGTCGCTCGATGAATCGCTCGGCTTTCGGGTCGTTGGTGAAGTGGGACGCGAGGTAGCCGAACCCGATGGTGACGGCAGCGAGGGTCAAGAACGTGGGTGTGTTGAGGTTGACGAAGGAACGCGAGGACTCGAGCAGTGCGGCGCAGTACTTGTGGCCTGCGCCCGGGGAGTACTCCGGGGGAGTCACGTATCCGCAGGCAGCCGTCGCTACCGCGCCCGCTGCCGCCGCCGCCGTTCCCCGCACGCCTCTGCTCTTGCTCATCGCGATGCCCTCCTCTGACGTTCGCCGCTCGCGCGTCCGTCGTCGTCCGATGCCGGTGTTAGTCGACAACCGCCAGGTCGTCACCCGCCTTGGGCTTGCCCTTCGGTCGCGCCACCTCAGCGCCGTGACCCACGCGCTTTGTCCTCCCGGTGGTCATCGACCGCGGCTCAGCGCAGTGAGCCACGCGGTTTGGCCTCCGACCGTCGGGTTTCGAGCTACGCTGCTGGCCAAGCCATGCGCCGTCTTCCCCTCCTGATCTTGGCAACGATGACGACCGTCGCCCTCGCGACCCTGAGCTGCGCCGACGACGCGGAAGAGGCGAAGCCGTCGTTCGGCGGCTCGGGCGGCGGCGGCACCGGCGGCGCGGCTGGCGGCAGCGGTGGCACCGGCGGCGCGACCGGTGGCGCCGGCGGCAGCGGCGGCACCACCAGCGGCGCGACGTGCACCACCGAGATCCGCTTCAAGCCCGAGGCCGGCCAGAACGTGAGCACGGTCGAGGTCGCGGGGGAGTGGAACGGCTTCGACACCAAGCAGACCGTCCAGCTGAAGGGCCCGGACGCGAGCGGGTACTACGTCGGCAGCGTGCAGACCAAACCCGGGTTCTGGGGCTACAAGCTGATCTTGGGCGGCAACAACTGGGTGCTCGATCCGGGCCAGGGCTACCGCAAGTACGTCGACGGCACCGAGAACTCGGGCCTGCGCGTGCGCGACTGCGGCTTCCCCCGGCTCGCCGCCACCTCGACCACGGTCACACGCCCGAGCGCCGGCGCCGGCAAGCTGGCGGCGAAGATCGCCTTCACGCCCTCGGTCGAGGGTGACGCGCTCGACCCGAAGACCCTAAGCGCAAAGCTGCGGCACCACGGCAGCGAGAGCGACGCGAGCTCGAGCGTGACGGCCAGCGCGAGCGAGCTCACGGTGTCGCTGGGTAGCCTCGCTGACGGCAAGTACACGCTGAGCGTGACCGCGGCGGACGCGAAGGGGAAGGCGTCGGAGCCGCTGCAGCTGGTGTTCTGGGTCGAGGCCGAGAAATTCGAGTGGTCGGACGCGCTGGTCTACATGGTCATGACCGATCGCTTCAAGAACGGGGACCCGAAGAACGACGCGCCCAAGACCAGCGGAGTGCAAGACGCGCGCGGCGATTTCCAAGGCGGCGATCTCGAGGGCGTGCGCCAGAAGATCGCCGACGGCACCCTCGACAAGCTGGGCGTGCGCGCCATCTGGATGACGCCCTTCCAGCAGAACCCGGCGGGGGCCTTCCTGGCGTCGGACAACACCCACCTGGTCACCGGCTACCACGGCTACTGGCCGGTGAAGGCGCGGGAGGTCGACGCGCGCATCGGGGGCAAGGCCGCGCTCGAAGCCTTGGTCAAAGAGGCCCACGCCCACGGCATCCGCATCTTGATGGACTACGTGGTGAACCACGTGCACCAAGACCACGAGTACTACAAGCAGAACCCGGGCTGGTTCCGCACCGGCTGCGTGTGCGGCACCTCGGGCTGCGACTGGACCGAGAAGCGCCTCGAGTGCCTGTTCACGCCCTACTTGCCCGACGTGAACTGGACCGTGACCGCCGCGGCCGAGCAGTTCGTGGCCGACGCCATGTGGTGGCTGCAAGAGCTCGATCTGGACGGCCTGCGCGTGGACGCGGTGAAGCACGTCGAGGACATCGCCATCCGCAACATCTCGACCCGCATCAAAGAGGAGCTCGAGGTGGCCGGCACCACGTTCTTCCAGATGGGCGAGACCGCCATGGGCTGGAGCGACTGCGGCCTCGAGTGCAACAAGAGCCAGTACGGCACGATCAGCCAGTACATCGGCCCGTTCGCCCTCGATGGCCAGTTCGACTTCGTGCTCTATCACGGCGTGCCCTACCGGGTGTTCGCCTACGACGAGAAGGGTCTGATTCACGCCGACTACTGGGCCCAGCAGAGTCAGCTTCAGTACCCCGCGGGCGCGATCATGACGCCGTTCATCGGCAGCCACGACTCGTCGCGCTTCGTGACGCTGGCCACCTATCGCGGCCAGCCGGGCTGGGACAAGGGCGTGCCGGGCAATCAATGGAACAACGTCGCGGTGGCTCCCCCCGACGCCGAGCCCTACGCGCGTCACGCCCTCGCGCTCTCGTGGTTGTTCGGGCTGCCGGGCGCGCCGCTGCTCTACTACGGCGACGAGTACGGCGAGTGGGGCGGCGCCGATCCGGGCAACCGCGCGCTCTGGCGCGGCGACGGCGCGCTCAGCGCAAACGAGCAGGCCGTGCTCGCGCGCACGCAGAAGCTGGGCGCGGCCCGCAGAGAGCTGCTGGCGCTGCGCCGCGGCGCGTATCGCAGCCTGCACGCCACCGAGACGTTCCTGGCCTTCGCGCGAGAGACGAAAGACGGCAAGGTCGCGATCGTGGCCCTGTCGCGGGACGGTGGTCCGACCAGCACCGAGGTCACGCTGCCGCTCACCCTGCCGCTCACCAATGGCACCCAGCTGACCGACCGGCTGGGCGGCGCGCCGATCACGGTCACCGGCGGCAAGCTGACCTTCGCCCTGCCGGCCCGCGGCGCGGCAATCTACGCACCGTGACGAGCGGGCTCTGCCGCGCCCTCGCCCGCTCGCGGCAAGCGGTTCGAGATCGAGAGCCCGCCCGCCGCGCAGTTGCACCTGAAATGACCGTTGGTTATCCTTTCATCTGATGAGTTTGGCAAGACCCCAAGCGGCGCCCCAAGCGGCCGCCGTGCTCACTCGCGCCACGCTCCGCGCCGCCGAGCGCCTCGGGCTCTCGCAGCGTGAGCTGGCGACCGTGCTCGGTGTGAGCGCTGCCTCGCTGTCACGCCTGGGCAAACGCCGTCAGGTGGATCCGGCGAGCAAAGAGGGTGAGCTGGCGCTCTTGTTCTTGCGGGCCTTCCGCAGCTTGGATTCCATCGTGGGCGGCGACGCCGACGCCGCGCGCGCCTGGCTGCACGCCGAGAACGATCATCTCGTCGGCGTGCCGAGCGTGCTGATCGCGCGCGTGGACGGGCTGGTGCGCGTGGTCGAGTATCTGGACGCGCTGCGCGGAGAGTCCTGAGCGTGGGCGGGCCGTGGGAAGAGCTCGACGGCGAGCGGTACGTCCGTCGACTGGCGTTCGATGCCTGGCGCGTGGTCGAAGGCCAGCACCTGATCTCGACCCGGAAGCTGGTGGACTCCGACGAGGAGCAGCGGCTCCTGGAAGAGCTGCTCGAGAAGAGCAAGCCCCCACTGGCTGCCGACACCAAGCGACTTCACTACCTGCTCGCGACGCCCTTCCGCTATCCACCGTTGCGACACGGCTCGCGCTTCGGGTCGCGCTTCGAGCGTGGCATCTGGTACGGGGCCAAGCAGCTTCGCACCGCGTTCGCCGAGGTCGCCTACTATCGCCTGCTGTTCCTCGAGGGGACGCACGCGAAGATCCCGCGCTTGTCGCAAGATCTCACGGCCTTCCAGGCCTCGATCCGCACCCCGCGCGGGGTCGACCTGACGCGACCGCCGTTCTCGAAGCTGGCCGCGCGGCTCGCCTCCAAGACCAGCTACGCGACCACGCAGCGCCTGGGCCGCGACCTGCGAGCGACCCGGGCCGGCGCGTTTTGCTATTCGTCGGCGCGCGACCCAGAGCGCGGTACGGCGGTGGCGGTGCTCGATCCCGCGGCGTTCGCCCAGACCAAGCCGCGGGGGCTCGAGACCTGGCACTCGGTCGCAACCCGGACGGAGGTCGAAGTGAGCCGACGCGACTTCTTCCGGCGTGAGGTCTTCCGCTTCGAGCGGCGGGGGTTCCTGGTACGAGGCCACCTGCCCCGGCCGGCGACCTGACTGCGGCTGGATCCCGGCAGCCGACTCGGCGTAGCGTCTGGCCATGTCCGAGCGCCACCACCGATTCGACTTCATCGAGCTGCCCGTCACCGACATCGGGCGCGCCAAGGCCTTCTACGCCGCGGTCTTCGGCTGGACCTTCATCGACTACGGACCCGACTACGCCGACATCCAGGGCGCGGGGGTCAGCGGCGGCCTACGCAAGGTCGAGCTCGCGCCGCCACGCGGCGGCACGCTGGTCGTGCTCTATTCAGAGGACCTCACGGCGAGCGAGTCGGCCGTGAAGGCCGCCGGCGCCACCATCACCGAGCATCACGAGTTCCCGGGCGGCAAGCGCTTCCAGTTCTTGGACCCGTCGGGCAACGAGCTCGGGGTGTGGACGGCGGTCGGGTGAAGAACTCGAAGACGTGCCCCAAGTGCGCGGGCAAGAAGCTCTGGATCATCGACCCGCTGCAGACGGTCTACGAGTACGCCCCGGGTACGCTGCCGCTTCACCTGGCCTACAAGCAGAAGACCGGCGACACCGGCTGGCTCGACTCGAAGACCGCGCGCGTCGGTCACCTGGTCGCCTGGATCTGCGCCGGGTGCGGCTTCTCGGAGCTCTGGGCGAGCGACCTCGATCAGCTCGAGCCCGATCCCGCCGCGGGCATCCGACTGGTGGACGGCTCCCAAGGCCCGGCGAAGGGTTATCGGTGAACCGGGTTGGGGGTGGGTTTCATCGCGCGATTGCGCTCTGCGCGCTCGCTGTCGCGTCGATGCCGGGCGCGACGCTGGCCGAGCCGCGCGAGAGCTCGATGGAGCGACGTGCCGATCGCGCCGGGGAGCCTGACGCGCCAGAGGTGCAGGTCCCGGAGCCGCCGCCGCGGTACGGCCCGCCGTACTGGTACGGCTGGCAAGTGAACGTGACTGATGCGACGAGCCTTGCGTTTCTGCTGACGAGCAGCGACGAACGGGTGTGGCAGCTGGCCGTTTGGATCGGCGCATACGGGCTCGGCGGTCCGCTCGTTCACGGCGCCCACGGACGCGGTTGGCGGGCGCTCGGGAGCGTGGGGCTGCGGCTGGGAGCGACGGCGGCGGGTGTTGCGGCGTTTGCCGAAGTCGACTGCCACGACCGCCGCGACCCCGACACTGGGGAGGAGATCGCCACCTGCGCCGATGCGGCGACCGCTCTCGTTCTGTTCATGTACGCCGGGGCCGTGGCCGACTCGCTGATCGACGCCCATGACCGCCCTCGCCTGCCAGACTCGCCCCCCGCGGTCAGTCTGACGCTGACGCCGCTGCGGCGGGGCGGCACGATCGGCGCGACCTGGCGGTTCTGACTCGCTCGGTCAGCGGAAGCGTGCGCCCCCCGCTCAGCGCGGCTTCACCGCTTCGATGCTGGCCGACGCGACGTAGTCCTCGACCCCGGAGCCCGGCAGCCAGTCCTTGATGAACTCGCGGCTCTCGGGCTTCACCGCGACGCGGATCTGCTCGAAGCCCGTCACGCGAAGCAGCGCCTGCACCGTGTCGACGCTGGCCGCGCCCGCCACGCACCCCGTGAGCGCTGCGACGTCGTTCAGCAGGGCGTCGGGGAGCGGCTTCACCGTGACCACGTCCGAGATGGCGAGCCGACCGCCGGGCCTCAGCACGCGGAACGCATCTTCGAACACCGCGCGCTTGTCGGGGCTCAGGTTGATCACGCAGTTGGACAGGATCACGTCGACGCTGGCGTCGGCGACCGGCAGGTGCTCGATTTCACCCAGGCGGAAGTCCACGTTCTCGAGCTCGAGCTCGAGCTTCTGCGCGTTTGCGCGGGCCTTCGACACCATGTCCGGTGTCATGTCGACGCCGATCACCTTACCGCTGGGACCCACCTGCCTCGCTGCCAGAAAGCAGTCGAAGCCGCCTCCCGCGCCCAGATCGAGCACCGTTTCGCCGGGCCGGAGCGCGGCGATGGCCTGGGGGTTGCCACAGCCCAGGCCCATGTTCGCGCCCTCGGGCACCGCGCTCAGGTCGGCCTCGGAATAACCCAGGGCCAGGCTCGCGCTGGCCCCAGGACCACAGCAGCCCGGCGAGCACCCCGACTCGGTGCCTCGCGCGACCTTGCCGTATTGCTCGCGCACCTCTCTGCGCACTCGATCGTCCGATGGGTCGCTCATGTCTGGTCTCCCATTCCTTCCCGCGCGAAGCGCTCGAGCATTCCGCGGATCGTGTCTCGCGCGGTCCGAAACCGCGCCAGCATCTCGTCCCGACCCAGGCTCGGGTCGTCGCTGGCCGGATCGGGGATCGGCCAGTGCAGGCGCCGCGCGCTTCCCAGGAACACCGGGCAGACCTCTTCCGCGCAGAGCGTGATCACCGTGCCCACGGCCGCAGGGTCGATGGTCTGCACCGACTTGGAGTGATGGCTGGCGAGGTCGACCCCGAGCTCGCGCATCACCTCGACGGCGTAGGGGTTCACCTTGGACGGCGCGCTGCCCGCGCTCTGCACGGCCACACGCTCGCCGAAGATCATGCGCCCCAGCCCCTCGGCCATCTGACTCCGCGCCGAGTTGGCGACACACAGGAACAGGATGCTGTCTTTCATGCGGCGGCGCTCCGAAAGTACCGACGCTGGGCCCAGAGCGCCACGTTCACCAGCCCGATCAGCACCGGCACCTCGACCAGGGGGCCGATCACTGCGGCGAAGGCCGCGCCGCTGTGGATGCCGAAGCTGGCGATGGCCACCGCGATGGCCAGCTCGAAATTGTTACTGGCAGCCGTGAACGACAGCGTCGCCGACTCTGCGTAGGTCGCGCCCACGCGCTTGCTCATGAAGAACGAAATCGCGAACATCACGACGAAGTAGATCAAGAGCGGCAGCGCGATCCGCAGCACGTCGAGAGGCAGTTGCACGATGGTCTCGCCTTTGAGCGAGAACATCACCACGATGGTGAACAGCAGCGACACCAGGGTGATGGGGCTGATGCGCGGCACGAACCGCGTCTCGTACCACTCGCGACCCCGAGCACCGACCAGGAGCCGTCGGGTGCCGAAGCCAGCAGCGAACGGGATGCCGAGATAGATGGCCACGCTCTTGGCGATCTCGGCTACGCTGATGTCGACGACAGCGCCCGTGAGGCCCAGCCAGGTCGGGAGCAGCGTCGCGAAGAACCAGGCGTAGACCGAGAAGAACAGCACCTGGAAGATCGAGTTGAACGCGACCAGGCCCGCGCAGTACTCGGTGTCGCCCTTGGCCAGGTCGTTCCACACGATCACCATGGCGATGCAGCGCGCCAGGCCGATCAAGATCAGGCCCAGCATGTAGTCTGGGCGATCGCGCAGGAACACGACCGCGAGCCCGAACATCAGGAGCGGGCCCAGGACCCAGTTCTGCACTAGGCTCAGGGCCAGGACGCGCCGGTTCCGGAAGACCTTGCCCAGCTCTTCATAGCGGACCTTGGCCAGCGGCGGGTACATCATCAGGACCAGGCCGATGGCGATGGGGATCGACGTCGTCCCGACGCTCAGTCGCTCGAGCAGCTTCGGTACCCCGGGAGCCGCAAACCCGAGGCCCACGCCCAGGCCCATGGCCGCGAAGATCCAGAGCGTCAGGTAGCGGTCCAGGAACGAGAGCTTGCCGAGCAAGCCGGACGTGCTCACTCTGGCTCCCAGGGCACCAGGGCGACGCGCGGCGCGAGCGCCTGCACCTCGGCGTGGAACCGCGCCTCGCCGGCGCGGCGCGCGAGCAACACCGGATCGGTCAGCGCGAGCGGGGCGAGGCTCTGGTTGATCACCCAGGCCACCGGACGGATCCCGGCGCGCTCGAGGTCGCGATCGAGCGCCGCCGCCTCGTGCACCGGCGTGGCCTCCGGCAAGGTGACCAGCACGATCTTGGTGAACGCAGGATCGCGCAGGCGCGGCAAGAGGCGACGCACCTCTTCGGGCGCGCTGCCCTCCACCCGGGCGACCTGCCGGTGGTACGACTCGGCGGCGTCGAGCAACAGCAAAGTGTGTCCGGTGGGCGCGGTGTCGATCACCACGAAGCCCTGCTGACCGGCGTTCACCGTCCGCGCGAACGCGCGAAACACGGCAATCTCCTCGGTGCACGGGCTCTTCAGCTCTTCCGCGAGCAGCGCGCGGCCCGCGACGTCCAGCGCTGCGCCGGCGGTACGCATCACCTCTTCGGCGTAGCCGCGCGTCTCGACCGCGGGGTCGATGCGGCTGACCGAGACGTTCGCGACGGCCTCACCCATCGCCTCGGCGATGTGCGCCGCTGGATCGGTTGTGGTCAAGCGCACCGCGTGGCCACGCCGCGCGAGCTCGCGGGCGATGCGCGCCGCGAGGGTGGTCTTGCCCACGCCGCCCTTTCCCATGGTCATGATCACGCCATGGCCGCCGGCTTCGAGGGCGGGCATCAGATCCGCGAGCCCCGGCAGCGCGGCGATCGCGGTCGGGCTCGGGGCGACAGCGGCGACGGCCGGCGTGAAGAGCGCGCGCAGCGCGGCCGCACCGAGCAGCGAGCTGGCGATCAGCGGCAGCTCGCTTCGCGGCAGCGCTCGCAGGCCGAGGGGCAGCTCGCTCAGCGCACGTCCATGTTTCGCCTCGAGCGCTCGTGCGAAGGGATCACTCGCCGCCTGAGCGCTGAACACGCCGTTCACGATCAGCCCGCGGCAGCCGACGCCTAGCTCGGAGAGCTCGTGTTGAGTCCGGGCGGCTTCGCCGAGCGATCCGCGGTCGGCGCGCGCCACCAGGTAGAGCGCGCTTCGGGTCGAGTCTTGCAGCGCGGAACGCGTGGCCTGATAGAGCTTCTGCTGCGCTTCGAGGCCCGCCAGCGGTCCGAGACACGACGTCCCACCGGCACTGGCCGCGAGGAAGTCGGCCCAGGCGGCGGGCAATTCCAGGAGGCGCAACGTGTGACCGGTGGGCGCCGTGTCGAACACCACGTGGTCCCACTCGCTGGCCTCGCCGCCGAGCAGCTTCGCGAACTCGTCGAAGGCGGCGATCTCGACCGTGCACGCGCCCGAGAGCTGCTCTTCGATGCTGCGCACCGCCGCGTCGGGCAGAACGCCCCGGTACGGACCGACCCGTCGCTCACGATAAGCGTGCGCGAGCGCCTCGGGATCGACGTCCATCGCCGAGAGCCCGGCGACGCCCGCGATCGCGCGAGGCTCGGAGCCAAGCTCGGTCTCGAGCACCTCGCTCAGATTCGACGCGGGGTCGGTGCTGACCAAGAGCACACGACGCCCGCTATCGGCGAGCGCGATGGCCGTCGCGCACGCGACGCTGGTCTTGCCCACGCCCCCTTTCCCGGTGAAGAGCAGGTTCCGCGGGGCGTGCTCCAGGAAATGCATGGCTGTTCCTCAGCAGCAGCTGGTCTTGGTCTTGCCGTCGGTGCTCGGACCGCAGCACCCGCTGGCGACCGCGAGCTTCTTCACCACCACGCCGGCCAGCGCCGCGAGCGTCTCGCGGGATGGGTACGCGCCCTCGACCGCGATGCGATCGCCGACCAGGATCAGCGGCAGCACCTCGTTGCCGCGCGCCAACGCCTCTTTGACCGCCGCGTGCTCGACGAACGCCGCGGGTTGCTGCGCCAGGTTGAAGCGCTCGACGGACACGCCTTGTTGCTTCAGCCAGTCGAGGTCGGCGGCGAAGCGGGCCAGGTCGGAGTCGACGCTGGGGCCGCACACGCCAGTGGAACAGCAAAGAGCAGGGTCGAAGACGCGGACGGTGACGGACATTGGGGTTCCTCTCGGTTATCGGCTGTGAACGATGGAAGCGGGGCTCAAATCGCCCCGACGAGCGCCTTCAGGCGACGCAGGGTGCGGGGCTCGAGGCAATAGCAGACGCGGGGCCCGTCGACCTCGCCGCGGATCAGGCCCGCCTCTTTAAGCACCTTGAGGTGCTGCGACACGGTGGACTGCGCGAGCGGAAGCTCGTCGACGATGTCACCGCAGACGCACGCGTCTTTCCTGGCCAAAATGCGCAGGATCTTCACGCGAGCCGCGTGCCCCAGGGCCTTGGCCAGGGTGGCCAGCTCTTCGTCCGCCTCGCCCCCTTCCACCGGGCGCAGATCGGCCGCGTCAGCGGGGGGTGGGCAGCACACCTGCTTCATCGTCGTTTTGCGATAAGACGAACTGGGCCCCGGGTCAAGCCGGCATCAACACTTGTCGGCAAAGACCAGCTCGAGCTCGACCGTCGGCACGGCGCCGTCGGGCGGGTCGAAGCTCCACTCGGGCAGCTTGGTCTTCAGGCACTTCTCGACCACGTCGGGATCGCGGCGCACTCCGTTGTCGACGATCTCGACGGTCTCGACCTTGCCCGTCGCGGCGAGCGAAAGACGGACCTTGACCCGGCCGGTGCGCGTCTCGGCGCAGCCCTTCTTGTAGACCAGTTCTTGGCACGCCCTGCCGGAATTGGCGCGACGCGCGCGCTCGACGGCGTCAGCCGGGTAGGCCTGCGGCGCAACCTGGGGCGCGGCGACGGTTGCGTCCGCTACGGGTGCGGGCTCGGCCGCCACGGCGGACGGCACCTCGACCGCGCGGGGTGATGGCGGCGCCTCGGTCGGCGCGCTGGCCCCCCGACCGCTCGAATCACACGCGGCTAGAGTCGCCAGCCCGAGGCCCAGCAAGGTGAGGCGCACGCTCATGGGGCGCGATGGTACTCTGACTTCCGATCATGACGCGACTTCGACTCTTTCTGGTGGCCGGCCTGCTCGCGGCCCTCGGCTGCAGCAGCGCCCCGGCGGACGACGGCAACACGAACGGGACGGGCGGCGCTGCGGGTGCCGGCGGCAGCGCAGGCACCGGCGGCAGCTCGGGCAGCGGCGGCAGCGCGGGCACGGGTGGCAGCGCGGGCACGGGTGGCGCGGCAGGCGGCGGGGGCAGCGGAGGCGCCGCGGCGGGCTGCGCCTTCGAGCAGGCGGTCGCCGGCGGCAAGCTGTGCGCGCTTCAGCCGTCGCAGGCGGCCGGCATCACCGACACCTTCGGCTATCACGCGGTGGGGCTCCCCGCCGCGATCACCGCCACCACACCGGTCTACGTGCACCTGGTGGGCTCGGGCGGTGATCCGGCAAAGCTCGCCACCAAGAGCTTCCCGAATCAGCTGTTGATGGAAGAGCTGGTGCAGGCGGGGGTGTTGGTGCTGGTGCCCGCGTACGACAACCTGCCGACCGTCGGTTCGCTGTGCAAGCTCGACCTCGCCTGCTACGAGCCCGTGCGTCGCGAGGTGATCTACGCCACACCCGCGCCGGCGCCCTACGCCGACATGAAGAGCGTGACCAAGCCGAACGACATCGTGTCGCGACTGAGCTCGCTCGTGAGCGCTCTCGCTCAGGCGAAGCTGCTCGGTGCGACCCCGCCGGCGGCGCTCCCGGGCGGCAAGCTCGACACCAGCCAGCTGCGCGTGGGCGGCCATTCGCAAGGCGGCGGGCACGCCGCGCTGTTCGCCAAGGACACCAAGGTCCTGCGCGTGTGCATGCTCAGCTCGCCCATCGACGGCACAGACACGGGCGGCGTCGGCACGGCGGTGCCCTGGGTGAGCGGCACCTGGGCGACCGATCTCGCCGCGCGCCGCGCGCTGATCCACGAGAAGGATCCGGGCTTCATCAAGGCGAAAGCCAACTTCGACGCCATGGGCCTGGTCGAGGGCACCCACTGGAAGCGGCTGACGTTCGCGACCACCGAGGCCCACGCCACCACGGTCAAAGACGCAGCGAACGCCGCTGAGCGCGCCGCCTGCATTCAGTGAGCGGGGCGGTCGCATGGGTTTGGTGGCCGCGCGGGCCGCACCGGGTTCCGCCCGGAGGTTCGAGTGTGACGATCGCGCCGACTCGTGCTTGAGTACCGGTATGAGCCCCACCGTCTTTCGCGAGGGGAGCTTCCGCGGGTTCTTCTTCTCCCGCGAAGAGCCGCGAATGCACGTGCATGTCAGCTCGCCGGACGGGGAAGCAAAGTTCTGGATCGAGCCGCTCATTGCGCTTGCGGGTCACACGGGCCTCGGGAAGCGACAGCTCGTCACAATGCAGTTACTGGTGGAGAAACACCGCGATGAAATCGTCCGCAGCTGGAAAGCGCACTTCGGCACGTCGGCAGCGCGCTGATGTCGAGATTCTCTCCGTTTCGCCTCACGGGATTTGGCTGTTGGTGCGCGGCGTCGAGCACCTCCTTCGCCAGGACGAGCATCCTTGGTTCACACACGCGACGGTCGCGGAGATCTTCGACGTGCGTTTGCTACATGGCGAGCACCTGTGGTGGCCCGCGCTCGATGTCGACCTGCACGTCGACTCGCTCGCGCATCCCGAACGATTCCCCTTGAAGAGCAAACAGCGCCCCGCGGCAAAGCGCTAGCGGCGAGCAGCGAGCCCACCCATGCCCGGCCCGTTGCACGACGGAGCTGGCGCTCCCCGCCCACGCCACCACGGTGAAAGACGCAGCGAACGCCGCCGAGCGCGCCGCCTGCATTCAGTGAGCGAGACGCTCGCGCGCCTTTGCCGGACGCTCGGGCCTGGCGGCGCCGATCGCGCCGCATCATCTCAAGGCCTCTCGCAAGAGGAGGAGAAACGATGAAACTCTATCAGAACCCGCTTTCCCCCAACGCCCGCCGCCCCGCTTTGGTCGCCCAGCATCTCGGGATCGCCATCGAATCGGTCGCGGTGGACTTCAAAGAGCTGCGCAGCCCCGAGTTCCTGAAGGTGAACCCGGCGGGGCGCATCCCCGTACTGGTCGACGGCGACTTCGTCTTGACCGAGTCCCGCGCCATCATGCAGTTCCTCGCGAGCAAGAAGCCGGGTCTCGTGCCCGAGGGCGAGCGCGCCCGCGCCGACGTGGCGCGCTGGCAGTTCTGGGACGCCGAGCACTTCTCTGCGCCGCTCAGCACGCTGGCCTTCGAGAAGCTGCTCAAGCCCATGATGGGCATGGGCGAGCCCTCGGAGTCGGCGATCACCGAGGCGCTGACCCGCTACGAGCGTTCGGCCAAGGTGGTCGACGCGCACCTGGGCAAGAGCGAGTGGTTGGTCGGCTCGAGCATGACGATCGCGGATCTGAGCGTTGCGGCTTCGCTCACGTACGCGGTGCCGAGCGGCGCTCCGCTCGATCCGTACACCCACCTGAGGGCGTGGTTCGGCCGGATCCGCGAGTTGCCGGCCTGGAAGAGCACCGAGCCCAAGCCAGGGGGGTGAGCGACTCGCACGGGCAAGCAGGGTCGCGCGCGGCGACCTTGCTTGGCGCGCGCTGTGCTGGCGGGCTCTCGTTGCCCGCGGTCTCATGCCTCCAGGCCGAGCGCGAAACGCAGAGCATCGTCGAGTTGGCGGACCTTCGCCGCGGAGAGCTTGCCTGCCCGTTCGAGCAGATCGATCTTGGGCACGGTCACGAGCCAGTCGCAGTTGACCACGCCGGTTCGGGGCAAGCCTTCGCCCGGCCCGACCTTAACCTCCACCGCGAACCCACGAATCGCCGTGGACACGGGCGCGGCGATCACGAGCGCGCGTACGGCGTACGCCTCTTCCCGCGACACGAGAACCACCGGGCGCTTCTTGTCCAAGCGCGCCCACCAAACCTCGCCACGCCTCACGAATCGTCCCAGTCGGCCTGCGCCAAAGACCGCCGCGCGAGGGCCCTCGCCTCGCGGACGTCCGAGGCGGTCTCGGGGACGCGTCGGTATGCTTCCGAGTACTCGCGGACCTGGCGCTCCAACTCCTCGGTTCGAAGGAATTGCCGCAGCGCACGAGCAACGAGCGCGCTGCGCGACTCGCCAGTCACCTCACGCAAGCGCTCGGCGCGTCGCAGCAGGTCTCGGTCCAGGCTGATCGCAAGCTTCTCTGCGCTTCGGGCCACGGTATGAACTTGTCATACCGATCACGTAACGTCAAGACGCGGCCCAGGGGGCCCGCGGAGACAGCTCGCGCGGTCCGCCGCAGACGGCAACTCGCTGGTCGTGCGACCTCTTGGTAGGCTCTTCCGCGATGCTGGGCTGGCGTTCCTCTTCGATCAGGTCGACCGTGTGGCTGGCGTCGTGCGCGACATTGACGGTCGGATCCGACGATGCGCTCGCCCAGGCGCACCCGCCACCGCTCGAGCCGGCCCGCGCCCTGGGCGTGCAGGAGATAGGTCTGTCCGTCGGCGCCGCCGACTACACCGAGAGCAACGTGGTCCTGATCGAGACGCCCGGCGGTGACAGTCCGGCGGATCCCTTCCGGACTCGGGGCGGTTGGCTCGCCGCGCAGGGCCAGGTGGGTTTCACCGAGTGGCTGGCCGCAGGGCTGCGAGGCCGCTTGGGCTGGGAGTCTCGCTCGCCGCCGAGTCGACCCGATCCCGATGAGACGATCGTGGGTGGCGATCCGGCGACGCTCGATCCCCAGCTGGGCGACTCGCGCGTCGGCGGCTCGATCGGCGCGATGCTGCGCTTCCTGCCAGGGCGCACCGCCATCGACGTGGGCGCCACGGTCTCTTTCGGTTCTTTCCGCCCGCGGTACGAGAGCGACGGCGTGGCCTACCAGAACCCCTGCGGCGACTGCGACGAGGGGAAGGCTGGGTTCGTCGCGCTGCCCGTCCTCCCCACGCTTCGCCTGAGCCGCACGGGGCTTGGTCTGGTGTGGGCGGTCGGTACCGGGGAGGGCTTCATTCGTGGCAACGAGCCGACGCCGTTCGAGGCGCTCCTCGGCCGGAGGTGGTCCAGCGTCGAGCTCTGGGCTGGGATCTCCAGAGGTCTGAGCGCGCGGGTCGATGGGCGCGTGACCGACCATGAGTGGCTGTCGGTGGACGTCAGCGCGAAACCGTGGGGCGACGACGTCGAGGGCACACGGCACTACCACTGGTGGATGGCTTCGCTGACGCTGAGTCGACGGTGGTCCAGCTTCGCGCCGCTTTGAGCGGGGCTACCCCGCCCGCCCGCCGAGCCGGATGAGCGCGGGCGTGGCCCGGGGGCCGCAGTTGCAGACGAAGCCCCCGGCCTCGCGCGGCGGCTGCACGCTGCCGACCGAGGGCACCCCGTCGGGTGTCGCGAAACGCGTCCACACCTCGGGGGACTCGAGGCAGAGTGAGACCCGAGTCGCCGGCAGGTGCGCGCGCATGATCTCGTGAATCTCACCGTAGATCCGGGCGCGCGTCGGCTCGGGAAATGGCGCGCCCTTGTCGCCGCGCAGCTCTTCTTCTGCCGCGCGTGCTTCCGAGAGCGCCCGGCGGTCGAGCAGGCCGAGCGGCACGATCCGCGGCAGCTCGGCGAGCTCGATCATGCTCAAGGTCCAGAAGGTGAAGAGCTCGGGGCTCCCGGCGCGGGCGATGCGCTGCGCGAGCTCGGCATAGGCGTCGCGGTAGCCCGCGATGGGCACGATGGGCGAGAAGCGCACGCGGGTCGGGTAGCCGGCGCGGTGCATGGCTCCGAGCGCGTCGATACGCGACGCGGGCGAGGGCGCGCCTTGCTCGATCAGATCGGCGATGGGCTCGGGCGTGATGGTGAACGACGCCGCGGTGCGCCCCGCGTGGTCGAGATCGAGCAGGTGCTCGACGCTGTCGCCCTTGGAGTAGAGCAGCAAGGTGGGCCCTGCGATCTTGGCGAAGCGCTGCACCAGGGCCGCCGCCAGGCCGTACTCGGGCTCGAGCGCCAGGGTGTCGCTTCGGTTGTTCAGCTTCCACAGCGTCTGGCTCGGGCGCGCGCGGACCAGCGTTTCCACGCGATCGACGAAGGTCTCGACGTCGAGGCGGATGCACACGAACGAGGTGTACGGGCAGTACGCGCAGTCGAAGGGGCACCCCACCACCGACTGGATCTCGATGGCGGTCTGGCAGAGCACGCCGTGCTCTTGGGCTTGCGCGCGACCGTTGCGGACCTCGCGCCACGAGTAGCCCGGGAAGACGTCGTGGGCCGTGTCGAAGCGGGCGAAGGCCACGAGCTCTTTGTCGCGCCCCCGCCCGTCGAGCCCGCCCCGTGGCCGGCCGGCGCGCGGGCCGAGATCGGCGAGCAGCCGCTCGACCGCTTCGTCGTCGAGCACGTCGACGCGGCCCGACTCGACCCGAGGCAGCATCGCGTCGAGCCGGGCTCGGCTGGGCGGGTCTTCGAGCACGCTCCGGGCGATGACCACACGTTCAGCGCGCAAGCTTTCCACGGTGAGATCTTGCCGCGCCGGGCCCAGGGCGGCCAGAAAACGGGGCAGACCGAAACCCCCTCCCCGGCCCGACGTACTAGCGGCATGCGTTCGCCTGCGCTCTTTGCCCTGCTGCTCTCCACCCTGATCGGCTGCGAGAGCAAGCCCGCCGCCCCGCTCGCCCCCAGCGCTTCTGCGCTGGCCCCGGCCGAGCGCCGCAGCGAGACGGCAAAGCCGTTCGCCATCGAGGCGACCGGCAGCAAGGTCACGTTCTCGATGAACGCGCCGGTCGAGAAGATCCATGGCGACGCCGCCGACAGCGCCAAGGGTGAGCTCTACATCGACCCGGCCGACATCAACAAGACGACCGGCCTGATCGAGATCGACCTCGACAAGCTGACGCTCTATCAGCAGAAGCGGCAGGACGAGAAGTCGGATTTCGGTGAGCGCACCAAGAGCGACAAGCAGAACGAGCACGCCAAGGCGTGGCTCGAGATCTCGCCCGATGCGCCCGCCGACCAGCGCGAGCTGAACCGCTGGGTGCAGTTCCGCATCGAGCGGGTGGTCGAGGCTTCGGCGACGGACGTGAGCAAGCTGGCCGGCGCCGAGCGCAAGATCACCGCGACGGTCGAGGGCGAGCTCAGGGTGCACCAGCGCAAGGTGAAGCAGCAGGCCAAGGTCGAGGCGACATTCAAGTACGACGCAGACAAGCTCGTGGCGGTGACCATCAAGACCACGGCTCCGGTGGTGGTCGATCTGGAGGCCCACGACGTGCGCCCGCGCGAGCTGTTCGGCAAGCTGGCGCAGAAAACGCTCAGCGACCTGGGTCAGAAGGTCGCGAAGGAAGCGCCCATCGAGCTCTCGCTCACCGCCAAGGCCAGGTGACGGTCACCGAGCCTTCGGCCGGCGCCTCGGGCGCTTGGCGCCCCGCCGAAGCAGAAGCGCGAGCTGGGCCAGGTCCTCGCTCAGCCCATCCGCGCGCAGCTCGAACCACTGCGCGACGACCCGGAGCTCACCGGCGTCGAACCACGTTCCGTGCAAGTCACAGCGATCGACCACCACTCCCAGCGGGTCCACGGTGCTCTGGGCGAGGGCTGTGTCGCAGGTCGGGCAAGGCCGCTCGACCCCTTCGGTCCGTGGAACGGTTCGGTATGCGCCACCGCGTTGCCGAGGCCGGGACCGTCGGGTGACTTCGCGCGCGAGCTTGCGTTCCTCGGCGGTCAGCGCCCCATCGATGAGTCGGCGGGACTGCCCGGAGGTCAGCCAGACGCCACCGCAGGCCTCGCACCGCCGAAGCGCGCTCTGCTCGTGGGTGAGCTCGGCCAGCGGACGCTTGCAGACGGGACAATCGAGCGGCGTCGAGCTGGTCACGACGGCTCCATCTCCGCGAGCGCCGCCCGCATCCGCGCGTGCACCCGCTCGGCAAGGTCGAGCGTGTCTCGCTCGCCCAGGCCTTCGGTGAGCTCGGGCTCGCCCATCAGCACGCGGGCGATCCGCCGAAAGTACCAGTCCGAGATCGCGCGATTCGGGTCTACCAGCACCAGGGGGTACCCGAGCACCATGGGCGGCACGCCGACCAGCACCACGCCGGCGAAGCCCGCCCAGGTCAGCGCGGAGCGGGCGATGTCGCGCGCACGTGCCACGCGGTGGATGGTACGCGACGAGCGCGGGCGCGACTACTTGAGCTGGCTGTCCTTGCTGCCACGCCGGTTGTACAGGCTGCGAGCGCCATGTTGCGCGTCGTCTTCGGCTTGGCAGGGGATGCAGCGGCGCACGCCCGGCACGGCCTGGCGCCGCGCTGCGGGGATCTCGTCCCCGCAGTCTTCGCAGTGCGTGAGGCTCTCGGTGGTGGGCCGCCGGCTCCGAATGCGGCCGATCTCGCTCTCGACGGTCGCGTCGATCTGCTCTTGCACGGCCCCGTCACGGGCCCACCCGCTCGCCATGGCACGCTCCTCGTGGTGGTCGCACGCCGGGTGTAGCAGCCGAAACGCCGAGCGCCAACCGCCCGGCGCGAGCGCACCTTCGCGCAAGCTCTGCCCTGACGCCGGCGCCCAGCGCGCTTTCTGCGGCGGGAAGCGCCAGCCCCTGCAGCGCCCGCCGCGGGCACGCCCCATGCACGGCGAGCGAGCATGACTCACTCCGTCCGCGCAGTGGTCCTCGTTTCAGTCGCCGCGCTCCCGTTCGCCGCCTGCGGCGGCAGCACCTCGCTCGACGGCGCCGGCGGCACCGACGCGGGCCCGAGCTACGACGCGTGCCAGCTGCCGTCGGACTGCGTGGTGCGCCCGGCCAGTTGCTGCGGACAGTGTGGCGCGGCCACCCGCGAGGACATCGTGGCCCTGAACGAGGACCGCGCGGCGGCGTACCAGAGCGCAACGTGCGGCGACAGCTGGGGGTGCCCGGCTTGTTACATGGTCCAGGACTCGCGCCTCGTGGCGACCTGCGCTTCGGCGAAGTGCAAGCTGGTCGATCTGGCGAAGCACCCCTCCACGGCGTGCGCGGTCGATGGCGACTGCCGCATTCGGACCAACGCGTGCTGCGAGTGCGGTGGCCCAGTCGATCAGGCGCACCTCGTCGCCATCAACACCTCGAAGGAGGCCGACTTCTCCGCAACGGTGTGCGACCCGGGCACGGGCTGCCCGGAGTGCGCGCCCTCGTACCCGGCCGAGGCCAACGCGGTGTGCAACGCGGGCCACTGCGAGGTGACGTGGGCGGTGTACTGACCCGAGTGCGCGTTCGCTGATACGCTGCCGCCATGGCCGCCGGCACCGTCCGCCTCCACCGCGTCTTCCGTGCACCACCCGAGCGCGTCTACCGTGCCTTCCTCGATCCCGATGCGATGGCGAAGTGGCTGCCGCCCCACGGCTTCACTGGCCGTGTGCACTCGATTGACGCACGGGTCGGCGGGACCTACCGCATGACGTTCACCAACCTGTCGAGCGGCGGCAGTCACTCGTTCGGCGGCGAGTACCTCGAGCTGGTCCCGAACGAGCGCATCGTGCATACCGATCGGTTCGACGATCCGAACCTGCCCGGCGAGATGCGGGTGACGGTTTCGTTGAAGAAGGTGTCCTGCGGGACCGAGCTCGACGTGCTGCAAGAGAACATCCCAGAGGTCATCCCGACCGAGGCCTGCTACCTCGGCTGGCAGGAGTCGCTCCAGCTCCTCGCGCTTCTGGTCGAGCCCGAGATCCCGGGGTAGTGCCGGCCCTTCTTCACTCGAAGCGTCCCCTGCAATGCGCCCCCCATCCCATGGCCATGGGATGGTCGTAGACCCCGCGTGCTGTTCGGATCGCCGGTCAGATGTCGACTGGGTGCGCGTGGTCTCGGTTCACGAAGGCGGCGGTCCTCACGGGCGCCATGGCATTGCTGGTCGCGCCACCGCTTTTCGCCGAAGGGCCGGCGAGTGAAGCGCCGCTCGCCGGGCCTGACGCCGGCGTTTCTGCCGAGCCCGAAGTGCCGAGCGATGCGGGGGTGCCCCCACTGGAAGCGACCCCAGCGCCGAGCGTCGCCCCGGTCGCGCCGCCGCAACCGTCGCCGAAGCCGGTCGCTTGCCGGCGCAAGGACCCGCTCGCGCGGGTGGACGCGTTCCTCTTCGACGTGCCCGAGCTCGACAAGCTCGCCGCCGCAGAAGACGACGGAGATCCGAAACGCGCGGTGCTGGCGACCATCGACACCAAAGCCATCGCGCGGCGAGCCTTCCGCACCTTGCTCGAAACCGAGCTGCGCCGACTGAAGCTCGAGTACGGGACTGAATCGGGGGCCAAGTGGGCCAATTCTTCGCGAATCAGCGCTTCGGATGCCGAGCACGCGGGCGCCGACGGGCAGAAGTGCTTCGACTTCCTGCTGCTCCCCCAGATCCGACGAAAGGAAGCCGCGTGGGACGGCGACGAGCTGGATCTCGACGTCGAGATCAGCATCGCGGTGTTCGAGCGGAACGCTGACGGGTCGTTTCGTTCGCTCGTGCGCGGCACGCGTCACAACGCTTTCTCGTCGCACTGGTCGAAGACCAGGAGGCGCTCAGAGCTCCGCAAGGCCGAGTGCCCGGACGCCGTGGCGTCCGAGGCGAAATCGGCAGCCGACCAGGGAGCCCACGCCAAGTGTCGCGTGTTCGAGGCCGTGGGAGCCGCGACCATCGAGCTCGCCGTCGAGCTGACCCGACTGGTTCCCGCGTTCCGACGTGTAGAGCGCCTGATTGCACTGCCCGGGGGCGGTGTGGGGATCGCAGCCGGCGAGAGCGACGACCTGCGCTACGCCCAGCCGTTCGTGGTCGTGCGACGGGATCCGGACGGAAACGAGGAGCGCCTGGGCTTTGCCAAGGTCGTCTCGCTGGGCGCTGGCGGCGAAGAAGGCCCGTCGAGGCTACGGTTCCGAATGGGAGACGCGCCAGTCGGCGCGGTGGCGGAGCAGTATCCCACGGAGTTCTTCCACCCCATGGTCGGGCCGACGGCTCGCTATCATGATCGCGGTCCGCTCGGGAAGAAGGTCGCCTTCGGCGGCAACTTCAACCTGGGAATGGGAACCGAGATCCAGTGGCCGAGCGAGACGCTCGTGAACGTCGGCTTTTCGTACCTGCGTGACGATCACATCAACTACTTCCCGCTAACCATCGGATACGAGATGGTGTTCCACACGTTGCCTCGTCTGGACTTCGTCATCACTCCGCTGGCGGTGCAGGGTGAGCTGGCGTGGGTGAAGTGGAAGGACCTCTACTCGGGGCAGATCAAGCGCGAGTGGACGGTCGGCATAGGGGCAGAGGCAGGTCTCCAGCTCTGGCTCTCACCGCGCTTCGGCTTTCGCGCCACAGCGGGCTACTACCAGAACTTCCGCGAAGTGGAGCTCGACGGTGAGAGCCTGGGCGGGGAATACGGCGGGCGCTTGGTCGAGCTGACAGGCATCCCCGACATCACGTCTACCGGTGGGGTCGGCATCGGCAACCTGAGCGGCCCGATGGCCACCTTCAGCCTGATGTTCGTGGACTGACAGGGCGGAGCATCCCATGTTCATGGGATGGCCATGGGCGGTCGGCGCGTGGGATCGTGAGCGATCATGCGTGGCCAAAGTCCGATTGCTTGGGTGGCTCTCGTGGTTGCGGTCGCCTGTAGCTCCGAGGACGAATCGGGCGGAGGGGGCGGCGGCACGGGAGCCACCTCGTCCGGGGGCGGAGCGGCGGGCGGCAGCGGTGGGCTCGGGGGAGCCACGGGCGGCGGCGGCGGCGTCCCGGCCGGCGGCAGCGCAGGCACCGGCGGGACGGTGACCAGCGGCGGCGTCGCGGGAGTGGACGCGGGCGGGTCGGATGGCAGCTCCGACGCGTCGACCGACGCGGACGGATCGGATGGGAGCTCCGACGCGTCGACCGACGTGGCAGCCGATACCTCAGGTGGCGACGCCGGCGGACTGCCGATCTGTGGAGCCGGCCATCGCGACATCAGGTACTCCGCGGGCTCGAGTTGTTGCGGCTATGCGGGCATTCCGGCCACCTGCGGCTCGAGCACCAACTGGCCCACGCCCGACGCGTGCTGCAAATACCTCGGGTACCCGGGACAGGCCGTCTACGCGGGAGACATGAACACGGCGTACAAGTACTACTCCTGCGATGGGGACTGCGTCGCCGCAACGGCTGACGGCGGCGGCACGGGTGGTTCGGGTGGGACCGGGGGCTCGGGGGGCTCGGGGGGCAGCGCAACCGGCGGTACGGGCGGTGCCCCGTCTGGAAACTGGAGCTGCACGAAAGATAGTACGAGCTGCCAGTGCGCGATGGGGCCCGCAGCGAGCAACGGACAGACCTGCGGTTCTGGCGGGTATACGTGCTGCTATCAATGTCCAATCCCGGGCTCGCCGAACGTGCTCTCGGCGTGCCGGTGTAACAACATGACCGGCAGCTGCGCCAGCCAAGCCGCCGCCTGTCCGGGCGGGCAGGTGGTCGCGAAGTGTCCGCCGTGACGGGGGGCGCCGCGAGCGCGCGAGGTCAGCGGAGCAACCCGCGGCGGTAGGCCTCGGCGGTCGCCTCGGCTTTGGACGACACCTCGAGCTTCCGGTAGATGGCCTTGATGTGGCTCTGCACGGTGCCGACACCGATGCCGAGCGCTCGCCCCGTTTCCGCGTAGGAAAGCCCGCGGGTCAAGAGCTCGAGCACCTCGCTCTCCTTCGAAGTCAGCGGGCTGTGTGCGAGCGGGCGGCGGAGCTCGTCGACGATTCGACGCGCGATGGTCGGCGACATGGGTGCCCCGCCGGCGCGCGCGACTCGAAGGTGTGCGATCAGATCTTCGAAGGGCGTGTCCTTGAGCAAGTAGCCGGTCGCACCCGCTCGGAAGGCCCGCAAGAGGCTCTCGCGGTCTTCGTGGACCGTGAGCACCACGATGGCCGCACCTGAGCAGAGCGATCGCAAGCTGCGAATCAACTCGTGGCCCGGCAGGTCGGGTAGACCAAGATCCACCAGTGCGACGTCAACCACCAGCCCTGCGCGGCAGGCCTCCACGGCGGTCGTCGCGCACGCGAACGCGCCGGCAAGCTCCACGCTGGGGGCAACACGCAGGAGCTGCTCCAGCGACTCGCGCACGTCGGGGTCGTCGTCGACCACCAGCACTCGGATCGCCTCGCTCATGGACACCGCCCTGCGGGCGCGACGACGAGCTCGAGCTGCCCGGCTGCCTCCGCGATGCCGACCCTCACGGGCCCTTCAGCTGCCTTCAGCGACGCGCGGAGCCGACGCACCAACCCCACGCGCTCTTCGCTGGCGATCAACGACTCGCTTCGCACGCTGAACGCCACCGTCGAGCCGGGCGGACCAAGGTCGCCGACCATGCGACGAAGATTCGGCTCGATCGCGTCCCAGCGCGCCGCGGACGGATCCAGCCCCCACACCGACTCGCGCACCGAGGCGGCCGCTGCCCGGATCGCCGCGCGCGCTCGAGCAAGGACCGACGGGCCTTCCGCGTCGCCGGCCTCCAGCGCGGATGCGGCGCGGGCTGCCAGAGCGGCAGCAGCCTCGATGTCGGCGGCCGCGCCCGAGGAAGCCTCCCGGGTCACCCGAAGGCGCAACTGCGCGTCGCGAACGCCGAGCGCCGCGGCCTCGCGCGCCTCGCGCTCTCGCGCCAGCTGGCCCAACCGCGCGGCGTGCCGGGCGAGCGAGAGGTAGAGCATCGGAAACAGGGCCGCCAGAGACAGGGGGGCGGCAAGGGCGCTCAGAGCGCGCCCTCGAGCCGCGAAGACGGCGCAAATCGTCAGCGGCGCCAGCGTCGTCGCGAGCCAGAGGAGCCGGCTAGGTGAACAGCCGCGCGCTTGCGCGAAAATCGGGAGCACGAACAGCGACCAGTAGAACGAGTGGGGCTTGCCCGAGTCGATCACGACCCACCCGCCTGCGCCGAATGCAAGGCACGCGGCGGCGACCACCCCTAGGCGACTGCCCTGCCGGCCCAACGTGTCGATGATCGATACCCCAATCACCCACGCCGCGGCGATGCCCGCGCGCGCCACGACGTTCAGGTGGGTGGAAGAGGCGAACGCCGGCAAGATCGGGACGAAGGTGAACAACACCCCGATCGCGAACGCGGGCCGAGAGAGCCGCGCGCCCATCACGCGGCGTCTCCACCGTCGAGCGGCAGCACCACGCGCAGGGTCGTCCCTGCCTCGGTGGCGATCCACTCTGCCCTGCCACCGAGCTCGGCAGCTTGCTCACGGATGCTTCGTTGCCCAAAACCCACAGCCGACCTGCTCATGCCCATCCCGTCGTCGACGACCGAGAGCTCGACCCGGCCCTGTAGAACGCCAACGTCGACCGTCACGGTTCGGGCGCGAGCGTGCCGGGAGCAGTTGCCGACTGCTTCGCTGCAGATTCGCCGCAACGCCCGCCACGCTCCCAGGCTGGGCGGGGGCGCCCCGGGAAGCACTTGCCAGTGGCAGCGCGCGGACGGCTCGATCAACGCTGCCATCTCCCCCAGCCTCGCGCAGGCTTCCTCCCACGAGCTGGGCGGGTGCTGCGAGAGCGCTGGGACCTCGAGCGCAGCGCGGGCGGTGAGCGTCGCGGCTCGGCGAGCAGCACGCGCGGCGAGCGTAGGGTCGAGAGCGTACGCTTCCCGGGCCAAGTCTGCCTGGAGCGCGGCGCCGGCCAGCAGCGCGCCCGTCCCATCGTGTACGTCTCGAGCCAACTCGACGCGCAATCGCCGAGTGCGGGCGTCTGCCTCCGCGGCCACGAGGCTCGCGACGCGCGCGCGCTCTTGCCGTGCTTGGTCCTCGTAGCGCCCGAGCAGCCAATAGAGCAAGGTGGGCGCGACGGAGTGGGCGAGAGCGGCCGACGGGAGCGCGCGGTCGACGGGGGTCCGCATGAGGTTCGCGCCGACACAAGCCAGGCAGAGAGCTCCTGCGGTCTGCTCGTCCCGTCCGAAGCGCAGGGCTGCGAATGCAACCGCGAAGTACACGTACGCCCAGACCATCGGGGCGTCTCCCCGCGCGACGACCGCGAAGCCGCACCAGCCGAGAAGCTCGAGCCGCATCAGCCCGCGTCGGCCGTCGAGCTTCGCCGCCGGGAAGACCCAGTCGGTGCCGTGAACCGCCGCAAAGCACACGCAAGCAACCATCAGCAGCCATCGAGGAAGGCCGAACGCTTCCGGTGCGCCTGGGACCAGCGCGATGAGCGGCAAGCTAGCCGCGCTCAGAGCCGCGAGGTGGCGAGGCTCGGTCGCTCCCGGTCGGCCGAGCCCGCTGCCCACCTGCGCTTGCTCCCCGGATCGCACCTGGAGCCCGCGAGCATCGCCCAGATCGCGTCGCGCGACACTGATCACCGTCATGGGTCGCGCCGGGCCGGCGCCGCCGTCGTACCCCTCAGCGCCGCACTTGCTCGCGCGACACCCGGAGCTTCACGCTGCCGCCGCCGCGGTCGACCTCGACCACCACGTCGGTCTTGACCGGCCCGCTGAGCCGGGCGCGGGCGTCGCGCATGTCGACGACGTCATGGCCGTCCACCGCCAGGACCACGTCGCCGACGGCGAGCCCGGCGCGCTCGGCCTCGCTGGCGTCGGCCACGTGGACGACCACCACGTCGAGCTCGTCGCCGCTGCCACGCTCGCCCAGGGTGATGGCCACGCTGCCGCTCACCGTCGGGTCGTCGTCACCGGCGGCGTGGGTGAGCCGCAGCGTGACTCCGGTGACGTCGCGCCCCGACTGCACCACCACGTTTGCCGCGATGCCGCGCCCGATGTCCGGCGCGTAGGCCTCGACGTCGACCTTTCCGGGCGCGACGCCGCTGAGCTTGAACCGCCCTTTGGCGTCAGACGTGGCCATGCCCGACGGGAGCGTTCCGGCGGGCAGGTATGCCGGCACCACCCCCGCGGCGACGCGCGCGCCCCGCACCGGCTTGCCCGCGGCGTCGAGCACGACGCCCTCGATGCCGCCGCCCTCGCTCAGATCGATGGTCGGCAGCTCGAAGGCACGATCCGCACGACCGGTCGCGCTCACGGTCGCGGTGGCCTCGGCGGTGGCAAGCTCGGGGTGCGACACCACGATGTGCACCGGAGCCACGGCCACGTCCTTGATGCGATACATGCCGTCCTTGTCCGTCAGCGCCACGAAACGTCGGCCCTCGGAAACCAGCGTCACGCTGGCACCCTCGACGCTGCGCCGGCCGCGTACGGTGGTCACTCGACCCTCGACCAGCACCCCGCGCGTGAGCTTGATTTCGAGCTTCTCGCCCGCCTTGTCGAGCTGGCGCACCGCCACCCCGAACCCCGGGGCCTCGACCACCACTCGCAGCTCGAGCCCCCGCGCGTCGGCGATGGTCACGCGCCCCTCGCTCGAGGTGAACACCGTCTGACGCAACGGAGAGTTAGGGTCGAGAGAGAGCACCGCGACCTGGGCCGCGTCCACCGGCCGGCTGGAGTCGTCGAGCACCGTGACCGTGATCGAGTCCCGGGGCGCGGGCAGCTCGATGGTGACGTTGGTGCGACCGCCCTCGGGCACCTCGACAGCCTTGCGCACCACCAGCTTGGATGGATCGTCCGGACGCGCCACGGACAAGATCACCTCTTCCGGGGCCGAGGCGAAGGCGAAGCTGCCGTCGGTGGCGGTGAGGGTGGTGCGCTCGAGCGTGCCGCGGGTCGCGGTGAGATCGACCCGCGCGCCGGAGACCCCGCGCCCGGCCGCGTCGACCACTCGCCCTTCGATCGCTCCGCCGGCGAGCAGCACCACCTTCACCTGCGCGCGCCCTCCGGGGCCGACCGTCACCGGATCGCTGATGCCCTCGACATAAGCCGGGTGGCGCACCAGCGCGCGCACGCGCCCCGGCGTGACCGGGTGCGCCTCGAACTTGCCGTCCAGGCGCGTGACCCAAGGGTCGATGGCGGGCGGCGGCGTGCCCGTGGGCTCGGGCGAGCCCACGCCGCGGGGAATGGGCGGTATCGGGCCCGGCATCACGCCCAGCTCACCGGCAGGAATGAGCGGGCGCGGCCCGGCCAGCGCCCACTCGAAGTGCGTGCGACGGAACGCCATGCTCGACGGCGAGTCCGCCACCGGCAGCCCGAACAGATCGATCCCGATCACCTCGACCGACGCGCCGTCCACCGGCTTGCCCTTCGAGTCGACGACCTCGCCCTCGAGGGTGGCGCCGCGCATGAGCTGGATCT
Source organism: Myxococcales bacterium (assembly GCA_016191785.1). GTDB lineage: Bacteria > Myxococcota_A > Polyangia > Polyangiales > Polyangiaceae > JADJKB01. The sequence continues at coordinate 14,846 of JACPVJ010000074.1, read as the reverse complement.
GGACGGGACCCTCGAGGGTCTCGGGCACGGCGACGGCCGGACGCGTGACGAAGCCCTCGGCGCTGGCCGAGACCGCGGCGGCGCCCGCCGAGATCGGGCCGAGCACCACGCTTCCGTCGCCGGCGGTGCGGCCTTCGATCGGGAACGAGCTGAGACCACCCTCCGAGAGCACGACGTCGGCGTTGCCCACGGGTGACGGGTGGTCGGCATCGTCGTCGGTGACCGACACGGCGACCATCCGTCCGGGGCCGAGCTTCAGCGTGAGCTTGGCGTGCGCTCCGCGAGCCAGTTCGTAGCCGAAGAGCGTCTCGCTCACCTGCTCACCCTTGGTGGCGCGAAGGTCGAAATGGCCGGCGACCAAGCCCGAGATCTTGGTCACGCCGGCGGCGTTCGTCTCGGCGCGGCGCGCGGGCCAGAGCGTCGACCCGGTGATCGCGACCTCGGCGCCGCCCGCTGGCGACCCGTCGGCGTTCTGCACCTGCACCTCGAGCGAGGCCAGGCGACGCAGCGACAGCGTGACGTCGGCGGTCACTCCCGACTGCGTGACCGACTCGTAGCCCGGAGCCGACCCCTTGACGGTCCAGGGCGCGCGCGGCAGCCGGCCGAACGAGGCGACACCCGCATCGTTGCTCAGCGCGCCGAAGGGCAGGGGATCGCCGGACGTGACCAGCACCGTGGCACGAGGGATCGCCGCGCCCTCTTCGTCGCTCACCGTGACCTTCAGGCTCGAGGCCCGCTCGAGCTTCAACGTGGCGACTCGCACTCCCGCGTCGAGCACCAGACGCGTCGATGCTCGCGCGTGGCCGGCGGCGTCGACCACGACCCACGCCGCACCCCGGGGCAGCCCCGCGATCTTCACGCTGCCGGTCTGATCGCTGCGGCCGGTGCCCGCCAGGTAGAAGCGATTGCCGCGCTCCCAGAAGACGCGAGCCTCGGCGCCCGAAATCGGTGCGTCGTCGGGCCCGGTGACGGTCACGGAAATCTCGGCGTCCCGCTCCTCGACCTCGGCCGGCGGCGGGGGGGCCCACAGCGCAAAGGGATGCGGCCTGAGCCCGACGTCCACCACGCGCGCCAGCAGCGCGAGACACGCCAGCATGGCGATGGCTCCGATCAGGCGCTGGACGAGGCGGTCACGCGACAACGGCGCCACGATAACGCGGCGCCGCGACGGGCGCTTCAGTCATTGCGCGAGCGCGGCGATGGCCGAGGCGGGAAGCACCTTGCGATACAGGCGTAGCTCGTCGAGCGCGCCCACGAATCCATCTCCGATGATCACTGACCCGTTGAAGGTGAAATTCGCGGGGTTCGCGGTGCCGCTCGTGTCCTTCGGCGCGCCGTTCACGTAGAGCGTCACCGCGGCACCCTTCTGATAGGTGATGGCCAGGTGCGTGTAGGCGCCCATCGGGAGCGAGGTCCAGTTCACGCCGTTGATGCCCACCGTGGCCGTGGGCAGCACGGAGCTCGGCGCGAGGCGAAAGTAGAGGTCGGGGTCGTTGTCCAGGTGCAAGAGGTAGCCCCCGGTCGCGCCGGCGTTCCCCGTGGGCTTCACCCACACCGCGAAGGTCATGCCCGTCGCCGATTGCACGGTGGCCAGCGCCGCCGAGGGCTGCACGATGACCTGCGAAGCGTTCGTGCCGTTGAACACCATCTCGCCGCTCCCGTTGCGCCCCGCCCCCCCCAGGAACTTGACGTTCGTCGGCATAGCGAGGTTTCCGTATCCGGACCTGTCCATCAAGGCGCCTGCGTCGAAGTCGAAGTGCAGAACCAGATCGGGGTCGGTCGCGCCCGCGTCCGCGCCCGCATCGGCGTCACCCGCGGCGTCGGCGGCGTCGGCGCTCGCGTCGGCGCCACCGTCCACGCTCGGCAGCTTGGGCACGCACGCGGCGGGATCGGTGCACTGCTCGGGGTCGGGGATCTTCGCGCTGACGCACAGCCCCTTGAAGCACGTCTCGTCAGGCTGGCACTTCACGCCCAAGCAGCTGGTGCTGAGCTCGATGGGCAGGGTCAGCGGGGTGTGCGGCACGTAGCGCAGGGCTCGCCGCGCCACCACGCACTTGGGCCCTGGCGTCAGCGGGTCGCAGGTCGAGACCTGAGCTTGGTCCACGGTCATCACGGCTAGCAGCGCGACTTCAGCGTGGTCGTCGCCGCTCGGCACCACCACCAGCGAGCCGATGCGACCGCTCGCGGTCTTGCAGCCCTTCCGGCCCGACGCCGGCGGCTTGTCGTTCACGTTCGAGAGGGTCCCCACACCCAACGTGGTCTCGACGACCCGCGGGCAGTCCACGTCGGTGCTGAGCACGACCGTGATCTGGGTGGGCTCGCGGCACCCGCCGGCCAGCGCTCCGCCGACGACCAGCGCCGTCGCCAGCGGCACGATGGCGGGCGGTGCGCGTCGCAGGGCCACCGTGGCAGCATACCAGGCGCTCCGGCGCGGGCAGGGCGACCTGCTATGCTGGCCGGGTGCGGCGACAGCTTCTGGCGGCACTGGTGGCGGGGCTCTTGGCGGCCAGCCACGCCTGCAGCTCGGCTGACCGCCCCGATCCGTTCGGGGGTGGCAGTGGTGGAAGCGGCGGCGGCGGCAATGCCGGAGGGCTCGACGTGGCCGTGCCCGACGGACCGCCCTCGCCGGACGCCGACGGTCTGTGCGGCAACACCGTCATCCCGGTGGTGATCGAGAAGCCCAACGTGTTCTTCGTGGTCGACCGCTCGGGCAGCATGAGCGACTCGCTGCCCAAGAGCACGTACAACAAGTACATCAGCGCGCGGATCGCGATCGCCAAGGTGCTGCGCTCGGTCGGGCACCGCTTGCGCTACGGCGCGGCGGTCTTTCCCATGCCCGGCGGCACGGTCGAGGGCTGCAACCCGGGCAAAGAGATCTTCCCGACCCAGGACGGTGACCCGCCGAGCTTCGGGCAACAGGGACTGAATGGCCCGGTGCTCAAGAAGCTGCTGACCGTGCTCGCGGCCTATCAGCCCGAGGGCGGAACACCGACCTCGGGCAGTATCGCAGCGATCACCAAGACCGTGACCGCCCTGCCCGGCAAGACCTTCGTGGTGCTCGCCACCGACGGGGCGCCGAACTGCAACTCGAACGCGACCTGCCCGGCCTCGGAGTGCATGGCGAACATCGAGGGCGCCATGCTCGATCCGAACACCAAATGCGTCGAGCCCATCAACTGCTGCGATCCGAAGTGGGTCGTGGACGGACAGCTCTACTGCGTCGATCGGCAGGCGACGGTCGACGCGGTCACCCAGCTCTACGCCGCAGGCATCAGGACCTACGTGATCGGCATGCCCGGCGCCGAGGTCTACGCGAACGTGCTGAACGAGGTGGCCACCGCGGGCGGCACGGCCAAGCCGACGCTCCCGTACTACTACCCGGTGCAAGACGAGCCCGAGCTCACCGCCTCGCTGCAAGAAATCGGGATCAAGGTGGCGATCAGCTGCACCGTGGACCTGGGTCAGGCGCCGCCCGACAAGAACCTGGTGAACGTCTACTTCGACACCAAGCTGGTCCAGTCGAACCCCACCGACGGGTGGAGCTGGACGTCGGAAAAGACACTGGAGCTGAACGGCGCCGCCTGCGCCGAGCTGAAGAGCGGCAACGTCTTCCAGGTGCAGGTGGTCGCCGGCTGCCCGACGTCGGTCAAGTGACGACCGGCCCGGTTTTCGGGTTAGCATGCGAGCGTGGATGACTCGGCCACACTCCCGGCGCTGCGCGAGCAGATCGACAGCATCGACGACCGCCTGCTCGATCTCTTGGCCGAGCGCCTCGCGGTCGCGCTGCGCATCGGTGAGCTGAAGCGCGCAAGCGGCTTGCCGGTCTACGATCCAGAGCGGGAGCGCGCCATCTTCCTACGGCTGTGCCAGCGCGCCCGCCCGCCGCTGACCCCCGACGTGGTGCGGCGCGTCTTCGAGCGCGTCGTCGACGAGACACGTCGCGCCGAGCAGCGCGCGACGCGCTGACTCAGTGCAGCGTGTGCCAGTCGCCGTCGTGCTCGACCCGGGGCACCTCGTGGTCCTCGATGGGCGGCTTCATGGCGACCACCTCGGCGCGGCTCTCGCGCGCGAACACGATGCGCACTCGACCGGCCTCGGCCTCGCGCAGCCGGCGACGCAGCTCGTCTTCGGCGGCCTCTTCACGGCCCCAGCGCTCGAGGGTGCGCTCGGCCCGCTTCTTGCGCCGTCGCCAGCCCCAGACGAAGAGGCCGATGGCGCCGACCCAGATCACCGAGCCGCTGAACAGGGCCGGCCAGAAGGTGTACCGCTTCGACACGTCTTGTCGCCACTCGAACTCGAGGGTGGCCAGATCGACGCCGTAGGACTCGTTGAGCGCGCGCTCGAACTCGCTCCCCGTTCGGACGCGCTCGAGCAGCGCGATGAACCGCTGCTGGTCCTCGCGACGGACCAAGTAACGCACGATGTCCGCCGCCTGGGCGTAGGCCACCGAGACCCCGAGCGCGTCGGTAGGGAACGTCTTCTCGAGGCGGCCGAGCGGCAAGAGCTCGTTCGCGACCGTGGCCATCCACAAGGTCTGAAGGCGGGTCACGGAGCCCTCGCCCGAAACGAACACGGCCACGCCCTCGTTGAACCAACGGGGAACGGGGCGCCCGCCGACCGCGTCGTGGAGCGCGACGTGCGCCAGCTCGTGGCGAAAGACCTCACCCAGATCGTGCCGGGCGTTCACCTCGACGGGATGGATGGTCAGGAGCACGTAGCCGATGTCCGAATACGCGACGCCGGCGGCGTACCGCGGAAACGGAGCGCCCTCGGGAGCCAGGCCCGCCATCTCACCCGCGGTGCGGGCGACGTAGACCGTGACCTTGCTCAGCACCGGCCGACCGAAGCGCCGCACCAGATCGGCGCGGGTGGCATCTGCCTGAGCGATCAGCGGCTGCACGCGCTCGCGCAGGCCGGGCTCGTAGGCGAACTTGATCCAACCCGCGTCGTGGACCTTGAAGCCGGCCGGGGGCGGCGGGATCGCGAGCTTTCCGTCCACCCGAGGCGCATCGGCGGGTGGCGCATGGGTCTCGGCGTCGGGGCCGGCGCGCTCGGGCTCGGCCGCTGCAGGCGCGGCAGCGGTCACACCGATGCGAACCGGCCCGCCCGCGGGCGGCGGCTCGGCCGCGGCGCTGCCACCCACGAAGAGCGCGAGCACGAACGCGGCGAGGAGCGCGAGCCGACGAAGTAGATCGAAGCCGACGCGCGATGCGCCCATGGTCCGTTGAAGGTAAGGGCCAGGCCCCACCTCGTCAACGGACGCTCAGGGCCTGAGCCAACCTGACAGTCCGAGCAGCACCGGCGAGCGGTCGGCGAGCGCAGTGCGGGTCTCGGGCGCCGACAGACCCAGGCCCAGCCCCGACGCAACCACCACCAGCCAGAGCACCAGGCCCGCGCGGGCGAGGGCCGGCCGCTCTGGGACCCAGGTTGCGACGGCCACCACCGCCACCGCCAGCGCGCCGTCGAGCATCGCCGCGCGAAGCTCGCTGCCGAGCGCGGGCATCGCGAGCAGCGCTCCGAGCGCGAGCCCGAGCGCGGCGAGCACGTGGGGAAGCTTGGACAGCGCTCCGTCGCGCGCTCGAGACCAGTCGATCACGCGTGCCGACCCCGCGGTCGCGCCGAGGATCAAGAGGGCCGCCACGAGCGCGAAGGTCGCGGCGCCGAGCGGGCGATGGTGCGTGGCGGTCTTCAGCACGCGCGCGAAGACCATCAGCGGACCAAGGGCGAGGGCGAGGCCCAGCGGCAAGCTGAAGGCGAGGGGCGAGAGCGGCCGCGCGACGCGATACGCCCCCGCCACCGGTGCGATCATCAGCGCCGCCGAGCCCCACAGCGCGAGCCAGGCCATGGCCAGCCCCGCGCCGCCCGCAGACGCTCGCAACGCGGCGGGTACGACGATCACGGCCGAGCCGAGCGTGGCGACCGCCAGCGCATGGCCGCCGGAAGCGCGCGCGTCGGTCGCGCTCACGTCGTGCGTAGCTCCAACCGCACGCGCCGGGCGGCCTTCTCGGGCACGTACCCGCGCTCGAGGTACCAACGAACCGCTCGCGCCAACGTTTGCCGCGCCGGCCGGTGCTGGTAGCCCAGCTCTCGCTCGGCCTTCTCGCTCGTGACCCAGACGTACGCGCAGGCGTAGTCGCGGGCGAGCTTTCGGGTCAGCTTCGGATCCCCACCGAACCAGCTGGCTTTGAGCTCCATCAAGCTGCCGACCAGGCCGATCATGCCCTCGGAGAGCACCCGACCCGGCAGCGCCAGCCCGGTGATGTCTGCCAGGGTGTCGATCAACTGGTGATAGGTGATGTTCTCTCCACCCAGAACGTACGTCTCGCCGATGGCGCCCTTGTCCATCGCGCCGATGTGGCCTTCGACCACGTCGTCCACGTCGACCACGCTGATTCCGCCGTCGGTGACCGGGATGCTCAGCGAGGGCGGCGTCTTCAGGTAGTCGACCAGGCTCTGCCCGGTGGGCGTGGGCTTCCAGTCGCCGGGGCCGTAGATGGCCGAGGGGCGCACCACCACGATCGGCTGACCCTCGTCGGCGGCCTCGAGCGCGACGCGCTCGGCCTCGTACTTCGACAGCACGTAGGCCTCTGGATCTTGCAGGTTGAACTCGTGGGTCTCGTCCATCTCTTCGGCGGCGCGCGTCGAGCCCATGGCGGCAACGCTGCTGGTCACGACGATCTTCTGGATGCCGCGCCGGCGCGCAGCCTCGAGCGTGGCGCGCGTGCCCTCGATGGCCGGGCGCAAGATGGTGTCGGGATCGGGATCCCACATCTTGAAGTTGCTGGCCACGTGGTAGAGCCGGTCGCAGCTGGCCAGGGCGCGGAACACGGTGTGCTCGACGGTGATGTCCCCGAAGGCCAGCTTGCAGCGCTCGCTGGGCAGGTCGGCCAGGTGACGCAGGCTCGAGCCGGGTCGAACCAGCGCCTTGACGTGCTCGCCGCGCTCGACCAGCGCGCGCACCAGCCGCGAGCCGACGAAGCCAGATGCACCAGTGACCAGAGTCCACGACTGGGTCATGCCCGGCTAAGTACCACCAGGCCCGCTCGGCTGTCAGCTCTGCCCTCAGTTCCGGCCGCGGGTCCGCGCGCCGCAGGTCGGCGGCGAGGCCAGGGCAGCCTCGGCCGCGCGCCGCACAGCCGGTGGAGCGCCGCTCTGGGTGAGCGGGCGCAGCCGCTTCTGCAAGTCGGCGGGCCGCAGGCGTGACAGGGCGCCGAGCGCCACCGGACCGAGCGCGCGCGCCTCGGGGCTCGCCCCAGGATCTCGAAGCGTCAGCGCGAGCTCGGTGAGCGCGTCGACCGAACCGCCGTCGCACATCAACCCGAGCGCCAGCGCCGCCGACACGCGGACGTCGATGGCTTCGTCGCGATCTTCCAGGCGGGCGCGCACGGCCTCGGCGTGCTCGGTGGCACGACGCTCGCCCAGGGCGATGGCAGCGGGTGCCCGGACCTTGGCCGACTCGTCGTCGAGTGCCTGGGCGAGCGCAGCGTCGACCACCGGGCTCGTCCCGAGCTTCGCCAGTGCGACCGCCGCGGCGGCACGGATCATCGGCCAGCGATCGGAGCGGAGCAGCCGAGTTGCCGGGTCGGCGGCGAACGCCCCCGAGGGCTTGGTCACGATCTCGAGCGCTGCCTCGCGCACGCGCACTTCGGGATCCGCTAGAGCCTTCACCAGCTCGGGCTGGAACTTGTCGACGCGGGGCACGCGTCGCACCGCTTCCGCGCGGACGTGATGGCTGGGATCGGAGACGATGGCCCGCGCGAGCAGGGCGCGCGCCCCCGGGTCACGCTCCGAGAGCGCTGCCGCCGGGCCGAGCGCCAGGTAACGCGTGCGAAGGTCGGCGCCGGGCTTGGCGACGCGCAAGAGGGCCGCGGACGACTCGGGCACGTAGGCGGAGGCGCGATCGCCCAGGGCGCGGAGCAGATCGAGGGTCGCGAGCTCGGGCAACGACGGGTCGGTGAGCAGACGCTTCACCTCTTTCACCGCCTTGGGGTCCCGCGTGGCCCAGCCCAGCGCCTTGCGCAAGAGCCTGCGCCCCGGCGGGTCTGCGCTGGGCAGCATCGGCACCACCAATCGCACCGCCCGCTCGGGCGCGACCAGCGAGAGCTCGGACGCGAGCAGCGGACGAAGTCGCCGCGGCGCCTTGACCAGCGCGTGCTCCAGCGCGTCGGCGGCGGCGTCGCCACAGCGGCGCAGTCGGTCGCGACCGTGACGGCGCTGCGCAGGAAACGGGCCGGTCAGCGCCCGCAGGTAGAGGGGAACACCCGCCGCGCACGGCGACTGATCGATCACCGCCAACGCGACCCGGCGCCCGCCTTCGTCGAGGGTGTCGAAGGCCTGCTGAATCGGCTCGACGGCCGCCGCGCCCAGCGCGCGCAGCGCGTCGGCTGCCGCCTCGGCCCGCGGCCCGCCCCCGGCCAGTGCGCCCACCAAGCTGTCGACCGTGTTCTGATCGAACTCGGTCTTGGCGGTGAGCTCGGCGAAGGTCACGCGGGCATCGGTGCCGCCGCCCTGGGCGCGCTCGGTCACCAGAGCCAGGCAGTCGTCGCGAATCGGTGTGCCGAGCGCGATCTCGAAGCGCGCGCCGGGCACTTTCCACGCGTCGTCGGGCAGGGTCACGTGGATCACGCGGTCGTGGGTCGCCAGCCAGAGCTCGGCGGGCGCCACGCCCTTGTCGGGCGCCGCTCCGAGTGGTCGCAACGTGAGCTCGAAGCCGTGGATCGGGAGCTGCGACGGCGCATCCATCCGCACGAACTCGCCGCGACCATCGCCGCCTCGGTTCTCGGCCCAGGTCGTCTCGGGCTTGCCGTCGGTGAGCGCGGCCGGATCGCCAATCGCGCTGGTGGCCGCGGTCGCGCGCAACAAGCGATAGCGAGCCCGCGGCGCGTCTTCTGCCAGGGCGCGGGCCGTGACGCGAGCGGCGCTCTCGCGCTCGGCCGAGCCCAGGCGCTGCACCTTGGCGGGCCGCAGGGACAGGTCGGGCGCGATCAGCTTCGGCGACAAGATCGCCGGGCGGCCGCACAAGCTCAGATCCTCGCGTTGCTCGCCGATCACGATGCTCCACGTGCCGTCGGCGTTCGGATCCCCGCGCTCGACCATGGGCCCTCTACGCAACCCCGGCTCGCCTTCGATCAGCCCGGCCCATCCTTTGAACAGCACCTTCGGTGTGCCGCTGGCGTCGAGCGGTGCCGCGACCACCGCATGCCAGGTGCGCGAGCGTGCCGGATCGGGGATCTCGACCGTCACCAGGCGCCGCGCCTTGGCGATGCGCACCACCGCCAGCTTGGCGCGCCCGACCAGCGCTTTGGCCTCGGCCGGCAGCGCGAGATCGAGCCCGGCCTCGAGGGCACACGGGCTCGTCGGGCAGACGGCGGCGCGCAGCGTCTCGTCCGGCGCGAACCCCACGCTCAGCGCTGGCTGCCGGTCGCCCGCCGGCGCGTGGGCCACGACCAGCTTCGGTTTCTGAGCAGATGCGTGCGCGGCGACGCACACCACCGCGGCGAAGATTCGGCGACGCACGCGGGGATTGAATCAGGACTTCGGCAGCGGCGCCAGGCGCGCGTGACCCTCAGCCGTCCGCCGGCTGTGCCAACTTGCGCGACCACAAGAACGCGTCGACGCGGCGCGGGCCGAGGGCAATGTGCCCGCGCAAGAGCCCGGTGCGCCGGAAGCCGTGCAGCGGGAACACCGCCGAGAGGCGGGTGTCGTCCGCGGGGGTGAGGGCAAAGCAGCTGACGACCTCGCGACGCAAGAGCTCGTCGCAAATCTGCTTCACGCCGCCCGAGGTGAGCGCGAGCTCTTTGTCGGTCTTGGGCGCGGTCAGGAGCTCGAGGAACGCGTTGTTGAAGCAGCTCTGGGTCTCGACCGATGCCCAGAGCGAGAGGCCCCCGCGAGCCGTGCACTGGAAGTGGGTGCGCACCACGTCGCGACCGAAGGGCTCGAAGCCCGAGAGCGCGCGGTTCGCGCGCACCGCCGCGGCGACCGCCTTGTCCACGTCCGCCGGCTTCGGCTGCGAGAGCTTCACCGCGATGGGCGGCAGCGCCTCGACGTCTTTGATCGCGCGGCGCACGGCCTGGTAGACGCGATCGGTCTCGACGTCGTCGCCGCTCTCGGTCAGGGCCGGCCGCGTGCCCGAGTGCTCGTTCTCTTCATAGTCGTCGTCGCCGACCACCAGCGCCCCGAGCACGAACGCGTCGCTGCGCTTGTAGAACCCCGGGATGTTGCCCTCGCGGGCGAAGCCCATGCGCACCCAGGCCGAGCACTCGTCGCGCTCGACCAGCGTGTACACGCGCTCGGCCCCCTCGCGACGGGCGGCCTCGAGCACCAGCGCTCGCTTCACCGGGCTCGGGCCGCTACGGAAGTCGATCACTCGCAGGGTGCGGGCCCGCCGATTGGCGAGCAGGCAGAGCGAGACACCGGGCTTGTAGATGAAGAGCTCTTCAGACGTGCGCGGAGCGGAACTGGAACGAGCGGACATCGACCCCCCTTGAGCTGCTGAAGCTGGTGGGTCGGACCAGGCTTCGCGGTGTTGAGTGCCCGAAACACGAGCACGCTTTCAGAAATGAAATGGTGGCCTACCACGGGCCCTGGGGTTCGGCAACGCGCCCCGTGACGCGGCGCGCCAGTCAAACAAACCGCGAAGCCGACGCTGGATCCGCGCCCAGGGCCCCGAGCACGTCGGGCAGCCGCTTGAGGGGCAACGACACTCGGGTGGGCATGCCGCCCGCCAGGCCGAACAGCGTGAGGAAGTTCAGACCACTGTCGAAGCGCGCGGCGATCGCCACGTTGTTCTTGTCGATCACCACCGAGACCGCCTCCCGCTCCTGGCCCATTAGAAGAAGCAGGGTCTTGTCGAGCTTGCCGAAGCCTTCGCGCACGTCGACCACGGCGATGCCCGGGGGCAGGCGCTCGTAGCGCTGCGCGGCCCTGCGCGTCTCGTGCTCGACCGGGATCAACTCCGCCGCGGCGCGATCGATCGGCTCCCACAGGCTGGCGTCGGCCAGGCCGGTGGACAGGTGGCGCACGATCAACCCGAACAGTCCGGCGTCGTTGTGGCGCGCGCGCAGGGCGCGATCGAAGCGCTGGGCGACGGCGCTGGGCTCGCCGATGCGCGTGTCGACCGCCCGCGCGTCCGCGTCACAGCCCGGATAGGGCTCGACGCCCTCGCGCATCCACTTCGCAGCGCTGGCCAGGCCGTCGAAGTCGGTGTGACACACGATGGTCTCCACGGGGCCGACCCGCGCGACCAGCGCCGGGTCGATCATTTCGGGGCAGGCGCCGTGCTCGGATTTCTTCGCGAGCACGAAGCGCGGATCGGCGGCGAACCGCGCGTGCTCGTCGTGATCGTGGTGATCGACCCAGGCCCGCAGCCGGTCGCCCAGCGCCTCGATGAACGGCAGGGTGACCTTCTCGAACCCCGACCCCAGGCCGGCGAAGGCCACGTCGACGACCACGACCCGGCCGGAAAGCTGCTGGGCTTTCGGCAGCTTGCGCGGCGTGGTGAAGGCGAGGGCGGGCGGTGGCATCGAAGTCTGGCGAGCGCCGTCCAACTGCCGACATGACAGAGGTGCGGAGCTGGAGCAAAACACTGGGTAGCATGCTTTCAGTCCGGACGACCGCCGCCCTCACTCTCTTGGCTGTTCTCGTCGCCCTGCCCGACCCCGCCGTCGCAGACGACGCGAAGGTGGCCAGCTGCACGCTGAGCGGCAGCACGCTGCCCGCCATCGACACACTCATCTACGAAAAGTCCGACGGTGGCAGCGCGTTCGCGCGCCTGACTGGCGCCAAGATCGGGGTCACCGCGTCGGAGTTCTTCGCGGGCGGTGGCGATCGGGTCCACGTCAAGACCAGCTCGGGCGCCGGCGGCTTCCGCATCGAGGGTTGGGTGGACGCCAAGCGCTTGCCGATCTTCACGCGCAGCAAGGTCCCGGTCGTGCAGAGCCACGTCTGGATCGCCGAGCAGCGCGAGGTGGTGGCGGTGGGCGCCGGCAGCGGCAAGCTGCGGGTCAAGCGCCAGGTGGGCTCGCCGTTCAGCCAAGCGTTCACCGGCTGGGCCGAGTGCAGCGCGCTCTCGCTCTCGAGCGGCACGCCCAGTGGTTGGTCGCCGGCGGGCAGCGCCCGCGCCCACATCGCGAAGAAGGCCGTCGAGCTCTACGACAGCGGCGACGACGGGCGCAGCCTGATCACCATGCTCAGCCCCGACCCGAGCAGCGACGGCATCGTGCTCTGGAGCACCGAGAGCAAGGGCGGGTGGGTTCACCTGGTGCACCACTCGGACGTGGTGATCGACGCCTGGGCCCGCGCCAAGGATCTGAAGGCGCTGCCCAAGGGCGAGACGCAAGATTCGCAGCCCGCGCCCACCGCCAAGCGCAACCCGCCCACGCTCAAGCTGGGCGGCGCCGCCAACACCGCGACCGCGCCCAAGGACCTGGAGATCCGCGCGAGCGCCAGCGACAAGGGCAAGGTGATCGGCACGCTCGAGTCCGGCGCAGAGGTCTACGTGCTCGACATCGTGGCCGGCTGGGCCAGCGTGCTGCCCAAGGTGTTGAACGTGGCCCCGCACGGCGACGGCCAGTTCTGGGTGAAGGCGTCGAGCCTGGGTGTGTCGCCGTGAGTTCGTGATAGCTTCCGCGCCGTGCCGAGCGTCGACCGAGCGACCATCGAACGGGCCCTGAGCCACACCCTGGACCACTGCGACTTCCCCGAGCTGGGGACCAAGTACGAGGGCAAGGTCCGAGACAACTACACGCGCGACGGCAGGCGCACGATCGTGGTCACCGATCGCATCAGCGCCTTCGACCGCATCCTGGGCACGCTGCCCCTGAAGGGTCAGCTCTTGAACCACGTCGCCGCCTGGTGGTTCGAAAAGACCGCCAGCGTCGCGCCGAACCACGTGATCGCGGTGCCCGACCCCAACGTGCTGATCGCCCACGAGTGCAAGCCGCTGCCGGTCGAGATGGTGGTGCGGGCGTACCTGACCGGCACCACGTCGACCAGCATCTGGGTGCACTACGAGAAGGGCGCGCGCGCCTTCTGTGGCCACGCCCTGCCCGACGGCCTGAAGAAGCACCAGCGCTTGCCCGAGCCCATCCTCACGCCGAGCACCAAGGCCGCCAAGGGCGGGCACGACGTATCGGCCAGCCGCGACGAGATCCTGGCGCTGTCGGGCATGCCCGCCGCGGACTTCGACCAGGCCGCCAGCATGGCGATGGCCCTCTTCGCCGCCGGCCAGCGCATAGCGGCCGAGCGCGGCCTGATCTTGGTCGACACCAAGTACGAGCTCGGCAAGACGCCCGACGGCCGCATCGTGGTGATCGACGAGATCCACACCCCGGACTCGTCTCGGTACTGGAAGAGCGCGACCTACGACGCACGCTTCGCCGCCGGCCAAGATCCCGAGAGCTTCGACAAAGAGTACCTACGCCGCTGGCTCGCCGACCGCGGCTTCACCGGCGACGGACCCATTCCTGCGATCCCGGACGAGATCAGGGTCGAGGCCACGTTGCGGTACATCGAGGCGGTGGAGACGCTGACGGGGGAGGCGTTCGTTCCGAATCTGGAGGAGCCGATCGGGAGGATGCGGCGGAACTTGGGGATTGGCTGAAGTCGATGAAGCGGGGTGCCGCAGTCGCAGTAGCGGTAGTCATGTACGCTTGCTCAGGGAACTCCGAGAGCGAGGGGGAATCGGACTGCGAAGCGCTAGCGCGACAGATTTGCGAGAAGTGGAACGCAGAGAAGGCTCCGACGGACGGCGATCAACCGTGCAACCCGCCACGCACGTCTCCTGTCGACTTCACGTCCACCTGTGAAAAGGCGGACGAGAAGTGCAGCGCGCCGGCAAGCGCAATCACGTGTGCGACCGGCACCAAGTGACGGGTGTATGTTTCCATTATCCCTCGGAGCTCGCCCGACGGCATTCTCCCCGCCCCTCCCGCCCGCGGCCGCGTGGCGGCCTCACGGATTCAGCGCCTCGCGCACCCGCTTGAGCGCCTGCGGCAGCGCGCGCTCGACGAGCCCCGCTTCCAGCCGAAGCACCCGATAGCCGAGCTTCGCGAGCTTGCGGTCCCGCCGAGCATCCGCCGCACCGCGGCCCCGGTGAACGCAGCCGTCCACTTCGATCGCGACGAACGCAGCGCGTGCTGCTCGGAGCGTGCGATCAGAACCTGTGCACGAGCCTTGACATACTTATCGTAGGTGATAACTACTGATGCGTGAGTTTCGTCGTCCGCGAGTACGTCGATGACAGCGGGCGAATTCCGTTCCGGGATTGGTTGAGCAACCTAGACCTCGCGGTCCGCGCCCGAGTGCAGGCACGGGTCCTGCGATTCGAAACCGGCAACCTCGGCGATCACAAGGAGGTCGGCGGAGGGGTCCTGGAAGCGCGGTTGGACTTCGGTCCCGGATACAGCCTGTACTTTGGAAGAAGTGGTCGCGAGATGGTCTTGCTCTTGCTCGGTGGCGACAAGGGGTCTCAGAAGAAGGACATCAAGCGAGCTCGAGAGTTGTGGGCCAAGCACGCGAAGGAACTGAGACATGGCAAGACGCAGTAGGGACTGGAACGAAGGGCTGGCCGAGGACCTTCAGGATCCGGAATTTGCACGACAGTTTCTGACAGCTGCCGTGGAGGATGGTGTCCCGCTGAAGATTGCACTCGCCAAGGTCATTCGTGCGACCGGTGTGAAGGAGTTTTCGGAAAGCGTCGGCATGCCGAGTCCGAATGTGCTGCGGGCGATCAACCCGAAGCACAACCCCACCCAGGAGACACTGGAACGCCTCCTGAAGCCCTTCGGACTTCGAATCGGTCTGGCCCAGATCAAGCCACGGCGGAAGGGTCGCGCGGCGTAGCACTC
>JACPVJ010000023.1 GCA_016191785.1 Myxococcales bacterium | reverse complement strand
GCCACCGCCCCCGCCTTGGCCGGCGCACCGGTGTGCCATGCGCGGTCGCCGCCGCCGTCACCGCCCCCGCCCCTGACACCGACACCTCTCGCGGGGGGCGCCGACCGCGCATGGCCTCGGGACTTCCGATCAAGGCTGCGTGCTGACGGCGATCGGTTGCGGTGCGCCGTGCGCCGCGCTACGAGGGCCGCACCTCGAGGAGGAGCCATCGTGAAACGTGTCGTACTTGCCACCGAGAAGCCGTTTTCGGCTTCGGCCCGAGATCAGATCCTCGCCATCTTGAAAGAGGCCGGCTACGAAGCCGTGGCGCTCGAGAAGTACAGCGGCAAGGCGCCGCTGATCGACGCTGCCAAGAACGCCGACGCGCTGATCATCCGCAGCGACGTGGTAGACGCCGAGGTGCTCGCCGCCACTTCGAAGCTGGCGCTGGTGGTGCGCGCGGGCGCCGGCTACGACAACGTTGACGTCAAGACCGCGAAAGAGCGCGGCGTGGCGGTGATGAACACCCCGGGCCAGAACTCGAACGCGGTGGCCGAGTTGGTGGCCGCCATGATGGTGATTTGCGCGCGCAACCAGTTCGACGGCTCGACCGGCTCGGAGCTCAAGGGCAAGACGCTGGGCCTGCACGCCTTCGGCGCGGTGGGCCGGGCCGTGGCGACCATCGCCAAGGGCTTCGGGATGGAGGTGCTCGCCTTCGACCCCTTCGTCGGCGCCGCGGCGATGACCGCCGCCGGAGTCGAGGCGGCCGCCTCCGTCGACGCGCTCTACGAGCGCTCACGCTACGTCTCGCTGCACATCCCTGCCACCGCCGAGACCAAGGGCTCGATCGGCAAGGACCGGCTGATGCGCATGCCCAAGGGCGCGACCTTGATCAACACCGCTCGCAAGGAAGTGATCAACGAGCCCGAGTTGCTCGAGGTGCTCGAGAAGCGCGAAGACTTCCGCTACGCGAGCGACATCGCGCCGTCGGCCGACACGCTGGCCAAGCTGAAAGAGAAGTTCGCCAGCCGGGTGTGGGTCACGCCCGTGAAGCTGGGCGCTCAGACCGGTGAGGCCAACGTGAACGCGGGGCTCGCCGCCGCGCGCCAGATCGTGGCCTTCTTCGAGAACGGCGAGCGTCGCTTCGTGGTCAACCCCTGAAGGGCCGCGCGGCGAAGCGTCTTTCAGCTGCTACTTCAGCTCGGCCAGCGCGCGCTCGCAGTCGTCGAGCACCAGCTTGTTCGAGGTGGCCTGGGCCATGCGCTTCGCTTGGGACAGCTCGCGCCGCGCGCCGACCACGTCGCCGCGTCGCGCGAGCAACCGGCCCAGCAAGGTGCGGCCGCTGAGGGCGTCCCAGGTCCACTTCTGAGCCTCGGCGTGCGCGAGCTTCTGTCCTAGCGCTTTCTTTGCCGGCTCCGACCCGTTCAACGCGTCGAGATACGCCAACATCATCTGGTTCAGGTTCACCAGTCGCTCGGCGCCGATCCGTTCGGCGACGGACAACGAACGGGTCAAGACCGCGTAGGCTCGGGGCAGCTCGTCCACGCGCATCAGCCCGTCCCCCTGGTTGTGCAGGTGGATCGCCACTTCGTGGGGCAGGCCCAGGGCGCGCGCCTGCTCGGCGGCGTCGCCGCTCTCTTCGGCGCACCGCGCCCAGTCTCCGCGAAACCCGTGGATCAGCCCGCGGACCTTGGCTCGCTCGAGCGCGAGCACCGGCTCTCCGCCCTCGGGGAACAGGCGGCTGGCGCGGTCGAGCGCGTCGAGGGCAAGGTCGTGCTCGCCGGCGGCGCCCGCGGCCTGCGCGGTCGCGAGCAGCCGTCGATGCTCGTCCTTCGCGTCGCCCAGCGCGAGGCCCTTGGCGCGCTCCAGGGCCGAGAGCGCCACCTTGAACTCGCCCTGCCGCGCGGCCAGCTCGCCCTCGGCCATCAGCGCGGTCTGGCGGAGCTCGGGCCAGGCCTCGGCCCGGGTGACGGCGCTCGCCAAGAGGCGCAGCGCGTCTTTGTAACGGCTGAGCGCGCCCAAGATCAGCGAAAGCTCGATGCTGATGCTCACCGCGAGCTCCGGGTCGAAGCGCGAGTCCGACTGCAGGTGGAGCCATAGGCGCTGGACCACGTCGGGGAGCTTCGCCCCCGCACGCACGTGGCGGACGGCGCGCCCGAGCGCACTCACCCACTCGGCGAGCTCGGTCGGCGACTGAGTGCGCCAATCGGACAGGTCGATGGCGCGGGTGAAATCCGCTGCCGCCCGCTCCAGGCGTTGGGCGCCCAGGTGGTAGAACCCGCTGGTCGCGTAGAAGCCCGCGGCGCGGGTGCGCTCGCCAGCCTCGGCGAGGTGACGGGCGATGCGCGAGGCCTCTTGTTCGGTGCGCTCCGCCAGCACCATGGGGTATGCGTTGGCCGCGCTGCGGTGGAGCTCGGCGCGCGCGTCGGGCTCGAGCTCGCCCAAGAGCACCTCGGGCAAGAAGGTCGTGCCGAACCCGAGCGAGACCGGATCTTCGCGGACCAAGAGCCGGTGCTCGATCAGCGCGTCGGTCAGGGTGCTCACCTTCCCGATGGGCAGATCGAGCATCGCCGCGAGCACCGACGAGTCCACCGGTGCGCCCAGGATCGCCGCCGCCACCAAGAGGTCGCGCTCCCGCTCGGGCAAGCGGCGAACGCGGTCGACGATCAGCGTTCGGAGGGGCCTCGGCACGGCCAACACGCCGTCGAGCGCCAGCCGAACGACGGCGCCCTTCTCCACGACGATGGCCCCCGATTCCAGCGCTTCGCGCAGGAGCTCGTCCACGAACATGGGGTGACCCCCGGCCCGCTCGAGCACGAAGGTGCAAAGCTCGGTGGGGACCTCCTCCACGTCGAGCCGAGCCGCGATCAAGCGCTGGACGTCGTCCTCGTCCAGGTCGTCGACGGCCAGCTCGGAATAACCCGGGAGCCTGCGGTAAGGCGCGTCGTCGCGCGGTCGGCCAGCGAAGACCAAGAGCACGCGGCTGGTCGCGAGCCGCGTGGCGATCGTCGCCAGCGCTGCTCCGGTCTCGTCGTCGAGCTCGTGCGCGTCGTCCCAGGCGAAGATGTGCAGGCGGTCTTCGGCCAGGCTGGCGAACATGCGCGCGACGGCGCCCGCGAGCGTGCCGGCCGAGGTCTCACCCCCGCGCGCTGCGCCCAGCGCGCCGAGCACCGCGGTGACCTCGACGTCGATCAACCCCAGGGCTCGCAGCCGCGGCTCGACCGCGAGGACGACCGCCGGAGGGTCGCCCTCGCGCACGCCGCACATCGCGCGAAGCATGGCGATCAGCGCGCCTTCGGGCTCGCTGCGACCCCGCGGCAGGCACCGGGCGATGTGGCAACCGATGTTGAACGACCCGCGCGAGATGCGAGCGACGGCCTCGTGCAAGAGCCGGGTCTTGCCGACCCCGTGCGGCCCCACTAGCCCGATGATCTGCTCTTCGCGCCGCCCGGCGACCTTGAGCGCCTCGCCCAGCCTTCGGAGCTCGCTCTTGCGACCGACGAACTTGAGCGACGCGGCTTCCACCGGGCGGCTCTCACCGACCACCCAGATCTTCGACCCCGGCGCGGTGGGCGTGAGCTCGAACTGCCCGCGGACGGCCCGAGCGGCCTCTGCCGAGACCACTACGCGTCGCACCGACCCCGCGCCGATTCGGCGGGCGTTTCCCGTGGCCGTGGTGACCCTGTCGTCCTCGACCAGCGCACCCGCGTCGTCGACGGTCAGCCGCGCCAGGTCGACGACCACGGTGAGGTCGCTGGACGCCGAGTGGGCGCGAATGGCCACCAGGCCCGCGCGCACGGCGTTCTCGGTGTCTCGACTGTCGGCGGCGCCGAGCCCGAACACGGCGGCCACGTCGGTCGAGCTCTGGCCCAGCAGGCGGCCTCCGTAGCGCGTGAAGATCTCGCGCAGGTGCTCGCGGACCTCGGGCCGCGCCCCGCGGGCGCCCAGGCGAGTCACCAGCACCGAGAGCTCGCGCTCGTGCTTCAACTCCGAGAGCGTGCCCAGCACACTCGGCTCGCGCGCGGGGGGGAGCTCTGGCTCCGGCTCCGGAAGCCGGTGTAGATCCGAGCGGGTGACCTCGAGGAAGTCCTCGGCGGCGTCCGGCAGGCTCACCGGCGCGACGCGCCGGGTCTCGAGCAGCTCCGCCAGATCTTCGGCCGCGAACCGCGCGCCCGCGACGTAGCGCTCGGCCACCAGCTCTTCGTACAGCTCGCCGCTCGAAGCGTGTCGAGAGCTCGGGTCGCTGGACAGCGCGCGATCGACCAGCCGGCACACGCCGGGGGGCAGATCCGGGCGACGCTCCGCCAGGCTGGGCCACACGCCCTTGCCCAGCGTCGCCCAGGTCTCGTCGGCGGTCGCGCCCAGAAAAGGATGGCACCCCGCGAGCAGCTCGTAGAGCAGCGCCCCGAGGGCGAAGAGGTCGCTGGCGGCGCCGAGCGGCTGACCCCGCACCAGCTCGGGGCACGCGTGCCCGAGCTTGCGGCAAAGTCGTGGGTCCGTCGGGCGCGGGCCCCCGTTCGGGCGCTCCCAGAGCGCTTGCATCACGCAGAAGTCCGAGACCTTCACCTCGCCGTCCCAAGAGAGCAGGACGTTCTCTGCGCCCAGATCCCCGTGCACCACGCCGAGCAGCTCGAACTTCTCGTCCCGCCGCCGGTGGGCGTGGTCGAGGGCCTTGGCGACCTCCGAGGCGACGTACAGCGACAACCCGAGCGGAGCCGGCGTGCTCGCTCGGCGCCACGGATCCATCACGCTCGCCAGGGTGCGCCCAGCGACGTGTTCCATCGCGAGATAGAGCTGGGGTCGACTGCCGTCGTCGACTCGGCCCAGGTCGAAGACCTGGACGACGTTGGCATGGCTCAGTCGGACGGCGCGCTGCGCCTCGCGCACGAACCGCGCGACGACCTTCTCGTCCCGCGCGAGGTCGGGCAAGAGCAGCTTGACGACCAGCGTCTTCTCGAACCCCTCGACCCCGAAGCTCTTCGCCCGCCACGCGACAGCCAGCGAGCCCTCGCCGATGCGCTCGACCAATTGATATCGGCCGACGGTACGCGGAGCCTCGCCTTCGGGCATCGCTCTTTCAGGACTCGGGTTCGGCGTCGCCGCCGCCGTACATCGCCTCGGCGATCTCGAACGTGGCGTTCTCGAGCGACGAGTAAGCGTCCCGCAGCGCGGCCAGATCGGCGCTGCCGTCGAGCGCCGCCTTCAATGTCGTGAGCTTCTCGCGCACGCTCCCCACCTTTTCGGGGCCGAGCAAGTCCGCATAGCCCTCGAGCGCCTGCTCCGTCGTATAGATCAGCGTGTCACACTGATTCTTCATCTCGGCCATGTCGCGCCGGAGCTGGTCCGTCTCTTTGAAGCGCTCGCCCTCTTGCACCAGCGAGTCGATCTCGGCCTGACCCAGCCCGCTGGTGGGCGTCACGCTGACGCTCTGGGCGCGACCGGTGCCCAGGTCTTTCGCTTCGATCGACAAGATGCCGTTGGCGTCGATCCGGAACGTCACCTGAATCTTGGGTACGCCGCGCGGGGCCGGCGGGATGCCCGACAGCTCGAACCGGGCCAAGCTGCGGTTGTTCGCGGCCATTTCGCGCTCGCCTTGCAGCACGTGGATCGGCACGAAGCTCTGGTTGTCGACGCTGGTGGTGAAGATCTCGCTCTTCTCCGTCGGCACGGTGGTGTTGCGAGAGATCAGCCGGGTGAACACCCCGCCGCCCGTCTCGACGCCGATCGAAAGCGGAGTCACGTCGAGCAGCAGCACCTCGTCGATCACACCGCCGAGCGCGGCGCCCTGGAGTGCGGCACCCACCGCCACGACCTCGTCGGGATCGACGCCCTTGTGCGGATCCTTCCCGAACAGGTCCTTCACGGCCTTCTGCACCGCGGGCATCCGCGTCATGCCGCCGACCAGGACGATTTCGTCGATCTTGTCCGCGGTGAGCTTGGCATCCGCCAGCACGGCCTTGCACGAGGCGACGGTGCGATCGACCAGCTCGCGGGTGAGCTGCTCGAGCTCGTTGCGCTTGAGCTTGCGCTCGAGGTGCAGTGGGCCGCTCTTGCCGGTCGCGATGAACGGGATGTTGATGTCCGTTTCCAGAGACGAGCTGAGCTCGTGCTTCGAGCGCTCGGCCGCCTCTTTCAGCCGCTGAAGCGCCATTCGATCCTTCTTCAGGTCGATGTTGTTCTGGGCCTGGAACTCCTTCGCGAGCAGGTCGATGACCAAGGTGTCGAAGTCCTCGCCGCCCAGGTGGGTGTCACCGCCCGTCGCCTTCACGTTGAAGACCCCGCCCGAGATCTCGAGGATCGAGACGTCGAACGTGCCGCCGCCGAGGTCGTAGACGACGATTCGCTGGGTCTGCTTCTTGTCCAGCCCGTAGGCCAGCGACGCTGCCGTCGGCTCGTTGATGATGCGTTTGACCTCGAGCCCGGCGATCCGACCCGCGTCCTTGGTGGCCTGGCGCTGGGCGTCGTCGAAATAGGCCGGGACCGTGATCACCGCCTCGGTCACGGGCTCGCCGACGTGCGCCTCGGCCAGTTGCTTGATGGTCGCCAGCACCACCGCCGAGATCTCGGGGGGCGACATGGCCTTGCCCTGGATTTCTGCCCAGGCGTCCCCGTTGGGTGCCTTGACCACGCGATACGGGACCCCTTGGGCGTGGCGCGACACCTCGGAATCGTCGAACTTGCGGCCCATCAGCCGCTTGATGGCGTAGACCGTGTTCTCGGGGTTGGTCGTCGCCTGGCGCTTGGCGACCTGTCCGACCAGGCGCTCGCCGGCGGCCGTCAGCGCCACCACCGACGGCGTGGTCCGCGCGCCCTCGGCGTTGGGGATCACCTTGACCTCGGGTACTCCCGCGGCGTTCGTTCCCTCGAGGACCGCGACGCACGAGTTGGTGGTACCGAGGTCGATGCCGATGATTTTGCCCATGCGGGCCAGAGCTTACCCCGTCGCGCGCCGCGGGGAAGCCGCGAATCAGCCGGGTTCTTCGGGCTCGACGGCGGCTGCCGGTGCCGCCGGGCCCTTGGACACGACCACCATGGCGGGGCGAAGCAAGCGCTCGCCCTGCCGGTAGCCGGCCTGGACTTCGGCGAGGACGACGCCCGCTGGCTGATCTGGCGATTCGAGCTGCTGGATGGCCTCGTGGACCGAGGGATCGAACGGCGCCCCGACCGCCGTGACGCGCTCGATGCCCAACTTTCCCAGGGTGTCGAGGAACTGGCGGGACACCATGCGGATGCCGTCGGCCAATGCCTGAACATCGGTTGCCGAGTCGGCGTGCTGCATCGCCCGCTCGAGGTTGTCGAACACCGGGAGCATGTCCTTGAGAAGGTCCTCGCGTCCGCGGGTCTCGGCGTCCGCGAGCTCGCGTCGCGTACGCTTCCGGAAGTTGTCGAAGTCCGCGGCGGTCCGCAGAAGCTGCTCTTTGAGCTTGGCGGCCTCGGCCTTGGCTTCGGCTACGGGATCGGGCGGTGGCTGCACGGGGGCGGGCGCCGGCGCCTCCGCGGGCTCGCTCTCGCCGGCGAGTGCGGCGTCATCCCCCGCGGGTTCGGTCTCCGAGCTCTCGTCAGTCACGACCCCGTTCTATAGCCAAACAGCGATTCGTCGCAAACTCACGGCGCCGTTCCCCGGGGCGCCCGCGCGCAGGGCGCTTGGCGGAGCGCGACCAGCCGCCCGCCCGACGAACGCTGGTCGGGCCCGGATGCCGGCGGATTCGGCGCAAACCAGGTATCGACCTTGCGCGGCAGGACCCAGAAGCGGCCCTGTCCAGCCAGGGCGTGCACCGTGGTGCCGCGGCTCGCCTGTCGGCCGTATCCGGTCTCTTCGAGCCAGAAGCACTGGTCCGCGCTGTTTGGAGCGAACAGGTGGGCCGCCCCGCTCCGCAGGGTCACGCGAGTCTCGACCGCCTCGCCGTCGGCCAGCACCGTCGAGAGCAAGCGGTCACCGGTCGGGAGGCGCAGCTCGACGCCGGCGGTGGGGTTCTCGGTGCTGCTCGGCTCGATCTCGGCGACCTTTCGCCCGTCGATCGAGATCGTGATCCGACCCGGCGTCAGGTTGAGGACACGGACCAGAGGGTGATGGAACATCCACCCGCTAGGCGCCCCCACCGCCGCGACCATCGGGCCCGCCACCAGCCACGCGAAGAAGCGCGGCTCTTTGGCTCTGCGAGTGGGCTCGGCCACGGGCCCACCCGACTGCGCCGCCAGCGCCTCGGCGAATCTCGGGTTCGTGCAGCAGAGCTCGCCCTCCGAAACCCACCACGCCGCCCGCTCGGCCGCGGTGTGACCCGGTTCGACCCGGGGCCGGAAGGCGCGGGGGATCAAGGGCAGACACGCTCCGGTGACCACCACCGCGAAGTGCGCCCAGAATGGCGCCGACGGCCATGCCAGGGGCAGGGCCAGGGCCAAGGTCACGGCGAGCAGGCACGAGCCGACGGCGGCCGCCAGGTTTCGGGTCCCGGCGGCGCTCGCGTGCCTGAGGCAACGCACGCAATAGGGGACGACGAGCTCCCTGGCGGCGAGACGCTCAGCGCGGGAAGTCGCGGCCGGTGCCGAGCAGCACGCGCAGAAATCCGGGGTCGCGAGCCCGACCGGATCCAACTTCACTACACGGAGCGCCCCTGGCATTCACGGGTTTCCCGGTCCGCCACTCTACCAGCCGAACCTGGTAGACTCGATACCGGAGCGGACTACGAACCGCAGCACCTCTAACCGATGACCGCAGCTCCCGCTCCCGGCCGGATGGTGGCCAACAAGTATCGACTCCTCGAGCGGATCGGCGTCGGCGGCATGAGCGAGGTCTACCGCGCCGAGCACATCAGCACCGGCCGCGTGGTGGCGCTCAAGCTGCTTCTGCCCCACACGCTCGACGACCCGGCCTTCGTCGCCCGCCTGTTCCAAGAGGCCCACTCGGGCCTGCGGATGAACCACCCGGGAATCGTCCAGGTCCACGAGGCGGGTCAGTCCGAGCTCGGCCCGTATCTGGTGATGGACTTCTTGCTCGGCGAGAGCGCCGCGCGTCGCCTGTTCGATCATGGCCGACTGTCGGTGCCCCAGGCCCTGGCGACCATGCTGCCGGTGCTCGATGCGCTCCAGTCGGCGCACGACACGGGCGTCGTGCACCGCGACATCAAACCGGGCAACATCTTCTATTCGGTCGAGGGGCCGGGCGACGTCCGGGTGAAGCTGCTCGACTTCGGCGTCGCGAAGGTCCTCTGGCCGAGCGGCACGGCTGCCCGCACCAGCACCGGGGTGATCATGGGCACGCCGGACTATCTCTCCCCCGAGCAAGCGAACGGCGAGCTCGCGCTCGACGGTCGCAGCGATGTGTTCGCCGTGGGGACCGTGCTGTTCGAGCTGCTCACGGCGTCACGGCCGTTTCACGCTCCCACCACCGTGGCCACGGCCTACCGAGTCGCACACCATCGGGCGCCGCTCCTGGTGGAGCGCGGCGGTCCGCCCGATCCGACGATCCAGGCCATCCTCGACCGCGCTCTCGCCAAGCAGGTCAGCGAGCGGTATCAGAGCGCCCGGGACCTGGCCCGGGACCTCGAGAAGCTGGTGCCCTCGCGGGACGAGCGCGATCGGGCCCTTCGCGAGCTCGTTCAACCCGAGCTCTATCTCGCCAGGCAGCGAGAGGCCAGCGGCGAGCGTGCCGCGGCGGCGCCGCACTCTTCTCCCTCTCGCCCGGTCTTTCCGGCCGGCTGGACCCCGCCCGGCGGCGTGGCGCAGCCGGTCCCCCACGCGTCCCCGCCCGACGGTCGACAGGTCCGGGGGCTCGTGCTCCGGTCAGTCGACACTTACGTTCGGCAGACCTTCGGCGACGACGCGAGGCGGCGCGTCCTTGCGTGCTTGCCCAGCGATCTGCAGCGCGAGCTCGAGTACGAGTCGATGCAGGCCATCGTGCTCTACGACGTCGAGCTGCTCAACCAGTACTGCGCCGCGGCGACGCGCGAGGGTGCCCTGGGGAACCCGGGTTGGGCGCGCGCGGCTGGCGCGCAGGCCGTCAGCGGGGAGCTCGGGGCGGTGCTCAAGAACGCGCTCCGACCCGGTGAGGCGACGGCGCTCTTGCGGCGGATCCACCCCGTGCTGTCGCGGCTGTTCTCGTTCGGCGCTTTCGGCCTGGAGGAAGGGCAGCCGGTGTCGACGCTGCGCGTCTCCGGCGTCGAGCCCCTGGCCACGCCCGCTCGCCTCTGGCTGGTCGGTGTGATCGAGGGCGCACTGGCGGTCGCTGGCGCGCGCGCTCGCTCGACCATCGCCCGCGGCGACATCGCGTACTCGCCTCAGCTCGTGGTCGACGTCACCGTGCAGTGAGCCTGGTCGTCCGGCAGCCGCCGCGCTAGACCCTCTTCTCCGATGCCCGAGCTGAACGCCCCGCAGGCCCAGGCGGCCGCCCACACCGAGGGCCCGCTCCTGGTGTTCGCCGGCGCGGGCAGCGGCAAGACGCGGGTCATCACCTTCCGCATCGCCAACCTGCTCTCGCAGCATCGCGTCCCGCCCTACCGCATCTTGGCCGTGACCTTCACCAACAAGGCAGCAGGCGAGCTCAAGGCGCGGCTCGAGCACCTGGCAGGTCCCGAGGTGACCCGCGATCTCTGGGCCGGCACCTTCCACTCGGTGTGCGCGCGCCTGCTGCGCCGCTATCACGACGAAGCCGGCCTCGGGCCCAAGTTCGTGATCTACGACGAGTCCGACCAGAAGGCGGTGATTTCCCGGCTGCTCAAGGAGCGAGGGCTGGACGATCGGCGCATGCCGCCCCGCTGGGTGCTATCCAAGATCCACGCCCAGAAGCGTGAAGGGCACGGTCCCGGCGACCTGGAAGCAGAGAGTGGGTTCGACGCCGAGTGGCTCGACCTGTTCCGGGGCTACGAAAAGGCGCTCCGTAGCTCGAACGCCGTCGATTTCGAGGACCTGATCGTGCTCGCGATGCGCGTGGCCGAAGACCCGAACAGCGCCGCCGGGCGGGACCTGCGCGAGCGTTTTCGCTACGTCCTGGTCGACGAGTTCCAGGACACGAACATCACGCAGTACCGCCTGGTGCGTGCCCTCTCGGCCAGCTCACGAAACCTGTGCGTGGTCGGTGACGACGACCAATCCATCTACCGCTGGCGAGGCGCCGACGTGCGCATCATCCGCGGCTTCCGTCGGGACTTCCCCGACGCCGGCGTGGTCAAGCTGGAGCAGAACTACCGCTCCAGTGCCAACATCGTGAAGGCGGCGTTGGGCGTGATCGCGCCCGCGCTCGAACGCGAGCCCAAGCAGCTGTGGACGGACGCGGCGCTCGGTGAGCCGGTGCGCATCCGCACCGTGCCGAACGAGCGAGACGAGGCCGCGTACATCGTGCGGACGGTACGCGGAGAGCTCGCGCGGGGCGTCGACCCGAAGAGCATCGCGGTGTTCTATCGGGTGCACGCCCAGTCGCGCGTGATCGAAGAGGCGCTGCGAGCCGAGAACGTGCCCTATCAGATCATCGGGGGCATGCGCTTCTTCGAGCGGGCCGAGGTCAAGGACCTGGTGGCCTATCTGCGCCTGATCGACAACCCCAAGAGCGACGCCGACCTCTTGCGTGTGATCAACGTGCCGGCCCGCGGCATCGGTGACAAGACCGTCGACCTGGTGCTCGCCGCCGCCGCCGAGCGCTCGCTCTCTGCCTTCGAGGCGCTGTCGGCGCTGGTCCGTGAGAACGCGCTGAGCGGCGCCGCCAAGACCAAGCTGCGCGGCTTCGTCGAGTTGATGCAGGGTCTGAGCGCCGCGAGCGTCGGCCTTTCGCCCAGCGAGCTGGCCGGGCACGTGCTCGAGGCCACCGGCTATCGCACGCGCCTGCGCGAGGACGACTCGGCCGAGAGCGACGCGCGGCTCGAGAACCTGGAAGAGCTCATCGGCTCGATCCGCGAATACGAAGAAGACGCAGCGGGGCGGAGCGAGCCGGTGAGCCTCTCGGGCTGGCTCGAGCGAGTGTCCCTGGTCAGCGCGGTCGATGCCGCCAAAGACGTGCCGAGCATCTCGCTGATGACGGTGCACGCCGCCAAGGGGCTCGAGTTCACCACCGTGATCTTGACCGGGCTCGAGGAAGAGACCTTCCCGTATCGCGGCATGGACTCCGACGGCATCGACGATCTGGAAGAAGAGCGACGCCTGGCGTACGTGGCGGTCACGCGAGCGCGCGAGCGGCTGTTCATCACTCACGCCGAATCCAGGACCCTCTTCGGGCGCACGCAGTACAAGCTCGCCAGCCGGTTTTTGCGGGACCTCCCCGACGAGGCCGTCGCGCGGGAAGGCGTTCAGCGCACGCCCTATCTGCCCAGCACCACCGGGAGCTTCGACGACGAATACAGCCCACCGCCGCGCCCACGCGCGCCGGCCTGGCAAACGGCCGTCGATCAGGCTCGCGCGCGCATGGGCACGGCCCAGCCGGGCGAGCGGGTGATCGACCGCGAGGCGTTCGACGATCTCGGCGACTCCGTGGCGATCCGTCCGGGCGACCGAGTGCGTCACAAGCAGTTCGGGCGCGGCGTGGTCGAGCGCGTCGAGCACGACGGCAGCGTGACCGTCGTCGCGCGCTTCCCGGGCCACGGCTCGAAGCGGCTGCGCGCCGAGTATCTGGAGCCGGGGTGATTCACTTCATGCAGGCTTCGACGCACCCTGCCCAGGCCGCGCACGCGGGCTCGCTGAACTGCGCGCAGTTCGCCTTCACCTCGAGCAAGACCGACGAGCTGAGCGGCGGCGCGATGATGCACTCGGCGCAGACTGGCGTGGTGTCGTTCTCGGCGCACATCTTGTCGCACGCATTGGTGCAGGCGGAGCTCGAGCAAACGAAGTTCTTCAGAGTCTTGACGAACTCGAGGTAGCCGTCGGGGTCGCTCGTGCGGCAGCAGCTCACGCAGCCCGCTGCGGTCTTCTGGGTGCACGTGCCCGAGCCGCCGCCCGAGCCACCGCCCGAGCCACCGCCGCCGGCCGTGCCGCCGGTGCCCGGGGTGCCCCCGCTGCCTTCGTTCACGCTCGACGACGAGCAACCGACCACGAGCATCGCCACCGCCGCCCCAAGGGCCGAAAGTCGTCGCCAAACCATTTCGCAAGCATAGTCGGATGGAAGACAATTCCAACCCGACCCGTACACTCGGCCCTCACCCGTGGACGTCTTCGCCCAGGTAGGCGGCCCGGATGCGCGGGTCTTGCTGCAACGCCCGGCTCTCACCCGAGAGCACGATCTCGCCGGTCACCAGCACATAGGCGCGGTTCGCGGTCTTGAGGGCCAGGCGCGTGTTCTGCTCGACCAGCAAGATGGTGATGCCGCTGGCGGCGATCTCGGCGATGGCCGCGAACACCTCTTGCACGATCTTGGGCGCCAAGCCCAGGCTCGGCTCGTCGAGCAAGAGCAGCTTGGGCTCGGCCATGATGGCGCGGGCGATGGCCAGCATCTGTTGCTCTCCGCCGCTGAGGGTGCCGCCCTCTTGGCTCAGCCGCTCGCCCAGCCGTGGGAAGAGGCGGACGCAGCGCTCGAGCGCGCGCTTCTGGTGGGCCGGGTCGCGCCGCAAGAAGCCCCCGAGCTGCAGGTTCTCGCGGACCGTGAGGTTGCCGAAGATGGCGCGACCCTCGGGCACCAGCGCCACGCCCCGGGCCACGATCTCGTGGGTCTTCTCGGCCCGGATGTCCTGGCCGAAGATCTTCACGCTGCCGGTCTTGAGGGGCACGAGGCCCACGATGCTCTTCAGCGTGCTGGTCTTGCCCGCGCCGTTGGCGCCGATCAGGGTGACGATCTCGCCGGCCCTCACGTCGAGCGACACGCCCTTGACCGCCGCGATGCCGCCGTAGCTGACCCGCGCGTCCGTGACCTCGAGCACCGGGGCGTCAGTCATGGTCGGGCTCCGGCGGTTTGTCGTGGAACGGGCGGCTCACGGCCTCGTACTCGGCTACGGCCTGCTCTTCGCTCTCTTCACCCAGGTACGCGGCCAGCACCTTGGGATGCTCTTTCACCAGCGCCGGCGGGCCCTCGGCGATGGTCTCGCCGTGGTCCACCACGTGGATGTTCTCGCACACCGCCATCACCACGCTCATGTTGTGCTCGACCAGCACCACCGTGAGGCCGAGCTCGTCTCGCAAGAAGCGGATCTGCTTCTCGAGCTCTGCGGCCTCTTGGCTGTTCATGCCGGCCGCGGGCTCGTCGAGCAGCAAGAGCTTGGGCGACAGCATCAACGCACGAGCGATCTCGAGCCGGCGCTGCGAGCCGTAAGGCAAGCTGTCGGCCGGCTCGGCCGCCAGCTCTTTCAGCTTGAAGATGTCGAGCAGCTCGGCCGCGCGCCGACGGAACTCGCGCTCGTCGTCCATGTAGCGCTGGTTGCGGAGCACCGCCGACAGGAGGCCGGCCTTGTGGATGCGAAACCCGGCGACCATCACGTTTTGCTCGACGGTCATCGAGCGGAACAGTCGGATGTTCTGGAAGGTGCGAGCGATGCCCCGCGCCGCGACTTTGGCCGGCGGCCAGCCGCTGATGTCTTCGCCATCGAAGCGCACGCGCCCGCCGTCGGGCTGGTACACCCCGGTGACCACGTTGAAGATCGTGGTCTTGCCCGCGCCGTTCGGGCCAATCAGGCCGAAGATCTGCCTGGGCTCCACCGCGAAGCTGACGCCGCCGATGGCCCGCAGGCCGCCGAAGATCTTCTCGACCTTCTCCAGCGCGAGCAGGGGACTTCGCGGCGTCGTCACGGAGCGCGTCACTTGGCGCCCGCCTTCCGTTTGAAGAAAGAGAGCGAGAGCTCGCGTGTGCCGAGCAGCCCCTCGGGCCGCACGATCATGATGATCACCAGCAAGAGGGCGTACAGGACCAGGCGGTACTCTTGCAGGTCGCGCATCAGCTCGAGAGTGACGGCCAGGAAGATGCCCCCGATCACCGCCCCCGAGATCGAGCCCAGGCCGCCGATGATGATCATGACGATCATGTCGATCGACTTTTCGAACTTGAAGTCTTCGGGTCGAATGCCGCTCTGCATGTGGGCGAAGAGCCCGCCGGCGATGCCTGCGGTGGCGGCGCTGACCGTGAACGCGGTGACCTTCAGTCGGGTGGTCGGTGTGGCCATGGCCTCGGCGGCGATCTCGTCCTCGCGAATGGCGATCAGCGAGCGCCCGCTCTGCGAGAAGGTGATGTTGCGCACGATCAGCACCACGATCACCACCCAGAGCCAGACCCAGAAGAAGCTGGTGTACGGCGGCAGGCCTGCGGGGCTGTCGCCGAAATAGCCGGTGGCCGAGCCCAGCGCCTTGGTGTTGTTGAACACCAGCCGGATGATCTCGCCGAAGCCCAAGGTCACGATCGCCAGGTAGTCGCCCTTCAGCCGAAGGCTGGGGACACCCACCGCCAGGCCCGCCACGCCCGAAAGGAGCGCGCCCACGAGCAAGGCGACGTTGAACACCACGCCGTCGGCGAGCGCGCCGGCGCCGAGGGCGGCGGCGACGCCGGGCGCGAGCTTCACCCCGACGAAGGCGGTGGCGTAGGCGCCCACCGCCATGAAGCCCGCGTGCCCGATGGAGAACTGCCCGGTGGTGCCGTTGATCAGGTTCAGGCCCACCGCCAGGATGATGTTGATGCCGCACAGCAGCACGATCCGCTGGACGTACTCGATCAGGCCCGCCTGCACGCCCAGGCCCAGGCCCCAGATGCCGGCCACGACCCCGCTCGAGATCACGACGCGAATCAGCCAGTCCTTCGTCCCCAGCTGCGGGTGCCCGGGCATCACACCTTCTCCTGCCGGACCACGCCCAAGATGCCCTCGGGGCGCAAGATCAGGATCACGATCAGGATCACGAAGGTGATGGCGTCGCGGTAGTCGGGGCTGACGTAGCCAGCCACCAGCTGCTCGGCCAGCCCGATCAAGAGCCCGCCCACGACCGCGCCGGGGATGTTGCCGATGCCGCCCAGCACCGCCGCCACGAAGGCCTTCAGGCCGGTGAGCGTGCCCATCAGCGGGTTGATGGTGATCTGGTCGAGCCCGAACAAGATGCCGCCGGCGGCAGCCAGCGCCGAGCCGATGGCGAAGGTGGCGCTGATCGTGCGGTTGGTGTCGATGCCCATCAGCTTGGCGGCGTCCAGGTTGACGCTCACCGCACGCATCGCACGCCCCGTCCAGGTGCGCTGCACCAGGTACCAGAGGCCCGCCATCAGCGCGAGGGTGACCAGGAAGATGGTGAGCTTGATGTTGGTGACGATCACGCCGCCGAGCTCGAAGCGCACCTCTTTGATGATCGGGGGGTAGCGCCGCGGGTTCGGCGTGAAGACCAGCATGCCCAGGTTTTGCAGGAGCAGGCTCACGCCGATCGCGGTGATGAGCGGCGTCAGGCGCGGCGCCGAGCGCACGGGGCGATACGCCAGGCGCTCGACCAGCACGCCCAAGAGGGCCGAGGCCGACATCGCCACCAGCAACACCACCAGGGCCAGGTACAGCGGGAACGCGGCGCCGCGCTGCTCGAGCCCTTCGATACCCAGCGCGCCCGCCGCGTAGAAGCCGGTGTACGCGCCGACCATGAACACCTCGCTGTGGGCGAAGTTGATCAGCTTCAAGATGCCGTACACCATCGTGTAGCCCAGAGCGATCAGGGCGTAGATGGAGCCGAGCGACAGCCCGTTGATGACCTGCTGGAAGAACTGACTCACGGCGCGACGGTTGCGGCGAACTTGGCCTTCCCGCCCTCGATCTTCAGCACCACCGCGCTCTTCTGCGCGTTGCGCTGGGGGTCGATGGTGATCGAGCCGGTCACCCCCTCGAAGTTCTTGGTGTCGGCCAGGGCCGCGCGCAGCGCGTCGGTGTCGGTCTTGCCGGCACGCTTGATGGCGTCGGCCAAGACCGCTGCGGCGTCGTAGCCCAAGGCGCCGAGCCCGGTCGGCTCGATGCCGTACTTGGCCTTGAAGTCGGCCACGAACTTCTGGGCCTTGGGGGTGGCCGCGTCGGGCGCGAAGTGGTTCGAGAAGTACGAGCCGTTGATGGCCTCGCCGCCGATCTTGAACAGATCCGGCGCGTCCCAGCCGTCACCCCCGAGCAGCGGCAGCTTGACCCCGAGGCGCTCTGCCGTCCGCGCGATGCCGCCGACCTCGGCGTAGTAACCCGGGACGAAGATGGCCTGGGAATCGGTGTTCTTGATGGCGGTCAGCTGCGCCGAGAAGTCCGTGTCGCCCTGCCCGTAGGACTGCTCGACGACGATCTTGCCGCCCAGCTTCTCGAAGCTCTCTTTGAACGCGTCCGAGAGCCCGATCGAGTAGTCGTTCTTCACGTCCTTCAAGATCGCGACCTTGTCGACCTTGAGTGTCTCTTTGGCGAACTTGGCCATCACCTTGCCCTGGAACGGATCCAGAAAGCAGACGCGGAAGACGTAGTCGCCGACCTCGGTCACTTTGGGGTTGGTGGACGAGGGCGAGACCATCGGGATCTTGCGACGCTGCGCCACCCGCCCGCCGGCCAGGGACAGGCTCGACGCCACCTCGCCCAGGATGGCGGTGCTCTTCTCGACGTCGATCAGGCGCGTGACCGCGTTGGCGGCCTCGGCCGAGTCACCGCGGGTGTCCAGCGTCACGACCTTCAGCTTCTTGCCGATCACGCCGCCCGCCGCGTTGACCTCGTCCACCGCCATGCGCACGGCCTTGTCGGTGTCTTGACCGAAATGGGCAGTGCTGCCGGTCATCGAGGCGTAGTGGCCGAGGACGATCTCGCTGCCCCCACCGGTCGAGCCGCTGCCCCCG
Organism: Myxococcales bacterium; assembly: GCA_016191785.1. Lineage (GTDB taxonomy): Bacteria > Myxococcota_A > Polyangia > Polyangiales > Polyangiaceae > JADJKB01. Next base: position 65,207 of record JACPVJ010000023.1, on the reverse strand, counting down.
CCGGTCGAGCCGCCCTTGCAGGCGACGACGCCGAACAGGGTCGAGGAAGCGAGGGCGATGAACAGGCTGCGGCGGTCGATGCGCATGGGTCCCTCCGTCGTGCGGGCAGAGCCCGCGAAGGCCGGCGACGCTACCACAGGCTGGGGCGAAAACGGGCCAGCCTGTGACCCCGGTCCGCGGGCGCGCCCACGGGGCCCGCGCCGCGGGGCATGCTCCGCCGGTATCGCGGACTTCGGCGTGCCACCGATCCGCTGGCGCCAAGGCGGGGGTAGCTCGGGTATGCTTGGCGCATGCGCCCAGCGCCCTGGATCGCGGTTCCCGTGGCGTTTGCTCTGTTCTGGGCCGGCTGCACGTCGACCACGGAGAACGAGGGTGGCACCGCAGGGAGCGGGGCCGCGGCAGGTGCCGGCGGCGGAAGCGGCTTCGACGCCTGCCTGGCCCAGTGTGGCACCTCCGCTGACGCAACCGAGTTCAAGAAGCAGCTGCAGCTCTGCGCGTGCGTGACCAAGACGAGTTGCGAAGCAGAGTGTCAGAGCTTCTGCCCCGGCGCGTTACCGACACTGGCCTGCGTCAAGTGCCCCGACCCGGCCAAGGACGGGTGTCTCATGAACAACTGCAAGGGCGGCTGCGATACTTACCGAACCTGTCTCGCGACTTGTATTCAGAAACTCTGATTCTGACAGCCGGGTGCTTCGCCGCCGCGGCGGCGCGCAGGCAACCCGCCAGGCAATTCAAATCAGAACGCGACCGGGATGTCGATCTGGATGATGTGATTCGACTCGGTGTCCGAGTCGCCCTTCGGTTTGTCGAGGAAGCGGGCGTAGGCGATGCCCGGGCGGATCCACAGGCTCTCGCCGGCTCGGAGGTGCAGGCGCGGCCCGACGGCGACGCTCAGGTTGTCCCTGATCTTGGCGCCAGCCTCCATCTTCGCGGTGGTCGGCGGGGTGCCCGGCTTGACCACCGTGGGCGACGACAGCCAGCGCTGATAGTTGAGCTCTGCGCCCAGGGACAGCATGGGGATCACGAAGTACCCGACGTGCAGCCCGGTGGTGAGGTTGGTCTTCGAGCTGTCCTTCTCGACCTCTTTGCCCTTGGCGCGCATCAGCTGCAGCACCGTGACCTCGGCCTGAACCGTCAACCCGCTCGCGACGTAGGCGAACCCGACGCCGGGGAACACCGTGGCGAAGTTCGTGGCGAACATCGCGTTGTCCATGTAGCGGCGCGCGGCCATGCCGGTGCCGAGGGCGGCAGCCTTCTCGGCCTTAGGCTCGTCACCGCCGTTCGAGCCCAGCGGCAGCGCCACGCCCAGGAACAACCCGAGCTTCATCTCGGGGCTGAGCGCCATGCCGTAGAGCCCGCCCAGCACCGGGTTCAAGAACGCCGAGCCGCTCTTCCCGGCCGGGGCAGGCGCGGGGAGCTCCGGCGGCGAGTAGGTCACGTAGCCCAGCCGAACCAGCGGCGCGAAGTTGTCCATCACCTTGTACGAGAAGAGCAGGGTCGACGCGATCGCCGTGCCGCCCGAGTCGGCGCCCTTGGGCTTGGTCAGGAGCACCGAGGTGTCCAGGCGCGCCACGTTCCCCGGCACGACCGGGCGCAGCTGCCAGGGCAGCGAGTACGGCGGCTTCTTGGGCTTTGCCGCCGGCGCTGCCGCCTCGGCAGGCGCTGCCGGCGCGGCGTCGCCGGCGGGCGCGGCGTCGGCGGCCGGCGCCGGATCGGCGGCGGGCGCGGGATCAGCGGCAGGAGGCGCGTCTGCGGGCGGGGCGTCTTGGGCGCCGGCCACGCTCGCGGCGGCGAGACCAACCAGAAGGACGGGAACGAAAACAGCTCTCATGATGATTGACCTCCAAAGCCCCCGCGCGCGCCCCATACAAGCCGCGTGCCACCTCGAAATCGTCGAGAAACCAGCCGTCCGGGACCATCAATGGACGCAAAGGTCGCTTGGACCGCTGCACGGTTTGCGCGAAATCACTCGGCCGAGCCGGCTGCGCCCCGCGCGAACTGCAGCTCGTGCAGGCGTGCGTACAGACCGCCTTCCGCGATCAGCTGCTCGTGCGTGCCCTGCTCGACCACGCGACCCTTGTGGAACACCACGATGCGGTCGGCGCGCCGGATGGTCGAGAGCCGATGCGCGATCACGATCGCCGTCCGGTCCTCCAAGAGCGCGTCGAGCGCGCGCTGAAGGCGCGCCTCCGTGTCGCTGTCGATGTTGGCGGTCGCCTCGTCCAAGATCAGGATCGGCGCGTCGCGATAGAGCGCCCGCGCGAAGGCGATCAGCTGGCGCTCGCCGGCGCTGAAGTTGGTGCCGTGCTCGCTCACCGGCGTGTCGATGCCCAAGGGACGCCGCTCGAACAGATCGAGGGCACCCATGCGCGTCAGCGCCCTGCGCACCCGATCACGGTCGGGCTCTTCGCCTGCGGCGATGTTGGCGGCGACGGTGCCCGGGAACAGGTAGACGTCTTGCGGCACCACCGCGAAGCGGCGGCGCAGCTCGGCGCGCGACAGCCCCGCGACGTCGTCGCCGTCGACGCGGACCACGCCGGACTCGACCTCGTAGAGTCGCAGCAAGAGCTGGGTGACCGTGCTCTTGCCCGCACCCGTCGGTCCGACCAGCGCGATCCGCTCGCCGCGCCGCGCCGCGAAGCTCACGTCGTTCAGCACGACAGTGCCCGGCTTGTACGCGAAGGTGACCCCCTCGAAGGCCAGGGCGAGCTCGCGATCTCCCGCCGGAGCGGCGGGGCGGGGCGGCGCGTCCCGCTCGGCCGCTCCCGCCCCGTCCATCAGCCCGAAGATCCGCTCGGCGCCCGCCATCGCGCTCTGCAGCAAGGTGAACCGCATCGCCAGCTGGCTGATCGGTTCGAAGAACTGAACGACGTAGGCGTTGAAGGCGACCACGGTGCCGAAGCTCACACGGTGGTAGCCGAACGCGACCACGATGGACGCCAGGCACACCGCGGTGATCATCTCGATGGCGGCGTCCTGCATCGCCTCGTATTTGATGCTGGCGATGTTGGCGTCGCGGTACGCGCAGTTGATCTCGTCGAACTCGCCCGCCGCCCGGGCCTCGCGTCGGAAGGCCTGGGTCACACCCATGCCCGCCACTTGTTCGTTCATGGTGGCGTTCATCCGGGCGGTCTTGGCGCGGATCTCCCGGAACGCCTCGCGCATGCGGCCCCGCACCCCGACCATCAAGAGCAAGACCACGGGAGTGGCGGCGAAGGTGATCAGTGACAGCTGCCAGTCCAAGATCACCATCAGAACGACGATGCCCAAGAGCCGAACCAGGTCGCCCACCGCGCTCAGCGCGCCCGAGGCGAACAGCTCGAGGATGGCGTCGACGTCGTTGGTGACCCGGGTGACCAAGCGGCCCACCGGCTGCCGATCGAAGAAGCCGATCCGCAGCTGGTGCAGGAACACGAACACGTCGCGCCGCAAGTCGGACGTGGCGCGCGCGCCCAGCACCTGCGTGGTGTAGACCTGAACGTAGAGCAAGAACTGCTCCACGATCACCAGCGCCGCGAGCATCAGGCCGCCGCTGAGCAGCACCGAGGCGTCGCCCGCCAGCACGCCGCGATCGATGGCGTGCAGCATCACCACCGGCCGGGCCAGCGACGTGGCCGCCGTGACCAGCACGCCGCCCAGGGCCAGAAACAGTAGCTTACGGTGGGGTACGATGTACGGCCACAGCCGCGCGATCAGTCGCCGGTCGTAGACTTTGCCGAGCGCGCCCTCTTCGTGAAAGGCCTTGAGCAGCTCTTCGGTCCGCTCTCGCGTCGCGCTCACCTTGCTCATGGCGCGCTCGCCTCGCGGCCCGAGGGCACGAGCTCTTCTTCGCCCAGGCGCTCGAGCTCACGCTCGATGCGCTGCTCTTCGGCGAACAACGCGTACACCCCGCCGGCGGCGACCAGCTCGTCGTGCGTTCCGCTCTCGACCACTCGTCCGCCGTCGAGCACGATGATCCGATCGCAGCGGGCCGCCGCGGCCACCCGGTGGGTGATCAAGATCAGTCCGCGCTCGCGCTTCTGGCGCTCGATGGCCTCGAGGATCCCCTTCTCGGTGCGGGCGTCGACCGCCGAGAGCGGGTCGTCGAGGACCAGGATCTTCGGCTGGCTGACGAAAGCTCGGGCCAGCGCCACGCGCTGCCGCTGCCCGCCCGAAAGCTGCACGCCGCGCTCGCCCACCACCGTGTCGAACCCGTCGGGCAGGCCCAGAACCTCGTCCAAGATGTGCGCGTCGCTGGCCGCCTTGCGAACCGTGAGCAGGCTCGGTGCCGCATCGGGCTCGTCCAGCGCATAGCCGATGTTGCGGCCGATGGTGGTCGAGAACAGAAACGCGTTCTGCTGCGCGTAGCCCACGGCGCTGCGCACCGTGGCCAGCGGCAGGTCGCACACGTCGCTGCCGTCGAGGAAGATCGCGCCCCGTGGCGCAGGCTGCAGCCTCGGGAGCAACACGGCGAGGGTGCTCTTGCCACTGCCCGTGCGGCCGACGATGGCCAGGGACTTGCCGGCCGGAAGCTCGAAGCTCACGTCCTTCAGCACCGGATCGTCGCCGTGAGAAAACGACAGATTTCGGACCATCAGGTCGCCCGAGAGCGCCTCGACGGCCGGCAGCGGGCCGTCGACGATCTCGGGCTCGGCCTGGTAGATCTCTTTCAGGCGGCTGTACGACGCTCGCCCGCGTTGCACCAGCCCGACCAGGAAGCCCAATGCGATCAGCGGCCAGGTGAGCCGAGCCAGCGCCCGGTAGAACGCCAAGAAGCCGCCGGCGCTGAGCTCGCCGCGCAGCATGAGGTGCCCGCCGTACCAGAACACCACCAAGATCCCCACGGTGGTGATCGCGCTCATGATCGGGCCCATGCTGCCGCGCAGGCGCGCCAGGGCCAGGGTCTTGTCGTAGTACTTCTGGTTTTGCCGCTCGAAGCGCCCGAGCTCGCTGCCCTCGAGCGAGAACGACTTGATCACGCGCATGCCGGCGATGCTCGACTGCACCATCGAGCTCATCTCGCCCAGGCTGTCCTGGTAGTCCTTCTGACGCGTGAAGATCTGACGCGAGAAGTGCCGCGTCACGATCAGCAAGAACGGCAGGGTGCCCAGGGACGCCAGCGTGAGCTTCCACGACATGCTCAGGGTCACGGCCAGGGCGCTGGCCAGCGCGAACAGCGTGTTGATCACGTTCAAGATCCCGAACCCGAGCAGCAAGCGCACCTGGGTCAGGTCGTTCGTGACCCGACTCATGATCTCGCCCGTGCTCATCTTCCGATAGAACGCGGGGCCGAGCATCTGCAGCCGGTGAAGAAGCGCCCGCCGGAGCTCGTATTCGGCGATGCGGCCGCCGTTGAAGACCGCCACCCGCGACAGCACGCGGATCACGAACGAGCCGAGCGCCACGGCGATCAGCAAGAAACCCAGCCAGGTGGCGCTCGCGCGCTCGCCCTCGAGCGCCAGGTTCACCGCCCGCATCAGCCGGGTGTCGAACCAGTACTGGGCCGCCTGGTAGGCCGCGATCAACAGCAGCCCGACGCCGTAACGGGGCAGCTGTCGCAGGAACTGCGCCCCGAGCGTGACCGGGATCTCGGACGGGGGCGGGCTCGGGGCGGCCATGCGGGCGGGGAGCGCCTGTTCTACCAGGCGTCAGGCCGTCCGAGACTCTCGGGTTTGTCGCCGGCCGGCCGAATCAGGACTTGGTGGTGACCAAACCGAGCGAGATGGCGGCCTTGGTCAGCGCCGCGGTGCCCTGGACACTCAGCTTGCGCATCAGCCGCTCGCGGTGGGTCTCGACCGTGCGAACGCTGATCCCCAGGTCGTCGGCGATCTGCTTGTTCGTGTAGCCCTCGGCGATCAACGTCAAGACCTGCAGCTCGCGGCGAGAGAGCGAGCCGCGGTTCGAGCTGGGCGGGGGGACCGACTCTTTCGGCGCGAGCACGCGGCGCGCGCCGGTGTCTTCGTCCGCGCGCAGCTGGTTCAGCGTCGCGAGCACTTCGTCTCGGCCGGCGCTCTTGTCCAAGAAGGCGTTCGCGCCGGCGGCCGTCACCGACTTTGGCGAAGGGTGCCCCGGGTCCAGCCCCATCACCATCACCGCGACGTCTGGGAAGCTCGCCTTGAGCCCGCGCACGACCTCTTCCGGGTTCGGGATCCCACACGACAGCATCACCAAGAACACGTCCGGTCGCAGGTGCGCTGCACGGCGTGCCGCCTCGTCGGCGTTGCCCGCGGTGGCGATGACCTCGACCCCGTGAGCCTCTTTCAGGAAGCTCTTCAGGCCCGCGAGCACCACCGGGTGATCGTCGATGAGCATGACCCGAAGGCGGTCGTCTCGGGTGGTGGGGGAGTGCGTGGCGTGCATCAACGGATCGGTGGCGAGCCACCGCGAGCTTCTGTGCGCCCAACTAAGGTCGATAGACCCCCTGATCCGTCGTGGAAATCCGGATTCATACGGAAACGGCGGTCTGAGGTGCGAGGGGCTCGGTGCGGGTGCGTCACGAGGGTACTTACGGCCTCCAAGCGTGACCCTTGAATCTGGCCCGGTCAACCGGCGAGCTGAGTCCTGAACGAAACGTGACGCAGCGCGGGAGGCTCAACCACCGAAGGCTCGCCACACGAGCCAGTAACACGACAAGCAGAGCGCGCCACTTGCCGCAACCGGGACCAGCGCCGGATGGCTCACGCGCCGACGGAGCGCGACCAGAACCGGCCAAACGGCCATCATCGCCGCGAGCTGGGCGAGCTCGACGCCGAGATTGAAGCCGATCAGCGCCCGGATCAGGCGGGCCGGCTCGAGGTCCATGCTGGAAAGCACCCGCGCGAAGCCGAAGCCGTGCACCAGCCCGAAGAGGGCGACAACGGCCGTGCGGCCGAGGTCCGGCCGTCGGATCTGGTTCATCCACGCGAAGTACGAGCCAGCGAAGAGCGCGGAACCCAGCAGCGCGAGTGCCACGGGCCGTCCGAGCGCCAGCGCCGCAACCCCAGCCACCGCGACAGTTCCCACGGCTGCCGCGGGCAGCGCGGTCGAACGTCGCCCGCCCGTCAGCCACACGTTTTCCACAGCCACCAGGCCGATGCTCACGGCAATCAGAGCCTCGACCGGGGCCTCTTGGGGGACCACGAGCCCGAGCGACGCTAGCGAGAGACTCACGGTGTGCCCGATCGTGAAGCCCGTGACGACCCAGGCCGCGCGCCGCAAACTTTTCGCAAACACCAGCAGCATCGCCAGGAGCAGCAGGTGGTCCCACCCGGTCGCGATGTGCTCGACGCCGAGCGCGACGAACCGGCCGAAGCTCTGGCCGTGGGGCGCGCTCGGCGACAGCGTGACCTTGCGAGCGTTCGCGTCGAGCACGTGCTCCGTGGCGCTCGCGTCGCCAGTGCGCACCCGCGCCAGGTGCAGGTGGCTCGGGTTCTCGACGAACAGCAGCGTGCTGTCGATCGCGAGCTCGTCGGCCCGCGCGCAGCTCACGCTCCACTCGACCTCGAGCCACTCTGGATCGCCGAGCCGCTCGCGGGGCTCGCCGGGTGCGCACGGGGCCCCCGCGGCCGAGAGTCGAATCGAGTCGCGCACGCGCTTTGCCAGCGCACCCGAGCGTCGCTCGTGGCCGGCCCGCTCGAGCGCGCTCGCGTCCAGGGCGCTCACCCGGACCACGACCGATGCCCGGGCCGCATCGAGCTGCCAGGCCGAATAGGACACGCTGCGGGTGTGTGCGCTGCTGGCACTGGGCCAGAGCCACACCAAGAGCGCGACGAAGAGGACCCGCGTCACGAGCCCAGCTCCGACGAGACGGCGACCTTGGCGCGAGCACGCCGGTCCGACAAGAAGCGCTCGAGCTCGCCCTCGGTACGGCGGCGGCGCCACTCGGCCCGCACCAGGTCGCGCACGTCTTCGAAGCGTGGAGCGGCCTGGCGTTTGGCGGTCAACCGCACGAGCCTGAGACCGTCACCGCTCGGCCGTGGATCGGTGATGCCACCCACGGGCAGCTCGACGACGGCGCGCGCGACCCCAGGGCCGAGGTACTGCTCGAGCTTGGCGAGCGGCAGCGGCCCGGCGGGGACGGCCAGCGCTGGCCGATCGGCGACCACGCTCTGCCCGTTCGACCAAGCGACCCGCGCGGCCACGGCGCGGCGCCGGGTGGGCTCGTCGGTTCCGGCGAAGTAGCGATCTTCGACCTCGAAGCGCGCGTCTCCGCCGAAGAACCCGGGGCTTTCGTCGAACAGCCCCCGGAGCTCCGCGTCAGTGGGTTCGGGCGCGGGTGCCTCTTTGATGAAGGCCAGGGTCGCCGACGAGAGATCGGCGCGCACGCGACGATCGCGCTGGGCCAGGCCGAGCTCCAGCGCGGCCTGGATCAGCAGCTCTTCCTCGATCAAGCGCTCGAGCACGCGGCGCTTGGTCGGCGCGTCCAGGTCTTTGCGCTTGCCGTCGGCGGCGACCGCCGCCAGCGCGGTCTCGAAGTCCGCGCGGCGAATCGGCGAGCCGTTGACCATCGCCACCGCGTCGTCCGCCAGCACCGGGTGCGGCGCACGCACGATCCCCGCCGTCGCGATCGCCGCACCCGCCAGCGCGCTCAGCAAAAGGAGCCAGCTGCCGCGGGGCCTCATGGTTTGGCCTCCTGCCAGCGCAGATAGATCGGCGACGACCACGCGCGCTCTTCGTTCTGGCTCAGGCAGTCGTCGTCGAACGACGTGCGATAGTCGCCGTAACACGGCCTCACCTTCACGCAGTTGCCCGCGGCGTCGCGCTCGCAGCGGAGGCCGCCGGCGTTCACGGCGGGCGTTGGCTCCTGGATAGCCCGCGCGTAGTACACCACGTCGCGCCCACCCGCGGCGAATTCGGGATCCTCGACCTTCACCTCGCAGACCTCTCGACCCGGCGGACAGTCCACCCGCTTCCACGGGTCGTCGATCAGCGTCGCCAGCTTCTCGTCCGGTGTCTTCTGCGGCCGGATGCGGACCACCTCGATGCGGGTGATGCGCCGCCGGGCATCGCCGGCGTGGTAGCACTCGTTCAGGCACAAGCGCTCGAGGTCCTTCGCGCCGAGTCGCTCGCCCACCCAATCGGGGCACCCGGGCTTCTGCGCGAACGCGCCGGCGGCGCGGATCGTCCACTTCGGCGCCGTCGACAGCTTCACCTCCGAGCCCATGGGGGCCCGCCCGCCCGGACCATTGTCGAGATCGAACCAGAGCAAGATGCGCTCGCCGCTGGTGCCGTAGACCTCCCGCCGGCCCAGCGCGGCCCAGATCGCTTCGCGCGAGCGACCCTGGCTGTGCACCGCCACCAGCCCGCCGGTCATGAAGAAGCTCGCCTGCCGCTCGACGTGGACCAGCTGGAACGGCGCCATCTTGGTGAGCGCGTCGGCAGAGAGGGGCTCGCTCTCGGGCAGCGGCGGCTTCTGCTTGGGGAAGAAGCGCGCGCGCCAGGCCTCGCTCTCCGGCCCGGTCGCCTCGCCCATCTTGCGTCGTCCGTACTCTTTGTAGCCCGTCCCGGGGCGTGCGCTGTGGTTGTCGCTCGACGCGATGAAGCCGAAGCGCGCGTGGCGTGGCGCCCTCGGATCACCGAAGTCGCCTTTGGCGATCACGTACTGGGCCGAGCCGCCCGCCCGGTAGTTGAATGCCGGGTTGAAGCAGTCTCGGCACTGGCCGCAGTCTTTCCAGTCCTCGACGCTCGCGCCGGGCACGGTGAGGTGGCCCGACGCCCCGGCTGCGACGTAGTCCGCCCGAGCCTTCGCGACGCGCCGCTCGCACTCGACCGCCGGCGCGCCCGCGCAGCGCGCGCGGATGAGCTCGCCCGCGCGCCAGCAACACGGCTCGTAGTCGGCAGACGGGCTCGGGCAAGTCGCGCCGGGTTTGTCGAACTCGCCGTCGACGTCCTGCCAAGCGCGGTACTCCTCCGAGTTGCCGTGCCCCGAGTAGATCTCGATCAGGCGTTGCCGCTGGGGGTCGTCCTGGCTCGGTCTCAGCTGCTTGTCCCAGCGGTAGCCCGGCGGAGTGTAGAAGCCCCAGGTGGTGCCGTGGGGGATGACCAGCGACTCGAAGCCCCACTGCCCGAGCTTGTCGAACAGCTCCCGCGGCGTGGCGGCGAGCTCGCGGCAGTCGGGGGAGAGCGTGCGGGTGTCCACGCCCTCGGGGCAGTCGCCGACCTTGGCCGACTCGCGCTGGAGCTCTTGCAGGTCGACGTAGCGCTGGCGGCGCCCGAAGTCTCGAATCGGTACCAGCAGTCGGTCGACTTCCGAGCCACCGCCCATGCGCGCCGCGTTCCTCATCGCGCGCGCCACGGTGCCCCCGGCCCCGATCGGCCGAGCAGGCAGCTTGTCCTCGGCGGTGTCGCGGAAGACCACGTTCTTGTGGCCGTAGTGCTGCTCCGGGGTCAGACCGACCTGCGACCACTCCCAGCCGGTGAACGCCACCACGTCGGGGCTCGCTGGGTCACCGGCCACCGCGTTGCACTGCCGCACCGACTCTTTCGTTTCCGACCACTGCCTCGGTGTCAACCCCTCGGCGTGATCGGTGATGGCGAAGAAGTCCAGCTGCGAGCAGAACCGAGCGAAGTCGCAGGCGTCGGCCGGCGGGTGCGCGCCCTCGCCCCCGAGCAACGGCAAGCTGCGCATGAACGCATCCGCTGAAAACGTGGTGTGCACGTGCAGGTCGCCGAACAAGATCTGCGAATCGGCCTCGTGCCGCGCCCGGGCGCTCTCGGGGGGCGGTCGGGCCGGGTTCGGCGTCCCTGCGCGCTCGAGCTTCCCGCCGCCGTACGTCACCCACGCTGACGCGAAAAGCGCTGCTGCCAGCACCAGGACCACCGCCCCGACCTTCCTCCGCCTCGACATGCGCCCCGCCTAACCCGGGCGCCGGCGCGAGTCACCGCGGTCACTCGGCGATGGTCTTGTAGAACAGCTCGGCCAGCGCGACGTGGCCTTCGTTGCTGGGGTGGATGCAGGTCAGATCGAACCACAGCGGCTGGTTCGGCCCGCGGTAGCAGGGCGAGGTCGGATCGTTCCGCTTGTAACCGTGCCCGCAGAAGCTCTCGAGCATGAAGATCATGTCCGACTTCGTGTCGACCGCGATCTTCATGTACTGCTCGTTGGCCCAGATCACCATGTCGGCCTGGGCCTTCTTGTCCTGCCACGGTTGGATGCCGCCCAGCTGCACTCCGGGGCAGGAGGTGACCTCGCCGGTGCCGTCGGTGAACTCGTAGTTGTTGCCGAACACCACGTCCACGCCGCCCGGCACGTTGACCGGGTTCTTCAGCCACTCCACCGTCTGGCGGAGCAGCGCCACGAAGTCCTTGGTGTCCTGCCAGAGCTCTGGGATCGTCTTCTTGGGTGAGGTGCCGCCGCCGTCCTGGGTGATGGCGCTGATGTCGTTGCCGCCGATCGTCATGATCACCAGGTGCTTCAGGTTCCGCTTGTCCGGCGGGATGCAGGTCTCGACCTGCTTCTTGTCCTTCATCAGGTCGTCGGTGCGCGCACCCCACTTGGAGCAACTCACGAACGCGCCAGACTCCGAGGGAAGCGCCACCCCGTTCACCGGATCCGCTCCGCCCCAGCCCAGACCCGGGGCGGCGATCTTCAAGTGCGCCGCCAACATGCTCGACAAGATGGCGCGGTAGACGTTGCTCGGGTTGAGGTTGCTGGGCGGCGTGCCCACCGTCACCGAGTCGCCCAGGAACACCACCCGCTGGATGTTCTCGATCTTCTGGTGGTTGGTGCCCTTGCAGTGCGTGCCCACGGTGGGGCCGAACTGGTCGTAGTCGAGCGACAGCTTCGGCGGGTTGACGAACTGGTTTTGAAAGCACAGCGCCGCGGGGCCCGCGTCTTTGCTGGTGGTGTCGGAGCCCGCGTCGCTGCTCGACCCGTCGCTTCCCGCCGAGCCGTCGGCACCGCCGGCACCGCCGCCGCTGCTCGTTCCGCCGCTGCTCGCGCCGCCTGAGCCCGCCGAGCCGCCGCTCCCTGCGCTCCCTCCGCTCGAAGCGGCGCCCGTCCCCGAGCCCCCGGAGCTCGAGCCGTCGTCACCGTCGTCCGAGCCGCATGCGCTGAAGAGTGCCGCTGCGCCCAGTGCAAAGAGCAGGATTCCCCGAGTCACGGCGGGGGAGGGTACACGGGTCGGCCGGCCGGTTCAAGGCTGACGGGGGTCCGGAATCGGTCCGGGCGAAGTCCGGAAATCTCGGGTCGAAAGCGGAAAGAACCGAATATTTTCCAGCTTCTGGCCCCTGGCACGCCGGCTGCTTTCTCGCTTCGGATGAGCCTGCGTCGCCTGCTCGTGCCCGCGCTCTTGATCGCCACTGGCTGCTCCTCCACCACCGGCTCGGTGCCCGACGAGGCCGAAGACGACACGGGCCGCGTCGGCGAGGGCGTGACCAAGCTGGCCAAGGCCTACTGCGCGATCAAGATCCAGGGCATCGGTACGCGGGACACCGAGAGCGACTACTTGCCCCACGTGCTGGCCTGCGAGAACCACTCCGCCGGTCTCGAGGCGCTGAAGGCCCAGGCGATCGCCGCGCGATCGGTCGCTTACTACGCCATGGCGACCACCGGCTCGATCTGCAACGGCCAGGGCTGTCAGGTCTACAGCTGCGGCACCCAGCCCGAGGCCATCCACTATCAGGCCGTGGCCGAGACGGCGCAGCAGTACCTGAGCCACGGTACCACGCTCACCTACGGGTTTTACGTTGCGGGTGATTCGAAAGTGTCGGGACCGAGCTGCCACGACGTCGGCGGCGCCACCACGAAGTACGTCACGTTCAACGACGGCAAGAGCGGCACCGGCGTGAAGCAGACCAAGCTCGGCTACGTCGGGCCGCCCGGCTTCGGACAGAACCGCGGCTGCATGAGCCAGTGGGGCGCTCGCTGCCTCGAGCAGGCCGGACGCGACGCCGTGGGCATCTTGCAATTCTACTACGGCGACGACATCGGAGTCGTCACTGCGCCAGGCTCGTGCTCGTCGCCCACCGGCAGCGAGCCAACGCCCCAGCCCTCCGGGGGTGCCGGCGGCTCGGGCGGCTCCGGAGGCGAAGCACCGCCGTCGAGTGGCGGCAGCGCCGGCGCGCCGCCGGCGCCTGCGGGCGCGTCGTGTCAGGGGCTGTGCGGCAGCCCGGACGCTGTGCCGGGCTCGAGCCCGGCCTGCTACTGCGATGCGGCCTGCGAGGGCTATGGCGACTGCTGCGCGGACTACTCGAGCGCTTGCTGATCACTTCGCCAGGACCGCCTCGAGCTTCGCCCGCGGCGGACGCTTGCGGCAGCTCGCGGCGTAGCGTCATCATCGCTCGCATGAAGATCCACGCCAAGCTGGTCGGCCTCGCCGCGCTCTCGTTCTCCGGGGCGGCTAGCTCCGAGCCCAGTCCCGTCCGCTTTCCGGTCGAGCAGCCCGTGGCGTTGGCAGCGCGAGTCGCGCTCCTCGAGCAAAAATTGCACGCGCTCGAGCAGCGCTCGAAGGCGCTGGAGAAGGTCGCAATCACGCGGGATGCCGGCGGGGCTTATCAGCTGGTCGCGAACGGCGCGCGGGTTCGGATCGCGCCCGACGGCACAGTCAGCGTCGATCCGCCCCCGCCGCGCCCCGTCGAGGACCCATGCGATCCGCCGTTCACCGTCGATCTCAAAGGGATCCGCAGCATCAAACCGGAGTGCTTGAAAGTGCCGGCGTGCGACCCGCCGTTCACCGTCGACAAGAGGGGCGTTCGTGCCATCAAACCCGAATGCGCCAAGGCCACGCCGTGCGACCCGCCCTACGCCATCGACCCCCAGGGCAGGCGCGTCCCGAAGCCCGAGTGCCTGTAACGGTTTCGCTTTACGCCCGCCCGCGGATCTGGCCCCCTCCGCGCTGAAAGAGAGGGACCATGGATCCGTTTGCCCCCATCAACGGCATCTCGCTGGAACGTTACGCCGATCTCGGTGCCGCGCTCGATGGCCACGACAAGAACCCTGCGAGGAAGCAAGAGATCTTGGCGGCCGAAGGGGTCACCGTCGCCGACTACGACGCGGCGGTGGCGGGCTGGACGGCGCGCATGCAAGACATGTCGCTGATGGGCAAGGTGGCCACGGCCTTCATGCCCATGTACCAGGCGGCCCTGGCGCGGCGCAAAGGCGGCGCCGCTCGCGTCAGCTACGAGGACTACGTCCACGTCAGCGCGCTGATTAAGATCTACGGCTTCGAGGCGGCCATTCAGGCCGCCGGCGTGTCGATGAGCGACTGGACCGAAGCGGGCGGCTACTGGAACAACACCATGGCCGCGAACATGATGCAGTACGCCGGGCACCACAATTTCGTCTCGCAGGAAGAGGCGAAGATTCGCGGCGGCGCGGGTCCGCGTCAGGTGCCGGTGACTCGCGACACAAGCGCCGGTGCCATGGCCGCGCCGAACGCGCAGGCGCTGCAGCAGCAGGCGATGATGGACCCGGTCCAGGCCGCGATGATGAACCCGGCGTATCAGCAGTCCCAGGCCGCGGCCGCGTCGATCATGCAGAACCCCATCGGCTTCGGCTTCGGCCAGGCCGCGGCGTTCGTGTCCGGCGGCATCATCGCCGGCTCGAAGGTCAAGGTGGCGTGGTCCGACGGAAACCAGTATCCGGCCAGCGTGATGCAGGCCGCGCCGAACCAGTACCTGGTGCAGTTCGACAACGGCTCGCAGCAGTGGGTGCCGTCGAACGCGGTCAGCAAGGCCTAGCCCGATGAACTGCGAGACCTGTGGCGCCACGCTGTCGCTCGAGGACATGACGCGGCCGAACTGCCCGTATTGCCAGAACGTGCTCAAGCACCACGCCCGCGCGGCCGAGCACGCCGCGCTGGTCAACAAAGTGCTGAGCGACCGCATCGGCGCGCAGTACCCGGGCATGCCGCCCGGGCAGATGCCCCAGATCGGCTACGGCTTCGGCGCCCCGATGAACCCGGGGTTCCAGCAGTTTCAAGAGCAGCAGTTCCAGGGCGCGATGAAGCGCGCCGGCTGGATCACCGCAGTGAGCATCCTGGTGCCGATCGTGCTGCTCTTGGCGATCGGTGGCGGGATGGTGCTGTGGATGCTGGTGTCGCGCTGAAGTCGGCGGCCGCTGCCGAGCGGGCCGCCCTCACAGCGAGATCGGCGTCAGACTGCTGGTCGACGCCTTGCAGGCGATGGGCGCGCCGTCACACGCGCTGCACTCGTTCAGCCCTCCGTCGGCAAGCTTCGCCGACGAGCCGCTGCAGCTCGTCGAGGGCGCGAGCAGGCTCACGTTCTCGTAGTCCATGTCGAAGGCGTTGCACCGAAGCTCGACCGCGGTGAGGTCCACCTTGGCGGTCGTGCCGTCGGCGTCGCAGCCGAAGACCGACACGCCTGCGCGGGCGCTGTTCTCGACCTTCGAGTCGACGAGCTGCACGTTGCTGGCCCAGACGTACACGCCGTCGCCCAGATTGCCAGCCGAATCCGCGAAGGTGTTCACCACGTGGGCGTCGAACACCCGCGCGAAGTTCGTCTGGAAGAAGCCGATGCCGAACACGCGGGCGCCAGCCACGCCGACGTGCGATGCGTAGACCGGGCACGCGCCCCCCAAGACCGCGATCCCGCCGGCGGCCCCCGCCAGGGCGGTGACCCGGTTCAGCGAGACGATGCAGGGAGTGCTCGAGAGCCCGCGGTTGTCGATGCGGACCGCCGGGCCGCCCGCCGGGTCCGGCGCGTTCGCCGTGACCTTGTCGAAGACCAGCGTCGCGGTATCGGTCAGCGCCACAGGGCCGGTGAATTCCACGCCTTTCGCCCGGAACGACGCGAAGCGGCCCCCCGCGGCCATGCTGTCGCCGTGTGCGGCGACGTTGACCAGTCGCAGCGCTCCGGGATCGCCGTTCGGCGCGACGCTGGTGATGGCCTGCGTGTGCGAGGTGAGCGACAGGTCCTGGAGGCGCAACTTACCGCCGCTGCCGAGCGTGACCAGCGGGCCCGGTACGTTGGCGCCGTCGAGCGCGGTCGCGTTCTTGCCGGCACCGACCAGGGTCAGGCGCTTGCCCGCGACGGTGATGGGTTCGTACAGCGTGCCGGCCCCGAGCTCGATGGTCGCGCCGTCCGGTGCTGCATCGATGGCGGCTTGAAGCGACGGCCACTGCCCAGGAACGTAGACCAGCGCGCGTCCCACCGAGCCGACGTCGTCGTCCCCAGGCGCGGTGTCGATGGCGCAGGCGCCCAGAGAGAGCGGCAGCAGGACCAGGGCGCTAAAGAGCTTCATGGCCGCGCCTTGTATCACCACGCGGTCCGGCGCGCGGCGCCAATTCGATGGGCGCACGAGCGGCCTGCGCCTTCGCCCGGCGCCCGAGGCGCGCGGCGAACGGAGCGTCGCGTGCGCGGCCGAAACGTGTCGGGCAAAGCGTTGCCCTGCAAGGAACGACCGCGTGGCGGCCGAAACGTGTCGGGCAAAGCGTTGCCCTGCAAGGAACGACCGCGTGGCGGCCGAAACGTGTCGGGCAAGGCGTTGTTGGCCGGCTCACAGGGGACGAGGGCGTCTCAGCCGCCGGTGAGCGGCTCCCAGTGCGTCCAACCGGCAGCCCAGGTGCCAGGCAGCCACCGGTCGAGCCCCCCGAACCTCCCGTGTCGGCGCACTCGTTCTGGGATTCCGAAGAACAAGCACCCAAGCAAGCAGCCGACACAACCGGGAACACCATGAAGGACCGAGTGCGCATGGGACCGGCCGTATCAAGGCCGCGGCGCCGCTCCGTTTCGCATTTCGGCGACGCGCCGGGGCGCGCGCCGCTCGTGACCTTCGGCGGCCCGCTCGTAGGCCTCGGCACGCGGCTCACCTGCGAAATCCGTTCGGCGGCGCGTATCCTGGCAGGGGACGAGTACGTCGTCATCGCGCGCGACGCGCCGCGCTGGGTCGGGGCGCTTCTCGTTCGGTCACGCGCGGAGCTCGCCGCGATGATCCTGACGGCGCCCTGAGGCGGCCGGGGCATCGGGGAGTCGGCAACGAGGCGGGCGCGCGCGGCGGATGAGCGCGGACTGAAGTCAAGGCGGCGCGCAGGTTCCGCCCAGACAGGCTTTGAACGCGGCGCACGAAGATCCGGTCGAACACGGGAGCCCGAACTTGTTGGTCTTCATGCAAGCCAGACAAGAAGCGAGCCCGACGTCGGGCGATGTCTGGCAGAGCAGCGAGCAGTCGTTGTAGCAGGGGTTGCCAGGCGTACATGCCCCGCTCGACTGGATGGCCCCCTGCACCTGCAGTGCCGTGCCCACCGGCGCGACGCAGCACGTGACCATTTCGGAGCATTGGGTTCCGAAGCAGCTTGCATCGCTCTGCCCGCCGCCGCCCGCACCGGCAGCTCCGCCACCGGGAGCGGCGCCACCGCCATCCGGGGTACCTCCCCCGCCCGCCACGGCGCCACCGCCGCCGGCCCCGCCGGTATTCGCCCCACCTGCTCCGGAGCTGCCGCCCGTGCCGGAGTCCGCGCCACCGGTCGCGCCCGTTCCACTCGCCCCTTCGTTGACGCTGGTCGAGCTGCAAGCGAGCACGACCGCGAGCGGCACCGCACACCCAACCCATGAGCGTGCCTTCATCGGCTTGATGCTAGCGATCGCGCGAAGGTGCGTCCACCACCCCCGCGGGAGTCCGCTACAGCACCTCTACGCGCCCGCTCCTCCACACCCGGACTCGACGCTTGCTGCCCGCGGGGTAGGCACCGAGCGCGTCGCCGGTCGCGAGCTCGAGCTTGCGCACGCCGCTCGGCGCCCGAAGCTCCACGACGTATTCGCCCTTGCGGCTCACGCGCTCCTTCTGCCCGGGCCCGAGGCCCTTGCCGACGGCAAGGGCGCTTTCGTCCGGCCACTCCGTCGTCGCGCTGGTCCCGGTCTTCTCGGCCGTGCGTGCCACCTTCCATGCCCAGACCTTCCAGGTGTGCCAGGGCGCGTCGCGATCGACGTCGCCCCAGCGCGGCACCTGTCGCGTCTTCGTCACCGTCTTCGTCTTCGGGACCTGGCGCGTCTTGGTGACGTCGCAGTACTTCGTGCGGCAGTCCTGCCCGCCGCCCGTGCACACCGTCTTGCAGGAAGCGAAGCCATTCTGATTCGGGGTGCACTTCTCGGAGCAGCTCTGGGGGCGCGGCGAGCACTCTTGCCCGCACGCCTCGCGCTCGCTGTAGCTTTCGGTGCGGAAGCCGTCGGGCTCGGTCTCGGCGTAGCTCTGCGTCTCGTGACCGACGACGACGCGCTCTTTGTGGTGGAAGCGCCGACCGACGGGCTGCACGTCGAAGGCGTCGGCAGGCTTGGCCTCCTCGAAGCCCTCGCCGGGGACGATCTGCCAGCGCTCGACCAAGAGGGTCTGCTTCCAGCGCACTCCCGTGACGGTGGCCTCTTCGAGCTGAAAGGGAAGGGACAGCGCCGCGCTGCCTCGCTCCACACGCCGCGCCACGCCGCCCGGGGACGACGCCACGAGGAACCCGAAGACGGCGACCACGAACGCGACGACGGCACCAGCAAGGACCATCGTCCCGAACCGAAGCGGCGACGCGCGCGCCGGTCGTGGCGCCGCCTGCATCGCCGCCGGTTGCACCACCGCCGTCGAGCGCCCTTCGCCCTGCGCCGCGCCACACTGGGCGCACGTGCCCGCCAGCGTGCGCTGGTCGCTCGCGCAGTAGCGGCAGCGCCAGTTGGCACCGGCCCGCGCCATGGCGACGAGCGCTGGGTCGGTGACCGTCGCCGCGCTCGCGGTGTCTGACGGCATCTCGTACTGCTCGCTCTCGTCCTTGGGACCTCCGCAGCCTTGGCATGCCATGTGACGGCCGAGATTCCGGTGCCCGCAACTCGAGCAGCGCCACGTCATCTCGATCTGACGCTTGTTGCTCATTTCGGCACCGCTGTGCATGCGGCGAGCGTCACCGCGAATGCGATCTCAGATCTCGATTCGGAGCCCACCGACCCAGGATACCGCGTTCTCAGACCTTCCCGCGGGCAGGTCCTTCGTGCTGGGCGACGGTGACCGGTCGGCGCGCTTCGTGGCATCCTCCGTTCATGCGGCGGGTCTCGATTCTGGTGGCACTGCTCGCGCTGGCTTGCTCCGAAGAATCCGGCCAGGGCTCGGGCTCGGGCGGTGCGCCGACCGGGGGGAGCGGCGGCTCGGGCGGCAGCGGCGCGACGGGCGGCGGCGGTGCGACGGGCGGCGGCGGTGGCAGCGGCAACAGCACCAGCGTCACCCCCAAGGAGATCTCGGACCTGCTCGCCAACCCGGGCATGGGTTGGCAGACGTTCCACACCTACGCCGATCAGGATCCGAACCTCGCCGGGCTCCCCTCGGGCTCGGCGTACTTCCGCTTCACGTGGCAGACGCTCGAGCCGACGGACGGGACCATCAAGGCCAGCATCGTCTCCGACACGTTGAAGAAGGCGCGCGCGGCGGGGCAGAGCTTCATGTTCCGAGTGATGACCGCGGGTGACGACGCGAGCTACGCCCCGACCTGGCTCGAGGCTGCAGGCTGCAAGGTGTTCAAGTTCAGCACCGGCGGCGCCACGCTGACCGCACCGGATCTCGACGACGCCACCTGTTGGGCGCGCTTCGAGGCGCTGATGAGCGCGGTCGGCAAGGCCGTGGGCACCGAGCCGGACGTGGAGGTGGATCTTGGTGGGATCGGCCTGTGGGGAGAGGGCCATTTCTCGGGAACCACGCCCGAGGTTCCGCTGCCGAGCCTGGCCACGCGGAAGAAGGTGATCGATCTGCACCTGAAGCTCTTCCCGAACAGCCCCAGCATGGGGCTCATCGGTGACGTCGAGACGCTGACCTACTCCGTGTCGAAGGGCGCGGGCTGGCGCGCGGACTGCTTCGGCGACTACGGCATGTTCTCGGCGACCTGGAACCACATGGACGACATGTACCAGCAGCACGTGCAGCAGGCCGGCGCCCAGAGCGCCTGGCAAAAGGCGCCTGTCGCCTGGGAGAGCTGCGGCACCATGCAAGATTGGGTCGACAAGGGCTTCGACGTGCCGAAGGTCTTCCAGTACGGCCTCGATCTTCACGGCTCGTTCATCAACAACAAGAGCGCGAAGATCCCGGCGGGCGCGCAGCACCGAAGCCAGATCGAGGCCGTGCTGCGGAAGCTCGGCTATCGCCTGGTGTTGCGATCGCTCACTCACGACGCGACGGCGAGTGCCGGCGGCACGCTGAAGGTGGCTTCCACCTGGGACAACGTCGGCGTCGCGCCGCCGTACCCTCTCTTCGAGCTCCAGCTTCGCCTGTCACCCGCCACGGGCGGCAGCCCCGTGGTGCTGAAGTCCAGCGCCGACGTGCGCGCCTTCCTCCCGGGCTCGCATCAGGTCACTGACAGCTTCGCGCTGCCGCCGACGGTGACGCCCGGAGAGTGGACGCTCGCGGTCGGAGTCACCGGGACGCCCGGCGTTCCGTTGCTGCGCCTCGCCATCGACGGACGTGACGCCGAGGGTTGGTATCCGGTGAGCGAGCTCCTGGTGAAGTGAGCCGGCGGACGCTGGCGGGTCGTGGCCGGCCCCGCGTCACGCGGTGCTCGCGACAACCTGGCGTCGCTCGGCGCCCGCTGATAGGTTGGCCAGCATGTCGACGCACGCGACTACTCCGCTGGCGCAGCTGGGGATGCTGCTGCTCTTCGCCTGTGCCGGTTGCGAGGGGCTGCAGAAGGACTCGGAGCCGCCGCGGGAGCCCAGCAAGATGCTCTTTCTGACCATCGGCGATCCCGTCACCAATGGTCCGCCGGTCGGCACGTTTCAGGACGCGCTCGACGGCTGGGCGTACATGTTCGACAACGCGGACCCCGAGAGCCCCAAGTACCTCTGCCAGCACGACGACCCGGGGACCGTCGCCAAGGCCATCGAGGTCGACGCGCCCCTCGCGGAGCCGTGCGCGCCGGCGCCTCCGCCCCCGTCGCCGCCACCAGCCCCCGATCCCGGGTCGCAGCCCTGGACTGGCTCCTCTGGGAAGAACCCGTTCCCCGTCGCGGCAGAGAGCTGGGTCGGGGTCGCGGCCGGGGGCGGCTGCGGCGTTTGGTCCGTGGCCATGTGCGACCGCATTCTCGGGCTCACCGACGCGTCGTCCGCGGTGACGCAACCCGAGTGGAGCGCCATCGCCACCAAGATCAAGCTCGACCCGAGCACCGGGGGAAGCTCCTGGGTGGATCGCGCTCAGTACTACCGCGACAAGGGCTACTGCACCGAGCACAAGCTCTGGACCGGAACCGCAGAAGAGCTGGCCGAAGTGACCGAGCGGTTCAACGAAGGCAAGTGCGACGTCAAGATGCGCTTCTACAAGATCGTCGGCGACGAAGCCGTGAACGGTCATGTCGAGACCGTGACCGGCGCGACCCTCGGCGGGGTCATCACCAATTCCTGGGGCTCCGAAGCCATCGTCAACGGGGGCACGGGCAACGGCTTCTCGCATCAGGTCGTGAAGGGCCCGCAGATGACCGAGAGCGACGGCTCACCGCTGTGGCCAGCCGCGTCCGCGGAGGTCTGGATCGACTACGTGTGCCCGTGCACCATGTTCGAGAAGCTGGGCCAGCTGATCCTTGGCGGCAACTGAGGGCCGACACCGGGCTGCGGGCCGATGGAGGGGGCGCGTCCTGCCGAGGGCGGGTGCGCCGCAACGGCACAGGACCATCAGGGCCGTCGCACGTCATCGCACGACGCCGGCGCAGACGGCTGGCGGGTTTCGATCTGGCCCGTGATTGCCCGTGGTGGCGACGAAAGGCTCGGACTGCTAGACCCACGCCATGGCTTTGCGGGTGTTGGGGATCTTGGCCGTGGTCTGCCTGGTCGCCGCCTGCGGCGCAGAGACACGCAGCGACGGGAGCGGAGGCAGCGGAGGTAGCGCGGGGAGCGGAGGCACTGCGGGTGGCGGAGGCACTGCGGGGAGCGGAGGCACTGCGGGGAGCGGAGGCACTGCGGGGAGCGGAGGCAACGCCGGCAGCGGCGGAGCGACTTGCTACCATCCCGTGAAGAACGTCTGGGTCACCGTGACTCCCCATCCCGGTGACGCGGGCATCGTTTCGTACGACTGGTCGACCACCGGCAAGGTGACGGCCTCTGCCAAGAACGAGCTCACAGTCGACGACTGCCCCGCGAACGGCGGGTGCAGCGCGAGTCCACACCACGTGAAGCTGGACGCGCCCCTGCTCGATTTCGTCGCGCCGGTGGGGGCATTCGTCAGCGTCCACGTCGTGCAACACGGCGGGTGGATCCCCGCACGAACCCTCGCCATCCGGAACGTACCGAGCTGGAATGGGCAGCCCAATCCCGTTGCCAGCCACGACCACTTTCATCTGCTCGCGGCCGACGGAGAGCTGAAGCACCCGGACGCGCCCTTCGAGGTGACGACCACGCTCGTCCCGTGCCCGGGCGACAACGGTGGCAAGCTCTACGCGCTGAGCTTCACCGCGCCCGGCGAGCCTCCCGTCACGGTTCCGTACGGCCCGATCGCCAGCGTGGCTCTCGCGGGGCAGAAGTGGAAGGCGTCGGTCGTGCGCTCGTACAACGCCAACGCCGCGGACTACCCCGCGCCTTATGCCTGGTGGTTCCAAGGTGTGGACTGAGCCACGGGGGTGACGAGTTGCTTGCGGGTGCCCCGCACCTGGTGGTCAACCTACGACTGCCCGCTCACTCCTCCACGTAGTCCAGGTTCTTCCCGAACGTCTCTTCCAGCGCCAGGAGCGCGAGCACCGCTCTTGCTGCCTCCCCCGGTCGTTGCTCGCGGCGCTATCGCGCCGCTGCGCGCCGCCTGCCCCCTCCCGATCGGTGCTCGCGCCGGCTTCGAAGGCCGCGAGCAGTAGCTCACGTCGATGCGCGACGGGTGGAGTGAGACCAGCCCGGGGCCGGCGCTGCGCGCCGATGGAGGGGGCGCGTCCTCCCGACACCTGGGACGCCGCCGCAGCACAGGACCGCCAGCGCCGTCGCACGTCATTGCACGCCGCCGGCGCCGACGCGCGGCGGGTTTCGACTCACCGTTCGTCCGACGGCGTCAGTGTCACCCGATGCCCCTTCGGGAACACCGCCACGAGCTCGAGGCTTCCGCCGAGTGCTTCGACGTAGCGCCGAAGCGTCGAGACCATTGCGTCGTCGAAGCTCGTTCTCGCTTCGAGACGAGACACGTCGCCTTGGTCGATCCCTGAAGCGTCCGCCACTTCAGCTTGGGTCCGTGCGGACGCCGTGCGCAGCGCCGCGAGCGGCATCTCCAGCCGCCGCGCGAGGTGCTTTCCACGCTCGGCGCGGCGGGTGGTCAGAGCTGACGGTTCCTTCATCGCCATGGGTTCATCCTTCTTCGTAGCGCCGTCGCTCTGCAGCGGAGGCGTGCCGCGCGCTGATCAGCCGGAGCCTCGCTCCGCGCTCGGTCGAGACCACGAAGAGCAGCCGCGCGGCGAGACTGAAGCCGATGGTGTCGATCCGGTCGGCGTGCCCGCCGTCGCCGAGGTCGAGCGCGTGCGGATCGCGAAACACCGTCACCGCCTCCTCGAAGCTGACGCCGTGCTTGTCTTCGTTCTCTTGGGCCTTGTCGCTGTCCCATTCGAAGTCACCGCGAATGACCGTCGGCACCTGCTCCAGTATGGGCCGTATCCCATGAACGTCAAGGTCACCGACTCTCGAGCCGGAGCCAAAGTAGCGAGCGGCGCGCCTCCTGCTCGGTCAGTTCTCGGCCACCGAACACTGCACCCCAACGCGCCGCGGCGCCCGTTGCCCTTCCGTCTCGCCTCCTGCCTGGGATCCGGGCCGCTCTGCGGCGCCGCGACCAAATCGAGGAAGACCGCGAGCGCAAGCGCCAGCAGGCAGTACAGAAGTCCTGCGTTCGCGAGTGCACGGCGTCAGGCAAGTCTTGCTAACGCAAATGCGATGGCGACCGCGACTGCAAGACGGACTGCCGAGCCGGTTTCGAGCGCTGCAAGTCGGAGTGCTCAGGCGACTGAAACGCACCGCCCGTTCAGACGCCATGGAAAGTGGTGGCCTGCCGCGCGCCGCGCGCGCTGAGCGTCGTTGGCGCCCGCGACCCGGGCCCCCTCTCACTCCTCCACGTAGTCCAGGTTCTTCCCGAACGTCTCTTCCAGCGCCAAGAGCGCGAGCACCGCGATCACCATCGTGACGGCGCCCACCGCGACCGCGCTGCCGACCACACCCAGCGCGTCTTTCAGGTGACGGAACGAGAAGGTGAGCAGCACCACCGAGCCACGGACGAAGTTCGGCGCCGTGGTGGTGACGGTGGCGCGGATGTTGGTGCCGAACAGCTCGGAGGCCATGGTCACGAACACCGCCCAGTACCCGGTGGCGAAGCCCAAGAGCAGGCACACGCCGTAGAAGGCCGTGAGCGAGCTCTTGCCGATGGTGAAGTAGGCCACGATGCTCACGCCGGTCAGGGCGATGAAGCCGGCCAGGACTCGGCGCCGGCTGCGCAGGATCTGAGAGAGCGCGCCGCTGGCGAAGTCGCCGGCAGCCAGGCCGATGTACGTCATCATCACCGCGCGGCCCGGGGCCGGGGCCTCGCTCATGCCCATGGCCTTGCCGATCTCGGGTGAGAACGTGACCAAGATGCCGACGGCGTACCAGATGGGAACGCCCACCAAGATCACCGCCAGGTATTTCTTGGCGCGCAGCTTGGTGGAGAGCAGGCTCGAGAAGTTGCCCAGCTTCACGCCGGCGGCCTTCACGCCCGCGAACATGCCCGACTCGTAGAGGCCCACGCGCAAGAGCAAGAGCGCCAGGCCCATGCCGCCGCCGACGAAGTAGGCCGTGCGCCAGTGAAACAGGTCGCCGACCAGGGCAGCGACCACCGCGCCGCAGATGCCGATGGTCGCGACGATGGTCGTGCCGTAGCCGCGCGACTCCTTGTGCATGATCTCGCTGACCAGCGTGATGCCCGCGCCGAGCTCGCCGGCCAGCCCGATGCCGGCGATCAGGCGCAGCACGGCGTACTGGGGGACGGTCTGCACGAACCCGTTGGCGATGTTCGCCGCCGAGTACAGCGCGATCGAGCCGAACAGCACCGACAGCCGCCCGCGCTTGTCGCCGAGGATCCCCCAGATGACTCCGCCGATCAGCATCCCGCCCATCTGCATGTCGAGCAGCAGCACGCCTTGCTCGAGGATCTGCTCCTTCGGCACGCCGATCGAGCCGAGGCTCTTGACCCGGACGATGCTGAACAGGATGAGATCGTAGATGTCGACGAAGTAGCCGAGCGCCGCCACCAGCACGGTGAGCACCACCGGGGGCCGCTTTTCGCCGGAAAGCATGGGCGCGGAGGGTACGCCGGGTCGTGCCTGAACGGACGGGCGTGGTTGACGGCCTCGCTGGATCAGCTAAATGAGTGAGCACTCACAAATGGCGCGCCCCGCGGTCATCCAGGACTCGGCAATTCTCGATGCTGCCCGCGACGTGTTTTTGAGCCGCGGCTTCCGGGCGACCACCGCCGAGGTGGCCGCCCGAGCGGGGGTTTCCGAGGGATCCCTCTTCAAGCGCTTCCGCAGCAAATTCGAGCTTTTTCAGGCCGCCATGGGCTCGCTGGACGAGCTGCCGCCTTTCACTAGCGGCTTGATCGAGAGCGCCGGCTCCGGGGATCTGCCCCAGAGGCTCTTCGACCTCGGCCAGAGCCTGGCGGAGCACCTGCGGCGCGTCGTGCCGTTGCACCTGATGGCGTGGTCGAACCCCGGACCCGACGGCGCGCCTCAGATGTACGACCACCAGGACGGCGGGCCCCTCGCGGTCATGAAGATCTTGGCGGGTTACTTCGCGGCCGAGATGCGGGCCGGGCGCCTGGCCCGCCGAGATCCGGAGGTCGTTGCGCGCACCTTCATCGGCGCGGTGCACAACTTCGTGGTCGTCGACTTGCTGTTCCGCGCGCAGGACACCATGCCGATGGCCGAAGAGACCTTCCTGCGCGGCCTGATCGACTTGCTCTTGCGGGGGATGGACCTTGGGGGTCGAAAGTGAGCTGGAGAGTCCCCATGCGATGGCCACTGGCAATCTGGATCGCCATCGGCGCGCTCGGCGCCGTGGCGTGCAAGAAGAGCACCCCCACCACGACCGGGCCCGAGCCCGCTGCCACGGGCGGCGGCGCCCAGCCGGTCTCGGTGCGCTTCGTCAAGGTCGAGAGTCGCAAGCTCGCGCCCGTGCTCGAGATCAGCGGCACCCTCGACCCGGACGAGAAGAGCGAGGTCGCGGCGCAGTTCGGTGGCGCGGTGAAGTCCGTCAACGTCGACGTCGGCACCCGCGTGAAGAAGGGCGACGTGCTGGTGGTGCTCGATTCGAGCGAGGCTGCGCTCAGGCTCTCTGCGGCCAAGTCGACGGCGGACCAGCAGCGCGCGCGTCTGGGCCTGGACAACGGCAACGGCTTCGACGCCGAGAGCGTGCCCGATGTGAAGGCCGCGAAGGACGCGCGAGATCTGGCCGTGCTCGAGGCGCAGCGCACCGAGAAGCTGGCGAAGCAGGGCGCGGTGTCGGTCTCTGCCGCAGACCAAGCCAAGAACGCCGCCGAGCGCGCCGAGTCCCAGTACCAATCGGCCAAGAACGGCGCGAAACAGGGCTTCGCGGCGCTCAAGACCGCCGAGGCGCAGTCGCGGCTCTCCGGGAAGAACCTGAAGGACACCAAGGTGATCGCGCCGTTCGACGGCGCCGTGCAAGAGCGGCGGATCAACGCGGGCGAGTTCGCCGGCGTGGGTCGCGTGGTGGCCGTGGTGGTCAAGGACAACCCGCTGCGCTTGAAGATCGACGTCCCCGAGAGCGAGATCGCCGGGGTCGCCGTCGGCAGCCTGGTGGCGCTGCGGGTCTCGGCCTACCCGGGTCGAGATTTCGCCGGCACCGTGAAGCGCATGGGTGCCTCCGTCAACGCGTACTCGCGCACCATGCCCGTCGAGGCCGAGGTGCCCAACGACGACGGTCAGCTCAAGCCCGGGTTCTTCGTGCGGGCCCAGGTCTCGCTCGCGGGCGCCGCCAGCGACGTGCTCTTGGTGCCCGAGAGCGCCGTCGGCTCCACCGGCTCGAACGCCCGCGTGTTCTTGCGCGACGGCAACCGGGTGCTCGAGAAGCTGGTGTCGGTCGGCCGCCACGTGGGCGATCTGGTCGAGGTTCGCGGCCAGCTGAAGGCGGGCGACGAGATCGCCGCCGACAACCTGTCCGAGCTCGCGGACTCCCGGGAGGTCGCGCCTCGCTGAGGCGCGTCGACCCGCCATGCAGTGGCTCGCGGCCATCTGCGTCCGCCGACCGGTCTTCGCGACGGTGATCGCGCTGGTGCTGACCGTGCTCGGCACCTTCGCCTACGCCGAGCTGGGCGTCGACCGCTTCCCCAAGGTCGAGTTCCCGGTGGTGATGGCGGTGACCGTGGTGCCCGGGGCCTCACCCGAGCAGGTCGAGACCGAGGTGACCGACAAGATCGAGTCGGCGGTCAACACCATCAGCGGCATCGACGAGCTGCGCAGCGTGTCGGTCGAGGGCGTGAGCCAGGTGATCGTCAGCTTCGTGCTCGAGAAGGACATCAACGTCGGCGCTCAAGAGGTGCGCGAGAAGATCAACGAGGTGCTGGCGGACCTGCCCACGGGCATCGACCCGCCGGTGGTGGCCAAGCTCGACCCTGACGCCACGCCCATCTTGACCTTGGCGGTCACCGGCGTGGGCTCGGCGCGGGACATCACCGAGCTCGCCGACAAGGTGATCCGCCGCGAGATCGAGTCGCTCAGCGGGGTGGGCCAGGTCACGGTGGTGGGCGGCCGCGCGCGGCAGATCAACGTCTGGGTCGACCCGGCCAAGCTCGAGAAATACGACATGTCCGGCGCTGAGCTCGAGCGCGCGCTGCGCACCCAGAACATCGAGCTGCCGAGCGGGCGCGTCGAGCGTGGCGAGACCCAGCTCACGCTGCGCACCCTGGGTCGCGTGCAGAGCATCGAGCAGCTGGCCGACGTGACCGTGGGCACCCGCGCCGGGCAGCCCATCCGGCTGCGTGACGTGGCCCAGGTCGAGGACGGCACCGCCGAGGCCGTGAGCGCCGGCTTCCGTGGCACCAGCCCCACGGTGTTGCTCAACGTCCGCAAGCAGAGCGGCACGAACACCGTCGAGGTCGTGGGTCGCGTCAAGGAGCGCATGGGCGAGCTCGGGCCCCGATTGCCCAAGGGCACGGTGATCGACGTGGCCCGCGATCAGAGCGAGTTCATCGGCAACGCCATCGCCACGGTGAAAGAGCACCTGGTGATCGGGGCGCTCTTGGCCGCCGTGGTCGTGTTCCTGTTCTTGCGCAACTGGCGCTCGACGCTGATCGCCGCCGTCGCCATTCCCGTAAGCATCATCAGCACCTTCGCCCTGATGCGCTACGCGGGCTTCAACCTGAACGTGATCACCATGCTCGGCCTGACCTTGGCCGTGGGCATCGTGATCGACGACGCCATCGTGGTGCTCGAGAACATCTATCGCCACATGGAAGAGAAGGGGTCCACCCCGTTCCAGGCGGCGATCGAGGGCACCAAAGAGATCGGTCTCGCCGTCCTGGCGACCACGCTCTCGCTGGTGGCGGTGTTCCTGCCCGTGGCGTTCATGGGCGGCATCGTGGGCCGCTTCATGAACTCGTTCGGGCTCACCATGGCCTTCTCGATCATGGTGTCTCTGCTGGTGAGCTTCGTGCTCACGCCCATGATGTGCTCGCGGTGGCTCAGGCCGCCCGCGGTCAAGCCCAACGACCCGGATGCGGTTCACCACGGGCACGGCTCGAAGGCCTCGGGCTTCTACCTGGTGATCGAGAAGCTCTACATGCGGATGCTCGGCTTCTCGATGCGGCGCCGCTGGGTGATCGTGCTGGTCATGCTGGCCACGCTCCTGTCCATGCCGGTCCTGGGAGGCCTGGCCAACAAGAACTTCTTGCCCGAGGACGACGAGTCGCAGTTCCTGGCGACCCTTCGCCTGCCCGAGGGCGCCAGCCTGGACGCCACCCGCATCGTCGCGACCCGCGTGGCCGGCGAGCTCGAGAAGATCGACGGCGTGAAGTACGCGGTCACCACCGTCGGCGACGACCCCCAGAAGACCCCGAACCTGGCCAGCATCTACGTGAAGCTGCGCCCGGTCTCGGACCGTAAGCAGTCGCAGGCCGAGCTGATAGCGGTGGCGCGCGACGTGATCGCCAAGCAGCCCGGCTCCGACAAGTACCGCGTCTCGGTGGGGATGGTGCCCACCTTCTCCGGCGGCATGCCCAACTACCCGGTGGTGTTCCAGCTGCAGGGGCCCGAGCTGTCGAAGCTCGAGGCATACTCGACCGCGCTGATGGCTCGGCTCTCGCGGCAGCCCGGCGTGCGCGACGCGGACACCTCGATGATCACCGGCAAGCCCGAGGTCCGCGCGCACATCGATCGCAAGAAGGCCGCAGACCTGGGTGTGAACGTGGCCGACGTGGCCGGCGCGCTGCGCCTGCTGGTCGGCGGCTACGAGGTGAGCACGTTCAACGACAAGGGCGAGCAGTACGACGTGAAGGTCCGCTCGCTGAGCGAGGCCCGCAACGACATCGGGCGGCTCAAGCGCCTGAGCGTGCCGAGCGCCAAGCTGGGCACGGTGACGCTGGACAACGTGGTCACCTTCGACGAGGCCGCGGGCCCGAGCCGCATCGACCGCTTCAACCGGCGAAAGACGGTCACGGTCATGGCGAACCTGGCCCCCGGCTTCTCCGAGGGCGCGGTCCTGGCGGATCTGGCGACCGGCGTGGACGAGCTGAAGATGGACCCGGCCTACAGCGGCGGCCCGTCGGGGCGGAGCAAAGAGCTGGGGCGCACCTTCAAGAACTTCATGCTCGCGTTCGTGCTCTCGTTCATCTTCATGTACCTGGTGCTGGCGGCCCAGTTCGAGTCGTGGCTGCACCCCATCACCATCTTGCTCTCGCTGCCGCTGACCGTGCCCTTCGCGCTGATCAGCGTGATCATCTTCGGGCAGTCGCTGAACATCTTCAGCATGCTGGGGATCCTGGTGCTCTTCGGGATCGTGAAGAAGAACTCCATCTTGCAGATCGATCACACCATCAAGCTGCGCGCCGCCGGGCTGCCCAAGCTCGAGGCCATCATGGCCGCCAACCGCGATCGCCTGCGGCCGATCTTGATGACCACGGCCGCGTTCGTGGCCGGCATGCTGCCCCTGGTGGTGTCGACCGGCGCCGGCGCCGGCACCAACCGCGCCACCGGCTTCGTGATCATCGGCGGGCAGACGCTGGCGCTCTTGCTCACGCTGCTCGCCACGCCCGTGGCCTACTCGCTGTTCGACGACCTGTCGGTCAAGCTCCGGAAGTGGTTCCGGATCGGGCCGAGTGTGGCGCCGGAGCCGAAGCCGGCGGAGTGAGCCGCGCGTGGCGCGCCTTACTCGAGGTTTGACAAGTAAGGCGGGCGGGCCCAGACTAGTCGGCCCATGTCAGACTTGACGATCACCGCCAAGCGGCAGGCCACGCTGCCCGTCGACTTGTGCGAAGAGCTCGGGGTGGGTCCGGGAGACCGGCTTCGCGTCGAACGGCGACGAGTCGCCGGTCAGTCCGTGTGGGTCATCACCGGGAAGAAGCCGGATTGGTCTTGGTTCGGTCGCGCGGGTCGCTTCGCCAAGGGCAAGAGCCACCGCTGGCCGGACATCGAGCGCAGTATCGAGCGGGGCTGGCGTGAGCCTCGGGGTTGATACTTCGGTGGTGATACGGCTGTTGGTCGGACAGCCGCCCGCCCAAGCGCGCGCAGCCCGCGCGCGTCTCGAACGCGCCATCGAGGACGGCGAGGCCGTGCTGGTTTCGGACTTGGTCCTGGCGGA
Source organism: Myxococcales bacterium (assembly GCA_016191785.1). Classification (GTDB taxonomy): domain Bacteria; phylum Myxococcota_A; class Polyangia; order Polyangiales; family Polyangiaceae; genus JADJKB01. Next base: position 34,541 of record JACPVJ010000023.1, on the reverse strand, counting down.
AGCGTACTTCGCTCTTCAGCACCACTACGGTCTGCCCAAGGACGAGGCACGACAACTGCTCGAGGACTTCGTACGGTCCGGTGTCGTCCAGGCAGATCCGCCCGAGGCTGTCCGCGCTCTCGAGCGGCGCTCGGGCGCCGGGCTCGTCGACCGCTTGATCAACGCCCGGTACCGGAGCCGCGGCGCGGTGACGCTGACCTTCGAGCGAAAGCAGGCGGCGCTGGAGGGCGTGCGGCGTCTTCGCTGATGCGCCATTGCTCCCCGGCCCGAGGCCTCGAGGTCGGGTGACGCCCCGAGCTCACGGCGCGAGCGGCTCGCGCACCTTCGGGTCGCCCATCGCGAGCTCGATCACGCGCCCCGCCGTGACCTTCTCCCAGCGCTCGACGCTGCGTGCCTGATTGGGCCAGCGCACCTCGATCGAGGCAGCGGTGGTGCACGCGCCCAGTCCGAAGAAGACGATCGTGTCTTGCTGCGAGGCGCCGTGGCCGTAGGCGCCTTGCACCACCTTGGTGATTTTCGTGCCGCCGGCGTCCACCACCACCTTGGCGCCGATCGCCGAGCGGTTGGCGGTGATGCCGTCGCCGACCAAGCGCACGGCCAGCCAGCCGCCGTACTTGCTGGCGTCGTTCTCGTAGAAGCGGATCTCGTTCCGCTCCCAGGCATCGGCGCACCACTGTCGCATCCGGCTCGACGCCATGACCACGTCCAGATCGCCGTCGCGATCGAAGTCCGCCACGATTGGCGAGGCCGCGCAGGGGTGATCGATGCCCAGGCTCTTGGCTGACTCCAGGAAGCTCCCGGCCGCGAGCTGGTGGAAGATCATCGCGTACTGGTCGCTATAGTCGCTGCGGCCGACCACCACCTCTTCGCGCCCGTCGTTGTCCAGATCCCCCGTCGTCGCGTCGATGCCGCCCTCGTCCCACGACACGCCCACGTGCTCCCAGTGCATCCCGGTCTGATCGCGGCTGGGGCGATCGAAGGCGAGGTTCCCCTGGTTGACCAAGAGCGCCGACGGGTCCGAGGCCTGCCCCGCCCACCAGTGCTTGATCTCGGCGTTGAAGAGGTCGAGCTTGCCGTCCCCGGTGATGTCCGAGCACACGGTGGTGAAAGTGTTCCCCCCCAGGTGCTCGGGCTGATCGCTGTAGCCCGGTGACCACTTGGGCACCCCCGCGCACTGTACCATCGGCGAGGCAGCGCCCGCGCAGTCCGGCTCGGTCGGGTTCGACGCGCAGTAGCAGAGGAACGCCTGGTCGTCGTGGTAGTCGACGTTCTGGTCGTAGGCGAAGCCGGCGCTGACGGCGGTGTCGAAGTACCCGCCCTTGCCGTCGCTCTTCAGTAGCATGTTCGGCATTCTGCCGTAGGCGCTGACCGCGATCTCGGGCGCGCCGTCGTCGTCCAGATCGCAGGCCGTCACGCCGCAGGCGCCCCGCATGGTGCTCGAGTCCATCAAGCCCGCCGTCCCGCTCACGTCCGAGAACGCGCCCTTGCCGTTGCCCCGGAGCAGCTGCTGCTCGCTGAGGAAGCCGCTGGGGGTCAGCCAATTCGCGAAGAACGCATCCAGCGAGCCGTCCAGGTCGAAGTCGGTGAGGGTCGCGCTCCACACCGGCTTGGCGTCTTCGGTGCGCACGCCGGCGTCGGGCGCGAGGCTCAACGTGCCATTGCCGTCGTTCAACAAGAGCTCGGTGCGATCGAGATCGGCGGGCGTGGGTGGGCTCTTGGGGCTGCCGCCGCCGCTCAAGCTGAGCACGTCCAGATCGCCGTCGTTGTCCACGTCGCCGAACACGGCGCCAGACGCGACACGCAGCTCGCCCACGGCGCCATCGCGGGTCGCGCCGTAGCCGCTCTCGACGGTGCGATCGACGAAGTGACGGCCGCCACCCGGTTTGGGCAGGTTGAGCAGCACCGTGTAGTAGCGATCGCCGTCGGCCTTGCCGCGCACGCTGCCCGCGGGCACGTGTCCGATCAGATCGAGGTAGCCGTCGCCGTTCAGGTCCACCGAGGTCAGCACCCAGGCCTGTGCGGTCTTCGCCGAGAGACCCCAGTCGGCGGAGCGCTCGATGAACCGCGCCGTCCCGGTCAGCGCGTGCGCGTCGCACACCTCGGGGACGTCGGTCGGCGGCGGGTCGTTGCCAGTGGCGTCGTCCGGGCCACTGGAGCACCCGAGCGCGGACAGGGTCGAAGACAGGGCCACCAGCCAGGAGAGTCGCTGCGTCACAGCCCTGGGGTACGCCCAGGTGCCGGCCTTGGCCCGTGAAAGAAAATGAAATCAGGACGAGGAAAGCTCGCCGATCGCCAAAAATTCCACTTTCGGGTCGAGCAGATAACCGTCGTCTCGGCTGAGCAACACCGAGCGCAGACCGAGCTTTCTCAGAGTCGAGAGCGCGTTGTAGACGCGCAGTGTGCCGGCCTCGTGCTTGACCCGCTCACCGGGCCAGCCGGCTTCGAGCAGCGCCTGCTGGTCCAGCGCCACGTTGGGCGACGCCAGGCGCCGCTCGAGCAAGGCCTTCAAGATCAGCCGCAGCGCGCGGCGCCGTTGCAGGCTCACTCGCGCCGCGCCGGGCACCTCGAACCAGCGCCCGCTGTCGCCCACCCGAATGGCGGCCAGCGGGCGGGTCGCCGAGTCGGTCGCGGAGGGCGAGCTCGGCGCCGGGGGCAGGCTTCGACCGGTGCTCCGCGCGCTGGCCAGGGCCTCGCTCACCGCGCGCCTTCGTCGGGCCAGCTCGGGGCCGCACAGCGCTTCGACCACCCGTGCCACCTCGGGCTCGCGGGCGGGGGGCCCGGACTTCTGGGCCCAGGCCTCCAGTGCTTCGGCGAAGGCGAGGGCCGTGGAAAAGCGCTGCTCGCGATCGCTCGAGAGAGCGCGCTCGACGATCGCAGCCAGCTCGGGGTCGAGCTTGGAAGTGACGCCGATGGCTCGCGGCACCTCACCCTGACTCAGTCGCGCCACGACCACCACGTCGCTCTCGCCCTCGAACAGCCGTCGCCCGGTGACCAGCTCCCAGGCCACCACGCCCAGCGCGAACACGTCCACGCGCCGGTCCAGCGCCTCGCCGCGCACCTGCTCGGGGGCCATGTACCGGAACTTCCCCTTGGCCGTGCCGTCCTCGGTGGCCGTGCGCTGCTGGTGCAGCTTGGCGACGCCGAAGTCGGTGATGTGCACCGAGCCGTCGGCACCCAGCAAGATGTTGTGCGGCGTGGCGTCACGGTGAACGATGCCGAGGAGCGAGCCGTCGACGTCGGCCTGCTCGTGCGCCGCGTGCAGCCCGCGCAGCGCCTGTGCCACCACGTACGCAGCCACGGCGTGGGAGATCGGCTGCTGGGCCTCCGCCGCGCGCGTCATCAGCGTCGCCAAGCTGGTGCCGTCCACGTAGTCCATCACCAAGAGGTGCTCGCCGCCGAGCTCGTGCACGTCTTGGACGCCGACCACGTTGGGGTGGTGGATCAGCGAGGCGATGCGCGCCTCGTCCATGAACGCGGCCGCCAGGTTCGGGACCTCTGCCAGGTGCCGGTGCATGCGCTTGACCGCCACCAGGCGATCGAAGCCGCCGGCGCCGCGCTGGCGCCCGACGTAGACCGTGGCCATGCCGCCCGACGCGACCTCCGTGAGTAGCTCGTAGCGGCCCACGTCGCCGTGCGGCGTCACGCCCGAGGGCGTGAGCTCGCGGCTCGGCGGAGGAGGGCCGTCGGTCAACACGTGCTCGAGCAGGCGGAAGGCGAGCCGCTCGGGGGCCGGTCGCGCCGACAAGGGGCCCGCGCCGCGCCCGCGCTCGAGCCGCTGGCGGGCCGACGCCTCGAAGCTCGCCGCGACCTCGCGCTGCCCGCGCCCCGCCGCCCGGGAGGCCTCGCGCAGGTCCAGGTGAGCGCGCTCCAGCTCGACCACGCGGATCGAGCTCGGATCGCCCAGCGCGCGAGCCAGACGGTCGGCGTCGTCCAGGGACTCGCGCGCCGCGTCGACCCGGTCGAGGGCCGCGTGGGTGCCCCCCAGGCTGGAAAGGCCGCGGGCCTGAAGCACGCGATCGCCGAGCTCTCGGCTGATGCGGAGCGCGCGGTCGAAGCGCGCGCGCGCCTCGGGCAAGCGACCCTCTTCGCGCTCCAGGTCCCCCAGGGTCAAGAGGGCGACGGCCTGGAACATGCGGCTGCCCATCTCGCGATGCTGCTCTTGGGCCCGCTCCAAGCAGACCCGCGCGTCCGAGAAGCGTTGCTGCTCTTGGTACAGAACCCCGAGCTCGTTCAGCGCGATGCCCTCGTGTCGGCGCTCGCCGAACTCGCGGTACCCCTCGAGCGCCGCCTCCAGATCGGCGCGCGCCGCCTCCGAACGACCGCACGCCCGATGCAGCTCGCCACGCGCCGCGAGCGCCGCCGCGCGCGCGTAGCGGTTGCCGACCTCTTCGTCGATGGCCAGCGCCTCGTCGAAGGCTCGGGCAGCGTCGTCCAGCCGCCCCAGCCGCACGAGCACCGTGCCCACCGACGCGAGCAGCATGCCTTCACTCCGCCGATCGCCCGCCTCGTGCGCGGCCCGCGTCGCCTGGTCGAGCAGCGCGAGGGCGGCCGGGTCATCCCCCAGTTGCATGCGCGTGAACGCCACGTGCCCCAGCACCCGGGCTTCGGTCGAACGGTCCGAGATCCGCCGCGCGATCTCGAGCGCCCGCTCGAAGGCCTCGAGGCTCTCTTCGGCGTGGCCCAGATCCCTGAGCGCTCGCCCCCGCGCCTTGAGCGCCAGCGCCACCAGGCGGGGTTCGACGCCGTCGAGCACCTCTTCGAAGACCTGGTCGAGCATCGCCAGGCACGGAGCAGTGGGGCCGCGCATGTAGAAGACATGCTCGAGCGCCAGGGTCACCGAGAGAGCGTGCGAGAGCGACGTGGGGCTGTGCACCTCGGACGCCAGAGCCCGGCGGTGCACGGCCATCAGGTTCGGCAACTCGACCACCAAGCGCCGGAGGTGCTCCGGGCCGTCGGCGCGCTCGACGCGACTCGCCCAGCGCGCGCTGGCTTCGACGAAATGTTCGGCGTGTCGTGCCTCGGTCGCCGCGGCCTCGCCCGAGGCACGAAGCTTCTCTTCCGCGTACGCCCGGACGATGTCGAGCAACCCGAACCGCACTTCACCCGGCAGCTCGCGGGTGGCCGCGGTGCGAACCAGCGAGCTGTCGCGCAGCGACTCGAGCACGTCGAGCACGTCCCCTGCGCCTCCGAGGTCGAGGACGGCCTCGGCGGCTTCGAGGGAAAAGCCCGAGTGGAAGGTCGACGCCTGGGCGAGCGCCCGTTGTTCGTGGGCGGCGAGCAGGTTCCACGACCAGTCGAGGGTCGCGCGCAGCGTTTGGGAGCGTCCGCGCCCGCCACGCAACGAGTCCAGGCTCTGACCCAGGCGGTCGAGCAGCTGCCCCGGTCCCAGCACCCCCATGCGCGCACCGGCCAGCTCGATGGCGAGGGGCAGGCCGTCGAGGCGGGTGACCAGCTCGGCGACGATCGCGCGCTCGTCGGGCGACGGATCGAAGTCACTGCGCGCTCGGCGCGCGCGATCCAAGAACAAGCGGACCGCGTCGCACTCGTACCCGCGCTCGCCGCTCGGCAGGTCGAGCCCGCTGACCTCGTGCACCTGCTCCCCCGCCACGTCCACGCGAACGCGCGACGTGACGATCGCGCTGAGCTCGGGCGCACGGCGGAGCAATTTCTCGAGGGCCGGTACCGCCAGCGGGACCAGCTGCTCGAAGTTGTCGAGCAAGAGCAACGTCGGGCCCCGAGCCGACAGGGCCTGAGCGATGCGCTCGGTCGCCTTCTTCTCGGTGTGCGCGTCGGTCAGGGTCAGGTCCAGCGCCAGCGCCAGCGCACGGAACACGTCGTCCAGGTCCCGCGCCTCGGAGAGGTCGCAGAACCAGAGCCCACCCGCACCCTCGGAGCAGAACGAGCTCCCGTAGCGCAGCGCGTATTCCATGGCCAGCCGGGTCTTGCCCGCCCCGGGCGGACCGAGCACGCTGACCAGCCGCGAGCGTTTCAGCTGGTCGTGCAGCTCGCCGAGCTCGTCGTCGCGTCCCACGAACGGCGTCGCCGGCGCGCTCAGGTTGGTCTTGTCGCGGGCGGCGGTCACTCGAGTCCACCGCTACGTTACCAGACGTTGCCGAACGGGTAGTACGGCAACGCGTACTCGAGCGAGCAGCCCTCGCCGGACGGACCCATGGCGCGCGCGGCGTCTTCTCGAGCGCGGCCGGTGACGGACGAGAGCGCCTTCTGGCAGTCGGCCTTCGAGTAGACCGGCTTGACGCCCATCCGTGTGCACCCAGCCATCAGCTCGTCGCACTGGGCAGAGGTCTGCGGGTCGACTGGGCCGCGCAGGACTGCCTCGCGCACGCACTTGCCCATGGCTGGCGTCCGGCACTGCGGGGGTGCCAGGTTCGCCGACCAACAGGTCGCGATCTCTTCGGCGATGCGCGGCCGGTAGCCCGGGTAGTGGCCCTCGACGCCCGGATCTCCCGTGCCGGCCAGGGACTGGCACTCTTGGATCAGCCCTTCACAGCTGGGGCTCAAGCTGGCGCAGCGCGACAGATCGGCGGGGGAGTCTTCGGTGCGGGGAGCGGCCGCGGGGCTCGGATCGCCGGGGCCCGCCGGCTCGGGCTCTTGGCTCGCGGCCGTGTCGCTGGGTGCGGTCGCGACGTGGGACGGAACTGCCGGCGGGGGCCGATCGCACGAGGCTGCAGCGAGGGCGAACGTGAGCCGAACGAAGCGCGCGAAATCGATCTTCATGGGGCCCGCGGATCATCGCCCAAAGCGGTGCTATCGTCGACCGGTGGTGCGTGCGTTCGCAGGGGTCGCCCTGGCTCTGGCCGTCGGCTGCTCGTCGGGTGAACCCGCAGGCGGGACGGGCGGCGCGGCCGGCAGCGGCGGGCTCTCGGGCACCGGTGGCGCCGCGGGCGCAGCCGGCAGCGCGGTCGGCGGCTTCGCGGGCCTGGGCTTCGAGTGTGGCACCGGCGAGCCCGTCGCCGACGACCGCCCGCTGCCCAAAGACGTGACCGCCGCGGCGCCGAACCTGGAGCTGGCAGCCACCTCGCGGCGCATCGAGGTGTGGGCGCCGGTGGACTCGCCGCTGCTCGACAGCGAGGTGACCGACTTCGGCAAGGGGTCGTGTCAGGCCCTGCTCTTCGATCTCGACGTGCACCAGGTCCCCGAAGCCGACCTCTCCACGCGGGTGCGCATCGTGGTGGTCGACGGCCCCACCTTCGATCTGGCCACCGGCGCGCCCGGCGCCTACGGCGTCGCTTTTTCGGCGACCAAGTCCACCACCGACGCCGTCATCTTGCCGGCAGACGGGCTCGAGAACCTGGTCGAGCTGGACGACACCCTGGCTCACGAGCTCACCCACGTGATCAGCGGGCGAGCCGCGCCGTATGATGCCTGGCTCCCGTGGTGGCTGATCGAGGGCATCGCCGTCCTGAGCGGCTCGCAGCTCGGGAAGAAGCTCCACGATCAGCCCACGAGCTTCGTGATGGACTGGCTCGACATCGCCGACGGGTCCGACGCCGAGCTCACCTTCCAGCGCTACGGGCTGGAAGATCAGACCCAGAACCTGGGCGAGGTGGGCCACGACCAGGCGATGAGCGGCTTCTTCATCGAGTTCTTGCGGGTGAAGATCGGCATCGCCGACGTCCAGAAGCGTCTGCTCGGCGTGATGCGCAAGGTGAGCGACGGCGACGGCTTCGACGCGACCTTCGCGGCCGACCTTGGGGTTCCGCTCGCCCAGGCCAAGGCCGACTACGCCAAGTTCCTGGACGACACCGCCGGCGACCTGGGCAAGCGCTACGCCGGCACCGTCTTCGAGTGAGGCATTCTGCGACGGGTGGCGCGGATCACACCAGACCCAGGTACGCCCCCACGAAGAGCATCGCCACGGCGCCGACGGCCACGATGACGAACGCCACCAGCTTCAAGTTGCGCTCGGTCTTGATCACCCGGAGTGAGTGACGGATTTCTTGATCGACGACGTCGGTTCCCTGGGTCATACGCGACCTCCCTCGGGCCGGTATCGCTGCATCGACCGTGCCAGCGTCAGAACAGGCCGATGCTGAAGTGGAACGCCCCGAGCGGTTCCCAGAACCGCTGCCGCGTGCGCTCGGGGTAGAGCTGATCGAGCATCCGGTCGACGTTGAACCCGTAGTCGAACACCAGCGGACCGATCGGCGTGCTGATGCGAAGCCCGCTGCCGACCGCGTAGCGCAGGCTCAGCGGGTTGACCTTCTGCGGGTCGCGCCAGAGGTTGCCAGAGTCCAGGAAGAGTCCGGTCTGCACGTTCCCCGAGAGCGGGATGCGCAGCTCGAGCCTCGGGTTCACGAAGGCATCGCCGCCGCGGATCACGACCTGGTTCAGCTGAAGGCCGCTGCTCGGGTCGAGCAGCTGCTGCGCGATGTCCTCGGGGATCATCGAGTCTTGGGTGAAGCCGCGAACCGAGTCGACGCCGCCCAGGAAGAACAGCCGGTCGGGATAGGTGCGAGAGCGGTCGATCAGCTGCTTGTTCATGCCCCAGCGTACGCTTCCGGCCAGCGCCAGCCCCTTCTTGCCGAGTCGCACGTAGCCGGCCACGCGCTGCGTGAGTCGCAAGAACTGGCTGGTGGTCGCGTCGAACACGCCCTCGCCGGCCTCTTCGCCCCCGAACGGCGTGGCGCGGACGTGCTCGATGCTCGACGTGAGCAACGTGCCTTGGGTGGCGCCCAGCGGGTTGTCGCGGCGATCCCACGAGAAGCCGATGCGCTCGGCCACCGCCAGTGTCGTGCCTTCCGGGACCCGGAACAGACCCGCGCGACGCGGGTTGGACTGCACGTACTGCTCGAGCGCGCCCTTCTGCTCGCTGCCGAAGATGCTGGCGTCGTTCAGCTCGAGTGAGCCGCCGACGAACGCCGAGAACTGCCGCACCGGGCGGTAGGTCAGGGTGACGATGCCGGCGTCCTTGGTCAGCCCGAAGTCTCGCGCGTTGTCCCGAACGTCGAGCCCCTCGACCGAGAGGCGAAAGAGCGGGCCGAGCCCGACGTCGGGGAACTCAATCAAAGCGCTGTTGCGCCGCTCGAGCCGCTGCCCGACGTCCAGCTCGTCGTACTTCTTGCGAACGTCCTCTTCCAAGATCAGCTCGTTCGGCAGGTAGCCGAGCTGCACACGCAGGGTGAGCGGAATGGCCTCGCCGCCCAGGTTGCGGTGGCCGTACTCGAAGGCGATGCGGAACCCCTCGCCGGTCGAGAACCCGGGCCGGATGTCCAAGTACTGTGGCATCCGCTCTTGCACCGTGATCACCACGGCCTTTTCCTTCGCCGGCACGTACGGGTCTTCGAGCCCCACCGTGACGGTGCCGAACACTCCGAGCGAAGCCAGCCGCTCTTCCGTCTTGCGCACGTCGCTGCGCCGAAAGTAGTTCCCGACCTCGAGGGCCACGCGGCTGCGGATCAGGCTCTCGTTGGTGACCCGCGCACCCACGATCACGATCCGCGACACCTTGACGCGCTCGCGCTCGCTGATGGTGAACACGGCCCGCGCGCGGGTTCGATCGGGGGACAGCTCCATCGCCGCGTCGACCTCGGCGAAGGCGAAGCCCTCTTCCGCGTAGGCATCGAGCAGGCGTCGTCGTGCCTTGTCGAGCTCGACCTGCGAGGCGGGCTTTCCGAGTGACAGCTCGGCCAGCTCCTCGAGCTCTTTCTCGACGATCAGCTTGTTGCCCTCGAACGCGACGTCGTACAGGTAAGTGCGCGGCCCGAGCTTGATCGGCAGGTGCAGCACGGCGTCCGGTTCGCAGGTCACGCCCTTCTTGGGATCGGGCACGCAGAGCAGGGCCGCGTCGGGGGGCGGCTCTTCCTGAGGCAAGCCCACCTCGTCGTGGGTGCAGGCGGTCTTCGGCCGTTTGCGCGGGCCGATCGGCACGCATCGCCCAGCGGGGGAGTGCGGATCGCAGCGCCGGCGCAAGAGCTGAGCCGGGCCCACCGTGGCCGAGAGGTAGCCCTCGGAGCGATACAAGTCCTGCAGGTGCTTCATCGCCCGCTCGTAGACCTCGGGCACGTAGGTCATCCACGGGTTCGGCTCGAAGGGCACGGGGCGGGCGCCGGTGGTGCCCAAGGGTCCGAAGGTCTGATCCATCACCCGCGGGTCCACGCTGGACAAGATGCCGCTGCCGGGCAGCTCTTCCGACAAGAAGCTGTCCACCTCGCTGCCGACCTCGCGGGCGCTGCGCGAGCCGGTGAGGCACGGATACTCGCGACCCACGACCCGGATCTGCGCGTGCTCGCGCACCTTGAAGACCAGATCGTGGATGGGGGCGTCCGCCGCTCCGCGCTCTTCGCTCTTCACCTCGACGTCCAAGAACCCGCGCTCGACGTAGAACTTCGCGATCCGCTCGGCCAGGGCGGTCGGGCTTCGGTCGTCGCCCTTTTCGAGCTCCAGCGTGCGCTCGATCTGGCTCGAGTCGAAGCGCTGGATGCCCTCGAACTTGAGCCGAACCAGCGGGCCCGCCTTCACGTCGACCCGTAGCTCGGTGCCCGTGGCCGTGGGGGCCAGCGAGTGGCTGACGACGGCCCGGTGCCAGCCGCGCGTCCGGAGCGTCTTCTCGAGCTCGCGATTGGCAATGGTCAGCTCGTCGTCGTCCGCGCGGTCCCGCACTCCGACGGCGTAGCTCGACAGCACCTCGGACAGGCCTTCGACCGTCGGGCTCGGCCAGACCAAGAACCGTCGCTTCGCCACCCGTCGGGGCTCCCCCGGCACGATGTCCAAGAGCAACACCACCCGCAGCGGGTCGTCGGTGTCGATGGCGTCGATCCGCACCGCAGCGGCGGGGTGCCCCCGCAGAACGTACTTCGCCTGGACCCGGCGCGCGATGCTCGCCAGCTCGGCTGCCGTCACCTCCGAGCCGCTCTGGACCCGTGCCGTCCGCAGCGTCTCGTCGGTGTCGAGCACGCCTCCGGCGACGCGGATGCTGGCCACGATCCGGCGAGGAACCACCTTCAGCCTCAGGGCGACGCCGCTGCCGTCGGCTTCGGCGTCCGCGCTCACGTTGGCGAAGCGGCCGGTGTCCGTCAGCTCGAGCATCGCGCGCCGGGCCAGCTCGCTGGTCAGCGTGTCGCCGGCGCGCACGAAGCGCAAGGTGGGGCGCTCTTCCCAGCGGCCGCCCACTGGCAGCACCTCGACCCGCGTGATGGTTCTCCCGAAGAGCGCGCTCAGCCCTGGCGCGGGCGAAAGCTCGGGGACGCGCCCGACCTCCGACTCTTCCGGGTCGGCGGTGGCTCGAGGAGTGCCAGCCGGCTTCGGCTCGTCCGCGCCCGACGGCACCGCGAGCGCGGCTGCCGCGAGGGCCACGGCCAAGGCCGGGGCGTGGCGAGTGGACCCTCGGAGCATTCAGCCCCGTTCTTAACCCGGGGGGGCGTTTCGCCACAAACGGGCGTGTCTTGGCGTTCATGGCTACGATCGCGCCCGCATGGGCTCGACCCCCCCCAAGGCCAAGCGCAAAGGCCGGCGACGCCGGGTTCTCACCACCCTGCTGGTGGCGGTGCCGGTGGTGGTCGTCGGGCTGTGGCTCGCGGTGCACCACATCCCCTGGCTCGGCCCCCTGATCGCCAACACGCTGCGCGCGGTGGTCGGCACCGACAACGTCGCCAAGCTCGAGGACTTCGTCTACGGCGTCGAGGACCGCTTCAATCGCTGGTACCGCAAGGACGACAAGCCCAAGGCCTATTGGGACGTGCCGGCCGAAGAGGCCAAGCCCGCGGACGCCGGAGCCGGGGACAGCGCCGCCCCCGAGTGGCAGCTGACCGACGTCGGTCCCATCCACGAGAAGTGGTCGGCGCCGGGTGACGGCAAGTGGGTCAAGATCAAGGACCCGCGCCGGCCCGACGAGCCCGCGTTCATGTACAAGACGCTGCTTCACCCCGACAAGAACCGCTCGTGGGCCGAGGTGTTCGTGGTCGCCGTAGATCTCGAGCGCACGCGGCTGCAGGCCATGCCCGGCTACCGCGAGCCCTTCAGCCTGGAGAAAGAGTCGAAGGCCCTGGCGCGCAAGGCGCGCGTGCCCGACGAAGACCACGAAGAGCTGCTCGGTGCGTTCAACGGTGGCTTCATGACGGAGCACGGTTACTTCGGCATGAAGTACGACGGCACCACCCTGGTGAAGCCTCGGGAGACCGCCTGCACCATGGCCCAGCTCGACGACGGCACCGTCACCCTCGCCACCTGGAAGAAGATCGCGGTCTCCGAGCCCAAGATCACCTGGTTCCGTCAGATGCCCGGCTGCATGTACGAAGACCAGAAGATCCACCCGGGCCTGGCCGACCCCGAGACGCGGCTGTGGGGCGCCACGCTGGACGGCGAGACCGTGATCCGCCGCTCGGCGATCGGGGTCGATGCGACTCGCAAGGTGCTCTACGTGGGCATCAGCAACCACACCACCGCCAAGGCCATTGCCGACGGCATGCGCCACGCCGGCGCGGTCACCGTCGGTCAGCTCGACGTGAACTGGAGCTATCCCAAGTTCGTGCTGTTCGAGCCGAAAGAGCCGGGCGGCCCCCGCAAGGCGGTGCCGCTGGCCTCCGGGTTCGAGTTCGACGAGGACGAGTACATCCGCAAGCGCTCGCTCCGTGACTTCTTCTATCTGGTGCGCAAGCCGCGGGTGGTTACCGCCCAGAATTGATGCCCGAGCTTCCCGAGGTCGAGGTCACCCGCCGCGCCGTGACAGGGCTCTTGGTGGGTCGCAGGGTGACGGCGGTCGCGACGACCCGCCCCAGCGCCTTCTTTCTCACCCCGCCGAAGACCTTGCGAATGCGACTCGAAGGGCGAGTGGTCCAGCGGCTCGAGCGTCTGGGCAAGTACCTTGTGGCCACTCTCGACGACGGCTCGCGGCTGCTGCTCCACCTGGGGATGACCGGGCAGCTCTGGTCGTCCGCCGCCCGCGCCCCCGACGCGCACACCCACCTGGTGCTCTCGTTCGCCGACCGGGGGCCCGATCTCTTGTTCCGAGACGCGCGCAAGTTCGGCAAGGTGCGCTGGCTCGCGCCCGGCAAGAGCGACCCGCGCCTGGACAAGCTGGGCCCCGACGCGCTCTCGATCACCGGCGAGCATCTGTTCCAGAGCGCCCGCCGGCGCACCGCAGCGATCAAGACCGTGTTGCTCGATCAGAAGGTGCTGGCGGGCGTCGGCAACATCTACGCCGACGAGGCGCTGTTCCTCGCCGCCGTGAAGCCCACGCGTCGCGCGCGCTCGCTCACGCGGATCGAGTGCGACCGCTTGGCGCGGGGCATCGTCCGGGTGCTCGAAGCCGGAATGGCCGCCGGTGGCTCCAGTATCGACGACTTCGTCCGACCCGACGGGGGCAGCGGGAGCTATCAAGACCAGCATCAAGTTTACGGTCGCGGCGGCGAGCCGTGCCCTGCCTGCGGCCAGCCGATCCGTCGGGTCCTGATTGGCCAGCGGTCGTCGTGCTTCTGTCCCCGTTGCCAGCGCTGATCGCGATCGTGATCCCGTCCGTCGATCGCGATCGCGATCGATGAAAGTCAGGGCTTTTCTCGGGAAATCGACCCGGCATGCCGGCTGCAATGGGGGGTCTTCGAGAAGGAGACCCGCATGCCCACCACCGAGACCTCCGTTGCCCTGTCCCTCGCCGAGCTCACCCAGATCGAGGAGGCCCGCATCGAGCGCGAACGCTTCGAGCGAGCCCGCGATCGCGCCGAGCGCGCGCGCGCTGAACAGGCCGAGCGCGAGCGGGCCCAGGCCGCCCTGGCGGCCCAGGCCCAGGCCGAGGCCGACGCGCGTGCGCGTCAGGCGACGGACCAGGCCGCCGAGCGGGCGCGGATCGAGGCCCGCGAGCGCGTGGCCGCCGAGGTCGCCCGGATCGAAGCCGAAGCCAAGGTGCGGCTCGACGCGGACAACGCCGTGCGCGCCCACGAGCTCACGCAGCTGCGGGTGCGTCGCGAGACGGGCCGGCGCCGTCGCGAATGGCTGATGGGCGCGGCGCTCACCCTGGTCGTGGGGCTCGGCGGGGTCGGCGCGTGGCACGCGGCCGGGCGCACCGCCCAGCACGAGCGCGTCACCGCAGAGCTCCGCGAGCGTGAGCACTCACTGGTGCGCGAGCGCGATGAGTCCAAGCGCGCCGAGCTTCAGAGCCTCGAGCGCCGCCACGCCACGCTCCTCGCGCGTTCGCGCGCGGCCGACGCCCAGACCGCCCGGCAGACCGCCGAGTCGGCGCGGGGCGCGGTCGACCCCCGGGCGCCGAGTCACGATCGGCTGCGGGCCTTCGCCGAAGCGCTGGACGGGCTCGAGGCGCGGCTCGACACGTTGGACGTGGTCGCGCGGCTCGATCGACGTGCCAGCGACCTGACGGCCTGGTCGGTTTCTGCCAAGCGCGCCCGGCGGCTCGAGGCGGTCCGGGTCGCGGCGCGGGCCGCGAAGGCCGAGACGGCCGGCAGTGACGCGGTGGTCGCCTACGAGCGCGCGCTCGACACCCTGAGCCACGAGCTGGCCGAAAAGACCGGGGGCGGCCCGGCCGGCGCGACCGGCGAGGCGGTGGCGGGCAGCACCCGCACCTGCACCGAGGGCGACCCCGGCTGCGGGCTCGACGGAAGGCCGTTGTTCTGAGCGGATCGGCGGCGCGGGCCGTCGGGGCTCGCGACGCTCCGCAGCAGGCGCGGTGTTCCCTCGGGCGCGTGGCTCGTGGCACCCTTCGGGCGAAGATGACCGGCGACGCCGCGAGCACCATCGAGCATCGCGGCCCAGCGCAGCCCAAGGCGGGCCCCCGGCGCGCGGCGTTGATTTGCGCGTACCCCACGCCGGCAGCGCTGCCGGTGCCGGACTCGGGCAGCGTGGTGGGGCGCGACTGGCTCGAGCGGCACGGGCTCGCGGACAGCGAGGTCTCTGGCGCGCACCTTCGGGTCGATCGTGCCGGCGGCGTGCTGCGCGTGGCCGACGCGGGCTCGCGCAACGGCACCTGGATCAACGGTCAGCGCCTGACGCCCGGCGAGCGCGTGCCCCTCGACACCGGTGCCACGCTGCGCATCGGCCGCACGCTCTTGGTCTACCGCGACAAGCTCTTGGGCTCGTTCGAGCCCGCGCCTCCCGTGGGCGGCCTGGTCGGCCCGTTCGGGTTGCGAAAAGTCGCCGAAGCCATCGCCGGCTTCGAGCGCGCGCGGCCCAGCAACGTGCTGGTCCAGGGCGAGACGGGTACCGGCAAAGAGCTGGTGGCGCGGGCGGTCGCCGCGGCCTTCGGGCGTGATCGAAATCTCGCTGCCGTCAACGTGGCCAGCGTGGCTCGCGGGGTGTTCGAGTCGCAGATCTTCGGCCACGTTGCCGGGGCTTTCTCCGATGCCAAGACGGCGTCGCCCGGCATCGTGGTGGCGCACGACGGGGGCGCGATCTTCCTCGACGAAATCGGGGAGCTCGATCTGGACTTGCAGGCCAAGCTCTTGCGGCTGCTCGAGAACCGCGAGGTGCTTCCGGTGGGCGCGCAGCGCGCAGTGAAAGTGGACGTGCTCTTCGTGGCTGCCACCAACCGCGACCTCGACGTGATGGTCGAGCGCGACGAGTTCCGGCGCGACCTCTTGGCGCGGCTGGCGCTGGCGCGGGTCGAGGTGCCAGCGCTGCGGGATCGGAACGAGGACCTGTTCAGCATCATCCAGACGCTCTGGGCACGCGCCGGGGCGAGCCCGCCGCCGCCGGATCAGATCGAGATCGAAGCGGTCGAGCGCCTGCTGCTCGAGCCCTGGCCCAGCAACGTGCGCGAGCTCGACGCGGTGCTCGCGGCGGTGCGCCGCGTCGATCCCGATCCCGGGCTGCGGCTCTGGGCGCTTTGCGAGGTCTTGGGCAAGGCCAATGACGGCCGGCTCGCCCTGACCCGGGAAGTGGTGGACGCCGCGGTCGCGGCCCACGAGGGGAACGTGACCGCGGCCGCCGAGAAGCTGGGGGTCTCGCGCGGCAAGTTGCTGCGGCTGCTGAAACGCAGCTGATTGCTCACAGTGACTTCGCGCAGCGGAAGCCCACGCTCCAGCTGCGGGCGGTGGGCGCGCTGGGCAGGCGGCGCGCCGCGCGCACGTCTTGGCTCTCGACCGTGTCCCAGCCCCCGCCGCGGATCACCCGGCGCGAATCGCCGCACTCGGGGGAGTCGTAGCGGCAATAGTGGCTGCTGGTCCACTCCCAGACGTTGCCCGACAGATCCAGGATGCCTGCGGGCGTGGCGCCAGTGGGTCGCGAGCCCACCGCCGCCGTTGCCGGGGCGGAGTCGTCGTCGGCGTACATCCGCGGCCACGGCGCGCGCCCGCTCTTCGCCAGGCGCTCGGTCAGCATGCGGCTGCACTCGGCGCCACAGGCGTTGACGCGCTCGCCGGTGGGCGGGGCCTCGCCCCAAGGGTAGGTGCTGGCGGCCGGACCCCGCGCGGCGAGCTCCCACTCGGCTTCCGTCGGCAAGCGCAAGCCCCGCGCCTCGCAATACGCGCTCGCGTGCTCCCAGTCCACGCAGTTCACCGGCTGGTCGCGCTGGTCGGCGCGGTTGCAGAACTGGCTCCAGAAGGTCACGCCGTTGGGCGTGAGTCCCTCGCCCTGCACGCTGCCCAAGAGCGGGTCGCACGACCTGCAGTCTGCGTAGGCGCCCACCGTCACTTCGGTGGCGTCGAGGCAGAACGCCTTCGGGCTCTCGGCGTGCGCGGGCGTCTCGTCGCTCGGGGTCTCGCCCTCGGCCAGTGACCCCATGCGAAACGAGCCGCCGTCGATCCGCTTCATGCCGGCGGGGCAAGCGCCGGGGCCGCGCAGCGCCGAAGCCGACGCCGCGATCCCGCCGGCCAGCGCCACGCTGGCGACCACTCCCGCCGTCACCACCCGGCGGCGGGTGAAGCGTCGAGCCTGGTCGGCCGCGGGCGCGTGGCTCGCGGTGGGGCCGGCGGGCATTGGCGCTTCGACCGTGGTCGCGAACGCCGCTGGCGGAGAGCCCCGCGCGCTCGGCGCGGCGTCTTCGGTGGGTTGGCCCAGCTCGCGGAACGCCGCGACCAGCTCGCGCGCGGACTGAAAGCGCCCCTCGGGTCCGACACACAGCGCCTTCGCCAGCCAGTCGTCGATCGCCCGCGGCAGGCCCCCGCGCAGGTCGATCGCGGGGGTGTACTTGCCCTCGAGCACCCGCGCGCCCACCGCGACGAACGAGCCGCCCTGGAACGGCAGCTTGCCGGTCAGCGCTTCGTAGACGATCACCCCGAGCGACCACAAATCGGAGCGCAGATCGATGTGCCGGCTGCCCTCGATCTGCTCCGGGCTCATATAGGGCGGCGAGCCCACGATCGTGCCGGTCTCGGTCAGGGCAGGGCTAAACCCGGGCACCTGGGCGTCACCCAGCAGCTTGGCGATGCCGAAGTCCAGCACCTTCACCCGCAGCGGGTCGTCGGCGCCCTTCTGGACGATGAACACGTTGTGCGGCTTGATGTCGCGGTGCACGACGCCGCGCTCGTGGGCCACCGCCAGCGCGCCCCCCACCTGCTCGACCAAGAGGCGCGTAGTCGCGAAGCTGAGTCGGCCGCCGCTCGCCAGCAGCTCGGCGAGTGAGAAGCCCTCGAGCAGCTCCATCACGATGAACGGGACCGTTCCGTCCACCGTTCCGAAGTCCATCACCTGCACCACGTTCGGGTGAGCGATGCGTGCCGTGGCCTTCGCCTCCAGCTCGAAGCGTGCCACCAGGGCGGGGTCGGCGGCGACTCGCTCGGGGCGGATCAGCTTGACGGCGACGTCGGTGTCGAGCGTTTCGTGTCGAGCGACCCAGACCACCCCCATGCCGCCCTGGCCCAGCGGGCGCACGAGGCGCAGCTTGCCCGCGAGCAGGGCGCCAGCGCGAATCTCGAAGGCCACCGGATGAGTGTACCGCTCGCGATCAATCCGTGCCGGCGTCCGGCGAGATCTTCAGACAAGGTTGCGGCGCATCGAAGTCCGCGTCGAGTTGCGGTGAGAGGCACGGCTGTGGATCCGCGTCGGCATCGGCCCCGGCGTCGTACGGCGGCTCGAGACAGGGCTGTGCGCCCGCCGAGCCCCCAGTCGCCGAACCCGCGCTGCCGCCTCCGCCCGCGACGCCCCCCGTGCCCGCGCTGCCGCCCGCACCGCCGGCTCCGCCCGTCGAGACGCCGCCGGTTCCGCCCGACCCATCCGACTCGGTCTCGCCGCAGGCCAGGGCGCCCGCCGCGATCCCCGCGCTGGCGAGCGCGGCGGCGACGAAGCGCGCGCGCCGCGCGAGAATCACTCGCTTCGATTCACCGTCTGACATCACGCACCCACCCGAATTATGCCTCAATCTCCCGGGAGAGAGTAATCTCGAATGACCGTGAAGCTCCGCACCGTGACTTTCGTGCTGCTCTTGGCCGCGTCTGCCTGGGCCGACGTTGCCCCCGGTCCCGGCCCCGGTCCCGCGCCGCCGCCGCCCGAGTGTACGGCCCAGCGCATCGCGGGGCCGCGCGACCAGTGCACCGACTGCGCGGCTTCCTACGAGCAACCGAACAAGTGCCAAGAGCTGGGCGCGCAGGGCTACCGCCAGGCGTGCCGTGCGCCAGGCGCGTCGGTGTGGAACGAGGTCTGGTGTCGAAGCGCATCGGCACCCGAGCAGAAGCGCGGCTGCGGCGCGTGCTCCGTCGGCAGCGACGATCGTTCCACGTCGCTCCTGGCCCTGGGGCTGGCCCTCGTCGGAGCGCTGGCGTGGGGCGTGCGTCGGCGCTAGCCACCCTCGACTCCGCGCGCGTTGACACCTTGCCCCCCCGCGGTAGCGTGCGCGAGCCATGCACGCCGAGCAGCCCTACCCCGTTCTTGCCAGCAAAGTCGACAAGAAGAGCGCCGAGTACCAGGCGAACTACGCCGCCAATTTGCAGAGCCTCGAGAAGCTGAACGAAGCTCTGGCCAAATCCCGCGCCGGGGGCGGCGAAAAATACGTCAAGCGTCACAAGCAAGCCGGCAAGCTCTTGCCGCGCGAGCGGGTCGAGCTCTTGATCGATCGCGACGCCCACTTCCTCGAGCTGTGCGCGCTGGCGGGGCACGAGGTGGACGACCACGCGACGGGTGCCAGCATGGTGGGCGGCATCGGCGTGGTGAGCGGGGTCGAGTGCGTGATCACCGCCAGCGAGTCGACGGTCAAAGGCGGCGCCATCAACGAGCTGGGCGTGAAGAAGACGCGGCGGCTGGCCGAGGTCGCCGAGCAGAACCGCCTGCCGGGCATCAGCCTGATCGAGAGCGCCGGCGCCGACCTGCCCAATCAACACAAGATCTTCGTGCCCGGCGGCCGCGGCTTCCGCGACCTGACCCGCCGCTCGGAAGAGCGGATGCCCACCGTGTGCGTGGTGTTTGGCAGCTCCACCGCCGGCGGCGCCTACGTGCCGGGCATGAGCGACTACGTCGTGATGGTGCGGCAGCAGGCGCAGGTCTACCTGGCGGGCCCGCCGCTGGTGCGCATGGCCACCGGCGAAGAGACCGACCACGAGAGCCTGGGCGGGGCCGAGATGCACAGCAAGACCTCCGGCGTCAGCGACTACCTGGCCGAAGACGAGCTCGACGCCATCCGCTTGGCCCGCGAGATCATGGCCCACCTGAACTGGAAGAAGGCCGGCCCAAGGCCCCGGGCCGTGGTCGAGCTGCCGCGCTACGATCCGGACGAGCTGCTCGGCATCGCCAGCGCCGACATCCGCGTGCCCTTCGACTCCCGCGAGGTGATCGCGCGCATCGTCGATGGCTCACGCTTCTCGGAGTTCAAGCCACTCTACGGCAATACGCTGATCTGCGGCTGGGCCTTCGTGCACGGCTACCCGGTGGGCATCCTGGCCAACAACGGCATCCTGTTCAGCGAGAGCGCGAACAAGGGCGCGCAGTTCATCCAGCTCTGCAACCAGGCGGACGTGCCGCTCTTGTTCTTGCAGAACATCACCGGGTTCATGGTCGGCAAGAAGTACGAGCAGGAGGGCATCATCAAGAACGGCGCCAAGCTGATCAACGCCGTGTCGAACAGCCGCGTGCCGGCCTTCACCATCATGACCGGCGCCAGCTACGGCGCCGGCAACTACGCCATGTGCGGTCGCTCGTACGATCCACGCTTGCTCTTCACCTGGCCCAACCACCGCATCGCGGTGATGGGCGGCAAGCAGCTGGGCGGCGTGCTCGAGATCATCCGACGCGAGGCCGCCGAGAAGCAGGGGGTGGCGGTGGACGAGCAGCAGCTCGAGATGGCCAAGAAGATGATCGAGATGAAGATCGATCAAGAGAGCGACCCGTTCTTCGCCACCGCCCGGCTCTGGGACGACGGCATCATCGACCCGCGAACCACCCGGGACGTGCTCGGGATCGCGCTCTCGGCCGCGCACACCGCGACCGTGGCCGGCAGCATGAGCTTCGGCGTGTTCCGGCACTGATGACCCTCCCGTTCGACGCCGTCTTTCGGGCCAGCCCCGTGCCGCAGGCCCTGGTGCAACTCTCCACCTCGGTCCTCGTCGCGGTGAACCCCGCGTTCGCCGCGCTGGCCGAGCGCAGCGAGGCCGAGCTTCTCGGTCTCACCAACACCGGCTTGTTCGAGCCGGCCAAGCGCGAAGAGCTCCGCGCGCGGGTCCTGGGCGGCGAGGCGGTCCGCGAGGTCCCGGTCGAGCTCACGCGCCCGAGCGGCGAGAAACGCTCGGTCCTACTCTCGCTCGACCCGGTGGGCAGCGACCTCTTGCTGGTCACCGCCGAAGACATCACCGAGCAGCGCCGGGCCGAGCTCGCGCTCGGTCACTCCCAAGACCTGAGCGCGCTGGTGCTCGGCGCGCTCGACGAGGCCGTGGCGGTGCTCGACGCGGACGCGCGCTACCTGCTCTTCAGCCCGAAGATGGAAGAGCTCTCGGGCTGCCCGGCCGAGCGCGCGCTGGGCCGCCACCCGTGGGAAGTGCTGACCAACCCGGCGCCGGGGTTGGGCCAGCGGGTCGCCCGAGCGCTTGCCGGTGAAACCATCGACGCTCCGGGGCTCGAGATCACTCCGCCCGGAAAGCCGCCGCGCCGGGTGGACCTCTTCGCGCGTCCGGTTCTGTCCGTGGAGCGCGCGGTGCGAGGGGTCGTGGTCCGGCTCACCGACGTGACCGCGCTCTCGGAAGCGCGGGCACGCTACCAAGACTTGTTCGAGAACGCGCCCGACGCCTACCTCTCGGTGGACGGCCAGACCGGCACGCTCATCGAGTGCAACCGAGGGCTCGAGCGCCTGACGGGCTTCTCCGCCTCCGAGGTGATCGGTCGGCCGGTGTTCGAGCTCTACCACCCGAGCTCGCTGGCCGCCGGCCGGGCGGCGTTCGCCGAGTTCCAGCGAACCGGCAAGATCGACGACCTCGAGCTCGAGGTGTTGCGAAAGGACGGCAGCGCGGTCGACGTGAGCCTGCACGTGACCGCGATCCGCGACGCCAGCGGCGCCATCGTGCGCAGCCGCAGCATCTGGCGGGACATCTCGCGGCGCAAGCGTGACGAGACCAAGTTGCGCGAGCTGGCCGTGGCGCTGCAGAACGTCCGCGAGGAAGAGGGCAAGCGCATCGCGCGGGAGCTGCACGACGAGCTGGGTCAGGCCATGACGGCGCTCCAGCTCGATCTGGGCTGGCTCGAACGCCACCTGCCGACGGGAGCCAGCGAGCTGCACCAGCGCCTCGCGGCCGCGCGCGCCCTGATCGACGAGAATCTGCAGCTCGCGCGCCGGCTGTCGAGTGAGCTTCGCCCCGCGCTGCTCGACGACCTGGGCCTGCCCGCCGCCATGGGGTGGTTGTGCCGCGAGTTCGAGGGCCGAACCGCGATCCGGTGCACGCTCCACGTCCCCGAGGGCCCGGGCGCGTTGACCGAGCCGCAGCGCACCGCGCTCTTCCGGGTCTTGCAAGAGGCGCTGACCAACGTCGCTCGCCACGCGCGAGCCGAGCAGGTCGAGGTTCGCCTCGACCTCGGCCCCGGCGGCGCCGTGCTCGGCGTGCACGACGATGGTGTGGGCATCCCGGAGGGCTCCCCGCGCGGCTTGGGCATGCTCGGAATGCAGGAGCGACTGCGCGCCGTGGGCGGCGAGCTCGAGGTCGAGCGCCGCCCGGGCGGCGGCACCGCGGTGCGCGCGCGGCTCCCGGCGTAGGACCAACACCGACGCGGCGCCTGCGTCGCTCCTACGCCGGATCTGCCGGTCTTCCTGCGACCAGGGGGCGCTCGCGACCGCACATATGCATGCATGGAGACCCGCGTCGAATCCGCGTCGTGGCACCGGCCGCTATTGGACACGGTGCCCGACCTCGTCTTCCGCTATCGCCTGGCCGAGCCGCGCGGCTTCGATTACGTGAACCCGGCGGTGACCGAGATCACCGGGTACACCCCCGACGAGCACTACGCGGATCCGGACCTCGGCAAGAAGCTCGTCTTGGACGAAGATCGCGTCGCGCTCGAGCGCATCTTGGCCAGCGGGGCCGACGGCACGTTCTTGCTGCGCTGGCGCCGCAAGGACGGGCAGGTGATCTGGGTCGAGCAGCGCTTGGCGACGCAGCGCGACGACAGCGGCCAGCCCGTCGCGGTGCACGGTGTGGGACGCGACGTCACCGCGGCGCGCCTGTCCGAGCGCCTGATCCACACCCTGCGTTCGGCGCTGGATCAGGCGCCGGTGTCTGTCATGCTGACCGACCCGAGCGGCGCCATCGAGTACGTGAACCCGGCCTTCACCAAGACCACCGGGTACAGCGCCGGCGAGGCCATCGGCCGGAACCCGCGCTTCCTCCAGTCGGGAGAGGTCCCCGCGGAGACCTACCGCGAGCTCTGGGGCACCATCACGTCCGGGGACGTGTGGCAGGGCCAGCTGATCAACCGCCGAAAGGACGGCAGCCTCTTCCACGAAGAAGCAGCGATCTTTCCCGTGCTGGACGACGAGGGGAAGATGGTCAGCTTCTGCGCGGTGAAGGAAGACGTCACGGAGCGCGAGCGGATGCGCGCCGATCACGCGCAGTCCCAGAAGATGGAGGCGGTCGGCCGCATGGCGGCGGGCATCGCCCACGACTTCAACAACGTGCTCGCCGTGGTGCTCGGCCTGTCCCGCGAGCTCTACGACGAAATGTCGCCGCACGATCCCCGCCGCGGGGATCTGAGCGACGTGCTCGCGGCCGCGGAGCGTGGCGGCGCGCTCGCGCGGCAGTTGCTCGAGTTCAGCCGCCACCAGCCCAAGCAGCCCGAGCGCGTCGATCTGTGCGAGCTAGCTCGGCAAAGCAGCCGGTTTCTGTCGCGAGCCATGACCGGCCGGCGGTCGCTGACCTTCGCCCCCGCGAGCGACCCCGTATGGGTGTTGGCCGACGGAAGCGAGCTCGAGCAGGTGCTGCTCAACCTGGTGGTCAACGCCCGCGACGCCGTCGCAGAGGGCGGGCACGTCGTGCTCAGCGTCGAGTGTGACGTGCGACAGCAGCGCGCGCTGCTGGTCGTTCGCGACGACGGGCCGGGGATGACCGAAGAGGTGCGCCAGCGGGTGTTCGAGCCGTTCTTCACCACCAAGCCCGGCGGCAACGGGCTCGGGCTCTCGACGGTGTTCGCCATCGCGCAGCGCCTTGGCGGAGGCGTCGAGGTCGTCAGCCAGCCGGGAGCGGGCTGCGAGGTTCGCGTGGGGTTCCCGCTGGCCTGAGCGGTTCACCCCGGCCAAACGCGAACCAGCTCGATCAACGCCACCAGCCCGCCGGGCTTCTCGAAGAACCACTGCGCGCCCCGTCTCCGTGCCCCCACGCGGTGCTCCACGCTCCCGTCCGCGCTGATCACCGCCACGCCCGAGGCCGTCGGAAGGAGCTCGAGGCCCAGCCCGTCGGGCAAGTGGAGGTCGAGCACGATCAGATCCGGGGTGCTCGTGGCCAGCGTGCGCCGCGCCCCCGCCAGGTCGCCGACCTGAGTCACGCTCGAGACGTTCGGCAGCTCGCCGAGCTCTCGGGCCAAGCGGTCGCGAACGGCCGCGCTGTCGTCGACGATCAGGACGTGCACGTCGACAGCATGCCGGCCGGACCACGGGTTGTCGGCAGGGTCGAGCGCCCCCGGGCTGTCGTTGTTCGTCCTACGTGCCTAGCCGAGGCCTTGGTCGATGGCGAAGCGCATCAGCTCCGCGTTGTTCTCGAGCCCCAGCTTCGAGAGCAGGCGGGTGCGATAGGTGCTCACGGTCTTGACGCTGAGGCCCAGGGCGCTGGCAATCTGGCCGACGGCCTGCCCCCGGCCGATGGCCCTCAGCACCTCGAGCTCGCGATCGCTCAAGCTGGCCAGGGCGCCCTCCGGGTCACGGTGTGCCACCCCGTCGGCGAGCAGCCCGGCGACCTTGTCGTCGATCCAGCGCTCACCCGCGGCGACCCGCCGCACCGCTTGGACCAGATTGTCGAGCCCGACGTCCTTGCGCACGTAGCCTGAGGCTCCGGCTCTGACCGCTCGGAGCGCGTATTGCTCTTCGGGGCTCATGCTGACCACCAGCACCGCCACGTGCTCCCAGCGGTGCTTGATCGCTTTGAGCAGGTCGAGGCCCGTGCTGCCGGGCATGTGCAGATCGAGCAGCACCACGTCCCACGCGGCCTCTTCGAGGCACGCCAGCGCTTCCGGTCCGGACGCGGCTTCGCCGACGGACACGCCCTCAATCTGCTCTTCGAGCAGCGACCTCACCCCCCGACGGAGCATCGCATGGTCGTCAGCGACCAGGACCCTCAACACGCCCGTTACTTAGCGGCAGGGAAACGGAGCGTCCAGGACAGTCAGCATCTGCTGACTCCGGCAGCCGCTGCCGATCGGCTACGGTGGCAGATTCCATGAGCTACTCCCCGCGCTTCCTGCTCACTGCCGCACTGCTTCTGGCTTGCCCGTCGGCGGCGTTCGGACAGACCGATGCCCCCCCGCCGCCTCCGCCCGCCCCCCCGGCGCCCGCCACCGGCACCCCGACCTACCCGGCGCCCGGCGCGGCCACCAACAACTGGGACGTGATCGTCACTTCCGACAACCGAGTGCTCTACGTGCGAGTGGTGAAACAAGAGCCCGGCTCGTTCGTCACCTTTCAGCACGCCGACAAACGCGAGGAGACCTGGGCCTGGGCGCAGGTCAAGGTGGTGGCGCTGGTCCCCGATCGAAACGCGCTCTTCGGCGCAGCAGGGACGACGCAGGTCGGCCCGGCGGGCGCGCAGCACTCGACCACCCGCGACTGCAGCGGGCAGCCCGGTGAGATCTGCCGCGAGCAGACCTCGACCCAGGTCGACGGCAAGGGTGTGCGCTTCGCGCTTCAGGGGCAGAGCGTCCAGCGGGTCAAGACGCCGCCGTCCTACGACATCGGTGGCGCCTTCGAGGTCTCGGGGCTCTACGGAACGGGAACGGGTGACATCGACGTCACGCTCACTGGCTATTCGCTTCAGGGCGGCATGCGCTTGATGGTGGGTGGGCAGTTCCCCGGCCCCGAGGGCGGTGGCTGGAGCGGGCTCGGCCTCGACGTGATCGGGACCTTCCAGGGCGGGTTCGGAAAGGCCGATGCCGGGGGCTCCGAGGTCGAGTACGAACAAGCCGGCATCTCTGGATCGGCGACCGCCGGCTACCAGTACCTGAGCTTCGGCTCGATGGACCCGAAGACGCTCGAGCAGGGCGGATTCGGGGTGTTCCTCGGGTATCGCGTCGGCGGCGCGGTCACGACCACCAAGTCGACCGTGGGCGACATGGAAAACGAGGACACCACCACCGGAGTCGCCCACGGCCCGACCCTCACGCTCAGCTTCCCCAAGTACAACGCCGGCACCGCCAAGCTCAGGCGCTGGACCATCAGCGCCATGGCCCTGTACGTCTCGGATTTCGTGCTCGTGACGGCCGGCGGCGGCTACACCTGGTGAGCTTCAGCGGCGTGCCGTCCGCTTGGGGCGGCTGACGGGGGGGGGTGCCTCGGCCAAACGGGCGCGCTCGGCCGCAACGTCGGCGTCCTGCTTCGCCCGCGCGACGACCTCGTCGGTGCTGCCGGTCTCGCGCCGGTAGCGCTCGAGCTCGCGCCCGCGACGCTCCGCCGCTTGCGCGTGCTCTTTCACCAGGCGGGCCACCTTCTGGTGGACGGCGGGCTCGAGGAAAGTGCCCATCGCACCGCCTTCGTCGAACAGCGCGCTCAACGCCTTGGCTCGCTCTTGTACCGTGGCCTGTGCTCGAGGCGAGAGCGAGCGGCCGGTGGCTGCGCTCTGCCCCGCCGCCATCAACCCCGCGAAGATAGCAGCCCGGACCCGGGAGGCGTGGGCGTCCTCCATGCGCGTGTTCGACGCCATGATCTCGGCCCGCACGCGGGCGCGGCTGGTGCTGGCCCACGCCCGCTCTCGGCGCGCGTCGACGGCGTCGATGGCGTCGAGCCGCTCGGCCTTCGTCTCGACTTTGGCCCGCACGATCTCGGCGGCGGCTGCGGGCAAGCTCGGCACGGCGCGAGCCAGCCGTGCGTGCTCGGGGTCCAGCGCGGCGCGGCGCTGGTCGGCGCGGCGGGATTGCACCGCCTTCCAGTAGCTCTTGCTCCGGCTGGCCAGGTACTCCGACAGTTTGGTCACGAAGTCGGCGTGCCCGTTCCGCAGCGACTCGAGCACTCCGTCGACGAAGCGGTTCTCGCTGCAGTCGCTGCAGCCCCCGCGAAGCCCGTACTTGATCATGGGCTGCTTCGCGCCCGGGCGGCGCGCGCTCACGTCGATCTCCACCACCGTGCGCATCGGGGCTGCCTCCGAGATGACCATCCCGACGTACAGCGGCACCGGGACGAACCAGGTCTTCTTCGCCTGAGCCAGGCGACGGATCGAGCCGTCGAACACCAGGTCGTACTGGGTCTCGTCGAGCGGGTCGAAGGCGACCTCGGCGAAGCAGCCGGAATCGGAGAGCTCGGACCAGAGGGCCATGGCGAAGACCCGGCGCTCGTCGTGAACCCACTGCGCCTTCGCCTCGGCCAGCCCGCCCGGGCCGTAGTCCCATTCGGCGTCCCAGGGCACCCCCATCACGATCCCCATCAGCCGCGCCGCGATCATCCCCTCGGTGCCGCGCAGGTCGGACCGCCGCTCGTCGGCGAACGGACGAACCGCCACCCGCAGCGGTGTGGCGCAGCTTGCGCTGGGCTTCCGTTTCTCTGCCTGCCGCTTCTGCTGGTGCTGCTGCACCCGCGCGGCCGTCGAGGTCTCGTAGGCCCAGGTCTCTTTGAATGCGCCACAGCCCGAGCCGAAGACCAGGCAAAGCAGCACGACGCCCAACTTGATCATGGTGTTCATCGGCACTCGATCTCCACGCGGAAGGTTTCGCATCGCGCCGCCAGCTCGTTTCCGGAGCTCAGGGTCGAGCCCTGGATCTTCAGCTCGGGGGAGCTCGGGCGAACGAACGCCGGGTGGCCCGCCCCCTTCAGCTCGAACCGCGGCTCGAGCGGCAAGTCGACGGCTCGAAGCGTGCCGCGGAGGGTGGCGAGCTTGGCGCCGCTCGCCGAGATCTCGACGGGCGTGTTCGCGCGCCGGCAGCCCTCGGTCAGGCTGACGTGCAGGGTAGGGGAGCAGACCCCCGGTTCCGGGAACAGCTGCGCCTCGTCGACCGACAGGACCCGGGTCGGAAAGCCCGCGGGCCGGGCCGCTCGGGTCTCGTTCCCGCAGGCCAAGAGGGCCGCCACACAGGCGACCAGGCCCAGCGCATCGAAGCGAATCTTGCTCATTTCCCGGCTCCTTGGGGGGCACCGCGGCGGGCGGCGCGGCCCTCATCGGGCGAACAGGAGCGCGAGTTGCGAATTATCTAGCTGGAGCTACGAAAAACTCGCGATCCCGGTGCAGGCCGCCTCGGAGCCGCGCCGCCCGAGCCCTCTGCTACCCTCTTTCGCGTGACTGATTCGAGCGAACGAGTCCCCGACTGGCGGGTGCTTGCGACCAAGGCGCTTGCAGCGCTGGGAAGCGCGGCGCTGATGGTGGGAGCGGGCGCGCTCTACGCGCGGGCCGGCGGCACCTGAACCATCCTCTGTAACCCGGCGGTCGCCGGGCCCTACGGAGCGCTCTTGGGCGCGCTGCTCGCGCCAGGCAAGCTGCTTCGCACGCGCGGCTAGGCGAGAGGGAAGCGGGCGGTGGACCCTCACGAGCGGGCCGAGAGCACCTCGGCCAGCCGATGGGAGAGCGCCCACATGGTGAGCATCGGGTTCACGCGCGGGCTCGAGGGCATGACGCCGGTGTCGCAAGCGAAGAGGCCCTCCGCGCCCCGGACCGCGAAGTCGGGGTCGACCGGGTAGCGCTCGGGGTCGGCTCCCATCGCCATCGTGCCAAAGACGTGGTTCGACGCCATCGGGAAGCGCGTGACCTCGAGCGGCACCTGGCGAATGGCGTCGGCAGCAGAGCTGGCAGGCAAGCGGGTGGGGACGCCGCGCAGCCCCGAGACGACCTCGCGAGCCCCGGCGGCGCGCGCGATCTCGGCCAGCTTCGCCATGCCCTCGCGCATGCGCCGCACGTCGCCCGCCGCGACGTCGTAGCGGGCTCGGCCGACGCGATCGATGTGGCCCACCGAGTCCTCTCCCGAGACGAACACGTCCCAGACCGCAGAGCGCGGGTACTCGCCGAGCAACGCCGAGAGCTCGGGACCGGAGCTCGGGATTCGGAAGCTCATCAGCTCGGGCGTGGCCCAGAGCGTCTCGAGCTTGATCCCGTCGTCGCAGAAGTCCATGCAGTGGTAGCCCTGCGACGCGCCCACCCAGGGGTCGACCTGGTGATCGAACAGCGCCAGCACCGAAGCGCCCGGGTGAAAGCGGAGCCCGGCGCCGACGCCGGCGTGCTCCACGCCGCTGGCGCGAGCGATCGCCGGCGACCCGAGGGCGCCGGCGGCCAGCACCGTGATCGGTGCGTGCACCTCCACGCTGCACGAGGGGCGACCCGCGACCGAGCCCGCGACCCCGACGACCTTGCGTCCGCGCCAGCGCAAGCGCCCGACGTGGACCGACGTGTAGACCGTGCCGCCCGCATCGAGGAGCTCCGGGATGCTGCGGCGGTCCATCGACGCCTTGGCGCCGTTGGGGCAGCCCGTGAAGCACTGCGCCGAGCCGCGGCAGCCCGAGGTGTTGCGCACGACGGGTTCGGCCTTCCACCCCAGCGCTTCGCACCCCTTGCGAAACAGCTGGTTGCGCTCGCCCATGATGGCCGCGTCGGTCGGGCGGAGCCCCATCAGCTCTTCCGCAGCGTGATAGTGGCGCTCGGCCTCATCGGTCGTGAGCCACTCGAGCCCGTGCTCGACGCGCCACTCGCTCAGGGTCTTGTGGGTCATGCGCGTGCAGATCGCGCAATTGAACACCGAGCCGCCGCCGAGCACCCGGGCCTGAAGCGTCGGCATGTAGAGGTTACCGCGGGCGACACGCAGGCCGTTCTCGAAGAAATGCTTGGCCAGGGTGGGCCCCGCCTCTTCTTCGAGCTCGTGCAGACGGACCGCTGGCCCCGCCTCGAGCAGCGCCACCCGCTTGCCTCGGGCTGCGAGTCGCTCGGCCAATAGCGCGCCACCCGGCCCCGAGCCCACCACTGCCACGTCGGCTTCCACCGAGATCGGCCCGTCGTAGTCGCCGAGCTCGAACAGTCGACCGTCTCGCGCGGTGCGGCGCGGCAGCGGGCGCCCGGCGGGTGGCACGCTGCGCACCAGGTTCTTGGCAGTGCTGACCGCCATCGACACCGCAGGCCCGCGACTGGTCTCGTAGCTCGTGAGGGTGGCGTCGAGCGCGTTCAGAAACTCGTTCAGGTCGCTGTCCGAGGCCGTGACCGGAGGCAAGAGCTTGATGGCGCAGAGCCCTGGCCCTGGGACCTGCACCAGCACCCGGTGCTCGGCATACAGCGCGACGTTGATCGCCGCGGAGAACGCCGCCGGGTCGAACGCACCGAGCAGGCGCTGCTGCAAGCCCAGCGCCAGCTGCTTCGAGGCGCGGAAGTACACTCCGACCATCAAGCCCGCGCCGGTGACGCGCTCGATGCAGTCGTGGCGCGCGGCCAGCTCGGCCAGCCCCGAGCGCAGCTTGCCGCTCAGCTGCTGCGCCAGTGACGGCGCGTCCAGCTCTTCGAGCACGTCGAGGACTGCGAGCGACGCAGCCATTGCCAGGTTGTTCTCGCCGAACGTCGAGAAGTAAAACGGCCCGGACTGGAAACGTTCGTACACCTTGGCGTAGACCGCTTCGGAGACGGCGAGGGCGCTGACCGGCACCAAGCCGCCCGACAGCGTCTTGGAGATCGTCATCAAGTCGGGTCGAAGCCCGAGCGCTGACGAAACGAACCACGACCCGCACCGGCCGAGCCCGGTCTGGATCTCGTCGGCTACCAGCAGGGTGCCGTGCTTCCGACACAGCTCCGCGGCCTGCCGCAGGTAGCCCGCATCCAGCGCCTCCACGGTCATGCCTTGCACCGGCTCGACCACGAAGGCCGCGACGTCGCCCTTGGCGAGCTCGCGTGCCAGCTGCGACAGGTCGTCGCGCCGGAGCGGCGTGCACTCCGGCAACATCGGGTCCATTCCTGCCTTCATCTCGGCCCAGCCGTTGACCGAGATCGCGCCCCAGGTGCGACCGTGAAACGCGCCCGACAGGTGCAAGAAGCGTCGCCGGCCCGTGACGTAGCGGGCGAAGCGCAGGGCCAGGTCGACGGCCTCGGAGCCCGAGTTTGCGAAGAACACCTTGCCGAACCCGGGCCCGGCGATGCGCAGCAGCCGCTCGGCCACCTTGCCGCCGAGCGCCGAAGCGTTCACGAGGCACAGGTTCGGCAAATCCGGGTGCAGCGCTTGGCGCATCGAATCGAGCACCCGCGGGTGATTGCGACCGATGAAGTGCACGCCGCCGCCGGTGACGAAGTCGAGATAGCGTCGCCCTCCCAGGTCCCAGAGGTATGCGCCGCTCGCGCGCTCGAAGACCGTGTTCATGCCCGCGAGCTCCAGCATCTTCGCCAGGCGAGGGTGAACGTGCTTCTTCGCGAGGTGATTGGCCGAGAGCAGCTCTTCTCGAATGAAGCTCGACTCGGCAGCGTCCGGGGGCCCGTCGCCGAGTCGGTCGCTCGTCGCCGGCCGAGAGTCCGGCGGATGCTCGACTCCGGCGCGCGACAGGACGACGTCGCCCCTTTCGATGCCCAGCGCTTCGCGAACCCGCGGACTGCCCACGTGGGTCAAGAGGACCAGCGAGCGCAGCGCCTCGAACATCGAGCGCTGCCGGTAGTCGGGGCTGTCGGCCCAGGTCGCCAGCCGCTCGCGCACCCCCTCGCCGTTGCGCGCCCCGTTCGGCAACACGCGGCGGGCGGTGAGATCCGCGTAGAAGAGCGCGAGCAGCCCGCGAAGCTGCAGGCGCTTGCCGGGCTCGAGCTCGCGCATCAGCTCGTCCAGGCGGCGGGCTGCACCCGAGTCACGCGCGTCCACCGGTAGCCGATTGGTGGTCGGCACCAGCGCGTCGGTGACGCTCTCGAAGAACGACAGCTCGGTTCCGGTCAGCCCCGAGACCTTGCCCGACACGAAGCCGCCGGCCATGACTCAGGCCACTCCCGGTGCAGCGTCTGCGTCGACTCGCCCCGAAGTCACGGGCCCGAGCGTGTGGCGCTCGTAGCGCGCCTGACACGCTCGGCCGCGCGCGACGTGGATGCTCCGCTCGGCGGGATCGAGCAGCGCCGACAGGATGGTCGCGTTCATCGCGTCGCCGTGCACGCAGATGGTGTCCATGGTTCCCCGAGTCCCGTCGTGATCGCCGAGCAACGCCTGCAGCCGCGCGTGATCGTGGCGCGCGCCGTGCTGGGCGATGCGATCGAAACGCGCCTGGCGCTCGAGGTTGCAGCGATGAATGTCGTAGCCCGCGCCGATGCCGGTGGTGACGGCGCCGATCGGTACTTCGACCGCTTGCATGCCCGGGTCCAGGTACTGGTTGAAGGCGTGCAAGATGCGCTCTCGCGGAGCGGTTCGCACCGCGCTCTGATGCGCCGAGAGCTCGACCACCGCCCGCGCCCCGGAGGCATCCACCAGTGTCAGAATGGCGCCGCACGCCAGCGTGCGTCCCAGACAAGCCACTCGAGCGTCGGCCACGTCACGGCATTGGTCGAGCAGGTCGGAAACCAAGAGCGTGGTGAGCAGCGCGGGGGCTCGGCGCGAAGCATCGGTCGCGAACGCTTGGTTCACCGTGACCGCCAGGCCCGCGGCGTTCACGCCTGCAACTGCCCCGGCCATCACCGGATAGGTGACGGCCAGACTCTCGATGCCGTTCTGCGGTCGGGTCCGACGGAGGAAAAGAAACGGCTCGAACGACGGTGGAAAGTCGTGGTTGTACGCGATCAGCGGCCGACCGTGGTCGGTCAGATCGGGGGAGAGCGCGAGCGCCGTGCAACCCAGGCGCACGGTCGGGAGCGCGCTCTCGATCTCGAACGCGTTGAGCCCGTAGACCGTGCTCAGCGGTAGCCCGAGGGCGGCGGCGAGTCCCTCGAAGAGCTCGGCGTAGTGGCCGGCGCGGTGGCGTTCGAGCAGGGTCCGGTGGGCGCGGAGGTACCAGCTGCCCGCCGCGCGGGCCGCGGCGAGTGTCAGCCCGCGTCGCACGAGCGCAGGAGACCAGGCGGGGAACAGGGGCAGCGCCGAGACGGCGTCCAGGATTTCTCGGGTGCGACCGCGGAACGCGCGCCCCTGACCCTCGCCCAACGACCGCGCGTCTCCGGACCATGCGCGCTCTTCGAACTCCACCACCTCGCCCATCCTCTGCTCGGTCACCGAAAAAAATGACCACCCTGCAGCATAGGCGACCGGCGCACGAGCTGGGAAGCCCCACGGAACCCGGGAAAATCACCCGACGGCGCGCCGCCCGCGGGGGCCGACTCCCGCGCCGGGCGGACGCCACCCGGCAGAGCGCTGGGCTAGCCTCCGGCGCCGCGGGCGCGCCCCGCGAGGAGCTCCCACGTGCCCGCCCTCTTGCCCATCATCCTGCTCTGCATCTCGAACGTGTTCATGACCTTCGCCTGGTACGGGCACCTGAAGTTCAAGTCGGCCTCGCTGCTCGCGGTCATCGCGGTCAGCTGGGGGATCGCGTTCATCGAATACTGCTTCGCCGTCCCGGCCAACCGCATCGGGCACGGCACCTACAGCGCCGCGCAGCTCAAGACCATCCAGGAGATCATCACGCTGGTGGTCTTTGCCGCGTTCAGCGCGCTCTATCTCCGCGAGCCCCTCGGCTGGCGGCAGCTCGTGGGTTTCGCGTTCATCGCGCTCGGTGGCTTCTTCGTGTTTCAGAAGGCGTGAAAGCCGCGCCTCACTTGCATTTGGTACCGTCGAAGCACTGGCCACTGGGGCACTGACAGATCTTCACGTCGTGGCTGCTCGAGGGCGCGCAGCCGCACGGTCCGGTGGTGCACATGTTGGGGAAGTCGCCGGTGCTCGCGCAGCACAGGGCCTTGCTGACCGTTCCGCCGGAGGTGGTGCAGCTCGCCTCGGACCCGCCGAACGCGCACTGCCCGCCGCTACAGGTGACCGGCGGCGGCTTCATGCACGACGGAACCGGGCACGGGTTCTTCTGCGCCCAGGCCGAGCAGACCTGGGTCCAGGCCTTGG
Organism: Myxococcales bacterium; assembly: GCA_016191785.1. Classification (GTDB taxonomy): domain Bacteria; phylum Myxococcota_A; class Polyangia; order Polyangiales; family Polyangiaceae; genus JADJKB01. Next base: position 1,079 of record JACPVJ010000023.1, on the reverse strand, counting down.
CGCGCGCTTCGGCCTCGGTCTTCGAGAGCGCCACGCTCGGGCACATCACGCAGTAGCAGTCGGCCTCTGTCTTCACGAGCTTGGTATAGGCGCTCGCGACGCAGTCGCTCTCGGCGCTGCAACTCGACCCGCCGCCGGACCCGCCGGTCGAGCCGCCGGACCCGCCCGCACCCCCGGAGCCGCCGGTCGCACCGCCGGAACCGCCGGTCGCACCGCCCGAGCCACCGGAGCCGCTCGCGCCGCCTGTCGCGCCGCCGGAGCCGCTCGCACCGCCGGAGCCGCTCGAGCCGCCGGTGGCACCGCCGGAGCCGCTCGAGCCGCCGGTCGAGCTGCCGCCCGTGCCCGAGCCGCCGGACCCATCAGTGTCACTCTCCCCGCCGCACGCCGCGAACAAACCCAGAACCAGCAGAGCCGAAGTCAAGCGTCGCATCGAAGGCCTCCGTGTCGGAGGAGCATAGCAGCCGGGCGCGCAGGCGGTACGCGGCTCGCTTCGCGGGCGGCGGGGGTATCGCGACCGTAGGCCGAGGGCAGCGTCGGTGGATTCGCAGGCGCAAAAGGCGTCCGACCCGGGCTGTCCGCTGTAGGCTGTGCCCGCGGTGCCGAACGACGAACAGGTGAAGAAGCTTCAAGCCTTGCTGACCCGCGTCCTCACGCGGGCGGCGGAGCCGCGCCCGGCGCGTAGCAGCCCGAGCCCGTCGGCCGAGCTTGCCGGGGCCACGGCCACCGCGGCCGCGCGCGTGGCGCCGGTGGTCGACCCTGGCGCGTCAGACGTGGACGACCACTGGGCGGAACAAGACAGCTCCCGCGTCGAAGCTGAGCAGCGCGCGCAGGAGCAGCGCGAGGCCGCAGCGCAGCTGCGCGAGGACGAAGCCCTACGTGCCGCAGAGGCCAGGCGTGCCGAAGCGTTGCGGCGCGCAGAGGCGGAGCAGGCAGGGCGCGAGGCCGGAGAGCGAATGCGCGCAGAGGCGATCCGCCGCGCACAAGAAGCGCAGCGCGAGGCGGAAGCGAAGCGTGAGGCGGAAGCGCGGCGCGAGGCGGAAGCGCGGCGCGAGGCGGAAGCGAAGCGTGAGGCGGAGGCG
>JACPVJ010000073.1 GCA_016191785.1 Myxococcales bacterium | reverse complement strand
GCTGCCACCCGCCGGCGCGCCGCCGCCGCTGGTGGTGCCGCCCGCGGGCGCGCCGCCGCTCGAGCCCGCGGCCCCACCGCTGGTCGAGCCACCGCTGCCGCCCCCCGACGCGCCACCGGAGGTGCTGCCACCGCTGCCGCCCTTGAGCCCCGAGTCATTCGGGCTCCCACAAGCGACGACCACACCGAACCCGAGCACGAAGAAAGCGGAAAGCGAACGCATGCGGCCTCCTTGATGGGCACCCGGAGTCTAGCGCGTCCGAGGCCGGTCGGCGACCCTGGCGTGCAGGCTCACCAGTCGACGATGGCGGCGCCCCAGGTGAACCCCGAGCCGAACGCCACCATCGCGACCTTCATGCCCCGCTTCAGGCGGCCGCTCTGCTCGGCCTCGGCCAGCAAGATCGGAATGGTCGCGGCGGTGGTGTTGCCGTACCGCTGGATGTTCGAGACCAGCTTCTCTTCGCCGATGCCGATCTGCTGCGCAATGTACTGATTGATGCGCAGGTTCGCCTGGTGGAAGAAGAACAGATCGATGTCGTCCCGGGTCAAGCCCTGGTCGGCGCACGCCTGCATCAGGACTCCGATCATGCGCTCGACTGCGTTGCGGAAGACCTGCTTGCCATCCATCTGGGCCCAGAGGTCCGACGCCGGCACGTGACCCACGCCGGCTTCGTCGAGCTGGATGAACGGGCGCTTCTTGATGTCCCAGACCCGCTGCGCGAGCACGTCGGCGCCGCGCCCGTCCGCGCCCAGGTAGGTGCCACGAATGCCGCGGTCCTCGTCGGTGGCGCTGACCACACAGGCGCCGGCGCCGTCGCCGAACAACGACGCCACGGTGCGGCCCCGCGCCGACAGGTCGAGCGCCGCCGAGTGGGTCTCGGCACCGACCACCAGCACGTGCTTGGCGGTTCCGGCCTGGACCATGGATGACGCGACGGTGAGCGAGTAGAGGAAGCCCGAGCACTGGTTGCGCACGTCGAGCGCCGGGACGAACTTGGGCGAGTCGCCGTCGCACAGGCCGAGCTTGCGCTGGAGGTACACGCCCGAGCCGGGGAAGGCGTGATCCGGTGAGAGGGTGGCGAACACGATCATGTCCAGATCCCGCGCATCGATCCCGGCTCGCTCGATGGCCTGCTTCGCCGCGGGCACCGCCAGGTCGCTGGTGCCGACGCCCTCCTCCGCGAAGCGGCGCTCCTCGATCCCGGTGCGCTGCACGATCCACTCATTGGTGGTGTCGATGCCGTACTCTTTCGCCAAGAGGTCGTTGGTCACGACCTTGGGCGGTACGTAGAAGCCGGTCCCCGAGATGTAGGCGTTGGGCATGACCGAGCCGCATTACCCCTGCAAAGGCGGGCGTCAACGCCCCTGGCGATTCTCTCAAGATTTCAGGCTTCGACGCCGGAGAGCCGCTCGCACGCGTCGCTCGCCGAGTAGCGGCCATCGCGGACGACGACCCGAGCGAGCGCGACCGCGGGGTCGTGGGTGAAGAACAGGCGGCCGCCGCGCGCCGTCAGATCGGAGAGCAGGCGGGTCTTCTCGTCGATCAAGAGCTCGGCGTTTCGGTCGTACCCCATGGTGATGGGGAGATGGACCCACGCGGTGCCCGGGATCAGATCGCCGGCGAACAGGACGGGCCCGTCGTCGCCCGAAAGCTCGGTGAGCAAGAGCCCCGGCGTGTGGCCGTCGGAGTAGTGGAAGCGATAGCCGGGACCGAGCACGTCCGACCCGGCGCTGTCCACCAACTCGAGGCGGGCACTGGCCTCGAGCAGACCCGGCAGCTCGGGGATGAACGAGGCGCGATCCCGCACGTGGGGGTGGCACGCGCGCTCGAAGGCCACCCGCCCGACCACGAAGCGCGCCTTGGGGAACATCAACGCGGGCGGGCTCCCCTCGGCGAAGGGCGCGAGCAACCCGCCCGCGTGGTCGAAGTGCAGGTGCGAGAGCACGACCACGTCGATGTCGGTGTGGGGCACGCCGGCGCGCTCGAGCTCGGCCAAGAGCACGTGCTCGGCCTGCTCGACCCCGAAGCGCTCTCGCAGCTTCGGAGCGAAGAAGGCGCCGATGCCGGTCTCGAGCAGCACCTTTCGCCCCGACGGCTCGACAATCAAGAGCGCACGGCACGAGAGGGGAATGCGGTTCTGCGCGTCGGGCGCGATCCAGCGCTCCCAGACGGCGCGCGGCGCGTTGCCGAACATCGCACCGCCATCCAGGCGCTGCGAGTTACCCTCTATGGACCAGAGCTTGCGCCGGCTCATGGCGTGGGGGCCTTTGCTTTGACCGTGTCCATCAGCGCGAGAAACTGCTTCTTTGCCTGGGCCACGGTGGCCTTGGGCCCGACCAGCTTGAAGAAGTGGCTCCCCACCGGCGTCTCGACGACGACACCGAGGAGCGCATGGTTCGGCTTCGGCGTGGTGGGCCCGCCGGGCATCCCGCTCTTGTACGTGCCGCTCGGGATCTCGACGATGCGCTGGCTCAGCCCGTTGGCCTTGCGCTCGCTCTTCTGGATCTTCGCCGGGTCTACACCGTCGAACGACTCGACCCAGCGCTCGACGCTCCGCTCGACGGCGCCGTCCTTGTCGGGGCCAAAGTAGAACACCCCGAGGTCACCCGGTTCGGTGTCGGCGCCCGCCGGCGGGATCTCGTAACTGGCGTTGCGCATCGACGAGTTGGGCGGGACCTTCTTCCACCCCGCCGGCTCGCTCCAGGTGACGCCCAGCTCTCTGGCCGCTCCGTGGGTGACCGAGGTCGGGGCAGGGGCGCTGCTGCTCGCCGCCGGCGCGGCGCTGGCGATGGCGCTGGGGAGGGCGGTGGCGGTGGTCGCGGCCGGGGGAGCCGGCTTGTCGCAGGCGACCAGCAGCAAGGACACGGCGATGACGCGATGCATGGCGCGCCCATCGTGGTGAACGCGGCCCGAGATCGCAAGGCTCGAGAGCCGGGACGCGCGCCGCCTCCCTCACTTCACCCAACCGGGCGTGTCCTGGCACTGCCACTTGAAGCCCGCGTAGTCGAGGTCGACGTCGACGAGGCGCACTTCATTCGCCTTTTTGTCGAGCCACTGCGCGTACACATGCCTGCCGTGGACGGACTTGTGACCGAGCGGAATGCTCCCGGCGAGCTGGCACCGCTTCCCCGTCACCAGGTCGAGCGTCGCCAAAGCGTCGCTCACGCCGTAGTACGAGCCCCAGTCCTCGGGGCTCGGGTCCGCTGCGCCGAGCGGCGCCTCGTTCCAGACTGCGAGCCCGTCACCGATGCCGGGATGGACCTTCGCTCGGGGCTTGTCGGGCGAGTCGAAGGTCGCGCGCCGCGTCTTGCCCGTTGAAAAATCGTGGAAGTAGACCTCGCCGCCCTTGCGGGTGAAGTCGAAGTTCGACCCCGGGCCGGGCGGGTCGCGGTAGTCGATCCACGCGTACTGCTTCCGATCCGCGGAGCAGCTGCCGTCCACTTGTAGCTCTTTGCCGTCGTCGAGCTTCTTCTTCGCCTTCAGCTCGGGCAGCTCAGGGTCGATGACGTAGATTTTGCCGTTTTCGCATACGAGCAGGCCCTCGGTCGCGCACACGGAGTAGCACGAGCCGAACGCCAGCCACTTCTGCTCGCCGGTCTGACGATTGCGCGAGTGGATCCCTTTGAAGGTGTAGAACACGTGCTTGTCGTTCAGTGCCGTCAGCTCGCTGCCGTCTGCGCCGTCTGCGGGGGTCCAACTGAACACGACCTTCGACTCACCCGTGAGCAGACTGGTCAGCGCGATCCGGCCCTTGCCCGGCCCGAACGAGTGCGCGCTCGAGACGAAGTCACCCCAAAGGCCGACCTGGATGTGCCACGTGTCGGAAGGATGCGGCAAGATCGTGGTTTCCGCTGCGCCGATCTCGGCAAACGCGAGCCCGGGGGCACTCGTGTGAAGCTCTCGCCCTGTGGTGTAGGCGCGCACGTCGTCCGCGAGCGGCACGTTGAGCGCCACCCGGCACCCTGGCCCACAGTCGGGGTTCTTCTCGGGACCCACCGTGGGCCAGGCCTTCGGCGTCGTCTCGTGCCACACCGGATCCCACGGCTCGGCCCCGTCACCGTCTGTCACGTCGCCGGTGGCGTCACCCGCAGCGCCGCCGGTGGCGCCAGTGCCAGCGCCGTCGTTCTCGCCGCTGGGGCAACCCCCGAGCACCAGAAACGGCGCCACCACCACCAGCGCGCCACCGAGCCAGCGCGTCGCGCCGTTCACGGCACGACCTTCGCGATCTCGACCTGAGCGGGCAGGCCCCGCACCACGAGCTCGCCGCTGTCGCGCCGCCGCACCCAGCTCTCCACGCCGTGGTTGCCCTCGAGAGCCAGCCCGGCCCCGCGCAGATCGATCACTGGCCGGTGCTGCCCGTGCTTGCTCACGCCGTAGGCCCGGCCGCCAGCGGGGTCGAGCCGCAGCGCCTCGAGCGGGTGCACGATCACCTTCTGTCCGCCGAAAGTGGGGTGCTCGAGATCGCGCACGCCGACGTCGAACAGCATTGGCCCCGACGCCACCAGCAGGCGTTGGTCGCCGGCGGCGACCGCGACCAGCTTCGCCAGCGCGTCGACCATGGCTCCAGGCAAGATGGCGTCGGCCTTCTTGCAGAGCGCCGTCGACGCCGGATCCGTGGCGAGCGCGATGGGCTTGGGCGACAGGGGGACCAGCAAGGACATCGACTGAAGCGCGAGCGGTTCGCCGGCAGGCGCGCCGACGATCGCGAGCCCCACCGTGGTGACGACCGCCCAGCTCGCTTCGCCGAGGGCCGTCATCTGCAGCGGACGCCCGCAGAGCGCGAGGGGCGCGCCCAGGCTGAGCCCGGCGCCAGTAGCGCGCACCATGGTCACGCCCGCGTCGGTCGCCACCACCGCACCCTCCGCGTTGACTGAAAGGGCGCGTGCCTTCGCCGGGAGCGCCGCGCTCGCGATCAGCGCCGGCGTGGAGCCAGCGACCGACCAACGCTCGATGCTCTGGTCGCGAAGCACCCAGACCGAGCGGCCATCCGTGTCTGCCGCGACCGCGTGGCCCGGAAGCGAAAGCGAGGCTGCGAGGCTTCCCCGCGAGCCCTCGCACGCGTCGCCCGTCGCGCCGCACGGGATAGCGCCGGGGCTCGACCACCACTCGGTGCCGAGAGAGCACAAACGTCCGCCGAGCGCGTCGGTCGGTGCGCAGGCGAGCCCTTCATCCGCGACGCGCGCTTCCTGCCAGCCCCGTGCGGTCCGCAGCCGCGTCGCCACCAGCTCCGGGCGCGTCAGATCCAGGGTCAGCGCGCGCAGAGCGCCCTCGAACACCGAGTCGACCACGGCGGTGATGCCCAGCTCGAAGGTGCTCGCGCGGGTCGTGTCCCCGAACAGGCGCGCGGTCGCGACTGCCCCAGGACCGACGTGCCACACGTCGTCGTGCGTCGCGCCGCTGGCATCGCTGCCGCCGACGTAGAGGATGCGCTCACCGCCGGGGCTCACGCTGAGCGCCGCGCCGCGCCGCGCCGGCAGATCCGAGCGCGCGAGCGACACCGGTCCACCGAACAGCCCAATGTCCCACAGCTGACCCACGAGCGCGCCGTCGCGAGCGCCGCCCGCGACGAGCAAGTGCGAGCCCCAGAGCGCGAGGGCCGCGCCGTCGAGACCCGCGACCTCGGGCGGCAGCGCGTTGTCGGTCCAGAGCCGCGAGCCCGTGGAGAACCAGTCCACCCGGCCGCCGGCCGTGTCCACCAGCGCGACCGTCCTGCCCGTGGGGTCGGCGATCAGCACCGCGCTCTCGCTCACTGCAACCGGGAGCGTGCCCTCGCCTGCGATCTCGTAGGTGATCGACTGATCGGCCGAGGCCACCGGCGAGAGCAGCGCCCAGCGCGCGACGCCGGCCGAGCGCTCGACCGCCATCAGCGCGGGCTCTTCGCTGCGGCTCCGGGTCGAGGCCAGAGGCGCCGCGAGCGCGGCCAGCACCGGCGTGCTCGGCGCAGCGGCCCCCATCGGCGCCACCAGCACCGCCGCGGTGGCGAGCCAGCCCTGCGCCGCGGCAGTGCCGAGCGTCAACGTGGCGTAGCTTCCCTCGGCGGGCCGAGCCACCACCGCGCGGGTCACCAGCGCGCCGTCGTGCGCCAGCAACCGGAGCCCCGAGAACCCGGTGACCTCGGGCTTGACCGGATCCGGCCCGAACCAGAGCTTCACCAAGGCAAGCTGCTGGTCGATCGTCAGCACCGCGCAGGGCGGCTTCAGCGAGAACGCCGAGTGGTTCGAAACCAGGTCCGCCATCGGCTGCTCGGAGAAGCTGGCGCGCAAGCGGCGGCTTTGGTCACTCAGGAGGTCCCACAGGTCGTCCGCGCGGTGCTGCGGGTCGTACTCCGGATCGAAATGGAACGAGAATTGGCTCTGCTTGTCCGGCGTCGCCGGCGGCGCGCTGATCTCGGGCAACGTCCAGACCGCGTACTGGTGCTTCAGTCCCTGGTGCGCCCCAGAGAATGGCGAAGCGGGCTCGGTGATGACGTCTTCCGGGGCAAAGTGCGCGGTCGGGCTGGCCGGCCCGAAGGCCTTCAGCTCGTCGAGCCAGCGCCACGAGACGCCAGACGGCTCCGACCCAAAGCGCGGCACGGGCAGCGGGAAGCTGTCGCACCAGGTCTTGTCGTCGCGCGTGCAACCCGGGCGATCGATCGGACGAAAGCCGCGGCCAACGGGCGTGGGCACCGCGTCCGCCCGTCGCGCGCTGCCGCGGTAGCAAGCGCTGTTAGGATCCGTGATGCAAACTGCGCCGGGCAGAGGCGCGCCCGTAACCCTGTGCCGACACGCGCACCGGTAGCTCTGCACCGGGAACGTCGCCGGCAGCTCGGTCTTCGGGGCGAGCCAGAACGAGTCGTTCGCGCTGACTCCGCGGGACACCCTCGTGGTCACGCCGATCGCCTCCTGACCCACAAAGACCCAGCCGGGACCCCCGCAGGTCTTGTTGTACGAGTTCTTCGGATTCCAGGTCGAGTGGGCCGCCGGGTATGGATCGCATGTCTCCCCGCGTTGCAGCGCCCCGAGCTCGTTGTTGCTGACCGGGTGCGGCGGCCAGCTCAGGTCCTCGCCCCAACGGTTGCTGACCGTGACACCGCCTCCGGGGGTGAGCGCGAGCGGGAGCTTGGGGCAGGAGTCCACGCCGTCGGGCGGCCCGTCCTGATCGGTGTCCAGGAAGCCGCCAAAGGCGCCAGTCGGGATCGGGGACCAACTGTTGAACGTCTGCGGCACCGGCGGCTTTCCGGGCGTGCCGATACCCACCCACGCCTGACGGAAGTTCGGGTCGAAGTCGCAGGCGCCGTAGAGGTGATCGCTGTCGGCGTCGAGCTCGGGTCCGCTGTCGAGCGGGCAGAGATCGGTGGCGGTGGTCACGGTGTCATCCGGCGCCACCCGGTCGGAGTCGGGCCGCCCGTCGCCGTCTGCGTCCAGGGTGAAAGCGCCACCGGGCGCGAGCAAGAAACCAGGCCCCGTCACGCCGCCGGTGTAGAAGTCACCCCAGAGCGTCTGCCCGGCGAAGCCGAGGTTGCCCAGGCGATTCGGCTGCAGCCGGCTTGCGACGACCTTCTGGCCGGTTCGCACGAAGGTGCAGACGTTGCCCCAGTACATATTACCGTCGGATGTGGGGATCGGAAGCCAGCTCGGCGAGATTCGGAAGAGCGTGTTCGGAATCCGCTGCGGGCCGTTCCCCCGGTGCGGATCCGTGCAAGTGCCGGGACCGGTGACGTTGAACTCGTCGACGCCCGCTGAGCAGTAGTCATGGTGTTTCCCTGCCGATTCGTAGATGACGGGGTGCGTTCCGTGCATCTCCGCCGGCCAGCACCTAGAGAACTCGACGAGCTCGGCCCGCCAGACGACATCTCTGAAAATCCGCACGTCGATCCGGGTTCCCCAGGTGTCTCCCTCGTGTGCCTGAAAGTAGTCCGAACACTGCGTCGCGTCGTCGTCAGGGAACCCCCCGTCCCGCTTCCACATCGCCACCATCTCGAAGCGAATCAACACTTCTCCCGGAGACGAGCCTTGGATGCGGTAGGCCGAAAACCCGGTCACCGGCTCGTTGGGCTGCAGGCTCGAGCTTGGCTCGTCTGCATCGAAACGAAAAGCCGGTACGAAGCACTCGGCGAGCTGTTGCTCGATCTCGTCGTCGAGCCCGTTGCCGTCTTCGTCCATCAGGCAGCGGGCCTCGGCGTCACGGTCGAGGAAGACCGGCGAGCGCTCCAAGAAACGACAGTCCAGCGGCGTGGCCCCCGCCCGCGCGCTCAGTGCGAGAGATGCAAGCGCGATCAGCGCTGCGACAAGCGTGCGTGCGTGCGTGCGTGCGTGCGTGCGTGCGTGCTAACCGCGTGCCAACCATCGTCCGCCTCCCTGTCCCGCGCCATGGCGGGATTATCCGCCCACGCGGCAGGCAGGGCAAGCCGTCGCTTGTCGCACGAGCTTGCACTCACTGCGGTGCGTGCTGCCGGTGTGCCTCCGCGATGCGGCGTTTGACCTCGGCCATGTCCAGCGCGCGGACCTTTTCGACCAGGCCATCCAGGGCCACGGCGCTCATCATGCCCGGCTGCTCGAAGATCAAGAGGCCGTCCCGGAAGACCATCAGGGTGGGAATCGAGCGAATGCTGAACCCGCCCGCCAGGCCCTGCTCGGCGTCGGTGTCGACCTTGCCCCAGACGATGTCCGAGTGCTTGGCGGCGACGCGGTCGTAGATGGGCGCAAAGGCGCGACACGGCCCGCACCAGGAAGCCCACCAATCGACGAAGACGATCGGGCTGGTTTTCACGGTGCTCTCGAAGTTGGCGGCGGTCAGCTCGGTGGTGTGCATGTGGGTGTCTCCAGCCGGTGGGAGCCGCGAGCCGGGCCCGAGGGTTCGCGCCCAAAATATTTTGGAACTTCCCCCTGGGCCCGCTGTCAGCCCAATGGATCTGCCGGGAGGTGCGCATGCGGTTCGAACGGGCGCTCGTTGACATCGATTTATACGCCGTCCTGAAGGTCCCCCGGGCGGCCACCCCTGCGCAGATCCGCAGAGCCCACCGCCGGCTGGCGTCGGTCAGCCACCCCGATCTGAACCCGGGCGACATGCGGCGGGCCGAGCTCCGGATGGCCCAGATCAACGTCGCCGCGGGTGTGCTGATGGACCCGGCGCGCCGCGCCGTCTACGACCGGCTCCGCGCGGACCGCGAGGAGGGACGAGACCCAGGCGAAGGCGGGATCCGGCATGCGCCGCCGGTCGACACCTCCCACGTCAAGCTGGACGCCCGGGACCTCGAGTGGGTCGAGCGCCTTCGGTCGTGGCCGGCCCGGGCGGGCGCGCGGTTCGATCAGTGGACCGACAGCTGGACGCCCGAGTTCCGGATGATGTTCCTGTTCGCGTCGCTGGCGCTGGCGCTGGGCCTGATTCGTTCGGCAAAGCCCACCTCGCTGCCCTCGCCCTTCGAAGAGGCCAGGCCCGCCGCTACGGCAGCGCCACAAGCGGCGCCGAGCTGATCAGCGCTGAACGGCGAGGCGCGCGACTTCCAGCACGAGCTTCCGCTCTTGCAGTCGTCGCGCGCCTGGCACGCGGTCGCGGTCACTGGTCTTCGGGGCAGGCGCAGTAGGTGACGTGCGAGATGCCCTGGTCCACGGGCGTCAGTAGGGTGTCACCCTGGCTCACGTTCACATAGATGCGATACGCGGACTCTCCGGGCTCGCAGCCGTGCGTGCCGCTCTTGACGATGGCGACGTAGGCGTCCTGCGAAGCGATGAAGCTGGTCCCGCTCAGGTTGTCGTCCTTGCCCTGCGGCAGCAGCCCGAACGCCGCGCACTCGGCACCGGGGTTTCCGAGGGGCTGACTGGTGCAGTAGACGTCCTGGGGCGCTACCACGATCGGGCATTGCTCGATCTCGGGGCCGCACTGATAGTTGCCGGCGTACTCCCCCGGGTTGTGGAGGCTGACGGTCTGCCCGCTCGAAGTGGTCGTGGTGGCGCTGAGGATGTCGATCTCGCCAGCGGGCAGGATCACGTTGTAGTGCCAGACGTTCCCGCTGCTCTTCGTGGCCTCGACGGGGCCGAACGCGCCGCCGTTGTAGGTGCCGCTCAGCGCGCCGGGCTGCCCCTTGCCCGCGAACAACAGCACGAAGTGAGCGAGGACCTTGCCGTCCTCGGTGCACTCGATGTGCGACAGGTTGAGCATGGGGCTCTTGGTGGCCAGCGCGGTGTCTTGCTGACCGGCCTCGCCCGTGTCCGTCGTCACGCCGCAGGCGCCGAGCACGAACGCGAACGCCACAGTCCCGAAAACCGCGAAATTGAGTTTCTTCATCATGGTGTTACCCCCGGATGGGTGACTTCACCCCGGGCACCCTCGGACGCTGTAGTGCGTTGTCGGGAACAAGGAGACGGAGTCGGACAATGTTTCCTGGCATCTCACACAGACACACATGTCAATCGGATAATTCTGTCCCGCGATCATCGAGTGCGACATCGCTCACCTGCCGCACGTGTCCCGCGCCTGCGCCTCGACCCGCCGGGCTATGCTCGAGGCTCGGCTGGAGGTGCCTCGCATGAAACGATCGCTCGTCGCTCCCGCGCTGGGTCTCGTGGTGTCGGTCTCGTCGTGGGCCCAGGCGGCAGATTTTCATGTCGACCCAGCGGCCGGCGCCGCCACCGGCGACGGCAGCGCCGCCAAGCCCTGGAAGACGCTGGAAGAGGTGATCGGCGCGGGTCACTTCGGCAAGGCGATCAAGGCGGGTGACACCGTGCATCTGAAGACCGGCTACCACGGCGAGGCGCTGTTCAACGGAGGCAGCTACGCGCCGCCCATCAGCGTGGAGGCCGATGCGGGCCAGAGCCCGAAGCTGAGACACGTGCGCTTCAGCAACACCAGCGGCTGGGTCCTGCGCAACGTCTTTGTGAGCCCTTCTTTCGGCACCGCCAGCGGCTCGATCACCATGGTCGAGGTTCAGACCAGCTCGTCCAAGGTCACGATCGAGGGCTGCGACCTCTTCACCGTGCCCGACGCTTCGGCCTGGGGGGCGCCCGAGTGGCTGGCGGCCAGCAGCGGCATCTCGCTCAGGGGCGCTGACTCGGTGGCGCGCAACAACAAGGTCAAGAACGTGCGGTTCGGGATCACCGCTGACGCCAGCAAGGTGCTGGTCGAGGGCAACAGCATCGTGAACTTCTCAGCCGACGGCCTGCGCGGCCTGGGCGACGACGAGACCTTTCAGTACAACCTGATCAAAAACTCGTACCTGGACGACTCGGTCGACTCGAACCACGACGACGGGTTCCAGAGCTGGTCGGTGGGCGGCGGCGGCGTGGGGACGGGCGAGGTCAAGAACATGACCTTGCGAGGCAACGTCTTCATCGGCAACGAAGACCCCGCGCAGAAGCTGAAGGGCACGATGCAGGGCATCGGCTGCTTCGACGGCACGTTCACCGGCTGGGTGGTCGAGAACAACGTGGTGATCACCAACCACTGGCACGGCATCTCGCTCTATGGCGCCAAGGACTCGCGCGTCGTCAACAACACCGTGATGGACACCGACGCCGTCAAGCCGGGCCCGCCGTGGATCATGGTGACGGCCCACAAGAACGGCACGCCCAGCCAGAACGTGGTGGTGCGCAACAACCTGGCGACGGACTTCGACGTGAAGGGCACCAACGTGACCGAAGACCACAACGTGACCTTGACCGGCGGCACGCTGGCGACCTACTTCCTCAGCCCCACCGCGCCCAAGTGGGACCTGCGACTGACCAAGACCTCGCCCGCCATCGACAAGGGCGTGAAGGACCTCGCGCCGGCCCTCGACGCCGACAAGATCGCCCGGCCGCAGGGCGCGGGCTTCGATCTCGGCGCCTACGAGTGGCACGACCCGAGCGTGGTCCCGACCGGCGGCACGGGGGGCGGCGGTGGAACCGGGGGCAGCGCCAGCGGCGGGACCGCGGGCAGCGCCGCCGGGGGCGGCACGGCCGGCAGCGCTGGAGCTGCGGGCAACGCCAGCGGCGGCATGCCCGCCACCGGTGGCAGCGGCAGTGGCGGCGCGGCAGGCAAGGCTGGCGGTGACGGTGGTGACGACGACGGGGGCTGCGGCTGCCGCGTGCCCTCGCGAAGCAGTGGGCGCGACCTGGGGCTGCTCGGCGCAGCGCTCTTGGTCCTCCTGGCCGCGCGCCGGCGGCGCTGACGCTTACTTCAGCTCGTCCACCAGCGACCGGCCCTCTTCGAGGCGCGCCTTCTGACGGCGCAGCCCGTCGAGCTGCTCTTGGGCTTCGGCCACCACTTCGGGCGGCGCCTTGTCGACGAAGCTCTTGTTCGCCAAGCGCTTCTCCAGCGACTCGATGTCCTTGTCGATCTTCTTGATCGAGCGCTGGATGCGGTCCCCTTCGTGGGCAGCGTCCACCAGCCCCACCAGGCCGACCAGCACCTCGACATCCCCCGCCACCGTCAGCACATGGCCCTTGGGGCGCGGGCCGCCGGGCGGCTCGATCACCGGCGCCCCTTCGGTCTTGACCAAGAACGAGATCAGGCGCTGCTCGCTCTCGAGCAGGCGCGCGAGCGAGCCGCTGGCGCGCAGGTGCAGCGGGATCTGGGCCCCCGGATGCACCTCGTGCTCGCTGCGCACGACGCGCGCCGCGCCGATGGCGCCGATCACCGCCCCGAAGTCCCGCTCGGCGTCGGCGTCCGGTCGGCCGTCGCTGGCGCTGGGGTACGGCGCGAGCGCGATCGACTTCGGTCGGGACGCCGGCTTCGGCACGCGTTGCCACAGCTCTTCCGTGATGAACGGCGCGTAGGGATGCAGCGCGCGGAGCACGGTCTCGATGGAGTGCGCGAGCGTCTGCCTCGTCTCGGCCTGCTCGTCCGGGCTGCCGGCCTGGAACACGGGCTTGCACGCCTCGAGGTAAGAGGGGCAGAGCTCGTCCCACACGAAGCGGTAGAGCGCGCTCGCGCCCTCGTCGAGGCGGAAGCCCACGATGCTCTCGCTGCTCGCCGCGACGGCCCCCGCGAGGCGCGAGAGGATCCAGCGGTTCATCAAGAGCTTCGGCTCGGGCGGAGCGTCGGTGAGCACCACGCCCTCGATGTTGGGCAGCGAGAAGCGGGTGGCGTTGTACAGCTTGTTGCAGAAGTTCCGGTAACCCTCGATGCGCTTGGGCGAGAGGGCGATGCGCTTGGCCTGAGGCGAATAGCTGCAGAGGGTGAGGCGGAGCGCGTCGGTGCCATACGCGGGGAAGCCCTGACCCATCTGCGCGGTCGAGGGATACGCGCGCCTGAACTTGGAGAGCGCCTCGGCCACCGGCGCGCCGGGCAAGGCCTTCTGCACCACCGTCTCGAACGATGCGCCGTGGATCAGGTCGAGCGGGTCGATGGTGTTGCCCTTGACCTTGCTCATCTTGTCGCCGGTCTCGTCCACCACCAGACCGTGGAGCAGCACGCGCCGGAACGGCACGTCTTTCATGAAGTAGAGGCCCATCATCATCATGCGCGCGACCCAGAAGAACAGGATGTCGTAGCCCGTCTCCATGTCGCTCGAAGGGTAGAACCGCCGGAGCGCCACCGTGTCGTCGGGCCAACCGAGGGTCGAGAAGGGCCAGAGCGCGCTCGAGAACCACGTGTCGAGCACGTCGGGGTCACGGGTCAACGTGCCCGCTTTGCACTTCGGACACGCGCTCGGGTGCTCGTCGCGCGTGACGATCACCTCGCCGCAGCTGCAGTGGAACGCGGGGATCTGGTGCCCCCACCAGAGCTGGCGCGAGATGCACCAGTCCTGGATGTTCTCGAGCCAGTGGAAGTAGGTCTTGGCCCACTCTTCCGGGACGATCTGGGTGCGCCCGCCCTTGACCGCCAAGATGGCGGGCTCGGCCAGCGGCTGCATCTTCACGAACCACTGGGTGCTGACCATGGGCTCGACCACGGTGTTGCAGCGCTGGCAACGGGGCAGCATCAGCGCGTGGGGCTTGCTCCCGCGCTCCAGGCCCTTCTCGGCCAGCGCGGCCTTCACCGCCTTGCGGGCTTGCTTCACGGTCTGCCCCTGGAAGGTCGCGCCCTCGGCGTTGACGGTGCCGTCCAGGTTCAAGATGTTGATCTCGGCGAGCCCGTGGCGCTTGCCGGTGGCAAAGTCGTTGAAGTCGTGGGCCGGGGTCACCTTCACCGCGCCGGTGCCGAAGGCCATGTCCACCAAGATCGCGTCGGTGATCACCGGGATCAGGCGATCTACGAAGGGGTGCTTCAGCTGCTTGCCGTGAAGGTGCCGGTAGCGCGGGTCGTCGGGGTGCACCGCCACCGCGGTGTCGCCCAGCATGGTCTCGGGCCGGGTGGTCGCCACGACGAGCTCGGTCACCCCCGCGCCGGCGTCGGCGTCGGCCACGGGGTACGCGAACTCGTAGAGCTCGCCCTGGGCCTCTTCGTTCTCGACCTCGAGGTCGCTCAGCGCGGTGCGGCAATCGCTGCACCAGTTGATCAGGCGCGTCGCGCGGTAGATGAGGCCGTCTTCGTACAGCCGCACGAAGCTCTCTTTCACCGCCCGGCTCAGCTCCGGGTCCATGGTGAACTTGGTGCGTTCCCAGTCGGCCGAACAGCCGAGGGCGCGCATCTGCTCGGCGATGCGCCCGCCGCTCTGCTCTTTCCACTCCCAGATGCGCTCGACGAACTTCTCGCGGCCCAGATCGTGGCGGCTCAGGTTCTCTCGCCGAAGCTGACGCTCGACGACGGTCTGGGTGGCGATCCCCGCGTGGTCGATGCCGGGCTGCCACAGCGTGTTCTTCCCGAGCATGCGCTGGTGACGGATCAGCGCGTCTTCCAACGTGCCCATCAGCGCGTGCCCCATGTGCAGCGAGCCGGTCACGTTGGGCGGCGGCAGCGCGATCACGTAGGCCGGGCGCTGGTCGTTCGGGTCGACGCTGGCACGGAACACGCCCTCGGACTGCCAGAACTCGTACCAGCGCGGCTCGACGTCCGCGGGCTCGTAGGCTTTGGGAAGCTCGGTCATGACGAGCCCGAGTTTCTAGCGCACTGCTCGGCGATAGACCACGCGATCGACCGGGACGCGGGAGAACCGGGCCCGATCGGGCGAGCGCTGCCGTTCACTCGCGGCGCGCGCGACGCGCTTCGACGCCCTCCGCGTCGTCGGGGGTCTCCGCTTCGTCGCGAGCCTCGCCGTCCGCGACGCGCACCTTCTCGGGCGTCGCTGGGCGAAGGTTGCTTCGGGCCACACCCGTGACCTCGTCGATGGCGGCCCGAAGCTCGCGCTCGCGAACGGCGGCGACGCGTGAGAAGGCGAAGCGAACGATCGCGTAGATCAGGGTCACCCAGAGCACGATCAGAAGCGGGATGGCGGCCAGGCTCCCGAGCGCCATCGCGAGGGGGACGACCGCGGCCATGCCGCCCCCGCCCACGCCGCCGACGATGCCGCCGAACAGCGCCCCGGCGAGGTTCCCGAGGCGCTCCACCCCGCGCACCGTGGTCTTGCCGTTCCGAACGCTGACGCTCACCTCGACGGCGCGCGCGCCTTGGGGCTGCACGTTCGACCACGCCAGGCTCTTGCCCACGCTAGTGGCCTGGCCCAGCACGTTGTACCGCCGACGCAGCACCTCGATGATCTCTTCGTGGGCTTCGGGTGGAAGCTCGCCGACCAGCTCTTCTTCGTGGACGATCCGGACCTTGCCGCCGGCCAGCCGCTCGCCGATGCCCCGCGACTCGCTGGCGCTCGGTTGCTCGAGCAGGCGGATGCGCTGCTGGGCGGCCGCGAGCTCTTCCTCGAGATCCGCGACGCGCGCGCGCAGGTGCTGCTCTTCGTCGCGATACGCCATCCGAATTCAGGATAGCGCCGCGGCGCTCACTCGGCGGTGAGCCGGCGGATCTCTTCTTTGATCAGGGTCTCGGCGAGAGTGGGAACGACCTCCCACACCACTTGCTCGACGACCTCGCGCGAGAGCGCGAGCACGCCGTCGACCTGCTCTTTGCTGAGACCAAGCCCCGAGAGGCGCTCGGCGAACTGCCCGTTGCCGGCAGTGGCCGCGGCCGCGACCGCGACCGCGGGAGCAGCGGCGGGCGCCGGTGCAGGGCTCGGGATCTGGGCTGCCGGCCCGCCCACCAGGGTCTGGACGTGCGGGCGAGGCGACGCGCCCATGGAGGGTGCCGCCGGGCGCGGAGTGACGACCGGAGGCTTGGGCGTGGCCGCGGCTGCGGGGGCCGGCGCCGGTGCCGGTGCTGGTGCCGGTGCTGGTGCCGGCGCGGGCCGCGCTGCCGCCGCGGGCGGTGCCTCTGCCAGTCGCCGAGCGAGCGCTGCCGTCTTGTCGAGCAGCTGCTGGGTGTCGAACGGCTTGTCCATGAACTCGTCGGCGCCGACCGACGTGCCGCGCGCCTTGTCGTAAGGCTGCTGCTTGCTCGACAAGATCAGCACGCCGACGCTGGGCGCCTCGCGCTTGATCTGCTGGCAGAGCTCGTACCCGCCGCCGGCGGCTCCGAGGTTCGCGTCGATCAGGGCCAGAGTGGGCTTCTCGGAACGCAACTTCTCGAGAGCCTGCTGGGCATTCTCGGCGAGAAGTACCTTGTAGGTGTCGCCCGAGAAGGTGATCTCGAGCACCTTGCGCATCGTCTTGCTGTCGTCGATAGCCAGCAGCGTCGTGGTCAAAGGTGTCCTCCCGCGGCCGAGGATTCGGTCGGTCGCGGGATCAAACCGCACCGGCCGGAAAAGTGTCAAGGATTTCGCTGCCCGAGGGGCTCGAGACTTACCGAAGCACGGGGGAATTGCCCGGTTTTCCCCCCGCAGCCGAATTGACGATGGGCCCCCCGTGGAGAATCTTCGGGACGTTGTCCCAGCCGCTCCCCAAGCGCGCCCGCTCGATCTTGTATTCGGTGGTCACCGAGTTCATCGCCACCGGCGAGCCCGTCGGCAGCCGGACCCTGGTCAAGAAGTACGGCTTCGACCTGTCGGCGGCCACGATCCGAAACGTGCTGGCCGACCTCGAGGACGCCGGGTACCTGGCGCAGCCCCACACCTCCGCCGGCCGGGTGCCCACCGAGAAGGCCTTCCGCCTGTTCATCGACGCGCTGATGCGAGTGCGTCAGCTGTCGGAAGAGGAGGCCCACCGCATCGAAGAGCTGCTGACCGACCCCCACGCCGGCCCGGACCTGCTCCGCCAGACGGGCCGACTGCTCTCGGATCTGACGGGCGCTGCCGCCATCTTGGTCCGGCCGCGCATCGAGACGCGGACCGTGCTCAAGGTGAGGTTCATCCCGACCCGACCGACGGAGCTCTTGAGCGTGATCGTCTTCTCGGACGGCAGCGTCGAGAACCGCTTCATCAGCCTCGAGGCCCCGATCGCCGAGTCCGAGCTGACCCGCCTGCACAACGCGCTCGAAGAGGGGTTGGGTGGCCGGAGCCTGGTCGAGGTGCGCGAGCACTTTGCGCGGGCCCTGGCCGACAGCCAAGACGAGCTCGCTTCGCTCAGGCAGCTGGGGCTCTCGCTGGTGAGCTCGGCCATCGAGGGCGTCGGGCGCGCCGTCGACGTGGTGATCGAAGGTCAGGCGCGCTTGCTCGAGCGCCCGGGCTTCGCCAGCACCGAAGAGCTGCGCGGCATGATGCGGATGCTCGAAGACCGCGAGCGCCTGGTGATGTTGCTCGATCGGGCGCTCAGCTCGGCGCGCGTCCAGGTGTTCTTGGGTGAAGAGACCAGCCAGGCCGTCGGGATCCCGATGAGCCTGGTGGCCGCGCCGATCGTCGAAGACGGCCGGCCGGGCGGCGCGGTGGGTGTGATCGGCCCGACGCGCATGGACTACGCGAGCGTGGTCCCGCTGGTGGGCGCGACGGCAGATGCCGTCAGCGCGGCGCTGTCGCGCGGGCGGGAGCCGGTCTCCACGAACGACGGCGACGAGCCGGGCAGGAACCGCGACGACTGAACCGTGATAGGCTCGAAGTCGATGACTGCGCCCCCGAGTTTGCCGGGCACCCAGCAGGCCGACAGCCCGGCGGATCGCGCGCTGGCGCTCTCGCTGGCGGACGAAATCGACGCAGCGCTGCGCTGGGGCGCCGCCCTGGTGAAGAGCGAGCCGGCCGGCCCCCTGGGGTTGATGATCACCGCGCGGTTGCTCTCCGCCGCTGGCCGGCGCGAGGTCGCGGTCGAGGGGCTCGAGCTGGCGGTCCAGCGGGCGATCGACATCGGCAACCTGCCGCTGGCGCTGGCGGCCTGCTGCGACCTCACCACCCTCGGCCAAGCCCCGGCCAAGCATCGGGACTCCATCGCCAAGACCTTCTGCAAGGGCTCACCCCGCTTGCTGGACAAGGGCGCGTCGCCACCCGAGCTGCCGCGCTCGGCCGAGGCGTTTCAGCCTCTGCCCGCCGCGCTGTCGGGCAAGGCGCTGGTCGGCAAGGCGCAAGAGCTGGTGCACGAGGCCAAGAAGATCTGCGAGCAAGAGCTCGCCGAGCACCCGAGCCGTCCCAAGATCGCCCCTCAGCCGCTGTTCAGCTCGCTCGATCAAGGCGCGCTGCGCGCGATGCTCGACGTGTTCGAGGTGAAGACCGTAGCCAGCGGTGCGGTGATCATCGAGGAAGGCACGCCGGGCGCGGAAGCTTACATCTTGGCGCGTGGGGAGCTCGAGGTGCGGCGCAAGACCGACGATCACGAGCCTCTCTTGCTCGCGCGTTTGGGCAGCGGCGCGCTGTTCGGCGAGATGGCGTTGCTCTCGCGCGCGCCACGCGCTGCCAGCGTGGTGGCGGCTCGGCCCAGCATCGTGCTCTTGGCGCGGAAAGACGCGCTCGACACCATCGCCGAGAAGCAGCCCGCCGTGGCCCAGGTCTTCGCCGACCACTGCCGCCGGCGCATGGTCGAGAACTTGGTTCGAACCAGCGGCATCCTGAGCGCGGTCAAGCCGAACGAGCGACCGGCGCTGGTCGAGCGCTTCGTCACCCGTACCTACGAGGACGGTGAGGTCTTGATCACCCAGGGGCAGGCCTCCGAGGGGCTGCACCTGATCGCCTCGGGCGAGGTGGCCGTGATGCACAACGACGCCGAGGACACCACGCTGCTGGCCAAGCTGGGTGTGGGCGAGGTCGTGGGCGAGGTCGCGCTGGTGCTCCGGCGCCCGTCCACCGCGAGCGTGATCGCGGCCTGCCCCACCGTCACCTTGCACCTCCCCCGCGATCGCTTCCTGGAGCTGATCAAAGAGCACCCGGCCATCCTGGGCGAGCTGTACGAGCTGGCGATCAAGCGCGACGAAGAAACCAGCAGCATCGTGGCGCAAGAGGCGACCGAAGCCGACGATTTCGTGCTGCTTTGACCCTCCCCCCGCGGGCTGTTCGTGCCGGTGTCTTGACCCGCGCTCGGCCGTCTCGTATGCCCCCCGGCATGTTTCGTCATTCGACTCGGTTCGCCCTGGGCCTCTCGCTGGTCGTCGCCGCCCTCGGCGTGACCGGGGCTGCTGACGCGCAGAGCAAGATTGCGGTGGTCGACACCCAGCGCGCGATCATGGAGACCGAGGACGGCCTCCGCGCTCAGGCCACGCTCAAGAAGTTGTTCGACAAGCGCCAGCACGAGCTCGACAAGAAGCAGACGGATCTGCAGAAAGAGCGCGAGGACATCGAGAAGCAGCAGAACGTGCTGAGCAAGGCGGCGCTGCAGAAGCGCGTCGAGAAGTGGCAGCGCGAGATGATGCAGCTGCAGACGGTCTTCGTCGAATACAACAAAGAGCTGCAGAAGAAGCAGAACGAGCTGACGCAGCCCATCTTCCAGAAGACCATGGGGCTGATCCGGCGCATGGCGTCGAACGACGGCTACGACCTGGTGGTCGACAAGCAGGCGGTCCCCTACGTGCGCAGCGATCTCGACGTGACGGATCGCGTGATTCAGCAGTACAACCAAGGAGGCGGCGGCGACACCAAGGGCGACAAGGCCGACAAGGGCGGCGCCAAGGGTCCGGCGGCACCGGCACCGGCACCGGCCCCCGCACCTGCTCCCGCGCCCGCACCCAAGCAGTGAGCCAGGGCGTCCCGCTCCGACCCGCGCGCCTCGGTGATCTCTGCGAGCGGTTCGGCGGCACGCTCGACGCGACGCTCGGCGCCCGCGAGGTCGAACGCGCGATCTCGCCCGGGCACTCCACCCGCGCCACCGACCTGGTCTTGGTCGCCGCTGCGCGCTTCGTGGCGGCTGCGGGCGCCTGCGAAGCGGTGGTCTTGTGCCGCCCCGAGCTCGCCGGTCGAGTCGCGACCGGACGCCGCTGGGTCCACCCGCACGCGGAGTGGGTCCTGGCCGAGCTGCTCGACGACGCGCCCGCAGCCCCGTCGAGCTCGGTGATCGCGCCCACCGCGCAGATCTCTCCCGGCGCCACCGTGCTGCCGGGCGCGCGCATCGGCGCGGCGTCGCGGGTGGAGCCAGGCGCAGTGATTTACGGCGGGGTCGCGA
This sequence comes from Myxococcales bacterium, assembly GCA_016191785.1. Lineage (GTDB taxonomy): Bacteria > Myxococcota_A > Polyangia > Polyangiales > Polyangiaceae > JADJKB01. The sequence continues at coordinate 42,127 of JACPVJ010000073.1, read as the reverse complement.
TCGGTGACCGGGTCTCGGTCGGCGCGGGCGCGGTGATCGGCCGCCCGGGCTTTGGCTGGGTGGCGGGCCCGGACGGGCGCACCCGGCGCATGCCCCAGCGCGGCGGCGTCTCGATCGAGGACGACGTCGAGATCGGCGCGCTCTCGACCGTGGATGCCGGCACCCTCGCGCCGACACGGGTGGGCGCGGGCAGCAAGCTCGACGCACACGTCCACGTCGGGCACAACGTCCAGATCGGGAAGCGCTGTCTGATCGCTGCGCAGTCGGGGTTCGCGGGCTCGGTGGTGCTCGAAGACGACGTCCTGGTCGGCGGGCAGGTCGGCGTGAAAGATCACGCGCGGATCGGCGCCGGCGCTCGCCTGGCTGCCAAGAGCGGGGTCATCGGTGACGTTCCGCCCGGCGCGACGGTGGCGGGCTTCCCAGCGGTGCCTCGGATGCGTTGGCTTCGCGGAATGGCGCGCCTGCTTTCCGGCTAGGTCCGCCCGTGGCAGGCTGGCGCTGGCCGATGAGCAAGCGCCCTACGACCCTCGACATCCAGAAGATCCTCGAGATCCTCCCCCACCGCTATCCCTTCGTGTTGGTCGATCGCGTCACCGAGCTCGTCGCGAACAAGCGCATCCGCGGACACAAGAACGTCAGCTACAACGAGCCCTGGGTCAGCGGGCACTTTCCCGGCCGCCCGATCATGCCCGGTGTGCTGATTATAGAGGCCCTCGCGCAGATCGGCGGCATCTTGGCTTACGCCTCCGAGCCCTTCGATTCGTCCAGCAGCCTGATGTACTTCCTGGGCATCGACAAGGCGAAGTTCCGCCACACCGTCACCCCCGGGGACCGCCTGGACCTCGAGGTCGAGGTGATGCAGCACCGCACGAACGTGTGGAAGCTGCGTGGCGAGGCTACGGTGGACGGCACGCTCTGCGCACAAGGCGAGCTCTTGGCGTCGATCGTCGATCGGTCGGGCTAGCGCCGTGCCGACGATTCACCCCCTTGCCGTGGTCGAGCCGGGTGCACAGCTCGCAGCCGGCGTCAGCGTCGGCCCCTTCTGTTACGTGGCCGCGGGGGCGTGCATCGGCGCAGGCAGCGTCCTTTTCGCGCACGTCAGCGTGCTCGGAGCCGGAACCCGCATCGGAAGGAACAACCGCATGTTCCCCGGGGCGGTGCTCGGTGCGCCGCCCCAGGACAGGTCGTACCGTGGTGAGCCGGCGATCCTCGAGGTCGGCGACGACAACGAGATCCGCGAGCAGGTGACCCTGCACGGCGGCACGCAGAAGGGCGGCGGCGTGACCCGGGTCGGATCACGCGGGCTGTTCATGGTCGGCGCGCACGTCGCCCACGACTGCACGGTGGGCGACGACGTGATCTTGACCAACTTGGCCACCCTGGGCGGGCACGTCGTGGTGGAAGACCACGTGGTCTGCGGCGGTCACGTCGCGGTCCAGCCCTTCGTCAGGCTGGGGCGAGGCTGCTTCTTGGCGGGGGGCGCCAAGGTGGAGCACGACGTACCCCCCTTCGTGATCGCCGCCGGCGATCGCGCCCGCGTGCGGGCGCTCAATCGCGTCGGCCTGGAGCGGATGGGCGTACCCGAGGCGTCGTGCGCGAGCCTGGAGCGCGCGTTCCGCGTGATCTGGGGCAAAGGCACGACCCGCGCGGAAGGGCTGCGCACGGTCGAGCGGGGAGACCCGTACGTGGACGAGCTCACGACGTGGCTCGAGGCCCGTCGCGGGTAGGAGGCCGTTGGAGTATCGACGATGGCCTTTCGTCGGCGGTAGATCGGCGCGCCCTCGTCCGACTCGAGCCGGGCGCGCATCCAGTCCTTGACGAGCATCGCGCTCTGCAGCGCGCGACGCTTCGCGGGCAACGCGGCACCGTGCTTGGTGCGCCCCGTCGCGATGTAGGGCTCGACTCGCATCGCAAGCACACCCAGGACGTTCACGCTCAGCGGGGAAGCTTCGCCAGCACGATGTCGTCGAACGCGGCGGTGGCGTGACTACAGGCGCCCAGCGCCACTCCTTGGATCGGGATATCCGTCAAGGCGACGTCTTGGAAGGCCCGCTTGCCATCCACCCAAACGTCGAGCTTCCCTTCGCGGTGTCGGAGCGTGACGCCGACCTCTCGTCGGTTCGGAAACGTCGCAGTGGCGCTCTTGCCGGAACCAGCGGCCTTCCACGAGTCGCCGGTCACATGGGACTCCCAGTACTGGATCTCGCCGTTCCATCGGAAGTGGACTGCCCCGCTCAGCCGCGTCGACTGCGACACTTGGCCGTGCCAGGAGATGCGTGCCGCCCCTTCCGACTCAGCCATGCGCAAATCGACTTTTGTGGAGAGAATGAAGCCCGAATCGATGGACGGGATCTGGAGGAGCTCACCGTCGCAACGGTCGCCGCCCGCGCTGATGGAGAAGATCCAGTGGTCGCGTTCGAACGCCACGTGAATGGCCTCGCGATCGAGCGCAGAAAGCGGCCTGGGCGAGCTCGGCCCCAGGTCCGTTTGCACGACGACGGGCCCAAGCGGCTCGAGCAGCGCGACGACATCCTTGAGCGTGGCGCCGGCTTTGGGTGCCACGAATCCCTTGGAAGAGGGCGACGGTTCGCCGGAAGCCGTGGGGGCGGCACCGATTGGAGCGGCGCCGCTGCAAGCGCGGATGATGGCGAGCTCGCCTTCTCGGCTCACGGAGTACTTCCTGGCGAGCTTCTCCTGCACCTCGCTGACCACCGCAGCCTTGGAGCTCGCGTATCCCGCCTCGACTGCAAGACGCTCGCCGCGTTCCTCGCCGAGCTGCGCCCCTTGCGCGCGCACGCACCCTACGTAGTCGGCCACGCGCTCGCTGACGCATACGCCATCGAGATCCGTTCGACCCGCCCCGCAGGCCTGGCGAGCTGGCTTTGTTTGGGTACACGAGAAGAGGATTGCGGCACCCCACACCAGGCCAACGCAGGCAACACGTGTCATCTCGCCGAATGTATCACGCGTCACCGGAGCGGTGTCGGAGGCTCCTCGAGTGGCGCGGTCGTGCTGAAAGATCGAGCGTACTGGGTCGACGGTGAGGGTGAGGCCGCGCGGCTCCTACTGCGACCACGAGCCCCCGAGCGCTTGCGATTACTCCAACGGCCTCCCAGGCCCAGGCGCGGCGGCTTTCGCCACGCTCAGCCTTTCGACTCGAACAGATCGTCGAACACGCGGTCGAAGTCCTCTTCCTCGTTCACCGCGCGGGTGCCCGAGGCCGGCCGCGCGCCGGGCTGCAGGGCCGCGATCCGCTCCGAGACGCCGCGGTACTTCGGGTCCTTCTGCGCGACCTTCTCGAAGTAATAGAGCGCGTCCTTGGTCGCACCCTTCATCTCGTAGACGTTGCCCAGGTCGAAGTAGAGCGCCATCTCTTGGTCGACGGTCTTCTGGGCTGCCTCCAGGCCACGAATGTACGACTTGGCCGCCTGATCGAGCTCGCCGCGCTCGACGCGAATCATCCCGATCATCGCATAGCACATGCACTCGCGGGACGGGTCCCGGGCCGCGAGCCCGAATTCGTTCATGGCGTCGGGCAAGAGGCCCATCTCTTTGTACGCCACTCCCAGATCGTAGTGCGTCGAGCTGTCGTGCTCGCTGACCTGAGCTCGGATGCCCGCCTTGAACTTCTCGAAGACCTGTTCGACGTCTTGATCCGAGATCGAGCTCTGCGCGGCCGGTGCCGGTGGGTCGAGGCTGTCCAGGGCCTCGAGCGAGGCCGCGATGTCGAAGGACCTGTCTTCGGGCTCTTCTCGCACGGCGACCGTCGCGACCCGCGCCGACCGATCGACCGTGGGCCCCTCGCGCGAGGCCGCCATGATCTGCTCGATCTCGCTCAGCCGCTCGACCAGCAGCGGGTGCGCCGGCGCGCGGGTGAGCTGATCGACGACGATCGCCTTCGCGTCGTCGTAGAGCCCCCGCGTGGCGAAGAAATCGGCTTCTTCGAGGGCCTCTTCGATGGCCTCGATGTTGACCAGGCCATCGCCCACGGTGGTGGGCTGCGCTTCGTCGAAGCCGCGCCCCGCTTCCTCGTATTCCGGCTCGACGTCGACGTATTCGTCTTGATCGTCTCCGTACGCGGCCGACTGCGCCACGTCGTCCAAGAGCCCGTCGTCCTCGTTGCCGAGCGGGAAGCTGGGAAGTGGACCTGCCGCCGCCGCAGGATCGCTCGACACGGCGAAGGGGTCGTCCATCTGGAACGCCCCGCCGCCCTCGGGCATCGGCAAGGGACTGGCCATCGCGCTCGACGCGCTGACCTCTTCCAGGTCGTAGGAAGGCAGCGGACCGCGCGCGCGGTACTCGTCCCAGCTGGGCCCAGATGGGTAGGCCACGTCGACCCCGCCCTGCTCCAGGTAGTCGGGCGAGACGGCCTCGGTCGCCGAGTCCGAGGTCCACGGTTGCGCCCCGGAGCCACCCTGAATCTGCGCCAGCATCTCGAGCGCCACCGGGTGCTGGGGCTCCGCGTCGAGCACGTCGTAGAGCAGCATCTCGGCCCGCTCCAGATCGCTGCGCTCGAGGTAGATCGCAGCCAGCGTGACCGACTCGCCGATGGCGGCGTCGCGATCGCCGGACTCGAGCAAGAGCTCGCGGAGCTTCTCCCGGGCGTCGAGGCTGCCGGGGCTGACCTCGAGCGCGATCTGCAGAGTCTCGAGCGCCTTGCTGTAGAGGCGCAGCTTCCGAAATGCCTCGGAGTCGACGATCGCCTTCTTGACGTGCGCGGCGATGTCGAAGTCGTCGTCACCGCCGTACCCGTCCGAGACGACGTGCGCGTCCCCGACCACCACGTCGGGCGAGCTGGCCTGGAACGGGCGCATCTCGGGGTGACTCGGACGGTTGAGCGCAAACGGGGCCGGAGGCTCGTCGGGCTCGATCGCCTCGACCTCGGGCTCTTCGTCGACGATCTCGACGTCGTCGTCCGCGACGTGCACCGCCGAAGGGTCCCTGCTCTCGGCAGGCGGCATCGACGGCGCGAGCGAGTGCAGCGCGCGGACCCCCTCGTCGCCCGGGGCGACCTGCTCCAGGTGGCCGACGAGCTGCTCGAACAGGTCCTGGCGCCCCGCCTCTCGGGCTATTCGCGCCATCTCTTTGTAGACTTCGATCGCCTTGTCGGCCTGCCCGATCACGGTGAAGGCCTGGGCCAAGAGGCCCAAGGTGTCGAGGTCGCGCGGATCGACCTGGAACGCGATCTGCAACTTGGCCAGAGCCTGCAGCCCGTCTTCGCGCCGGCCCTTCTGAAGGTAGAGCTGCGCCGCCATCCGCGCGTACTGCGGGTCGGCCTTGAAGTGGAGGATGCGCTCGATGACCTTGAGGGCGTCCTCGCGGCGCTCGAGCTTCAGGAGTAGCTCGGCTGCCGTCCAGAACGCCTGGATGGCCTCCTCGAGGTCCTGGACGCGACAGCACGCCTCGGCCAGCCGCAGGTACGGCAGCGGGTTGGTCGAATCGAGCTCGACCATCTTCTGGAACACCTCGATGGCGTCCCGGTCCAGGTTGTTGCGCTGATAGCGGGCCGCGACCTCGTCCCAGGCCGCCAGCGCGTCGCTGGTCAGGCCGAGCTGCGAGTAGATCTCGGCGAGCTTCGGCACGATGTACGCGTAGCGGTCGGTGAGCGAGGGCGCGTGCTTGCGGATGACCTCGCGGATCTGCTTGTAGACGGCGATGGCCTTGAGCGCGAACCCCTGCTCGGCATAGAACTGCCCGACGCGATCGTAGGTCGCGATCGCTTGGTCGTACGCCTGGATGCGGGTCTGAAGGTCCCCCACCTTCAAGAGCGTCCGCATGTCCTTCGGATCGAGCTGGACGACCTTGAGATAGTCCTCGACGGCTCGGTCGTACCGCTTCTTGTCGACCCACTTCTGGGCGCTCTGAAGTAGTTTCTCGCGATCCGACACTTGGAGCTTTCGCCCGGAGCCGCGGGCGGGGCTCGGGCCGGGGATGGGAAGCGCCAAATCGTACGCGATCGTCGCCCTCACGGTCAAATTGACGTGGGATTTCGGGCGAGTCGGCCGCAACTTGGGGGGTGGACGCGAGCTTTCGTCCACCGGTTGCGGCTCGGAGCCAGTGGCTTCATCGTCTGGCCCCCATGACGGCGAGCAGCACTTACCGAGCGCCATTCTCTCCCGGCGGCCCTCTGGCCATCGATGCGGAGGTCTGCCGGAAGCTCCTCACGATCGCCCTCGGCCGGGGTGGCGACTACGCCGATCTCTTCTTCGAGTACCGCGCCGGCGGCGGCCTCGCGTTCGAAGAGGGCATCACCAAGAGCGCCTCCCGCGGCGTCACGCTCGGCCTCGGAGTCCGCGTGCAGCGCGGCGAAGCGACGGGGTACGCGCACACCGAAGACCTGACCATGGACTCGATGAAGCGCGCCGCCGAGACGGCCGCTCGCATCGCCAACGAGGGCGGCAAAGCGCCGCCGGTTCGCCTCGAGCCGCTGTCGCTCTCGAGCCGGTACGAGCTCGACGTCCCGAGCATCGACGTGCCTGGGCTCGACAAGCGCCGGCTGCTCGAGCGCGCGAGCCGCGCGGCGCACGCGTTCGACTCGCGCATCTTGAAGGTCGAAGCGAGCTTCGCGGAAGAGATCCGAGAGATACTCATCGCCACCAGCGACGGCCGCGTCGCCCACGACGTCCAGCCGCTGCTTCGGTTCAGCGTCCGCGCCATCGCCGAAGAGGCCGGCAAGCGCGAGTCCGGGTCCAGCGGCGGCGGCGGCCGGATGACGCTCGGCTATTTCGACGACCGCTCTCCCGAGTGGCATGCCGAGCGGGCGGCGAAGCAAGCGCTGACCATGCTGGGGGCCAAACACGCGCCGGCCGCTCAGATGGAGGTGGTGCTCGCGCCCGGCGACAGCGGCATCTTGCTTCACGAGGCGGTGGGCCACGGCCTGGAGGCCGACTTCAACCGGAAGGGCACGAGCAACTACACCGGGCGGGTGGGCAAGCCCGTGGCCAGCGAGCTGTGCAGCGTGGTCGACGACCCGACGCTGCTCCAGAGCCGTGGCTCGATCAACGTGGACGACGAGGGAATCGAGCCGGAAAAGAGCGTCTTGATCGAGAACGGCGTGCTGCGCGGCTACATGCAAGACCGCCTCTCGGCCCGCCACTTCTCGGTGTCGCCCCGCGGCAATGGCCGGCGCGAGAGCTTCGCCTGCGTCCCGATGCCCCGCATGACCAACACCGTGCTCCTGGCCGGCCCCCACGATCCGGAAGAGATCACGCGGAGCGTGAAGCGAGGGATCTTTGCCAAGTCGTTCGGCGGCGGTCAGGTGGACATCGCCAACGGCGACTTCGTGTTCTCGCTGACCGAGTCCTACCTGATTGAAGACGGCAAGATCACGGCACCGCTCAAGGGGGTGAACCTGATCGGCAACGGGCCCGAGACGCTGCGCGAGGTGACCATGCTCGGCAACGACGTCCAGATCTCGGACGGCATCTGGACCTGCGGCAAGGACGGTCAGAGCGTCCCGGTGGGCGTGGGTTGCCCGACCATCAAGATCCAGAAGATCACGGTCGGTGGCACCGAAATCCGTTGAGTCGATCGGCTCCCGCTCCCGCTCGTTCGTGGGAGTGATCGGCCATGGCCCGCTGCTCGAGCGCGAGGACGGCGCCGCGTCCACGTTGCGACAGCTGGGCGCGACGGTGCGCACGCTGGATTTGTGGGACGACCCGCTGAACTTGGTCGAGGACGACGACGACGAGCGCGGAATGCGGGCCCGCGCGCTGGTGTTCGAGGCGCTCGACCGGCCCGACTTGGCGGTCGTCGCCCTGCGGGCGGTGCGCAAAGAGAGCTTCTTCGACGGCGTCGGCGCGCTGATTGCCCTGACGGTCGGGCAGCTTGCGCGGGTCGAGCCGTCGAGCGGCTTCGACGACTTCGTGCTCCACCCTTACGTGCCCGAAGAGCTGTACGCGCGCATCCGCGCGATCGAGTGGCGGCAGAGCGAGTTTTCGACCGACGAGCGACTGAAGGTCGGCACGCTGATGGTGGACAAGGCCGCGCACGCCGTGAGCGTGGGCGGCCGAGACGTGCCCCTCACGGCGAAAGAGTTCGCGCTGCTCGCCTATTTGTGCGAGCGCCGGGGTCGAGTGCTCACCCGCGAGCACCTCTTGGCACGCGTGTGGGGCAATCGCTACGAGGGCGGCGCGCGCACCGTCGACATCCACGTCCGGCGCCTGCGAGCGAAGCTGGGCGAGGCGCTACCGCTCGAGACGCTGCGCGGCTCGGGCTACAAGCTGCGCACCCCCGAGGGCACCGAGCCGCTCCGCGGCACCTCGGAGCCGCCTCCCACCCCCGAGCCCCCCGACGTGACGGAGGACGAGTGATCGTCGTGAGCACGGGGTGTCCCGCCGGAGTGGGCCCCGAGGTGTCGGTCGCCGCGGCCGCGCGTCTCGGTCGGCCGTGCGTGCTGGTCGGCGATCACCCGACGCTGGTGCTGGCCGCGCAGAGCGTCGGGGTCGCCGAAACACGCCTCGTGCCGTTCACCGCGCGCGGGAAGAAGGGCGACCTGCACGTGCTGCACGTGGGGCCGGCGCTCCGTGCGGCGGATCGCGCGCGAGCGACGACGCGGGCCGGCCGGGCGCAGCTCGCCTACGTCGAGGTGGCCTACGGGCTGGTGCGTTCGGGCGTGGGCACGGCGCTGGTGACCGGCCCGGTCAGCAAAGAGGCCGTCGCCCGCTCGGGTGCGCCGGGGGCCCGGAGGTTCACCGGCCACACCGAGCACCTGGCCCGGCTCGACGACGCCGAGCACCCGGTGATGTGCTTCGCCTCGCCGCAGCTGGTCACCAGCCTGGTCACCACGCACCTGCCGCTGTCGCGGGTCCCGCGGGCGATCACCCGAGCTTCGGTCAGCCGGGCCATCGTGGCGCTGTTTCGGCTGCTCGCCGCGCTCTCGCGACGCGAGCCGCGCATCGCGGTCTGCTCGCTCAACCCGCACGCCGGCGAGGGCGAGCTCTTGGGCACCGAAGAGCGCACCGCGATCGTGCCCGGGATACGGGCCGCCAGCCGTGCGCTCGGCAGCCAGGCGCGGCTGGTCGGGCCGATCGGCGCCGAGACGGCCTACCGCAAGGCAGCTCGGGGCGAGCTCGACGGCGTGGTGGCGATGTACCACGACCAGGCCACGATTCCGCTCAAGCTCGTGGCCTTCGGCAGCGCGGTCAACGTGACCATGGGCCTCGCTATCACCCGGACCAGCGTCGATCATGGCACGGGGTACGACATCGCGTGGCAGGGGAAAGCAGACCCGGCGGGGATGCTGGCGGCGATGCAGCTGGCCATGAAGCTGTCACGCCGGCGCTGAGGGCCGGGCTCGACAGCGGTCACACTCGCAGCGGGAGCTCTCGGGCTGCTTTCCATGCACCCCGGGCGTGGCTAGACTCCGGGCCGGTGGCGTTGACGCTGAAAGAGCTGCGAAGGCTGGCGGCGGTGTGCGTCGCCGAGCAGCGCGACGAGCCCGAGCGGGCCGTGCTCCAGACCGCCGCCGGCGCGCTGGCCGCCGTTCGCGGCGCGGGCGAAGACCACTTCCGTCGGTTGCGGCTGATGGCGGCGCCGAGGTCGCCCTCTCGGGGCCCGGCCACGGCGGCCCTGGCCGAGCACTTCGCTCACGAGTCGGTGGTCGCCCTCGGCCAGCTCTACGAGGTGTTGCTGGACGCACGCGGCCGCAAGCGGAGCGGCAGCTACTTCACCCCCCCGGCGATCGCAGCGCGCGTGACCCAGGCGGCCCTGGCCGAGGCTCCGCCGACGCCTCGGATCTGCGACCCGGCAATGGGGGGCGGCGTGTTCTTGCTCGAGGCGGCGCGACAGATCGCCGAGCGCGCGGGGCTGTCGAAACGACGGGTGCTCGAGCTGGTCCACGGCGTCGATCTCGATCCGCTGGCGGTGGCCGTGACCGAGGCCGCGCTCTGGCTGTGGTGCGAAGACCCGAGCTTGGACCCACGCTTGCTCGCCCCGCGACTGATCGCCCGCGACGCGCTCGAGCGCGGTTGGGAGCGCGAGCTCGGGAATTTCGATCTGGTGATCGGCAATCCGCCATGGGTGGCCTACGCCGGCCGCGCCGCGCAGCCCCTCGCGCCCGAGGTGCGACGCGAGCTCGGGCGGTCGTTCCGATCGTTCCGCGGTTACCCCACCCTGCACGGCCTGTTCGTCGAGCGAGCGGCCGAGCTCTGCCCTCGCGGCGTGATCGCCCTCTTGGTTCCGAGTCCCCTCGCCGACCTCGAGGGCTATCGCCCGGTGCGACGCGCGCTGGGCACGACCCACGCGCCGTGCGAGCCGTTGCTCGAGCTCGGGCAAGACGCGTTCGAGGGGGTGACGCAGCCCTGCTTCGCGCTGATCGCGAAGCCCGGCAGCGGCGCCGAAGACGGGCGCCCCTTCCGGCTGATCGAGCGGCAACGGGCCGGCGCCGAGGCCGCCGAGCTCGGCCCCCCCGAGGTCCTGGCGCGAATCGCGGGCCTACCCAGCTTGCCGCGCGAGCTGTTCGGCGAGCTTGGGTTCCAGAGCGGGGGCGACGTCGCCAAGACCCTGTTCTTGCGGGCCGAGGCGCCTGACGCTCGGCACACGTTGCCGCTGCTCGAGGGCAAGCGGGTCGGCGAGTTTCGGGTCTCGCCACCGGCGCTCTTCCTGGACCCCGATCGCGAGGCGTTGGCGCGAGCGGGCTGCCGGCTACGCCCCGCAGAGCACTACCACCGTGCGCGCTTCGTGGTGCGTCAGACCGCGAAGTACCCCATCGCGGCCCTCCACACCGGGCTGCCCTTCCGCAACACCTTGCTTGCTGGCTTCGATCACGCCGAGATCTCACCCGAGGTGGCCGTCGCGCTGCTCAACAGCTCGCTCTATCGCGCGCTGCACCTGGCTTCGCGGCGGGACGCTCGCCAGGCCGCCTTCCCCCAGGTGAAGGTGTCGCACCTGCGCGCGCTGCCCCGTCCCCCGCCCGAGCCCCGCGCGCTGGCGAAGCTCGCCGCGCTCACCCGACACGCGACCGATCGCGGTCTCGACGCCGGCACGCGCGCGGAGCTGGACGCGCAGGTGTTCGGCTTGTTCGGCTTGAGCGCGGGTGAGCGAGCGGCGGTGACGGAGTTCATGCTAGCCAGGGGGTGATCAGATGCCCGACCCACCGATCATCGACGCCTGGATTCAGCACCCGAGCCCCGGCTTTCTGGCACACCCCATGTTTGCGTCGCTGCGACGCTGGATGGGCGGGGGCGAAATCCCGGATGCGTTTCCCCTCGAGCTGACCGTCGGCGCGCTGGAAGCCGCCGGCGTGGGACACGCGCTGATCTCGGCGTGGTACGGCCCCGGTGGCGCGCTGATCTCGAACGACGAAGTGGCGGCCGCCGTCCGCGCTCGGCCGGATCTACTGTCCGGGGTCGCCTCGGTCGATCTGCATCGACCGATGGAGGGCGTGCGAGAGCTGAGACGCGCGGTGAAGCAGCTGGGCATGAAGGCGCTCCGGATGCTGCCCTGGCTGTGGAACGCACCGCCAAACGACCGCCGGTATTACCCGCTTTATGCCGAGTGCATCGAGCTCGGGATCCCGTTCTGCCTGCAGGTCGGACACACCGGGCCGCTGGCGCCGTCGGAGCCCGGTCGGCCCATCCCTTACCTGGACGAGGTCGCCCTCGACTTCCCCGAACTGGTGATCGTCGGCGGCCACATCGGATACCCGTGGCAGAGCGAGATGATCGCCCTCGCAACCAAGTACGAGAACGTCTACATCGACACCAGCGCGTACAAGCCGAAGCGGTTCCCGGCCGAGCTTGCCCTCTTCATGCGCGGGCACGGCCAGCGGAAGGTGCTCTTCGGCTCGAATTACCCGATGATCCTGCCGGGCGATTGCCTGGCGCAGCTCGACGCGCTGGGGCTCGACACCGAAGCACAGCGGGCCTTCCTGCACGACAACGCGGCCCGGGTGTTTCGGCTCTGACGCTCACGGGCAGATGCTGTCGCGCAGGGGGGCACGCGTCCGGAGGTACCTGGCGAGCTCGACGTTGGGAATGACGACGTTCAAGACGTGGGCGCGCGCACCGTCCTCGTCTTGGGTCAGGGCCAGGCCCTCGGCTTCGGAGTTCGGCGTGCCGAGCGCGAAGCGCTTCATGACCTTGCCGGTGTCCAGGTCGATCTTGTACACCGACTTCTGTTCGTCGTCGCTCGAGGCGTAGAGCTGCCCACCGAACACCTTGGCCCCCTGAATGCGCCCGATGGCGGGACTGAGTGGGATGGCCTCGACGAACGCCAGGTCATCCAAGTCGTACACGTTGATGTGGTCAGTCGGATCCCACTCCGCCGTATAGAGCCGCCGACGCGGCCCATCGATCGCCACCCAGGGCACGCCGTCGGGCTGGCGCGCTTTGGGCAAGAGTCGGTTGTCGCCGGTCGGCTCCAGGGTCTTCGCGTCGTAGGTGACGATGTACGGGTGTTCGAAGGCAGGCGCGTCTTCGATCGGTGCGTAGAGCAACCCCTCGTGCACGTCGATGTCGCCGATGTGCTTGCCGCCGGCGTCGCGGACCACCTTGGGGACCGGCTGCGGATTGGTGGCCAGCTCCTCGAACGCCGGGCCCGAGCGCAGCAGGTGATTCGCCGACGAGAAGATCCAGCTCTTGCCGTCGCTCGCGACGCCTTGCCCGTGATAGACCGAGTCGGGAAAGACGAAGGTCCACCCGTCCTCTTGGGTCCATTCCTCGTCGTCGATCTGCCGGATGAATGCGTCGAGGGCGCCGTCGGCCGCCACCGGCTTCGCCCCCGGGCTGACGGCGGTAATGGCCGAAGCCAGCTGGGCGTCGTCGAGGCCGGTCACCGCGACGAACGTGTCCGGGGCGAGCAGCTCGGGCAGCACGAGACCGTTGCCGGGGTCGCCGTCGACGTCCAGGCTGTGCAACACCTGGAGCGCCCGGGTGAGCGGCGCCCCGACTGCGCAGCCGCTGCCGCTCGCGAGCTGAAACGGGCTCAACCACCGAGCCCCAGGCGTCGGTTCGAACGCGAGCGCCCCGAGCGAGAAGCGCACGCTGTCGCCGCGGCGATAGCGGAACGTACCGGCCGCGTCGGTGTAGCCCTCGTGATCGCCAGCGCGGTAGTAGAGTCCCTGGATCGCGCCAGGGAGGGGGCCGGTGCCCCCGACGAGCTCGCCCTGCCGCTCGTCGTCGTCGTCGGTCGGTGACGAACAGCCAGCGAGCGCCAGCGCGGCCCCCAGCGCCACGATACGAAGGCGGAGATCGATATCCATGGCGGTGCCGGCAGTCTACGCGGCTCGCAGGCTCACTTCTCGATCAACCGGTTCGCGCTCAGATCCCAGCGACCGTCCTTCAGGGCGAAGGTCGCCCGACCCTCGACGCCCTCGATGTCGTAGCGATAAAAGAGCTTCGCCTGCGTGGCGGTGCGCTCGATCTTGGTGAAGACCAGCACGGCCTCTTTCTTGGTCTTCGGCTCGGGGACGACCTTCACCTCGTGAGAGCCGGCGATGACGCCGAGCTTCGCCGGGAGCTTGTCGCCCGAGAGCTTGAGGGGCGATCGACCGGGCTGCTTGAGGTGCAGCTTGTCGAGCAGCCCGGGGTCGCTCAGCAAGATCTGCAGGACGGCCTCGAGGTCCTTGCCCTCGAGGGCGGTGGTCGCCTCGTCGGCGCCGTCGCCCGCCGGCGCGGCCTGCGCCCCGCCCTTCCCCTCGCCGTCGCCGGGGGCGTCGGCGGCCGGCTCGTCGGCGCTCGGCGCGACCTTGGCGGGCTCGTCGCGATGCCCGCCGGTCTCGGGCTCGCCGCCCGTCGCCGCTCCCCCACCGCAACCGCACAGCAACGCCAACGCCAGCACGCCCGACCCTTGCCCCACGCTCATGGCAGGTGGTCTACCACGGGACGGCCTGTGGCAAGGACGAGTGGATCAGCCGCTCACCGCTGCAAGCTCGAGAGCCTCGACCTCCTCCAGGTCGCGGAGGGGGGTTCGAGTTCGTTGCGTTGGTGGAGTCGAGGGGGATCGAACCCCTGACCTCCTGGATGCCATCCAGGCGCTCTCCCAGCTGAGCTACGACCCCGGGAAGGGACGCGGGGTATTACATGAGCCGCGGACAAATGCGAGCGCTTTTGTCCGCAGCGCGACGGCCCCGCGCCGCGTCTCGTCTTCCTTGCCCGCCGACCGGCGGGCTCAGCTGCCTCAACCGCCTTTGCGTGGCGCTTCGCCGCCGGGTGCGGCGGCTGGAGCGGGAGCGGGCGCGGGCGCGGGTGGCGGAGCAGCCTTGGCTTTCGCCTCTTCGGCGGCGGCTTGGGCGGCGCGCTGCAGCTCTTCAGTGGACTTGCCGGGTGGCTGCGTGGCCACGAAGAAGATCGCGGCGCCCAGGAACAAGACCCCGCCGAGGAGCGGCATCCACCCGGGCGTGCGCGGCTCGTCCGCGTCCAGCTCGTCGGGCTCTTCGGTCGGGTGTGAGACGACGACGCCAGAGGTCTCGTCGTGGTGGTGGGACGCCATGGCGCCTTCCATAGCACACCTTCCCGGCGAGACCGCCGGTGGGGTGACTTCCCGCGGAAGCGGGGGCATACCCGACCCGCCGCCGTGCTCAGCCTGACTTTCGCCGCAGTTTCCGCCGAGGCTGCCACGGCCGAGGCCCTGGCCCGCTTCTGCGAGCGGCTCGGCCAGGCCACGGGCCTGACCTTCCAGGCCCGGGTCCTCGACTCCTACGCCGAGCTCCGGGCCGGCGCGCTCTCCGGGGCCTTGGACTTGCTCTGGGCGCCGCCGCTGATCGCCATCGACCTCGAGGACGCCGGCGCCGCAAAGAGCGCGGTGGTCGTCCACCGGTCGGCGCGGGCGGGGTACTATGGCGCGCTCTTCACGCGCGCGGACTCCCGCTTCGTCAAGGTCGAGGCGCTCTCCCAGGCGCGGGCGGCGTGGGTCTCGAAGGACAGCGCCTCGGGCTACTTCGTCCCGCGCTGGCACCTGCGCTCGATGGGGCTGAAGCTCGACGACTGCTTCTCGACCGAGGCCATCCTGGGTTCGCACGAAGCCGTCACGCGGGCGGTGCTCGAGGGCAGCGCGGACGTCGGCGCGACCCACGTCGGCCTCGACGCCGTGACGGGCAAGCTGGCCGCCGCCTCCTGGCTGTCGATGGGATACCCCGCGAGCTCGGTGCGCGTGCTCTTGCTCCTGGGACCGATCCCCGGAGACGTGATCGCGATCGGTCATCACGTCGAGCCGGCAGTGCGGCAGCGCGTGGTCGCCGCGCTGGTGACCATGAACGAAGAGGCCACCAGTCGCGGCCTGTTCGAAGCCAGCCAGTTCGATCCGGTGCCCGAGGGGCACCTCGAGCTGTTGCGCAGGCTTTCGCGCTTCCGAGAGACCCGCGCCTGATGCCGTTCTTGACCCCCGCTCCCGCCGGCGCCTAGGCTGCCGTTCGCGCTAGGATCCTGCGCGTCTTTCCCCCCTCGACGCCGCCCATCGCGATGGCCGTACAACAACAACGGTACCGAGTCCTCGAGAAGATCGCTTCGGGCGGCATGGCGGAGGTGTTCCGCGCCGAGAGCGCGGGCCTCGAGGGGTTCAAGAAGACCGTCGCCATCAAGCGCGTGCTTCCGCACCTGTCCGAGAAGAAGCAGTTCATCGGCATGTTCCTGGACGAGGCGCGCCTCTCGGCGCACCTCTCCCATTCGAACTGCGTTCAGGTCTTCGACATCGGCGTCGGCGACAACACCTACTTCATCGTGATGGAGTTCGTGGATGGCGCGGACCTCAAGGCCATCATCGACCAGTCGCGCCGGGGCGGGCAGCCGTTCCCCCTCGAGCTGGCAGCGCTGATCTGCCTCCGAATCTGCGAGGGCCTGTCTTACGCCCACGAGGCCACCGACGGCCGCGGCCAGACCCTGGGCATCGTCCACCGCGACATGTCGCCGCCGAACGTGCTCATCACCCGCCACGGCGAGGTGAAGATCGTGGACTTCGGTCTGGCCAAGGCCAACAGCCAGCTCGAAAAGAGCGAGCCGGGCATCATCAAGGGCAAGTTCAGCTACCTGTCACCCGAGGCAGCGCTCGGGCAGCCGATCGACGCCCGCACCGACATCTTCGCCGTCGGCATCATCTTGTGGGAAATGCTGGCGGGGCGCCGGCTCTTCCTGGGCGACAGCGACCTCGACACCGTGCGCCAGGTGCAGGCGGCGCGCATCCCTTCGATCCGCGACTTCCACCCCCACGCCACGCCCGAGCTCGACCGAGTGCTGGCCAAGGCGCTCGCGCGTGACCCGGTGCATCGCTACCAGACCGCGCGCGAGCTGGGTCGCGACCTGAACACGCTCTTGTTCCACGCCGGTCACCCGGTCAGCTCGTTCGACATCGCAGCGCTGGTCGAGCCCATCGTGCGCGGGCGCGAGGACTCGAAGCGCCGCGAAAAGGCCGACAAACGCTCGATCATCGGCTCGCTGATCGAAGAGGCGCTGTTCGAGTTCACTTCGCTGCAAGGCGGCGAGAGCGGCGACCGCTCGAGCGCCGAGCTGGGCGCCGCGCCGCTCAACATCGGCTCGTTCGACGGGCCGCAAGACTGGGGCGGCCAGCTGGGTCTGGGGCCGGCGTCGGCCCCCGCCGCGGGCTCGTCGCCCGTCTCGTTCGAGCTCGGTAACCTGGCAGCGCTGGAAGACGACACGCACTCGGGCAGAAGCCGATCGCCGTCGGCCGCTCCACCGTCGGCGGTGGTGATGGCATCGCCGCCGAGCGCGCACCTGCCATCCGTCCCGCCCAGTCTCGCGCCGCCGCCCAAGTCCGGTGGCAAGGGCGGCCTGATCGCGTTCTTCCTGGTGCTGGTCCTGATCGGGGGCGTGGTCGGCGCTTACTTCGCCGGCGTGCTGCCCCCCAGCATCACCGGGCTCTTGAAGCGCTAGCGCGCGGGCCGGGCCAGGCGCCCGGCCCCAGGCCTCAGTTCGCGTCGCCGCCGTCGCCGCCGTCGCCGTCGCCGTCGTCGTCGTCGTCGTCGTCGTCATCGTCGTCGTCGTCCGGCTCGTGAAGCTCTTCTTCTTCTTCGGGCGCGGCGTTGAACGGCTCGCTCTTACCCTCGGCGCGGGCCTTCTCGCGGTCCTTCTCGCGCTGCGCGCGCTCTTGCGCGACGCGCTGCATGACCTGCGGCTTCGGCGACACCACCGCGGCCATCGCGCGGTTCTCCATCGCCGGGTTTTGCTCGATGTTGCAGAGGTCTTCCATCTGCTTCAGCAAGTAAGAGAGCTGGCGTTGCGCGACCTCGGGGTGGGTGATCTCGCGACCTCGGAAGCGGACCGTGAAGCGGACCTTGTTGCCGCCCTCGGCGAACTTGCGGGCAGCACGGACCTTCACCTCCATGTCGTGGTCGTCGGTCTTCGGGCGGAGCTTGATCTCCTTGATCTCGACCACGGTCTGCTTGCGCTTGGTCTCGCGCTGCTTCTTCTTCTCTTCGTACTTGTACTTTCCGAAGTCGAGGATCTTGCAGACCGGCGGCGTCCCTTTCGGGTTGACCTCGACCAGGTCGAGCCCGGCCTCTTGAGCGCGCCGGATGGCGTCGCCAGTGGGCAACACTCCGAGGTTCGAGCCGTCTTCTGCGACGACACGCACTTCCGGGACGCGGATGCGGTGGTTGATGCGGATCTGAGGAGCCCGAGGCTCCCGGCTGAATCGTCGCCCGTTACTCATGTGCTGATGTTCGGTCCCTGTTCTCGCGGCGCCGCCGCGTGAGCCTTTTGAAGTCGAGGTGGGCTGGCTTCGCCGAGCACGCGCTCGGCGAACTCGCCGACCGACATGCTCCCGAGCTCGCCCGCGTCGCGCGAGCGAGGAGCCACGGTCTTGGCCGTGGCTTCGTCGTCGCCCAAGACCACCATGTAGGGGTGGCGCATCAAGCGCGCGTTGCGGATCTTGGCGCCCAGCTTGTCGGCGCTGGCGTCCACCAACACCCTGAGGCCACGCGCCCGAAGCTCGGCCGCCACGCTGTCGGCATAGCCTGCCTGCTTCTCGCTGACCGTGAGCAAGATGACCTGCTCGGGGGCCAGCCAGACCGGGAACTTCCCCGCGCAGTGCTCGAGGTACACCCCGTAGAAGCGCTCGAGCGAGCCGAGGATCGCCCGGTGCAGCATCACCGGGCGGTGAGCCGCGCCGTCGCTGCCGATGTATTCCAGGCCAAAGCGCTCGGGCAGCGCGTAGTCCACCTGGATGGTGCCCAGCTGCCAGCTGCGACCAATGGCGTCGGTCACGTGGAACTCGAGCTTCGGACCGTAGAAGGCGCCCTCGCCCTCGAGCTTCTCGAAGGGCAGCTGGGCGTCGACCAAGACTTGCTCGAGGGCCGCCTCGGCGCGATCCCACATCTCGTCGGTGCCGACGCGCTTGTCCGGGCGCAGCGCCAGCTTGATGGCGACCTTGTCGAAGGCGAAGGCGTTGTACACCTCGAACAGCAGGCGGTTGAACGCGCTGATCTCGGCCACCATCTGGTCGGGCGTGCAGAAGATGTGCGCGTCGTCCTGACAGAAGGTGCGAACTCGCGCGAGGCCGTGGACCACGCCGCCACGCTCGTAGCGGTGCAGGCGCCCGAAGTCGGCCACCCGCCAAGGCAGCTCGCGATAGCTGCGCCGCCGCTGGCCGAAGATCAGGCAGTGGCTGGGGCAGTTCATCGGCTTGAGGCCGGTGCGGATCGAGCTCTCGACCCAGGACTCGAACCACTCTTTCGCGCCCTTCGCCTGGATCGCGGCCAGCGCCTCGGGGTTGCCGGCGACGATGTCCTGATACGCGTCGCGGGTGACGCTCAGGAACATGTTGTCCTGGTAGTTCTCCCAGTGGCCGCTGGTCTCGAACAGCTTCTTGTCGAAGACCTGCGGCGTGATCACCTCGTCGTACCCGTAGTCCACGTACAGGTCGCGCACGTACTGGATCAGGCGGTTGTACACGCTGGCGCCGCGGGGCAAGAAGAACGGCATCGCCGGCGCGTACTCGTGGAACAGGGTCAGCTCGAGCTCTTTGCCGAGCTTTCGGTGGTCGCGGGCCTTGGCCTCTTCCAGCTGCTTCAGCCAGGCGTCGAGCTCGGCCTGGCTCGGGAACGCCGTGCCGTAGATCCGCTGCAGCATCGGGTTGCGCTCGTCACCGCGCCAGTACGCGCCGGCGACGGTCGTGAGCTTCACGGCGCCCAGGTGACCGGCGTGGGGCACGTGGGGGCCGGCGCAGACGTCGAGCCAGCTGCCCTCTTTGCGGCCCGGGCTCCCGTGGCGATACACGCTGATGCGCTCACCGCGCGCCGCGATGCCGTCGATGATCTCGCACTTGTACTTCTCGCCCATGCCGTCGAAGAGCGCTCGCACTTCTTGGTGCGTCATCTCTTCGCGGGTGAAGGGCTTCTTGCCGGAGATGATCTTTCGCATCTCCTTCTCGATGCGCTCGAGATCTTTGTCGGTGAACGGACCGTCGGGGCGATCGAAGTCGTAGTAGAAGCCGCTCTCGACCGAGGGGCCGATGGTCACCTGCGTGCCGGGAAAGAGCCGTTGCACCGCGTCGGCCATGACGTGCGCCGCCGAGTGACGGATCACTTGCAGCGCGCGTGGGTCACCCACGCAGAGCGGCTCGAAGGCGGTGCCCTCGGCCACCGGCGTGTGCAGATCGACGATCGCGCCGCCGACCAAGACGGCGACGATGTCGTCTGCGAGCTCTCCGCGGGCCTCCAAGAGCTCGCGCGGCGTGCGTTGCACGTCCGCCATCAGCTCAAACGGTCCCGGTCAGCATGAAGAAAGTCGTAGGCGCGATTGGGATTGAACCAACGACCCCTACCGTGTCAAGGTAGTGCTCTACCACTGAGCTACGCGCCTGGAAGGTGAAACCCTCAGAAACCAAGGGGGAATCCAACTACCCTCCGGGTCGGTCAGTGTCAAGGCAAGGAACGCGGCTTCTGCAGCGCCCCTGCACCCCCGTTTAGGTGCCCGGCCGCGTCCTTGCGGACCCCCCACAAACTGGGTATGAGCCGGCGGCTTCGGCGCATTGTGAGCTTCGCCGCTCCGCCGGGGAGGCGTCTCGCGCTCGACGTGGGGTCGCCCGAGAAGCCTCGCGCGACTCGCCGCGCACACGGACCGTTCACCGCGCTTCAGGAGACATCAGGTTGACCTCTTTCTTCCAGGCAGTTCCCCCGGCCCCGGGCCGTCCCGAGTCGCCCGGCGCCCCCGCGCCGGCGCCGGCCCAGCCGGCCCCCGGTCAAACCCATGCGCCACCCCCGAGTGGCGGTGAGCCTCCGGGTGGCGGCATGTCGATGCTGTTCCCGATCCTGCTGATGGCGCCGCTCCTGTTCATCATGTTCTGGAGCTCGCGGAAGCAGCAGAAGAAGGCGGCGGCAGCGATCGCGGAATTGAAAAAGGGCGACCGCGTGCTTACTCAGTCCGGCCTGGTCGGAAAGCTGGTCGAGGTCGGCGGTCGTTACGCCAAGGTCGAGCTGGCTCCGGGCGTGAAGGTCGAGCTGCTCAAATCGGGCCTGCTGGGCAAGGACACCGGCGAAGAACAGCCCGCGAAGAAAGACTGACTCGTGCTCGCACAAATCAACCCCCTCACCTTCGTCTACGGCGCCTTCGCGGCGATGTTCCTGGCCCTGGGCTGGGTCAAGCGCGCGCACCGCGTCTCGCTCTGGCTCGCTGCCGGCCTCGCCGCGTCCGGCGCGGCCTCGGCCTACTTCCAAGCCTTCTGGCCGATGGTGATGTTCGGCATCCTGGCGCTGTGGAGCGGCTTCGTGGCCGTCGAGTGGATCGACGTCCCCTGGCGGCTCCGCGCCGGCTTGGTGTTCACCCTGCTCACCACCGGATTCTTCGTGCTCTGGCCGTCCCTCGAGCGCCTCTCCGGCGGAAAGCTGCCGTGCCCGAGCTACGTCGAGGAGCACAACAAGTTCCGGCTGGTGGCCGGGCTCGACCTGCGCGGCGGGCTGCGCCTGGTCTACACGGTGGACGTCGACGAGGCGGTCAAGGACAAGCGCGACCGCTACTACGAGCAGATGCGGGCCGAGCTCGCCAAGGTCTACGGGCTCCACTCCGGGGACGAGCTGCCGAGCGAAGAGGCGCTGGCCAAGCTCCGCGACAAGGTGGCCGTCGAGGCCCCGCGCAAGCCGGCCAACGAGATCCGTTTCGACGTCAAGGACGACCCGAGCAAGATCGACGAGCGCTTCCTCGAGCGGTTCCGCGCAGACCTGACGTACACCCAGAGCGAGGACAAGAAGAAGTGGGTGTTCCGGGTGCGCGAGATCGCCGAGAGCGGGATCCGCGATCGCGCCGTGGCCCAGGCCAAGGACATCATCTTGCGCCGAGTGGACGACCTGGGCCTGCGTGAAGCCAGCGTCTCGACCCGCAACGAGGACATCATCGTCGAGGTCCCGGGTGAAGACGAAGCCAGCTTCGCCACCATCCGCGACATCATCAGCCAGACGGCGCGTCTCGAGTTCAAGCTGCTCGACGACGAGACGGACTACCTGGCGGAGGTCGCCAAGACGGCCACCAAAGAGAGCCTGCCCGAGGGCCTCGAGTTCGCCCGCGAGGTCGCGCCGGTGGGCCTGGACGAGAACGGCGACCAGAAGAACAAGCAGATCACCTACGCCTATCTGAAAAAGAAGCCGGAAGAGAAGATCAAGGACGCGCTCACGCGCTTCAAGGAGTGGGCGGGCACCCTGACGCCGCCGCCCGATCGCGAGCTGGGCTTCGAGCTGGTCTACGAGACCAACCCCGACACCCTGAAGCAGAGCGAGGCCGGCTGGCGCACCTACCTGCTCAAGGCCCGGGCCGAGATCACCGGCGCCCAGGTCACCGAGGCTCAGGCCCAGCCCGATCAACAGGGCGGCCGCGCCGCGGGCGGCTGGCACGTGGCGCTGACCTTCACCGAATCGGGTGGCAAGGCCTTCGAGCGGATCACCGGCGCCAACGTGAAGAAGCGCTTCGCGATCATGCTCGACGGTCGGGTCGAGAGCACGCCGGTCATCTTGAACCGGATCGCCGGCGGCCACGCCCAGATCACCATGGGCGCCCAGGATCCGGACATCCAGCTGCGTGACGCCCGCAAGCTCGAGCTGGTGCTGCGGTCGGGCGCGCTGCCCGCACCCATCTCACCCTCGAACGAGCAGCGCATCGGCCCGTCGCTGGGCAAAGAGGCCATCGGGCTGGCGGTGCGGGGCTCGGGCATCGGCGCCGGGCTCGTGCTGTTGTTCATGTTCCTCTACTACAAGCGCGGCGGCCTCATCGCCGACGTCGCGGTGATAACCAACATCTTCTTGCAGCTGGCCACGCTGGCCACGTTCGGCGCCTCGATGACCTTGCCGGGCATCGCCGGCATCGCCCTCACCGTGGGCATGGGCGTGGACGCCAACGTGCTGATCAACGAGCGCATCCGGGAAGAACAGCGAGCGGGGAAGAGCGCCCGGGCCGCAATCGAGGTCGGGTTCAGTCGCGCGCTCTCTGCCATCGTGGACGGCAACCTGACGACTCTGATCTCTGGCATCGTGCTCGCCCAGTACGGGTCCGGTCCGATCAAGGGCTTCGCGGTGACGCTGACGGTCGGCGTGCTGATCAACTTGTTCACTGCGGTGGTCGTGAGCCGCTTGTTCTTCGAGCTCTGGGCCCGCGGCTTCGGTCGCAAGACCCACTTGGACATCGGGTGACGCCATGAATCTGATCCCCCTCGGCCGTCTGTACGACTTCATGGGCGCTCGGCGCCTGTTCATGGCGATCTCGCTCGCCGCCTTCTTTGCGGCGCTGGTCGGCCTCTTCGCGCCGGGCCTGGGCCTCAAGCTCGGGACCGACTTCAAGGGCGGCACCGAGGTCGAGGTGGCGTTCACCGGGCAGGTCTCTTCGACCGAGGTCGAGAACGCGGTCAAGGCCTCGGGCTTCTCGCACCCGGACGTGATCCGGGTCGACGACGCCAACAACGCCAACCACTACATCGTCCGCGTCCAAGAGGTCACCACCATCTCGCCCGAGAAGCAGGCCGAGGTGGAGAAGAGCCTGTGCGCGGGCGACGGCCAGCCGGCGGCCACCTGCACGCCGAACCGGACCGCCACCGAGGTGAAGTTCAGCCCCGGGGGCGACAAGATCACCGTGCGCTTCCGCGAGGCGCCGGACATGGCGTTCATCAAGGCGCAGATCGCCGGCGTGGGCGGGCTGATGCTCCGGCCGGGCGCCAACAACCCCTCGCTGCAGAGCGAGCGCGACAACAAGGTCGAGATCCAGCTGATGAGCAAGGGTGACCAGCTCATGGCGGGGCTCCGCGACAAGCTCGGGGCGGACAAGGTCCCCGCCGAACCGCTGCGCTCGGAGTGGATCGGCCCGAAGGCAGGCGCTCAGCTCCGGGACGCCGCCCTCAAGGCGGTCTTGATCTCGATCGTGTTCATCATGGCGTACATCGCCTTCCGCTTCGACCTGCGCTTCGCCCCGGGCGCGGTCTTCGCGCTGGTGCACGACGCGGTCACCGTGCTCGGCTTCTTGGTGCTGGTGCGGCGCGAGGTGAACCTGACCACGGTCGCGGCCATCTTGACCATCGTCGGCTACTCGATCAACGACACGGTGATCGTCTACGACCGCGTGCGCGAGAACCTGGGCCGGCTCAGAGGCAGGAGCTTCCAGAGCCTGGTGAACCTGAGCGTGTCCGAGATGCTCAATCGCACCCTCCTCGCCAGCGGCACGACCATCATCAGCTTGACGGGTCTGTTCTTCTTCGGCACGGGCACGCTCAAGGACTTTGCCCTGACCCTGATCGTGGGCATCACCCTGGGCACGTATTCGTCGATCTACGTCGCGCTGCCGCTCACGGACTGGCTGGATCACACGTTCTTCGCCAAGGTCGGCAAGGGCAAGAAGAAGATCGGCCAGTCTCGCAAGGCCGAGGCGCCGGCTGTCTGAGCATGCCCGGGCGCTGGCGGCCGCAGCTGCTCTCGCTCGGGCTCTCTGCGGCCTGGGGCTGTAGCTCGCCCTCGCAGCCGGCAGCGTCGCCCACGCCCTCGCCCTCGGCGGCGCCTGCCCGAGCGCCCGGGGCGCGACCCGCGGGCTGGGCACAAGCACTCGAGCGGCCGGGGCTGCCCAACCTGCACCGGGTGAGCCCGGTCTACTTTCGAGGCGCCCAGCCCACCGCCGAGGGAATGGCCGAGCTCCAGAAGCTGGGCGTGCGCACGGTGGTCAACCTGCGGGCCGTGCACTCCGATCGCGACGAGATCGGCAGCCTGCCCCTCGGCTACGAGCACATCAGCGCCAAGGCCTGGCACGGCGAGGACGAAGACGTCGTGCGATTCTTGAGAATCGCCACCGACCCGCAGAAGCAGCCCGTGTTCGTCCACTGCCAGCACGGTGCCGATCGCACCGGCACGATGACCGCCATGTACCGCATCGTCGTGCAGGGCTGGACGAAACAAGAGGCCATCCGAGAGATGACCCAGGGCGACTATGGCTTTCACTCGATCTGGAAGAACCTGATCGAGTACGTCCAGAACGTGGACGTCGAGAAGATCCGACGCGCGGCGGGGCTGGCGCCTCCGCCCGCTCAGTAGGATCCGGGGCACATCAACCGCACGCCGCGGTTCTCGTCGAGCTTGCGGTACTCCCCGTCGTTGCACGGCGCAGGAATCACGCGGTCCTGGCTCAGGTCGATGACCTCGGGCGGTTCCGCGACCTTCTTGGCCGGCGCCTGCGTCATGCGGCGGACGGGCTCCTGGACGTCGAACTTCTGCGGCACTGCCGTGATTTGCACCTCGGGAATGACCACTGCCGCGACCGGCGGCGAAAACACCGGCGCCTGGCGCGGTACGTACGGCGCTTCGATCATCGGCGGCTCGGGACTGGTGAAGAGCAGCGGGTTCTGCTGGATCCCCACCGTGACGGCCACTGCACCCGCGCCGAGCACCATCGACGTGCCTGCCACAGCGGCCTTGATGGCTGCGATTGAGTACATGACGGGCCTCCTGACGGGCCTCGAAGCTGCATCGGACATGCCACCGCACGATCTCGGGGAGAGCCCGAGGACGTTCCGGCAATTCGTGCGAGCCCGGCCGCCGGGCCCGCACTTCCGGCGCCAGTGTGCTCCCGGGTCGTGAATGCACCGCGGCGGGCCTGCACCGGAGAGCGCCGAAACGAAATCGACGGTGAGCGCGACGCGCGAAAGCGGCCGTCTCGCGCCCGGTGAAAGGAGCTTCTCGTGATGGGGTGGCGTTTGCTGCGCGCCGGCGGCGCGGTGTGCTTGTGTGTTCTCGGGGCGTGCGCCGAGCCGGTGGACGTCGAGGGCGACTCTCTGGGTGCGGGTGGCGCACCGCTGGGCGCGTGCAAGCCGCCCGCGTGCAGCGCCTGCGGCACCTGCATGGAGATGTGTCTGTGCTCGGGCTCCCCGCTCGCCAAGTGTCAGAGCCTCTGCGCGACGGGCACCGGCGGCAAGGCGGGGAGCGGCGGCACCGGCGGCACCGGTGGCTCGGGCGGCACCGGCGCGACCGCCGGCACCGGCGCGACCGGCGGGTACGGCGCCACCGGCGGGTACGGCGCCACCGGCGGCTCGGGCGGCACGTGCTCGGTCTCGGTGGGTGATCCGACCTGCGATGCGTGCATCGCCAAGAGCTGCTGCACTCAGGCCGAAGCCTGCGCCAACGACCAGAGCTGTGGCGCCCTGATGAACTGCCTCGCGTCGGCGCCCGAGTGCCAATCGGTGACTTCCTTGTCCGAGCTGCTCTCGTGCGCGGACAAGGCGTGCCCGGCCTATTCCAGCGGCAAGGCGAGCTTCAGCGCCCACGTGACGTGCATGTCCACGCAGTGCGCCGGCGCGTGTTGACTTGGCTCAGGCGAGCTCGATCAAGCCCGCGGCGCCCATGCCACCGCCGATGCACATGCTGACGATGCCGCGCTTCTTGCCTCCGCGCTCGAGCTCGCGGATCAGCGTGGCCACCAGCTTGGCGCCGGTGCAGCCCAGCGGGTGACCCAGGGCGATGGCGCCGCCGTTCGGGTTCAGCTTCTCGTCGGCGATGCCGAGCTCGCGTTGCACGTAGACCGCCTGCGCGGCGAAGGCCTCGTTGAGCTCGATCACGTCGATGTCGTTCAGGCCGAGGCCGGTCTTCTGCAAGAGCTTCCGAATGGCCGGCACCGGGCCGATGCCCATGATCGCCGGATCGACCCCGGCCGTCGCGAACGCGCGGAAGACCGCCTTGGGGCGTAGGCCCAGAGCGCTGGCCTTCGCCCGCGACATGACCAGCGCCGCCGCCGCGCCGTCCGAGAGGGGCGACGAGTTTCCGGGGGTGACGCTGCCGCCCAGCATGAAGCTTGGCTTGAGCTGACCCAGACCCTCGAGGGTGGTCCCCTCGCGGATCAGCTCGTCGGTCCGGAAGTCGCGCTTCTTGCGCTCGCCGCCGCTGAACTCGATGCCCTGCACGGTGACGATCTCGTCCTCGAACTTGCCGGCCTTGCGCGCCGCCGCCGCCTTCGCGTGGCTCTTGACCGCGAACTCGTCCTGCTGGGCGCGGCTGATCTCGACGCGCTTGGCCACGTTCTCGGCGGTGATGCCCATCGGGGTGTACGCGCCGGGCATCACGTCCATCAGCTCGGGGCTGGCGCTGATCTTGTTGCCCGTCATGGGCACGGTGCTCATGCTCTCGACGCCGCCGGCAATCACGATCTCGTGGTGACCAAGGGCCACCGAGCCCGCTGCCAGGGCGATGGCCTGGAGCCCGCTCGAGCAGAAGCGGTTGATGGTCATGGCGCTGGTCTCGACCGGGACCCCGCCCAGGATCGCCGCCAGCCGGGCCACGTTCAGGCCCTGCTCACCCTCGGGCATGGCACACCCCAGGACCACGTCATCGACCTGCTCGGGCTTCACGCCGGGCACCCGCGAGAGGAGCCCGCGGATCACGTCCCCGGCCAGCTCGTCCGGGCGTTTGAGCGCCAGGGACCCCTTGAGGGCGCGGCCAACGGCTGAACGAACGGCTTCGACGATCACGATCTCGGTCATGAAAACCTCTGGCCTCGACGCTTACGCCGGGATCTGTCGGCGAGCAAGCGGGGTATCATCGGCGCATGAAGACGGACGCAGAGATTGCTCGCTCGGTCACGCCGCGCCCCATCTCGGAGATCGCGGACAAGCTCGGGATCTCACACGACCGTCTGATCCCCTATGGACGCGACAAGGCCAAGGTCGAGCTCTCGGTCTTGGCCGAGCCGCGCAAGCGGCCGCGCCCGCCGAAGCTGGTCCTGGTCTCGGCCATCACGCCCACGCCCGCCGGCGAGGGCAAGACCACTACCACCATCGGTCTGGGGCAGGCCCTGTCCAAGCTGGGCGAGTCGGTGTGCATCGCGCTGCGCGAGCCGTCCCTCGGCCCGTGCATGGGCGTGAAGGGCGGCGCCACCGGCGGCGGGTACAGCCAGGTGATGCCCGCCGACTCGATCAACCTGCACTTCACCGGCGACTTCCACGCCATCACCGCGGCGCACAACCTCCTGGCGGCGGTGCTCGACAACCACATTCACTACAGCTCGGGCGTGCAGGTCAACCCGCGCCGCGTGCTCTGGCGCCGGGTGATCGACATGAACGAGCGCGCCCTGCGCAACATCATCATCGGCCTGGGCGGCGTCATGCAGGGCGTGCCGCGCGAGACCGGCTTCGACATCACCGCGGCTTCGGAGATCATGGCCATGCTGTGCCTGGCCGAGGGCTACGACGACCTGCGCCGGCGCATCGAGCGCACGCTGGTAGCCTTCACCTTCGAGGGCAAGCCGGTGACCGCCGGCGAGCTCAAGGCCACCGGCGCGGTGCTGGCGTTGCTCAAAGACGCCTTGTTGCCCAACCTGGTCCAGACCCTCGAGGGCACGCCCTGCTTCGTGCACGGCGGGCCCTTCGCCAACATCGCCCACGGCTGCAACAGCGTGCTGGCCACGCGCATGGCCATGCACTCGGCCGACTGGACTGTGACCGAGGCGGGCTTCGGCTTCGATCTGGGGGCCGAGAAGTTCTTCGACATCAAGTGCGCAGGCGCGGGGCTCGACACCGCCGCGGTGGTGCTGGTGGCCACGATTCGCGCGCTCAAGATGCACGGCGGCGTGAAGAAGGACGACCTGGCCGCGCCGTCCGCCGCCGCGGTCGAGGCGGGGCTGCCCAACCTCGAGAAGCACGTCGAGAACATCCGCTGCTTCGGCGAGTCTCCGGTGGTGGCGCTGAACCGCTTCGGCGCCGACACCAGCGAAGAGATCGACGTGGTGCGCCGCTGCTGCGCCAAGCTGGGCGTGCCGTTCGCGCTCAGCGATCGCCACGCGCGCGGCGGGGACGGCGCGATCGAGCTGGCGCGCGCCCTGATCGAGCACGCCGAGGCCAGCCCGAGGCCGTTCAAGCCGCTCTACGACTGGAACGCGCCCGTGGTCGAGAAGATCCGCACCATCTGCCAGCGCATCTACGGCGCCAACGACGTCGAGCTCACGGCCGCCGCCCAGCGTGACCTGGCAGACGTGGAGCGCCTGGGCTACGCCGGCTTGCCGATCTGCATGGCCAAGACCCAGAACTCGCTCTCGGACGACCCGAACCTCCGCGGCCGCCCGACCAACTTCGACGTCACGGTGCGCAACATCCAGATCAACGCCGGCGCCGGCTTCCTGGTGGTACTCACCGGCGAGATCATGCGCATGCCCGGCCTGCCCAAGCACCCGGCGTCGGAGAACATCGACGTGGTCGACGGGCGGATCGTGGGCCTGCGCTGACTATCGCTGCAGCACGAAGGTCACCGGCACGACGATCACCGCCGCACCGCCGTCGGGCGGCGAGAACGCGGCGCTCTTGGCGCGCGCGGCGACGCACGACGCGACGCTCGGCGGCAACGAGCCGGTCGCCGAGGTGGTCACGCCCTGGACCTCGCCGCCGGCGCCGACCCGAAGCGTGATCCGCACGCCGCCGGCGGCATCGGGACGCTCTTCGAGCCCGCGCTTGTAACAGGCGCGGAACCCCGCGCGGAGCCCCGCCACGACCCGCGCGGCGTCGCTCACGGTGCTGCCCTGCACCACCGGCGGCTGCGAGATCGCCTCCGGACGCGGCCCGGCCACCGCCACCTTGCCGCCGGTCTCGCTGAACCGGGTCGATGCGCGGCCGTCCGCCAGCACGCTGAGGTCGCGCGGAGCGCCCGGCGTGACCGGGCGCCCCCCACCGAAGACCAACGCCGGGCCGTCGGAGATCCCGCGCCCGCTCGTGGCGGCGGCGTCGAGGGCGGCGGTCGCCACTTCACGGTGGCCGAGCACGCCCTCGGTGGCGGCTCGCCCTGTGCCGAGCGCACCGAGCGTCGACAGCTCGATCTTCTCGAGCTCGGCGCCGAGCCCGGCGTGAGCGGGCGGCGCGGCGGTCGAGGGCAAGCCCTTGCCGGGGCCCTTCCCCGGCACGCCGCGGGGCGTGTCGCGCGGCTGCGCACGCGGGCCGTCTGCAGGGGCCTGCGCCTGCTCGACCTCCGGGGCCACGGGCAGGGCCGCGATCTCACTCACCACCCCCGAGATGGTGACCCCTTCGTCGAGCACCGGATCCACCCAGTCCGAGTACAGGGTGCCGATCACGCCGAAGTGAGCGACGAACGAGAACGCGGCAATGATGGTAGTGAGCCAATCGATCCGCTCGGGATCGCGCAAGAGCGCGAGGGGCAGCTGCGGCTGGACCCGCACCGGTGCCAGCACCATCTGGAACAACAACCGCGCCTCACCGATCGTCATCGATCCGCGGGCGTGGGGGCCGAGCGCCACCTGTCGCGCCGCCGCGGACGCCGGCAGCTCGAGCAGCGAGTCGCCGTCGTGCACGCGCGCGGCCACGCCGGGGGGCACGACCAGCAGCTGACTTTCGCGAAAGATCGAGGTCTTTGCGGGAAGATTCGGCTCGTCCAGCACGAACGTCGCACGTTCGCTCCGTCCGAGGGTGACCTCGGTACCTGGGCGAAACAGGCGCTCTTCTTCGACCCGCCCGCGTCGCACCAGCGCCACTCGCAGACATCGGGGGGCCGAGACCGACGCCGCACGCATCGCTCGGGTGATGCGCCCCGGCTCGCTGGACAAACCACTGCCTTCGCCCGTTCTCGGCTGCATGCATGAAGCTCCCGCGCTCGAACTGTGACCCGAAGAGCGTGGGACAGCCGCGGGCGCGGAAAGTTCCCGGGGTCACCAGTGTTCGAGGACCATCCGGTCGGCCTCACCGCGCCGGTTGGCACTCTCGGCAGGCGCAGCTCACGGCCCGGTAGCGCGCGGCGTGGTGCGCGAAGCGCTGATCGAAGGCCCGCTGGTAGAGCTCTCCCTGCCCGCGGCCCTCGCCTTGGCGGTGCAGCTGGTGCCACGTCTGCGCCATGAGGGGCGCCAGGCGCCGGCGGATCCCAGAGTCGAGCCCCTCGAGCTCGCGCGCGTGCTGGTGATCGCCTTTGATCATGGCGAGCAGCCAGATGAGCTCGCGCCGTGCCGGGGCGTCACGCGCCAGGCGGTCGTAAACGGCGGGGTCGAAATCTTGGCTGTCGGCGTCGAGCATGGCGTGCCTCCGGGCCGCGCTTCGCAAGCGCCGGGCCAGGAAGGCAAGCCCGTGATCCCGTGAGGTTGCCCGGCGCTCGAGTGGCGACCGCCATGGCGAGAGGCGGCGAGCGCCAGCCCGTCAGTTCCGGAGGGGTTTGTTGTTCATCAGCATGTGCTGCATGCGGTCGAGGGTGCGCTGCTCGCCGCACAGCGACAGGAAGGCCTCACGCTCGAGGTCGAGGATGCGCTGCTCGGACACCGGCCCCGCCGAGCCCGACGGACCGCCGCACAAGATGCGCGCCAGCTTCCGGGCGATGACGCCGTCGTATTCGGTGGCGAAGCCACCGGCGACCATGGTGTCGACCAGCATCGAGATGGTGGCGATGCCGCTCTCACCGGGCAGCACGTAGCTCCGGGGCGCGGGGGCGTGATAGCCCGCTTCGGCCAGGCCGATGGCGCGCGCCTTGGCGTCCCCCGCGAGGCGCGCCTTGTCGAAGCTGATGCCGTCGGTCTTGCGGAAGTAGCCCGGCTCTTGCGCCATCAGCGCGCTGGTGGCCACGTTGGCGGTGGCGATGTTCTTGAACACCTGCGCGACCAGCGACTGCACGATCACGTCGGCGCCCTCGGGGATGCCTTCGAGCGCGCGCCAGGTCAGATTCAGGCAGCCGCCGCCCGCGGGGATGAGACCGACACCCACCTCGACCAGGCCGGCATAGGTCTCGGCCGCCGCCTGGACCGCGTCGGCGGCCAGGCACACCTCGAGACCCCCGCCCACCGCCATCCCGAAGGGGGCGGCGACGACCGGAACCTTGGCGTACTTCAGGCGCTGCACGCCCTGCTGAAGAGCGTTCACCATCTTCTCGAGCTCGGGCCACTGCTTCTGTTGCGCGGCCACGACCACGCCGAACAGGTTGGCCCCCACGCTGAAGTGCTCGCCCTCGTTGGCGATGATCAGCGCGCGGAAGTCGCGCTCGGCCCGCTCGGCGGCCTGGTGCAGCATGGCGATCACGTCGGGGTCGAGGCTGTTGGCCTTGCTGCGATAGGTGATCGAGAGCACGCCGTCGCCCACGTCCCAGGCCTCGGCGCTCGAGGTGCTGAGCACGGGTTTGTCGCCCTTGCGCAAGAGGGCGATGGGCGCCGCCTTCGGATCGGCCTGTCTGGCGACGTACCCGCCCTTGCCCAGGTCGAAGACCCGATCGCCCTGGTAGAACGCGGTGGCCCCCGCGGCCTTCATCTTCTGGACGCAAGCGGGGATGGTGAGGCCATCCTTCTCCATGCGCTCGAGCGCGCGAGAGAAGCCGATGGCGTCCCAGGTCTCGAACGGCCCGAGCTCCCAGGCGTAGCCCCAGCGCATCGCGTCGTCGATGGCGGTCACGTCGTCGGTGATCTCGCCGATCATGTTGGCCGCGTAGAGCAGCGCGCGACTGGTGAGCTTCCACGCGAAGGTGCCGGCGGGGCCGTGATCGTCGAACAGCTTCTTCACGCGCTCGCGCGGGCTCTCTTCGCTCGCGATCTCTTTGCACTTGGCGCGGATCTCTTTGTTGCCGCCCCGAGGCCGGTACGCCTTCTCGTACGGGTCGAAGGTCTGCACCTCGTCGCCGGTCTTCTTGTAGAAGCCGGACTTGCTCTTGTTGCCGAGCAGGCCGCCCTTGACCATCTCGCGGATGTACTCGGGCAGCTGGAAGACCTCGCGCTCGGGGTCCTCGGTCAACGCCTGGTGGCAGTTGTCGGCGACGTGCACCACGGTGTCGAGGCCGACCAGATCGGCCGTGCGGAAGCTGGCGCTCTTCGGGTGGGCCATGGGCTCGCCGGTGATGGCGTCCAGATCTTCGGGCGCCAGGCGGTCGGCCAGCATTTGCTGGATGCCCCAGAGCATGGCGTGGGTGCCGATGCGGTTGCCGACGAAGTTCGGCGTGTCCTTCGCCCAGACGATGCCCTTGCCCAGCACTTCGCGGCCGAAGTGCTCGACCCGCGCCTTGACCTCGGTCGATGTCTCGGGCCCGGCCACGAGCTCGAGCAGCTTCATGTAGCGCACCGGGTTGAAGAAGTGCATCACCAGGAACCGCGCCTTGAACCCCGCGCTGCGCCCTTCGAGCATGTCCTGAATGCGCAGACCCGAGGTGTTCGAGGCGATCACCGCGTCGGCCCCCAAGGTCTTCTCGAGCCGCTCGAGCAGCGCACGCTTCACGTCCAGCCGCTCGACCACCGCCTCGATCACCAGATCGCAGTCGGCGAGCAGCGCGAAGTCGTCTTCCAGGTTGCCGGTGCGGACCAGCGCGGCGCGGCTCTTGTGGAAGAACGCCGCGGGCTTGGCCTTGAGGGCCTTGTCGAGCCCGCCCTCGGCGAAGCGATTCCGCGCCCGCGGGTCCTTCTTTTCGGCGTCGCTCAGGTTCGGCGGGACGATGTCGAGGAGGACGACGTCTACGCTGGCATTGGCAAGGTGGGCGGCGATGCCGGCGCCCATGACGCCGGCGCCGACGACGCCGACGCGTCGGATGGGGGTGCTCATGGCCGGGACCGTTAGCCACCTTGCCGGGGGCATCAAGCGAATTGGATGCGTGGTAAAAGGCGAATCATGAAGCGGCTGGTTCAGGGCTCGTGCCTCGGTCTCGCGGTGCTGGGTGCGTGCGGCGGCTCACCGCCTGCCCCTGCCAAGGCGGCCGATCCGGCGGTGGCCGATCCGCCGGCAGCCGACTCGACGGCGACCGCTGCCGAGACACCCGAGCCCGCCGTCCCGCGGGCGAAGATCATCGAGGTCTTGCCGGGCAAGAACAGCCCCGACGACCGCCGGGTGAAGATCAGCTTCGACAACCCCACCGGAACTCCGTGCACCTTCACCAGCTACACCCTGGTCTGGTCCGGCGGCAGGAAGACCATCGAAGAGAAGCCTTTCGTGATCCCGGCGGGCGGCAAGCGCGAGCGCGCGTTGATCGTTCACCCGAACGACGGCGACCTGGCAAAGCTGAAGGTCGAGGGCTCGGAGGTCGAGGTGAACGCCGGTTGCTCGAAGGAGTGAGCGTCAGCCCGAGAGCACCATCATTCCGAACACGAACAGGATCCACAGCAGGGTCAGCACGAGCAGCACCGTCCCGATGATGCCCATGATGCGGCCGGCAACGCCCAGCCCGTCGGGCGGAACTTCCGCGATGGCGCAGCAACGCACGTAGGTGTTGCCCTTCACCCAGGCGAAGGGCGCCAAGACTTGGCAAAGGATGATGCCGAGCAGCCCCAGGATGAAGACCGTGGTCGCGTCGCTCTTGGTGGCGCCGGGGCCCTCGGTCGGGAAGGTCTGAAACGCCGGCTGCACCGGCGGGGGAACGAATCGCGGGTCGTGCATCGACGAAACCGCACGATAGCACGCGGCCGTCAGAACGTTCCGGCCACCGCCACCCGGAAGAAGGGCCCGGTGGTGGAGAGCTCGCCCAGATCCAGGGCGGCGGTCCGCTCGGGAGCGACCGACCCGGGGTCGGCCTCGAGCCGGAGCTCACTCGACTGGGTGAAGCCGTAGCCGCCCTCGGCGACGAGCCAGAACATCAACGGCACGCGCTGGCTGCGCACGTCCAGGAACGCCCACGCGGCGCCCGCGCTGCCGTCCGCGGCGAAGAGCCAGTCCTTGGCGGCCAACGTGGCGCCGGTCGAGCCGTCGTCGATGCTTGCGACGGTGCGCTGCACGCCGGCAGCCGGTCGCGCGAAGGCGTAAAGCTGGGGCAGCACGTGGTAGCGGGCCTCGGGGCCGACCGTCAGGCGATGAGTCTCGAGGGACGTGGGCTCGCCTCGTGCTTCGCTCTGCTTGTTGCCGAAGTCGTAGGTCAGCGCCGCGGCGAACGAGAGCGGGCCCGAGAGATACAAGCTGCGCGACGCGCCGATGCTCCCGGTCGGATAGACGTCGTTGGTCGAGAAGGGGTCGAAGCCCGCGTCACGGAAGAACGAGGTGCGCAGGCCGAACCACGCTTGCCAGCCGGGCGGCGCCGGCGGCGGCAGCGGCTCTTCGGGCTTTGCGTCGGGCTCCGGCGCGGGCGCAGGCTCGGCGCGCGGCGGCGACATCCACGGCGTGTACGGGGGCGCGGGCGCTGCAGCGGGCGCCGCTGCTGGAGCGGCCGCGGGCGCGGGCGCCGCAGCCGGCGGCGGCGCGGCGGCGGGCTTCTCGTCGACCGGAGGCGGGTCGCTGCCCGCGGGCGGCGCGCCCTGAGCCGCCGCGACGCTCGACCAAAGAACGCAGATCAGCAGGCTGCGGCGGATCATTTCTCGAGCCCTCCGAGCAAGAGGCCTGGGTAGAAGCGACTCTTCGCGGTGTCGGGGTCGAGCCCGTCGAGCACCGTGGCGCCCAGCGACACGGCGGAGCCGGTCTCGCTCACGTGCAGCGCGATGGCGGCCCGGCCGCTGTCGCGGCGCTCGATGTCGTAGACCGCCGCCACGTCGCGCTCGACCTGGATCGAGCTCGGGTGCAGGTTCGACAGATCGATGCTGGCGAGGTCCGGGGTGCCGGCGCGCAGCGCCCAGGCGCGCTCGCCGTCGGGCGAGACCCCGAGCTGGAAACCCGAGGCGTTGGTCAGCATCGGGAAGCTCTGCCGCTTGTCGAGGTCGAGCACGTAGAACTCGCTGGCGCTGGCGCTCTCGAGGATCTTGAGGTGCGCGAACTTGTCGCCCGGTACGCTCTTCACCTTCGAGACGGCGATGCCGATGTCGTAGTCGTCCACGCTGCGGAACGGCGTGCCGCTGGTCTTGCCCAGCGACCAGAACGCGATGCCGGTGGTCGAGTCGCTCCAGAGCAGCGCCACGTCGCTCTTCTGGGGCTTGTTCGAGACGTCGTCGGTGACGCGGGTGATGCGCGAGAAGGGTTTGGGGAAGTCCACCGTCTCGGGGAAGGTGGTGGCCGGGTCGATCAAGGTCGCGCTCTTGGTGGACGGCACCAGCGCGGCCAGGCGCAGCCCGCCGTCGGTCTGGACGAACGCGATGCTGCTGGGCACGCCGCCCACGTCGGCCACGTTGACCGTGGCCTTGAAGGGCTTCTGATCGCCGGCGGGCGGCGGGGCCAGGTCGACCACCATCACGTTGGGATCGTTCGCGAGGCGCACGGCGATGCGCGCGTCGGAGGTGTCGGCGGGATCCCCGTCGTGGAAGGCGACCTCGGCGGGCGCGCCGCTGGCACCGGCGGGCGTCTTGGGCAAGATCAGCGTGACCTCGTCGCGGGCCAGATCCGAGAGATCGATCAGCGACACGTCTTGCCCGGTCTCGACCAGGGCGAAGCGGCGCGGGGGGCCGTTCGGCACGCTCAGCTCGCTGGTGAAGGTCAGGCGCTCGGGGCGGCCGCCGAAGCTGCGCAGGGTCTTGGAGACGGGCTCGAAGTTCGGATCCGACAGCTTGACGAAGATCAGCTCGTTCGGGTTCACCACGATGCCCCCCGCGTCGTAGACCACCGCCCACTCGCCCTGCGGGTCGATGGCGATGCCCTGGAGCGGATCGGTGAGGGCGTAGCGCGCGGTGACCTTGGGCTCGCTGCTTCCGTCGATCACGGTCAGCGACGGCAGCTCGTCGTCCGGGTTGCGCCGGGGCTGCACGCCCTTCGAGAGCACGAAGAGCGATGCCGAGTCCCGCGACGCCTCGGTGGTGACGACGTTCTTCCCGACGCCGAGCGCGGTGGACCGAAGGCTGCGGTCCGACGAGGCCGAGAGCATCAGCACGCGATCGAGGGCGGAGTCGATCACCGCCACCGAGCCCGTGAGCCCGGCGGTCTTCACCGGAAGCTCGGCCTTCTCGTCCCAGCTGGCGGGGCGATCGCCGCAGCCGGCGAGGGCGACAAGACCAACAGCGGTCAGAACGAGTCGTTTCATGCTGGCTCCTCTTACTCGACGACCTTGGCTCCGAGCTCGAAGCCCGTGAGCGTGCGCACTTCGCCGCTGGCGAAGTCGATGAAGGTGATGCGCCCTTCGGGATGAAGCTGCGCCACGTAGCCCTTGTTCGCGGCCGCCACGATGCCGGTCGCGAGCGGCGGGCTCGCGAGCTTGTCGAAGTCCACCTGCTGGGTACTCAGCTTGATCCGATAGACCCCGAAGACCTTCTTCAGATCGTCGCGCACCGTGACCAGCGCGTGCTCGCTCTTGGGCGCGGGCTGGATGGCGACGGCGTTCGGCGCCGCGTCGGTGCCCAAGATCTTCGGTGACAGCTGGGCCACGGTGGACACCACCGAGAAGGCGCCGGCCTTGGTGCTGCCCGCCGCGGTCTTCTGCAGCACGATGGCGTGCTGGGCGTCGGGCGCCGGGAACACCGCGCTGACCGGCGCCTTCAATGCGACCGTGCGGTGCGACAGGTAGTCGGCGCCCGGCACCAGCTTCAAGATCGTCAGGTGGTCGCTGGCGACCGCGTTGGTGTAGAGCAGCGCCACGCTGGCGTCGGTCGAGAGCGCCACGCTGCCGAAGAGCTCGCCCGCGATGGCCTGCTTGTCGACGCTGTTCGGATCACTGGCCGCGCCGGGCACGGGCAGCACGAACACCTCGGAGGTGTCACGCACCACGGCCACCGCGCGCTTGCCGTCCTCCGACAGGTCGAGATCGGTGACGTTGCCCGAGAGCGGCAGGTCGGTGCGCGTGCCGCTCTTCAGCGACACGAACGACACGCTGGGACTGCCGTCGCGGCGGACCAAGGCCCAGTCGCCGTCGGGCGTGAGCGTGACGTCGCGCGCCGCCGGGTTGTCGAGGGGGTCGTCGGTGACCTTGACCAGCGCGCTGACGCTCGAGCCGTCGGCCGCGAGATCTATCACCGAGATCCCCGGCTCGGTCACGGCAAATGCCCGGGTCTCGTCGCTGGCGAAACCGATGCGGGCCGGGCGATAGCCCACGCTCAGGATCTTCGCGGTCTCCGTGCCGGCCGCGAGATCGATCACGGTCACGTCTTGGAAGCCGTCGGTCGGATCGGGGCTCTGCATCGCCGACGCGTCGGTCCAGGCGATGGCCCACTTGCCCCCGGGGCTCACCGCCCACGCGTTGGCCCCGGTGTGGGTCTTCAGGGTCTTCTGCGAGAACGCGCCATCCGCGGCGACGCGGAACAAGGTCGCGTCGTGGCTCTTCACGTTGAGCACGATGGCGGCGTTGGTGTTGCCGTCGGGGATCGCGGCCAGATACGTCGGGCCGTGTCCGGCCTCGGCGATCTTCACGTCGTAGGTCACGGCGTCGACCAGCGCGACCCGCCCGCTCTCGGGGTTCGCGGCCCACACGTACTTGCCCGTGGCCACCGGCGACCGGAACGAGCTCTCGACTTCCTTCTCGGGGGGCGCATCGATGCCTGCGTCGGCCAAGCCACCGCCGCCGCCGGTGCTGCTTCCGCCGGTGCCCCCCGCGGTGCTGCCCCCCATGCTTCCGCCCATGCCCCCCATGGGCGCGCCCCCAGCCGCACCATCGTCGGCCCCGCAGTTGAGCAGGAACACCGAGAGAGCTGCGCCCATCAGCCCGAGTGCCGTGGCCCGGATCATCATTGGCTCCCGTCCACGACCTTGGCGCCCAGCTCGAAGCCGGTGAGCGTGCGCGCCTTGCCGTCTTGCAGGGTGACGAAGGTGATGCGCCCCTCGGGATGCTCTTGCGCGACGTAGCCCACCTTCGCGACCGGCACCATGCCGGTGGCCAGCGGCGGGCTCGAGAGCTTGAAGGGATCGACCTGCAGCTCGGGCATGCGCACCAGGTAGGTCGCGTAGAGCTTCTTCGCGTCGTCGCGCACGGTGACCAGGGCGCGGTTCGACCCGATGGCGACGCCCACCGGCGGCGCGTCGGTGCCCTGGATCTTCGGCGGCAGATCGGCGGCCACGGGGATCACGCTGAACGCCCC
The DNA here is from genome assembly GCA_016191785.1 of Myxococcales bacterium. Taxonomy (GTDB): domain Bacteria; phylum Myxococcota_A; class Polyangia; order Polyangiales; family Polyangiaceae; genus JADJKB01. Next base: position 3,932 of record JACPVJ010000073.1, on the reverse strand, counting down.
CGGCTTCGTGCTGCCGGCGCCGGGCGCGAGCAGCGCCACCGCGTGGGAGCCGTCGGGCGCGGGGAACACGGCCTTGACCGGAGCCTTGAGGGCCACCGTGCGGTGCGTGAGATAGCCGACGCCCGAGGCGGTGTTCAGCAGGGTCAGGTGGTCGTTCGGAGTCGCGTTGGTGAACAGCAGCGCGACGCCCCCGCTCGTGCTGACCGACACGCTGCCGAAGGACTCGCCCGCGATGGTCTTGGTGTCGAAGGTGGTCGGGCTGGTGAAGATCCCCGGGATGGGCAAGAGCGCGACGTCGGAGCTCGCGCTCGTCGGGGCCGCCGCGTCATCGGCGCCGGCGTCGGCGCTGGCGGCGGGCTCACGCACCACCGCGATGGCGCGCGAGCCATCTTCGCTCAGATCGAGATCCGTGACCGGGCCCGACAGCTTCACGCTCACGCGCTTGCCGTCGGCGAGCGAGACGACGCCGACCTCGCTCGAGCCGTCGCGGCGAACCAAGGCCCATGCGCCGTCGGGCGTGATCGACACGTCGCGCGACGCGGGGCTCTCGAGGGGATCGTCGGTGACCGCCAGCTCGGCGCTGACGAACGGGCCCTGCCCCGCGTCGAGCTCGATGATCGAGAGCCCGGGCTCGGTCACCACGAATGCGCGCTTCTCGTCGCTCGACACGTACACCCGCGTGGGGCGATACCCCACCGAGAGGCGCACGGACTTCGGCTCTTTTCCTGCCAGATCGAGCACCGTGACGTCTTGAAAGCCCTCGGTGGGGTCGGCCTTCTCGATCTTGGCCGCGTCGGTCCAGGCCAGGGCCCAGCGACCCTTCGAGCTGATCGTCCAGCCGTTCGCGTCTTCGTGCACCTCGGCCGTCTTGGTGGTGACCTTGCCCTGCGCGTCGGCGACCAGCACCGTCGCGTCGTGGCTCTTCACGTTGAGCACGATGGCACGCGCCGCGTCGGGGTTCGCCGGATCCACCAAGGCCGCGAGGTGAGTCGGACCGTTCCCCGCCTCGAAGGTCTGCACCTCGAGGCTGGTGGCGTCGATCAACGCGACGCGACCGCTCTCGGGGTTCGCAGCCCACACGAATTTGCCGGTGGCCACGGGCGACCGGAACGAGCTCTCGATCTCTTGCTCGGGGGGCGGACCGCTACCCGCGGCGCCGCCGGTGGCCGTGCCCCCGCCCGTGCCCCCGCAGCCCGGGCCGTAGCACGGGCTGGCGTCTTGCCCGGCGCCGCCGCCCGCGCCGGCGGAGCCCGATTCGTCCGCGCCGCTGCCGGCGCAGTGCACCGCCGTCACGAGCAAGCCCGGTAGCAGAGAGAGCCCCAGGACCAGCGAGATCCGACGTCGTGTTTCGCCACCCACGGTGACGCGAGCCTCTGCAATCCACGCGCCAGCGATCGCAGCGGTGAATATTCGCGCTTTATCGGCGTCCGCGCGCAGAGTGCGCCATGACAGCGCTGTCGCGGCTAGTTTTGCGCGCCCGGCGCGAGCTTCGTTGACGCTCGCAGATCGGTGTGTTCCATAGCCGACTACCCATGACGAGCCCTGCGCGCGCGAGCCTTCCGGGGACTGCTTCGCCCGAGGCTCACGCCCTGGCGCGGGCGGCAGGCATCACGGTGACGGTCGCCGATTTGCTCGCGCGGCGCGGCCTGACGGAGCCCGCCGAGCTCGCCCGCTTCCTGGACCCGAAGCTGTCGCACCTGACCCCGCCGGACGGCATGGCCGACCGCGACGCGGCCGCGGAGCGCATCGCGTTCGCGATCCGGCAGCACGAGCCCATCGCCATCTTCGGCGACTACGACTGCGACGGCATCACCTCGGCGGCCATCTTGACCGGGATCCTCGAGGCCCTGGGCGGCCGGCCCGTTCCCCTCTTGGCGAGTCGCTTCGACGGCGGCTACGGCGTCTCGCCCGCGGCGGTGGAGCGCATCGTGGCCACCGGGGCCAAGCTGCTGGTGACCTGCGACTGCGGGTCGTCGGATCACGCCACCCTGACCGAGGTGCGCGCCCACGGCATCGACGTGATCGTCATCGACCATCACCTGGTCCCCAGCGAGCCCCTGCCCGCGGTCGCGTTCCTGAACCCGCACCGCCCCGAGTGCGCCTTCCCCTACAAGGGCCTCGCCTCGTGCGGCCTGGTGCTGAGCGTGGGCGCAGCGGTGCGCGCGCGCCTGGGCCAGGCGCTCGATCTGCGCAGCTGGCTCGATCTGGTCGCGATCGGCACCATCGCCGACGTCGCCCCCCTCGACGGCGACAACCGCGCCCTGGTGCGCGCGGGTCTCCGCACGCTGGCCGAGGGCCGCCGCCCCGGCGTGCGCGCGTTGCTCGAGCTGGCTCGCGTCGACGCGACCTCCGCGCTCTCGGGCGAGGACGTCGCCTTCCGCATCGCGCCCCGCATCAACGCGCCGGGCCGCCTGGGCCGGCCCGATCTCGCCCTCGAGCTGCTCTTGGCGAAGAGCCACGAAGACGCGCGGGCTCTGGGCGCAGCGATCGAGCGGCTCTCGACCGAGCGTCGCAGCATCCAAGAGAAGATGATCGTCGAGGCGGTGCGCGAGATCGAAGAAGCCGGCTATCACGAGCGCCCCGCGATCGTGATCGGACGCGAGGGCTGGAGCCACGGCATCGTCGGCATCGTGGCCGGGCGCCTGGTCTCGCGCTACGGCAAGCCGGTGATCGCCATCGGCTTCGAGCCGGGCGGCCACGGCCGGGGCTCGGTGCGCGGCCCCAAGGGGTCGCGCCTGCACGACGCGCTCTCGCAGCTCGGCGACGTGCTCGATCGCTTCGGTGGCCATCAAGCTGCGGCCGGGGTCGAGGTCCGCCTCAGCCGCCTCGACGCCCTACGCGAAGCCTTCGAGCGCGCCATCGACAGCGCCCCGGCCATCGGCAGCGAGGACGAGCACGCCGACACGGTCTGGCTTCACACCAGCGACACGCCGGCCCGCGTCCTGGCCGACGTCGCGCGGCTCGAGCCCTGCGGGCAGGGCAACCCGGCGCCCCGCGTCGCGCTGCGCGCGGACGTGGTGGCGGCCCGCGAGGTGAAGGGCGGTCACCTGAAGCTCGAGCTCGAGCTGCCGGGCTCGCAGCGCATGAGCGGCTTCGGCGTCAGCATGGGGTCGCGCGCCGGGTCGCTCGCGGGCCAGGTGGTTGTGCTGGGCCGGCTGCGCCGCGACGCCTGGCGCGGCGGCGACGCGGTCGAGATGCGGGTCGAAGACGTGATCGCGGAGTGAGCGGGGCGCGCGTGCTTGGACGGCGCCGACAGGGCTGCCCCCGCCTCGCAGGTGCTCGGCGCCGCGCGGTGCTCGCGGTGGGGCTCGGTGTGCTCGCTCGCGCCTGCGCGCCTGCGGTCCCCCGCCAAGGCCGTGCTCGTGCGCGCCGGCACTGCGCACGCGGTGCGGCTCGCGCGCACTGCGCGCGGCCGGGGGGGACTCTCGCGCGGCTGGCGTACAGGTTTCTTCACGACTCGAGCGAACGGTGACACGTCGAGCACCTCTTTACTCCGCCGAGGCGTCGGCCGGGGCGGCGTCGGCCGGGGAGGCGTCGGCCGTCGACGCGTCCGCGGCGGGGAGCAGGGTGCGGACCAGGCGGAAGCCGAGCCCGCCTCCGTGGTCGGAGCGTCCTGCACTGAAATGCCCCGCAGACCGACACCGGGCTCCCGGAGTAATCGGTCCTCCGCCGCGCAGCACGACCGGCTCGATCGCCGCGGAAATCTTCGCCTCCCCCCATGGATCCACGAGCGGCTCCTTGCCGTAGCCAAGCCCCTTCATCACGTCGTTCGTCCACTCATGTGCGTTCCCAAGCACGTCGTACAGACCCCAGGGGTTCTTCGACTTCTGTCCCCCGGGGTGCGTCAGGGTGCCGGAGTTCGCGCAGTACCAAGCCGCGCCCACCAGGTTGGGATCGACCTCGCAGTCGGAGGTCTGCGCCAGCTTCTTGAT
>JACPVJ010000022.1 GCA_016191785.1 Myxococcales bacterium | reverse complement strand
CGGCATGGGCGAGGGCGAAGCACCCCCGATCGTGCGCCGAGCAACTGCCTGAGCCGACCTCCTGCACGCCTCGCGCGGCCGGCGCCCCGGGTGGACCCATTTTCACGAGCAGACCCGGGTCAATTCTGCCGAGCGGCGAAGGACCACGCGAAGACGACACGCAACAACGTGCAGATCGTCCTCAGGTCAACTCTGCGGTTCGCGTGTCGGCAGGGCTACATCTCCAAGATGCCGGAGGGGATACCCGCCCTGAAGCGGACGGGGCAGCTCGTGCTCGACATCCCGAGCGACTCCGAGGTGCACGCGATCGTCACCGAAGCGCCGTACCCGCTCAGCACCGCGCTCAAGCTCATGGCCTACGGCGGCTTGCGGCCCAACGAGGTTCGCGGGCTTCGATGGAGGGACGTCCGCCTCGATGGCAATGGTCGCGGCGGCGGGATGATGACCGTCCGGCGCGGCGTCTCCTTCGGGCAGGTGCATTCGCCGAAGACGGGCCAGCGCGACGTGCCCATTGCTCCGCCCCTCTACGCCGAGCTGGCCGAGATCACCGACCATGAGCTGGACGAGCATGTGGCCCTGATGCGCGATGGGAGGCCCTTGAGCCAGAGCGCCCTGAACGCGGCCTTCGCGCGGCTGGTGAAGCGACTTGGGCTGAGGCATTGGCCGGTGTACGCGCTGAGGCACTACGCGATCACGGCCTGGCTCCGAGCGGGGGTTCCCGTCCACGTCGTGCAGCGCATGGCCGGTCACCGGAACCTGTCCACGACGGCCAGGTACACGCACATGGTGCAGGGCGACTTGATGCGGGCCGTGGAGCTTTTTGGCAACCTGTTGGCAACGGTTCCGGAGAGGGTCGGGCCGTCGGTGCGTTCTGCGGCTGTTTTCTCGCGGTTTCCGGTGGCGGAGGGCGAGGTCGTGTGAGGTCATAGAAACCTCAGACGCCCGGGGGGAGCGGCACGGCGGGAGGCTCCCAGCGGTCGCCGCCGTTGATGTAGTAGTTGGCGTTGCCCCTCAAGCGCAGCTCGCTCGTAAGCCCGAACAGGATGCGCGACGCCTCCTCGTACGCCGCCCAGGCTTCGTCGCGCGTGGGGCGGTATGCGTCCTTGTGAATGACCTGGTTTCGTAGTTGGTTGATGGTCGTCTGGTGGAGCCCGAGCAGGAGTTCTCGCTGTCCTTCGTTGGTCACTGCTGCAAGCTCGTCCCTCGACACCGCGCGTATGTTGCCTCCGCGCTCCGGAAAGGCATCGATGAGCGCCTCGGAGTCGGCGAGTGTTGCCGGAGCGACGCCTCCCAACACCATTCCGAGGAAGAGTCGGCGCATGGGCTCGAAGGTGAACCGCTCCACCTTGGCGTAGAGCTTCTCACGCAGTTGGTTGGCGAAGTCGAGGTCGCCGCCTGTCCCCAGGGGGCGATAGACAAGCTGCACATGCAGGAAGTGGTCGAAGAAGACCTCGTACGCCTGAGCGATCCCGAGCACGCACTGCATGTAGTGTTTGCGGTCGAACAAGGGCCGGCAGTCCAGCAGCAGCATCTCGTGGGCCGGGTTGATCAGATCGCCAACGATGTCGAACTGGTCGGAGCAGTTCTCGCACTTGACGCGAGCGTTGTCGATCGGCCGCAGGTTGTTCAGATCGGAGCGCCGGTTGTACACGTTCTGGTGGGCGCAAAGCGGGCAGGTCGCGTGGACGTTCTCGTAGGTGGCCTCGATGTCTGCCGAAGGCACGATCATTGGGATGGGCTACGCCAAGTTCGTGGCCCGCGCAAAGCAGCAGTCATGCTCCAGCCAGGGCAGGCTATGGGAGCAGCTTGAGCAAGCTGTCTATTGGAATGGCCTCGACAAATCCGGTGCGAAAGTGCTCGTCAACTGCCTCGATGATGCCTTCCAGCGTGCTGGCCTGCCGAAGGGAGTCCTCGTAGCTCGCCGCCTCGGCCAACTGCGTGAGCGTCGGCGGGTCTGGCGGGACTCGCGCCAACTTCGCTTCGAACTCCACCCGCAGTTCTCGGGCAAGGCCCAGGCCCTCTACGAGCCAGGGTTTGGGCTTCCCAGCTCGTGCCCTCACCATGCCGATCGCGAGAACCTGGTCGTCAGCGATTGTCACAACTGGCCCCCCGGAACTCCCGAACCCGGCATCCAGCGCGAGCCACAGGTTCCCGTCCACGCCCGCAAGGTGTCCACGCGAGAGCAACGGCTGAAGCGCGCTCCACTGGTCTGGGAAGCCGAGAGCCCACACTGCGTCGCCGACTGAGAGCCGAAAATCGTCTCGTGGAAACGCGAGACACGGGAGATCGTCGGGAAGCCGGTCATCAAGCAATGCAATGTCGCATTCCGTGTCTCGCGCAAGCACCGGCACGTTCACCGAGCAACGTCGGTGGTGGACAGCGACCTGCTCCTTGCCGCGAACCACATGCTCGGCGGTCACCAGGAACCGACTTTCTCCCCGTGCCAGTAGAAATCCGGCTCCTTCGTCGAGGCGAACTGTCGCACTGAAGGCATCCGCGAGGCCCTTGTGCGATGGGATGGATGCGATGTGCATTGACGCCATTGTCGGGGCGTCGGCCGTGGAAGCCAACGATCCGTTGCGACGGAGCCGGCTACGGCGGCGTCCTGGTGTACCCCAGGCGCACCGACAGCCCCATCCGCGCCGCCGCCAGAAAACTCGACACGGCCTCCATGGCCTCGTGCAACACGCGCAGGTTCATCGTGGCCGGCGCTCCAGCCAACGTGCGGTCTCTGGAGTCGCGCTCGGTCGGGTATCCCAAGCCGAAGGAGCCCGGCGCTGATGGCCTCGAACTCGTGCGAGTTGGTCTCAACGTTTGCTACTTCCGGAACATCCAGGGAGCCCAGCGAGTGGAGCGGCGTCCAACAATCCGAAGTGGTGGCGAGATACCGCTCCCGAAACGCCCCCACCACCGCCTCCGGCAGCACCCCCTCGACGTCCACCAAGCTCTCGATCGTCCTCGCCTCGAAACGTCCCCGCGTCGTTGAGCACCTCGCGATACCGCTCCGCCGCGCGTGCGAAGCTCGGATTCTCGCTCGGGTACACCAGCACGAAACGTCCCCACGACCAACGCTTCGACGGGTGCTGTGACATCGAGAGCACCAAGAGATGGTCGAGCCAGATCTGCTGGAGTTCGGTGCCGACGATGGCCGCTCGCTGCTCAGGTTGCGGCGCGCATCTCCGGTTCACCAACCCATTCGGCGGCCTTGCGCTCTGGCATGCGGACAGTCTCGTCAAGCAGGGTGCTCAGAGACAAGAACTCGAACGCGACTCGTCCGAACAAGTGCCGCGAAACCAGTAGCGGCGTCACAGAGTGGTCTCCCCCGATGCTGTGGCACACCCACGAGTACGCGCCCTTCGTGAACTCGGCCTCGTAGCCTTTCCCGCGCAGAAGGGCCTGAACCCGGGCAATGTCGACAACAACCAAGACCACAAGCGCGTCTCGCAGGAAATCGAACACGTCGCTCGGCGCGCGAATGGAGAGAGTGAACGGGTAGTACCCCGTCCAGTCGGCGGCGTTCTTTGCTTCATTCAGTTCGAATAGGAGTGGCTTGACCATTCCATCCATCAACAAAGCGAGCGTGGTCTCCTCCCAGTGGCGGGCCACCATGTAGCGGACACCCGGCTCGACATCCGCGACCGAGACGCCCTCCGTCTTCGACCGCGCGATGAGTTCGTTCAGAGATTCCGCGTGATGAGCTTCAGGCAGGTTGGCTTCGACACGATCAACGCGCCAGGGCATTCCGTAGAGGCCCTCAGTCGAGTCGGTTACCAGATAGGCCGAGATCTTCTTCATCGCGTCTAGCTGCCGAGCATCTCTGGCGCTTCGGCTTCTGCCAGACTTCGCTTCCAAAAAGAACGGGAAACCATGAATGGGGACCGCGACATCTCCGTAGCGAATCACGTTCGTCAGATCCGAGCGGATCGCCGGTTCGCCTCGCTGGATCAGAGCGCGGGTAATAGTGGATTCAAGCCGAGCACCCTTTTTCCCTGTGAGCGCGCCGGACGGTTCACGAAACGCAAGCGGCTTGAGATCCCATCTATCGAAAATCAAGAAGGCAAGCGCATCGCCGATTGTGCGGAATGCAAACAGAAGCCACTGGTAGTCTTTGATCTCTTCCCGGACGTGGACTTCGCGCTGCTTGGCCGCCCTTGCCTCTTCGCGCGTGAGCCGGTGGTGGCGGACAGTTTCTCGAATGTCAGCAACAGTCGTCTTCAGTAGCTTGATGCGGCGCTCAACGCGCGAGATCGATCGTGTGAGGCCCCGCTGCACCTCAAGCAGTGAATGAAGATCAGCACGGTCGCCCTCAAACCTGCGAACGCCGTCGAGGAGTCGCGAGAAAGAAGAGCGGTGGCGGGAAAGTGCGAGCGACGTCAACTCGCGAAGCGTGACAGGCAGGTGCCCGAGCGACAACCCGTTGGCGAATACCATCGGCTGCCCCCTGCCCAATCAGGTGGCCCGCAGGGTACCGCTGTCGCGCTTCCCCACCCATGCTAAGTTCGGTGTTGGAGACCCACCGTTGTGGCAGAGCCAGCTTTCCCGCTCAACGTCCGGCCCGGGGTGCTACCCCTCTGGGACATCGAAGCCGCGCTTGCGCGATTGCCGGCAGAGCTGCGCGCGAAGGTGGCATGGGCCAAAGCTCCCGCCCGTGCAGGGCTAAGCCGGCTCGAAAGCGAGCGGCCGACGAACGAGTTGCTCGAAGAGGTCGCCAAGGTGCTCGCCAAGCCGTTCATCGCGGTGGCCAGCGCGCTGTGGAAAGCGCTCGCAAGTCGCGATGCCTGGCAGTCGGAGCTGGAGTCTGCTCTGCGTCAAGACACGGCACTGATGAACCAATTCCTCGCGGACGACGACACGCGTGAGACGTTGGCGTGGTGTCTGGGGTTCATGCGCAGTCTCGTCGGATTGACCAGCATCGTGAACATGGAGGTGCTGGAGCGCCTGCAGGAAGAGCAGCTTGCTTCGGTCGTCGAACAGCCCCAGTTCATCGTGCTGATGAAGGCAGAAGCCGCTCTGCTCGGCACGCTTCAAATTGCCCGCAATGGCGGTGACCCTCAGCGCACTGCCGAACTCATTGACCTGGCGTTCATGCTGCTGTGCGAGATGCAAGACGGCCTGCGTCGAGACGGTTCGTGGTTGAATCCCTTCGTGGGTGAGTCTGCCGAGGAGCGAGCAGAGCGGACACTGCGCTACGCGCGCCAGGTCCGCGACGTGCTTTCCGAGGACGACGTCGAGGTACTGGACGCTGCTCGGCTTGGCCATTTTCTTAGGGGTGGGAGCCGTTATGTCCCGACTTGACAGGTTATGAACTTGGGACATATTCTTCCGTGTGAGCCACATCGGTGACCTTCGCGCTCCCTCTGCCCGACCAGTCGCTGGCCCGGAACTGGAAGGTCAAGATCCGCTTGCACGAGCGGAACGAGGAACCGCATGTCTCCGTGATCTTCAAGGGCAGCTCCGTCTTTCGGTTCGGGCTGCGAACGCGCGCCTTTCTCGACCGCGATCCGGACCCCAGGCTCGTTCCCCAGGAGATCATCGACTTCATTCTCGCCCATCTCGACGAACTCATCGAGAACTGGGGCTTGATGTATCCCGAAAATCCCGTGTCATCGACGGAGCAAGAGGAAGATGACGACTGAGCCCGTGCTGATGCTGGAGCAGGAAGCAGCAATGATGGCCCTTGCGGGGGCGACGATTGCTCGCGCCAAAACGCTCGACAACGCTGATGCCGTCCGCGATGCACTGACCCGCCTCCGCCGTGGCGTCTGGGTTTCCCTCAACGCTGAGACTCTCGCCTCGTGCCTGGCAGTGTTCCGCATCTTGCCATCGGCGCACCGCATCTTGCTACTCAACCCAATCTCGCGCCAGCGACTTGAGCTACTTCGAGCGTCATTCGAGTACGTCGTCGGTGCTGTCGATGACGGGTTCAGGTTGCTCCCGCGCGATGAGCTGATCGATGTGATGCTCTCCGATTACCCCGGCGACCGCTTCATCGGCGTCGCCGCAGATCGCGAAGCCGGTGCGCTCGTCTTGCTGAGGGGAGACCTGCAACCGCTGGTGGTGCCGCTCACGTGGTTCAGGCGCGTCGAGGGGTTCCCTGCGCCCGACCCTACTGACGCGGAAATCATCGACTGGGGGCACACGCTCAGGATGGGGGAGTACGAGGCTGCGGCCGACGCGATCCTGTACGATTTCGATGCAGCGTTCCGAAAGCGCGCGAAGGCGAAGCGAGTCGAGCGGGACAACTCGTTTGGGGGAGCGCTGCGGCGGCTACGCCTCGCTCGTGGCCTGTCTCGGGGGGACTTCCCTGGCATCAGCGCGAAGGAGATCGCCCGAATCGAACGAGGCGAGGTCAGTGCGCCCCACGCCGACACTCTCGCCCGGGTTGCCAAAGTACTCCGCGTGAAGCCGGAAGAGATCCAGACCTACTGAGGGAGCTGAGACCGTTTCCAGAATATTGCCATGACCGCACGGTGTTTGGCGTCATGGAGCGTCTCCGAGCGTCGTCGCCACGGCCCGAAACGTCGAGCAACTTGCGGAAAACACTGGGCGTAGCCGTTGTTCGTGATTTCGTTGACGACGTTTCCTAAACCGTGGGTCGCACGTTCGATTCGTGCCGGGGGCGCTGATATCGCCCAAGACCGATGAGAGAGAGCGTGCCGACCTTGGCGAACGAGGGCGGCGTCAAGGACCTCGAATCGCCTGCTCGAGTTGGTCCACTTGGGCTCGTCCTGGACGTTCGCCCGGCTCGACCGTTCAGTTCGGCGCCGCTCACGACCCCAGCCGCTCCGCACCGCGCGGTACGCGTTGCTGTCCGCGGCGTGCCCAGGTACGAACACGTACCCAGTGAGGTGATGAGGTGAACGGCCGGGCTCCACGCGCCCCGAGGCGAGGGGCGACGACGTGACTCGGGTCGCGCTGGTGTCCTGCAAGCCGCCCGGCGATCCCGGGGGCTCGTGGCCCAGTTACGCCGTGCTGCGGGTGCTGGCCGAGGTCGTTCACACGGCCCCGCCGGGTGTCGAGGTTCGGCTGTTCGACGTCGCGGAAGGCACGGCCGACGAAGCTTGGGGCGAGCTGGAACGGTACTCCCCCGACTTGCTCGGATGCTCGGCGTATGTCTGGTCGTTCCCTCGGCTGCTCGCGATGGCAGCTCTGCTGAAGCGGAAGCGCCCCGAGACGACCGTCGTCTTCGGTGGGCCGTCGGCGCGGCCCGCGATGTTCGAGCTCGATCGCTACCGGGCGCTCGGCCAGCTCGTGGACGCGCTGGTCACAGGTGAGGGCGAACGAACCTTCACGACAATGGCCGCGCTCCCCTCGCGCGACACGGGGTCACTCGCGGCGCTGCCGGGCGTCAGCGTCAAGCAGAACGGCAGGTGGACCGCGGCGGTCGTCGCCCCCAACCCCGACGTGAACGCGCTGGCCTCGCCCTATGCGCTCGGGCTGGTGCCGAAGAGCCAGGTCGCCTCGGTCGAGACCTTCCGAGGCTGCCCGCTCAGCTGCGCGTTCTGCCAGTGGGGCGCCTCGACGGGCCGCGCGGGGACCTTCTCGGCCCGGACGATCGCGCGGGATCTCGAGGCGATCGCCGACCTCGGGTTCGCAGGGGTCCAGTTGATCGACGCGGGTATCAACCTGAATCCCTCGGCCTTTCGCAACCTGGTCGAGGCCGAGCGGAGCGCGCGGGTCTTCGAGCGGCTGCCCCTGTCGTTCGAGGTCTATCCCTCCCGATTGTCGGACGACCACCTGCGGTTCTTCGAGCGAGCTCGCCTGGGTACCGTCGGAATCGGAGTGCAGTCATGGGACCGAGGCGTGCTCGACCCGCTGGGGCGACACCAGAGCGAAGAGCGAGCGAGAGAGGTCGTTCGCGCCCTGGCCGGGCTCGGGGCGCAGGTCTTCGTGGAGCTGATCCTCGGCCTGCCGGGCGACAGCCCCGACGGCTTTCGGCGCACGCTCGAACGCAGCCTCGAGCTGCCGTGCCAGGTCCGGGTCTTCCACTGCCTGGTGCTCCCGGACGCGCTCATGACGCGCGCGCCGCCGGGCTCGAACATCGCGTTCGACCCCCGAACGTTGCGACTCACGTCGTGTGCGGGGTGGAGCGAAGCCGACCTCGAACGCGCCACATCGAGCTTGAACGGGCTGGCCAGCTCGTTGCCAGCGACTCCGTTTTCGACTTGGGTCCTGGACGGTGGCGACGCGGCGGCGGACCGGGTCGCCCCCGCGCGGCTGCGCGAGGTCGGTGCCGCGATCGCCCTGGCGACCGGTGGAAGGTGGCAACTCTTGAGGGTCGAGCCCCAGCCGGGGCCGCGTCTGCTTCGGATGAGCGTGAACGGTCAGGAGGTCACGGTCGAGGTCCGGGCGAAGGACTCGCAACGCCCCGCGTTCGCCACCGCAGCGGGCGTCGAGCTGTCGTACCGTGGCGCGCCGCCGAGCGAGACCCTCGCGGCCCTCGCGGCGGACGCGGCGCTGCTGGGTCCGGAGCTGGCTCGCCTGCTCTGATCAGAAGTCGTGGCGGAACCCGACCTGGGGCGCGACCAGAATCAGCACTTTGCCTGTCAGGGCCTGCTTACCGAAGGTCCCCTCGCCGTCGGTGACGCAGCTCGCGCTCGCCGACCCGGCGCAGTTGCCGGTCAGCACGGCGGTGTCCTCCGGCCACTCGGGCCGCGTCAGCGCGAAGAGCACCAGAGCCTGCACTCCCAGAGAGAGCTCTGACCGGCCCATGCGACGGCCGAATCGCAGCTCGGGCGCGAGGTACAGGTAGCGCGCCGGGGAAGACTCTTCGATCGAGTCGGTGGTGTAGCGCGCCGACTGGCCGCTGCTGTTCGGGTTGGTCTCGAAGTGACCGCTGCGCTCGTCGGAGACGCTGCCCACGAACGCGCCGGCGCCCAGGCGCGCGGTGAAGGGCAAACGCGGCCCGGTTCGAAACCCGACCGAGCCTCCGGCGAGCAGCCCGCGCATCCAGAGCGTGTCGAACGCCACGCCCGTATTGGCGGGGCGCCCGACTGGTGTGAGCTCTGCGTCGCGACCAGAGAGCTTCTGGCGCAGGGCCAGGTAGCCGACGTCGAGCGAGACCGTGACCTTGCTGCTCACGTCGTAGCCGACGCGCGCGAGCGCCAGCCCACCTTGCGTGAGCGACTTGACGCAGTCGCCGCTGCAACTGTCCTCGAGATCGCTGCCCAGCCCCGGGCCCCAGACGGCACCGATCCCGAGCTCGAGGGCGAGCGCCGGGGCGCTCTCGACCTTCCAGAGTGGCGAGTCGGGATCGCGTGCGAGCACGACGCTCACCACCTCGCGCTGCCCCACCCCGAGCGACAGCTGTCGGGTCTTGGTCAAGAAGCCCTCGGCGCTGACGTCGATTCGGTGGGCGCCAGCGCGTAGACGGCCGTCCCAGATCCCCCGCCCGACCGTCACGCCGTCCACCACCACCGAGGCGCCCACCGGCTTCGGTTCGATGCGCACCTCGCTGCCGAGGGCTTCGAGGGCGAGGGTGAGCACGGTCTCTTCCCCGAGCTTGACCGTGGCCAGCGCCGGCTGCGTGCCCTGCGTGCCCTCCCCGCGTAAGTGCACGGTGTGGTCCCCCAGCGGAAGCGCGCCCTCCCACGGCGTCTTTCCCACCACCACGTTGTCGATCATGACGTCCGCCGCCTGGGCGTTCTTCTCGACGATCTTCAACGTCCCGGACTGGGTCAGCCCGGCGAGCTTCACGTCCAGCGGCACGTTCTGCGCTCCACTCACGTCCACGCGCTGCTCGAACGGCGTGAACCCTTTCTTGAACACACGCACCACGTGGGACCCCACCGAGACGCGCAACGGCCCAGCCGTCGGGCTCGAACCGCGGCTGCGCCCGTCGATGACGATGCTCGCGCCCGGCTCGGTCATGCGAATGTCGATGGTGCCGACGCGCGAGCGCAACTCGGACACCTCGCGCTCGACCAGTGACTTGTCCGCGGGTGGGAGGTTCGGAAACTCGCGCAAGAGCGCGTCGAACATGTCCAGCGCTTCGTCGAATCGATGCAGGCGGCGCAAGCAGATGGCCGCGTTCTTGGTGGCGGCGCGCGTCGGGAAGATCTCGCGTGAACGGGTGAACTCGACCAGCGCCGCGTCCCACGCCTCTTCATCGAACAGCGAGAGGCCGCGCTCGAAATGAGTGCGGGCGTCGGCCTTCTTCTGCTCGGTCGGGTCGACCGCCGGCGGGCCGGGTTTGGTCGGCGCCTCGGCTGGGGCTTCAGCGACGACGGGCGGCGCCTTGGGCTGCTTGCCGCCCTTCTTCTGGGCGCTCGTCAGCGTGGCGAAGCACGAGAGCGCGAGCACGATGAGAGCGATCAGGAGCTTTCGCGGCATGCTCCTCACAGCTTCTACTGGAAATCCTTGTCCACGCTAAGCCCGGGTTTCTTCCCAGGCGCGGGCTTGCTGGCCGCCGCCGGCGAAGGCGCTGCGGCGGGCCCGGGCACCCAGCGCTTGGCGCCGGGCTTGGCGCTGGGCGCGGCCGACGGCTCGGGCGCAGCCGACGGAGCGACCGTGGCCTCGGGCGCCGAGGGCGTCGGCGTGGGCGTCGGCTCGGCGGTCGCAGCGGGTGTGGCGGGCTCGACGCTCGCGGGCTGCGCCGCCGCCGGGGCGGGCGGGGCCCGACGGCCGAGCACCACGGCGGCGGCCACGGCAGCGCCCGCCAGCACCGCCACCCCGGCCAAGAGCAGCGGCACGCGGCTCTTCTTCGGCGGCGCGCCACCCAACCCCGGCACCTCGGACACGTCGGGGCGTGTGATGCCCACTACCGCCGAGGTCTCGCCGCTCGGGCGACCGGTGACGTCGGTCACGGAAGAAACGTCGCTGATGCCGCTGAGACTGGCTCGCGAGGGCGGCGGCTGAGACTCCAGTACCTCACGCAGCGTCGCGGTCTCGGCGGCCTTCTTGTCGGCGCGATCGAGCGCGGCTGCCAGCCGCACCTTCTGCTCTTCGCGCGCGCCGCCCGCCAGCTTCTTCACGAAATCGGCCACCGGCTGGTCCGAGCTCGCACGCATGCTGGCAGGAAGGGCTCGATCGAGCGCGACCAAGAGCTCGTTGGCCGACTTGAACCGGTGCGCGGGGTCCTTCGCCAGCGCTTGCATCACCACCCGTTCGAGCGGCAGCGGGTAGCCCGGCACGACCTTGCGCGGCGACATGGCCGGCTCGGGGGAGCAAATCCGATAGAGCGTGGCCGCGTCCGACTCTTTGCGGAACGGATGCTTCCCGGTGGTCATCGCATACAGCACGATGCCGAGGGCGAAGACGTCGACCCGGCGGTCGATGGTCTCGCCGTGGATCTGCTCGGGGGCCATGTAGGCCAGCTTCCCCTTGATCTGGCCACCCTGGGTGTTGAACCCCCCGGCCCCCGACGCCTTGGCCACGCCAAAGTCCACGACCTTGGTCACGCCGTCGTAGGTGACCAAGAGGTTCTGCGGCGACACGTCGCGATGCACCAGGCCGACCAGCTCACCCGCACCGTCGCGGAGCTCGTGCGCGGCGTGGAGCCCGGCGCAGGCTTGCATGGCGATGCGAACCGCGATGGGCAGCGGGATGCCGCCGCTCTGTCGCGCGGCCTTGATCAACGTGCTGAGCGGAGTGCCCTCGATCCACTCCATGACCAGGAAGAGCACGCCGTCTTGCTCGCCCAAATCCATGATCTCGACGACGTGGGGGTGCCGCACCTGCGAGGCGAGCGACGCCTCGTCGAGGAACATGCGCTCGAACTGCGGGTCTTCCGACAGCTTCGGCAACATGGTCTTGACCGCGACGATCTTCTGGAACCCGCGCGAGCCCTTGAGCCGCGCCGCCCACACCATCGCCATTCCGCCCGACGCGATGGGGATCAAGAGCTCGTAGCGGCCCAGGGTGTGACCCGCCCCGACGTCTCCGACTGGGATTTTTGTCGCGGTGTCGTTCAAGATCAATCCTCAGTCTATCGGCCGGCGCGCCGATTTCAATCCGGCCTTCCTCCTTCTCAGCGAAAAGGCCAGCACCAGCGCCAGCGCGCCGAGCGCACCCGGAGAGAAACGGCGCTCGGCGCCCGCCGCCCGGCAGCCGCACCCGGACTCGTCGCCGGCCGGCTTGGATGGCGCACGGCAGGTCTTGTCGGAAGCGGAGCACACCGCGGGCAGAACGCAGTCGTCGACCGACTCGCAAGCCGTCTTGCACGCGCCGAGCTCGCACTTGTAGGGCGAGCAATCCTTTTTCAAGCCGTCGGGTGACAGCACGGTGTGATCGTCCGAGCACGTGTTGCCCGCCGGCGAGCAGGTCTTGTCCGGCGCGCAGACGTAGCCCGACGAACAGTCGGCGTTCTTCTCGCAGCTCTTCTTGCACTTGTCGGTGCCGCAGACGTAGGGCGAGCAAGAATGGGCCTCGCCGGGCTCGCACACGCCGTTGCCGGCGCAGAAGCTCGGGGTCTCGGAGCTCCCTGTACAGGTCGTTCCGCAGGCCGTCCCGTTGCCCGGGTACTCGCAGGCCGCTGGGTTCACGCCGTCACACGTGCCCTCACAGGGCGTCCCGGACCCCTTGCACTCGGGGCGCGTCCCGTGCGGCTTTCCGGTGGCGGGCGAGCACGTGCCTTCGTTGGGGGCGACGTCGCAGGCCGAGCACTGACCGTTGCACGCGCTGTCGCAGCACACGCCATCCACGCAGAACCCGGACTGACACTGGGTGCCGGCCGAGCAACTCATGCCGTTCGGCTGCTTGCCCTTGCACTGGCCCGCATCACAGAAGTTGCCGGTCAAGCAGTCGGTGTTGGTCGCGCAGGGGTTGGCGCACTGGTTGTTCAGGCACGCGTGCGGAGCGCAGTCGAGACCGGTGGGCTCGTTCTCGCAGGTGCCGAGGCCGTCGCAGATGTAGCCCTTCACGAAGTTGCCGACACAGGTGGTCGAGCCGGGCTTGCAGGTCGTGCCCTTCGAGTAGTATCGGCACAGGCCGGTCCCGCTGCACATGCCATCGCGCTTGCAGGTCCCGGCACCATCGTCGGGACACTCGGCGTCGGGGTCGCTGCCGTCCTTGATGGGCTCGCACTCGCCGTCTTGACCGCCGCCCTTCTTCGCGGCGCTGCACGCCTGACAGGTGCCGGTGCAGGCCGTGGCGCAGCACACACCGTCGATGCAATAGCCCGAGGTGCAGTCGGCTGCGGAGGTGCACTGCGAGCCGTTCGTCTGCTTCGACTTGCACACGCCCTTGTCGCAGAAGTTGCCGCTGAGGCAGTCCGAGTTGGTGGCGCAGGGGTCCTTGCACGCGTTCGCCGCGCACACATAGGGCGCACAGTCGGTTCCCGTGGAATCGAAGCCACAGCTGCCCAGCCCGTCGCAGATCTGGCCTTTCACCAGGTTGCCGACGCACTGGGTGGCTCCACAAGCCTCGCCCTTCTTGTACAGGCGGCAGGCCCCGAAACCGTTGCACATGCCGTCGCGATCGCAGGTGGCGGCGCCGTCGTCCGGGCACTCGGCGTCGGGATCGGCGTTGTCGCCGATGGCTCCGCACTCGCCGTCGACGCCGCTGCCCTTCTTGGCAGCCGTGCAGGCCTGGCAGAGGCCGGTGCAGCTGGTCGCGCAGCAGACCTTGTCCACGCACTGGTTCGAGGAGCACTGGTTGTTGCCGGTGCAGGCCGCGCCGTTCAGCTGCTTGCCCTTGCACACGCCCGCGTCGCAGTAGTTCCCCGAGGTGCAGTCGCTGTCCGAGCCGCAGGGGGTCGAGCACTTGTTGGCCGAGCAGGTGTACGGCGCACAGTCGGTCCCGACCGGGTCGTACTGGCACGCGCCGAACCCATCGCAGAACTGCCCGGACACCTTGTTGCCGATGCACGCCGACGAGCCGCAGGCGGTGCCCTTGGCGTATTGGCGACAAGTCCCGAACCCGTTGCACATGCCGTCGCGGTTGCAGCTCGACGCGCCGTCGTCCGGGCAGTCGTTGTCGGGATCGATGCCGTTGGACACCGCGCCACACTCGCCGTCGACGCCGTTGCCCTTCTTCGCCGCGCTGCAGGCCTGGCAGGTGCCCGTGCAGGGCGTGGCGCAACACACACCGTCCACGCAATAGCCCGACTGGCATTGGTTGGTCCCGCCGCAGACCGCGCCGTTGGCCTGCTTCGGCGTGCAGACCCCGGCCTTGCAGAAGTTACCGCTGGTGCAGTTGGTGTCGGTGGTGCACGGCTGCTGACACACGCCGGCGCCGCAGACGTAGGGCGTGCAGTCCGTACCGGAAGCGTTGTTGCCACACGTCCCGAAGCCGTCGCAGCTCTTGCCGGTCTTGGAATTGCCGATGCACACGTCGGCGCCACAGACGGTGTTCTTTGCCCACACGCGGCAGGCGCCAGCGCCGTTGCACCAACCGTCGGTGCCGCAGGTGCTGGCCGCCGTGGTGGCGCACTCGCTGTCAGGGTCGGAGCCGGTCTTGATCGGCCCGCACTCACCGCCCGCACCGCCGCCCTTCTTCGCGACGCTGCACGCCTGACACAGGCCGGTGCAAGCGGTGGCGCAGCACACGCCGTCCACGCAGTAGCCAGAGGTGCAGGCGTTGGTGCCGGCGCAGGTGGCGCCGTTGGCTTGCTTGGGCTTGCAGGTGCCGGCCTCGCAGAAGTTACCCGACACGCAGTCCAGGTCGTTGGCGCAGGGGTTCGCGCACGAGCTGCCCTTGCACAGGTAGGGCGCGCAGTTGGTGCCCGTGGTGTCCACCACGCAAGCCCCGAACCCGTCACAGACCTGGCCGGTCGAGTTGTTGCCGACACAGGTCGTGGCGCCACAGCTCGTGCCCTTGGCGTACTTGCGGCAGGCGCCCGCGCCGTTGCACTGCCCGTCGTTCTGGCAGCTGGGGGCCCCCTGGTCGCTGCACTCCGCGTCGGGGTCCGACCCGTCTTTTATCGCGCCGCACTCGCCGTCCACGCCGCTGCCCTTCTTGGCCACGCTGCAGGCCTGACACAACCCCGTACAGGCTGTGGCGCAGCACACCCCGTCGGCGCACACCCCGCTCGAGCACTGCGCCGCGCTGGTGCACGCGGCGCCGTTCGCCTGGTCGAACTGGCAGGTCCCGTCCGAAGTGCGACAGTAGGCGTTGGCGGCGCACTGCGCGTCGACGGTGCAATTGGTCCGGCAGTCCGTGGCGCTGGCACAGATGTAAGGCGCGCATGCCGTCTGCGTCGACAGGCACGCGCCACCGCCGTTGCAGGCGTAGGTCGTGCGGCTGCCGCTGCTGCACGAAGGCGTGCCGCACTGGGTGCCCGAATTGTAGAGCGCGCACGAGCCCGCGCCGTTGCACACGCCGGTGGTCCCGCACGACAGCGCCCCTTGGTCGGTGCACTCGCTGTCGGGGTCCGTGCTGTTGGCGATCACACCGCACACGCCGTTCAGACCGCCGCCCTTCTTGGCGCCGGTGCACGCCTGACACGTCCCGGTGCAAGGGCTGTCGCAGCACACGCCATCCACACAGTAGCCGGCGGCGCACTCGCCCGTTCCCAAGCAGGGCCCGCCTTGTGGCACGAGCTTGAAGAGCTCTGCGGTGTTCTGATAGCCGCTGCCGCCGTAGCCACCCGCCGTGAACATCTCGCCAGTGCCGAGCAGCACCGCGTCGGGGTCCGCGTAGTAGCGGCTGGACGTCATGTCACCGGTGTTGGTCCAGGTGTTGGCGCTGGGATCGTAGACCTCGCTGCTCGCGAGGTAGTTGCAGCCCGCGGGGCAGCCATAGCCGCCGGCGTACAGCACCTTGCCGTTCGGGAGCACGCCGCCGAGGCCCCAGCCGCGGCCGACGTTCAGGTTCGCAGCGTTCGACCACGAGTTGGACGCGACGTCGTAGATCTCCGCCGAGTTGGTGTAGCTGCTGGTGTACCCGCCCGCCACCAGCACCTTGTTGCCGGCGGCGATGGCCACCCCGAGGTGCCCGTAGCGCGACGCGGACATGGAAGCGACGGCGGACCAGACATTGGTCGCTGGGTCGTAGGTCGCAGCGGTGGGCGTCGAGGGGTACCCGCCGGCCACGAACACCTTTCCGCTCGCCAGGCGCGTGGCCGAGTGCTGATAACGGCCCGTCGGCATGTTGCCGGCCGAGCTCCAGGTGTTGAGGGCCGGATCGAACAGCTCGGCGCTGGCGGTGTAGCCGCCAGAACCGTAGCCGCCAGCGGCCAGGACCTTGCCGTTGGAGAGCGCCGTCATGGTGTGCAAGTAGCGGCTCACGGTCATCGCTCCGACCAGCGCCCAGGCTCCGGTCGAGCTGTCGTAGCGCTCCGCGGTCACCAGGTAGCCCAAGCTGCCGTAGCCACCCGCGACCAGCGCGCCGCCGCTCGGGAGCGGCTCGCCGCTGGTGTAGTAGCGCGGGTTGTTCAGGCTGCCCGTGGTCGCCCAGGTGCCGGACGTCCGGTCGTAGAGCTCGGTCGGTCCGACGTAGGTGCACGACGGCGTGCAGCCATAACCACCCGCGGCGAGCACCTTGCCGGTCGAGAGGAGCGTCAGAGACGGGTAGTAGGCGCGCTGGTAGGCCATGGAACCCGTCGCGGTCCAGGTCGGGTCGAGCGCCACCGGGTACGTGAGACCGCTGCCGTCGAACGACACCACGACCTTGCAGGCCGCGGCGCCGGGTGGCGTGATGGCCCGATCCCAGGGCGGCGCCGGGCTCTGGTCGAACGCGCAGCCTTCGAGCGCCACCCGGGCCGCACGTTGTTCGCCCTTCGAGTCCACGACGAACGGGGGCGACATGCGCAGGCGGGGAGCGCCGGCAGCATCGAGCAACTCGATCACTCCCGAGACGAAGCGCAGGCCCGGGACCTTCGAAACGTCGAGGGTGTAGCTCACCTGCTCTTTGTCGGGACGGGCTGCCCAGACCACGAAGTCCTCCGTGCCTTCTGCCGTCGGCCGGTGGATCACGTCGGCACCCGAGCCGAGCCCCGCGAAGTACACGGCCACACCGTCGGCGACCGCCGCCGGCACCGGCTTGGCGTGCTCGAGCGTGAACGCGAGCGCCACACCCGATGACTCGTCTTCGACGCGCACCGCGCCGGACGCCAGATCGGGCAGGGACACTCGGGCGTGTCTCGATTCGAGACGCGCGGGCTCGTCACGGAGAAGCACGTGCAGGCGATCTCCCGCGCTGACGAAGCCCGCGCGGCCCGGGCCGATCAGTGGCACCTCCGCCGGCGTGGGCGGCGCCGCGAGCCCCGCCGACGACGACCGGAGCGGCGCGCGTTCGTGAGACAGGCGAAACATCTGGCGGACCTCCGCGGTCCGGACGCGCGCGGCGTTCGAGTCCGCGAGCGCTACACCCGACGCGGGCGCCTCGAGATCCGACGTCGACGGCGATCGGTTGCTGCTCTCGTCGGAGCACGCAGCAAACACCAAGAAGCCCAAGACGACTGCGGTGAGTGTTCCCTGAGCCCGGAAGCGATTGTGCGCCATGGTTGCCTTCAGGCGTCGGTTCGCGAAATGGACCCGACGCCAATCTCGAAGCGTACCAGCGCATCCCGTTCATCGAAATACGGGGGCCAAAGAGCTACAGCCACCGACATCGGCACCGAGCGCGTGCGGGGGGTCCGCTTTCACCCGGACGATCGCGCGCGCCGCTGCGGGCCAAGACCGCGCGACCCGCGCAAGCTCACCCGCCGGCGGCCTTGGTCCTGACACTCCGTTTTCGAGAGACGACGGGCCGGCAATAGGCGGCGAAGCGCTCGACCAAGAAGTCGCGGAAGGCGGTCACTTTGGCCGGCAGGTGGCGCGACGACGGGTAGACCAGGTGAAGGGCCCCGAGGTCGCCGCCGCTGGCGCCGAGCACATGCACCAGCTTGCCCTCGGCGATGTCGCGGACCGCGGCGGGCGCCGGGAGCAGTCCCAAACCCGCCCCGGCGACCAGCGCGGCGCGCACGAAGGTGAAGTCATCGCAGGCGATGCGCCCCCGCACCTCGATGGTGGCTCGCTTCGCGCCAGCCTCGAGCCCCCAGCGCGCGCGCCCGCGGTCCGCGCGGAACAGCACCAGATCGTGGCGAGACACGTCGGCGAGCGTGCGCGGCGCGCCTCGCCGCTCGAGATAGCCGGGGGCGGCGCAGAGCCACGCGGGCACGCTGCCGAGCCGGCGCGAGATCAACGACGAGTCGCGAAGCACACCGGCGCGCACGGCCAGGTCGATGCCCTCCGCCACGAGATCGACCAGGCGCTGCGTGATCACCAGCTCGACGTCGACCTCGGGGTGCTGCCGGGTGAAGTCGCCGATCACGTCTGCGACGAAGGTGGCGGCGATGTCCGCGGGCGCCGTCACGCGCAGGCGGCCGCGCGGCGACGACTCGCTGACCTCGACGTCTCGGACCGCGTCGCGCAGGGCCAAGAGCGCCGGCGCCACGCGTTGGTGAAGCTCGGCGCCCTCTTCGGTGACCCGCACCGAGCGGGTGGTCCGGTGCAGAAGGCGCACGCCCATGTTCGCCTCCAGGCGCTGGACGGCCCGGCTCACGGTCGAGGTCGGAACCCCCAGCTCGCGGGCGGCGCCGGCGAACGAGCCGAGCTCGATCACTCGAACCAGCCCGAACAGATCGTCGAGGGGTGGCGCCTCCGCGGCCCGAGAAATCGGTGGCATTGCAATGATTCTGCCTGATTGTTGCTGATGGGCAACAGTGATTTCCCCCCGCGGCGGCTACCCCACGCCCCGGGCGGGCCGCATGGTTGGGGCACCAAGGAGCAACCATGATTTCGACACGAACCCCCCTCGGCCTGACCCTCGTCCTCTCTCTCCTCGCGACCGCGGGCTGCGAGGACCCCGCCAAGAACAAACCCAAGGCCGAGGTGGCCGCGCCGGTCACGGCGGCGGCGCCGGCCGCCGGCGCGGAGACGCTGCGCTTCACCGGAGCGGACTCGAAGGTCCAGTTCGTGGGCGCCAAGGTCACCGGCAAGCACGACGGCTCGTTCGGAACCTTCAACGGCACCGTCAGCTTGGTCGGCACCGATCCGACCAAGAGCCAGGTGAACGTCGAAATCGACACGGCATCCATCGACTCGGACAACCCCAAGCTGACCGGCCACCTGAAGAACGCGGATTTCTTCGATGTCGAGAAGTTCCCGAAGGCGCGTTTCGAGTCGACCACCATCAAGGCCGGGGGCGAGAAGGGCGCGAGCCACACCGTGACCGGCAACCTCGAGATCCGAGGGCAGAAGAAGAGCATCACCTTCCCTGCGACGATCAAGGTCGAGGCCGGCAAGGCCAGCGTCGACGCGGAGTTCAGCATCAACCGCAAGGACTTCGGGCTGAACTACCCGGGCAAGGTCGACGACCTGATCCGCGACGACGTGGTGATCAAGCTCGCGATCCGGGCCACCGCGAAGCCCAGCTGAAGGGCTCAGCGATACTCGGCGGCGAGCTTCATCTCGAGCACGCCGCTCCCCGTCACCCGGCGCTTGGGCTTGTCACCGGGCGCCGAGATCCGGACCTGGCCTCCGAGCGAAAGCTCGAGGGGCCAGCCGGTCTCGGCCAAGAGGAGCACGGTGCCCTTCGAGTTGATGGTGGTGACGGCGCCCTCGCGGTCGTCGGTGATGGTCATCGTGAAGTCGAACCGGCCGACCTTCCTGCCAGCGCGGTCGTCGGGGCCGACGAAGGTGAACTCGACCTCCCCGTAGCTCTTGTCCCCGCCGAACATGTCCGCCAGCGCCTCTGCCGGCGGGCTGAACTTCTCACCGGGCGCAAGGGCCCGGTTCGGCACGAAGCTGGCAAACTGCGGCGGCTTGCCGAACTCCTTGTTGTCTCTCGCCAGCGCTTCGGCCTCGACCCCGCTCACCGGCTCCCCACGCTCGCTGGTGTAGACGGCCTTGCCGTGCTCGAGCGCGATGACGTAGGTCTTGCCCGTGAGCGGGCTCGGCACGCGCTGCTCGCGTTCGCCCTTCTTCGAGACCTGCACCAGCTCTTCGTAGCGCACCTTCTTCTTGGTGATCGCGCGCCCATCGTTCGCGAGCACCGTCGTGTGCCGCACTTTCCGCGTGCCCTCACCGCTCTTCTCGGTGGCGATCACCTTCTGACCCTCGGTCATGGTGATGTCGAGCCCGAGCACGGTGCTCTCGCGTTCGGTGCGTTGACTGCCGGGTTTGGGCAGCACGAAGGAAAAGCGGGTCTTGCCGTCGGCCGGGGCTTCGGCGCCGGTGGCCGGAGCGGCCGCCGACGCGCTCGGCGGGGGGGGCGCGGCGCCGGCGCCGGGCGCGGCGGGTGACGCGGGAGCCTTGGGCGCGCAGGCAGCAGCCAGAACGACCACGAAGAGCGAGGGGCGCATGCGCGGCACGCTAGCGCCGGACCGCCTGGGTTGAAAGGCGGGCCCGGGCCGTGGCATGCGTCGGGGCAACGTGGCGGACGAGGACGAGAAGGCCGCGCTGGCGCGGCAGGGCATGCGGGCGGCGGAGTTGATCGAGCCCGGCAAGATCGCCGATGCGGTCAAAGAGTCGGTGACCGAGCGCGCGGAGGAAATCGCCCTCAGAACCGTCGCGACGCTGGGTCGGTGGCGCGGACCCGAGCGCTCGCCCGCTCGGGCACGGGCGGCGGCCGCGGTGAACATCAGCTTTCGCGACTTCGACGCCGACGACGCGGCGTCGTTCGAGGCGCGAGTGCGTCAGGCCGCGGCAGAGAAGGCAGACGACGACGACGAGGCCCGACGGATGGACCTGTCGGTGTTGCGCCGCTCGTTCCCCGAAGAGTCCCGCGAGCTGGCGCTCTTGATCTTCAACTGCGTGGACCTGCTCGAAGACCTCTCACACGACGCCGAAGGCGCCCCTCCGAGCGAGGCCGAGCTCGAGCAGAAGGAACAACTGCTGCGGCGGATCGCCGCGCTGCTCGCCCCCCGCGCCGGCGAGGCGCTGATGAGCTTCGTCGATCACGTAGCGAAGATCAGCCGGGTGTATCGCCAGGGCTAGGCGCCGTCACACGTTCGCGTCGAAGGTCAGCGTGGTGATGCGCTGACGGAGCTCGGCCTCGATCTGGACCTTGTCTTGTCGCGATTGCGCCAGCTCGGCGTCGAGGCGCGCGAGCGTGTCTTCGTCGCGGGTCAACTCGGCCACGTAGCGCTCGCGCAGGCGTTGCTCGTCGCGGGAGTCGCGCAAGGCGCTCAGGTTCTCACGCACCCGCTTCTGCTTCTCGCCGATCTCGCCGATCTGGCGCGAGAGCTGGGCCTCTTGCCGTGCCGACTGAGCCACCCGCTCGTTCAGCGAGACGATCTGCGCCAAGGCGTCGTGGGCCGCTTGGCTCAAGTAGCGGCTGGCCACCCAGACCTTCAGGTGCTCGCGCGTGGCCTGGGTCAACTGCACGCTCTCCCACTGGTCGCCCTGCTCGACCACCACGAAGCGCGTCTCGCCCTTCGCAGCCGCGTCGAAGCGGAAGCGCTGGAAGCTCTCGGTGGTCTCCACCGGTTTGGGCGTGTCGACCAGCTTCCAACCCTGTTGAAAGCGGTGCTCCAAGAACAGGTCGATGACCGCGTCGGTCTTGTTGGTCACGCGATAGATGGTGCGCGCCAGCCGGAACCGGAGCAGGTGAAAGGCGCCGTTGACGATGCGGACGGCGTGCACGTCGCGCACGTCGCTCTCGTGATCGATGGCCACGACGCAGCCGAGCTCGACCGAGTAGGGCACCAGCCGCTTCTCGCCCGGCTTCATCGTCTCGAGCATCGACTCGCCCACGTAGCTCTCGCTCTCGAGCACGGTCAGCGGGCCGCCCTCGAGGGTGAGCCCAGTCGTGTTCTCGAGCCAGATGGACGAGAGGGGGTTCTTCTCGCGCACGCCGGAGTTGTAGACCGCGACACGCTTGCCGCTCACCGCCGCGGACAAGATCGGTACCAGCGCGGACTGGTTGCGCTTCACCGTGACCGGGCGATCGAGCACGTACTGAAACAGATCGCCGACCGGGGCCGTGCGCGTCTGCACCTGCATGCTGCGCTCGCGGGCCGCGGCCTTCGCCTGGGGCGACTGCCCCGGCGGAGCCATGCGCGCGGGCATCGCGGCGGGCGCGGGCATGATGCCGGCCCGGGTGAAAGCCGCGCCCGGCGCCGGCGGGGGCGGGGGGAAGCCGGCCGAGGTCCGCTCGTCGTCGTCGGACAGATAGGCCGCCTGCTCGAGGATCGGCGGGGCGTACGCCTCTTCTTCCTGCACCTCGACCGTGGGCCGCCGGCGGTGCCGGGGCGCGTACAGGTCGTGCACGAACGAGATGGGCAGGCCGGCCACGAGGGTGAGGGCGACGTCGTCCCAGTCTTCGTCCTGGGTGTTGTCGACGATGGCCCAGCCTTGAATCCGAGTCTCGGGCTGCCCCAGCATCACGCGGTACGAGGTCTTCCACACCGGGGTCTCGACCACGTAGCTGGCCTGCACCGGGCGACTGGCGCCACCCCGCGCGAAGATGGTCAGACGTTTCAGGTCCTTCTTCTTGGCGCCGATCAAGATCTCGAGCAGGTGTTGCAGGTCCTTTCGCAGCCCGTCGTCGAGGAAGTCCAGCGACTTGATCTCGCCGAGGTCGAACGCGCGCAAGCTGGTGCCGCCCACCAAGAGCACCAGCTGGTGTTCGTGCAGGGTGTCGTCGCCCACCTTGCGCCAGCGGGTCTCGATGCCGGCGACCACGCCCTCGAGGCGGTCGCTGCCGGCGAGCACCGCGACCCGCGCACCCTTTACCTGCTCGAGCAGCCCGCTCAAGCTGTTGCCGTCGGGTAGGCGGATGGCCACGTCTTCCAGCCGCTTCTCGGTCGGCAGCGTGGACTCGTAGCTGATGCTCGCGATGTGCCCGTCGCCCAAGTCGAGGACCGTCAGCGACTTCAGGACGTCGTTCATCTCGGCCGCTTTGAAGGCCAGGTCGATGCTGGCGTCGCCGTCGACGGCCCCCTCGCGCTCGAAGTACCCGACGCCGTGCTTGAACAGGACCACCCGGCGGATTGGCAAGGCATTCGTCATGGCGCACCGAAGCTAACATTGGGGTATCATCGCTGCATGCGACTCTGCGCGACGCTGGGCGCCTGGGTGCTCCTCTTGGGATGCAGCGCAAGCGACGGCGCGGGCGGCTCGGGCGGGGCCAGCGGCAGCGCCGGACAGGGCGCCGCGGCTTCCGGTGGCTCGGGCGGTGGCTCGGGCGGCGGCGGTTCCGGGGCGGCGCCGAACGGCGGCGGCGAGATCGGCGACGCCTGCAGCACGAACGCCGACTGCACCGCGGTGCCGGGCTCGGAGTGCTTCACCACCATCGGCGGTGGGCCCGTGCCCACCGTCACGTTCCCCGGTGGGTTCTGCTCGAAGGCGTGCGACACGCAGTCGACCGAGAAAGAGTGCGGCGAGAAGGCCGGCTGCGCGTCGGTCGGGCAGTCCGGCGGCGGCATGAGCACCACGCTCACCCTCTGCTCGCCCCCCTGCGCGAACGACGGCGAGTGCCGCCAGGCCGAGGGCTACAAGTGCATGCAGATCATTCCGGGCATCGGCGTGTGCGCGCCGCCATGACCGGTTCTTTTCGGGGAGGCAGGAGATCACCATGACCACGTTGCTGAGACGCGTTTCGATCGTGCTCGGGTTCACCCTCGCGGCATGCGGCGGCAACCCCGAGGTCAGCAAGCCGGACGGTACGGGCGGGAGCGCCCCCGGTGGCGCCGGCGGCACCTCGGGCAGTGGGGGCTCGGGCGGCGGGCTCGTGGTCGACAGCGGCTCGGACGCACTACCTCCCGACAGCAGCGCCGACTCGGGCCCGGTCTGCGGGGACGGCGTGATCGAGGCGCCGGAGGTGTGTGACGACGGCAACGCCACGCCCGGCGATGGCTGCTCGGGCGTGTGCGCAGTGGAGCCCGGCTACAGCTGCCTGGAGGCAGGCAAGCCCTGCGTGCCTGTGTCGGCGGTGTGCGGAGACGGCCTGATCAGCGGCAGCGAAGCCTGTGACGACGGCAACAAGGCCGCGGGCGACGGCTGCAGCGCGGACTGCAACGTGGAGCAGGGCTGGGCGTGCAGCACGCCCGGGCAGCCCTGCACGCCAGTGGTCACGGCCAAGTGCGGCGACGGCGCGGTGAACAGCGGCGAGCAGTGCGACGACGGGAACACGACGGCTGCCGACGGCTGCGACGCGACCTGCCAGCTCGAGACCGGCTGGCTGTGCCCCACGCCGAACCAGCCGTGCCTGAAGAACGAGTATTGCGGCGACGGGGTCCTGCAGGCCAGCAAGAGTGAGACCTGCGACGACGGCAACGCCACGCCCGGCGACGGCTGCTCGGGGGTGTGCGCGACGGAGCCGGGCTACGCCTGCCTGAATCCGGGCAAGGCCTGCGTCTCGATCTGGGTGTGCGGCAACGGCAAGGTGGACCCCGGCGAGACCTGCGACGACGGCAACACGGCCGCGGGCGATGGCTGCGCCGCCGATTGCGGACAGGTGGAGCCGGGGCACACCTGCCCACCGACGGGCGGCCCGTGCTCGAAGGTGCCGCCGAACACCTGTGGGGACGGGATCGTCGCCGGGCTCGAGCAATGCGACGACGGCAACACCGCTTCGAGCGACGGGTGCAGCGCGACCTGCGCGGCCGAGCCCGGCTACAACTGCCCCACGCCGGGCAAGCTGTGCGTGCCCATCGCAGTCTGCGGCAACGGCAAGCTCGAAGCCGGCGAGGGCTGCGACGACGGCAACACGACGGCAGGCGACGGCTGCGGGGTGACCTGTCAGATGGAGCCGCTCTTCACCTGCCCGACGCCCGGCCAGCCCTGCGTCTCGACGGTGAAGTGTGGGGACTCGGTGGTGGCGGGCGCCGAGTCGTGCGACGACGGCAACACCACCCCGAACGACGGGTGCAGCGCGACCTGCGGGCTCGAGGCCGGGTGGAGCTGCCCGTACCCCGGCGCCAAGTGCGTGGCCAAGCAGTGCGGAGACGGCATCGTGGCCGGCATGGAGCAGTGCGACGACGGGAACCCAGCGTCGAACGACGGCTGCTCGAGCGCTTGCAAGCTCGAGGTCGGCTGGGCCTGCGTGCTCTCGGGGCAGAAGAGCGTGTGTCACCCGACCGTGTGCGGGGACGGCAACAAAGAGGGCTTCGAACAGTGCGACGACGGCAACAAGATCCCGTACGACACCTGCTCGCCGTACTGCAAGCTCGAGCCCGCCTGCGCCAACGGGCAGTGCACGCCGGTCTGCGGCGACGGGCTGAAGTTCCCCCAAGAGGCGTGCGACGACGGCAACAAGCAGAGCGGCGACGGCTGCTCGTCGACCTGCACCGTCGAGAGCGGTTGGACCTGCCAGGTGGTGACCGAGGCACCCCCGAGCCAGCTCCAGATCCCGATCCTCTATCGTGACTTCCTGTATCACGGCACCACCTCGCCCGGGCCCGGGCACCCGGACTTCGAGCGCTATGGCTGCGCGGTCCCGACCACGGGGCTGGTGCAGACCGCCCTCGGCGCCGACGGCAAGCCGGTGTTCCTGTCGAACACCGGCAGCAACCCCTGCGGCACGCAGCTCACCGACGCCGTGTCGTTCTGCTGGTGGTACCACGACAGCGGCTGCGCCGCCGGCGCGAACCCCTACGCCAAGCTGGTCTACACCACCAACGGCCTGCCCACCGGCACGCCCACCACGCTGACCTTGGCGAAGGGCGCGGGCAACACCTATCAGTACAGCAGCAATGCGTTCTACCCGGTCGACGGCCTGGGCTGGGGGAACGCGCAGACCTACAACGGGCACAACTTCGCCTTCACCAGCGAGCTTCGCTACCAGTTCACCTACCAGGGCGGCGCGACCCCCGAGGTGTTCGACTTCACCGGTGACGACGACGTCTGGGCGTTCATCAACGGCAAGCTGGCCGTGGACATCGGCGGGCTTCACCCCGCGCAGAACGGCACCATCACGCTGGACGCGACGGCGGCGGCGAACCTGGGCCTGGTGGTCGGCGGAATGTACGAAATCGCCATGTTCCAGGCCGAGCGCCACACCAACGAGTCGAACTACAAGCTGACGCTGTCGAACTTCGTCCACGCCATCTCGCAGTGCACCACCACCTGCGGGGACGGCATCGTGGCGGGCAACGAGGTGTGCGACGACGGCACCGCCAACAACACCGGCGCCTACGGCAAGTGCAAGCCCGACTGCACGCGCGGTCCGTTCTGCGGCGACAAGGCCGTTCAGACTCCGCCCGAGACCTGCGACGACGGCAGCAACAGCGTGACCTACGGAGGCAGCAGCCTGCTCTGCGGACCGGCCTGCAAGTACGCGCCCTATTGTGGGGACGCCGTGGTCTCGAACGGCGAACAGTGCGACGACGGCACCGCCAACAACACCGGCGCCTACGACAAGTGCAGCCCCGGCTGCACGCTGGGGCCGCGCTGCGGCGACGGCGCGCTGCAGGCGGGCAACGGCGAAGAGTGCGACCAGGGCGCGAGCAACGGCGCCACCAGCAGCTCGTGTGCCGCCAACTGCAAGCTCAAGTGCGGCAACGGCCAGCTCGACCCCGGCGAGCAGTGCGACGACGGCAAGGCCAGCAACACCGGCGGCTATGGCAAGTGCAACCCCAACTGCACCCAGGGCCCGCGCTGCGGCGACGGCGTGAAGAACGGCACCGAACAGTGCGACGACGGGAAGAACGACGGCAGCTACGGCACCTGCGCCCCGGGCTGCTTGCTCGCCGACTACTGCGGCGACGCCAAGCTGAAGAACCCGCCCGAGACCTGCGACCAAGGGCCGGCCAACAGCGCATCGGCCTACGGCGCTGGGCTGTGCACGACCGCGTGCAAGCCCGCGCCGTACTGCGGCGACAAGGCAGTGGACGGCGCGAACGGCGAGCAGTGCGACGACGGCGTGAACAACGGGCAGCCCGGCTCGTGCGCCACCGACTGCAAGAAACACATCCCGCTGCAGAGCTGCGGCGACGGCGTGCTGCAGTCTCCCGAGCAGTGTGACAAGGGCACGGCCAACGGCACCGAGCAGAGCGGCTGTGACGTGCACTGCCACCTGCGCTGCGGCAACGGCGTCAAAGAGAGCGGCGAGCAGTGCGACAACGGCAAGAACGACGGCAGCTACGGCACCTGCAACTCGGACTGCACCCTGCCGGGCTACTGCGGCGACGGCGTCAAGAACGGCCCCGAAAAGTGCGACAACGGCCCAGGCAACGTCCCCGCGAGCTCGGCCTATGGCACCGGGCTGTGCACGGTGACCTGCCAGTGGGCGCCGTTCTGCGGCGATGGCTGGGTGCAGGGCTCGTTCGGCGAGCAGTGCGACGGCACCAGCGGCTGCAACTCGAGCTGCAAGTGGAGCAACCCGAAGTAGGCGCAAAGCGCCGGCCTTCCACCCACGACCCTCGAATCGGTGCTATGCGTCTGCGCGTCCGATGACCCCCCGTCGAGATCCCGAAGAAGCGGCCAACACCCTGAGCCACGGGCTGGGGCTCTGCGCCGCGCTGATCGCGACGCCGTTCGTGCTCTCCGCGGTCGCCGAGCGCGGGAACAGCCGAAGCCTGGTCGGCGCCGCCGTGTTCTCGGTGACCATGGTCTTGCTCTATCTGGCGTCGACGCTGTATCACGGCGCGAAGGACCCAGCGCTGAAGCGGCGCCTACGCGTGCTCGATCACGCGGCGATCTTCCTCCTGATCGCGGGGACGTACACGCCGTTCACCCTCGGCGTGCTGCGCGGCGCCTGGGGATACACGTTGTTCGGCGTGGTCTGGGCGCTCGCGGCGCTCGGGGTCGGCCTGAAGCTGCTCGGGGGCCTGCGCTTCCCTCGCCTCTCGATGGTGCTCTATCTCTCGATGGGCTGGGTCGTGGTGTTCGCGATCCATCCGCTGTGGCGCGCGATGCAGCCCTGGGGCCTGTTCTGGCTGGTCGCGGGGGGCGTGGCGTACACCTCCGGCGTGGCCTTCTACGCGGCGGAGCGCCTGCGACACAACCACCTGGTCTGGCACCTGTTCGTGATCGCCGGCACCGCATGCCACGCTGTGGCGGTGTCGGGGTACGCGGGCTGAGCCGCGCCTCACGCGTCTTCGAGCGCGATCAGCGTGTCGCCGACCTCGACGTCGGCGCCGTCGGCCACGGCCACGGTGGTGACCCTGGCACGCTTCGGCAAGCCCGGGCCGCCGTAGCTGATGCGGTGGAAGGTCTTCATCACCTCGAGCAGGCACACGGTCTGACCTTCCTCTATCACCGCGCCGGCCTCGACGAAGGGCGGCTTGTCCGGCGCGGGCCGCAGGTAGAAGCGCCCACTCGAGGGCGCGCGGAACTCGAGCCCGGCAGCGCCTGCGCCGGCCTCGGCCTCGGCCTCGACCGCCAGCACCGCGCCCGCGCTCGGGTCCAGGGTGAAGAGCAGCGTGCCGTGCTCGACCGGCTGCCGGGCGAGCCGTGACGCGGAGCCCTCGCCGAGGACCAAGCCGTGAGCGTGGTCGTCGAGCACCAGGTCGTGGAGCACGCCGAGCGCCTCGATCTGGCCGAGGTGCGCGCCGGGCATGAGCAACGTGCCGGGCGCCGGCGCGCCGCGCCAGAGGCCGACCGCCGGCGAGCGGACCGAGACCCGACCGTCGGGCAGACGCGCGCCGGCCGCGGTCAGCGTGCGATGAAATGCGCGACCGTCGCGGGGAAAGGGGCGCCGCGCGCTCATCGCACGCCCTCGGCGAGCACCGCCAGGTCGTGCAGGCTCCAGATCCGGCTGTTCTTGATGCGCCGCACGCCCGGGCTCTGATAGGCGGCCTCGGCCAGCATCGCCAGATAGTCGCGGAGCTCTCCGAGCTCGATGATCTCGTCGGTGTCCATCTGGCGGGCCGCGACGAACGGATCCATGTCCGCCTCGATGCGGCGCTCGACGGCCTTCATGCCCTCTTCGATGCTGCGGCGCTCGTCCGGGTCTTTGCTCAGGATCTCGAAGTCGTCGTCGAGCTTGGTGTTGTAGGTCGCGATGGCCAGGGTGCGGCCTTCCATCACGCTCTGACGGGCCACCGTGGTCGAGAGCTGCACCACCGGGTCGTAGGGCAGGCCGCTCATGGCGTAGTAGCCAGCGCCGCTCGCCTTGCGCAAGAGCACCGTGAACATGGGCACGGTGTTGGTCGAGTTCGTGTAGATCAGGTTCGAGCCGTAGGCGAGCAGGCCCTGAGCCTCGGCCTCGGCGCCGATGTCGAAGCCCGAGATGTCTTGTAGCCAGACGATGGGAATGCCGTCGTCGTTGCACGCGCGGCTGAACGCCGAGACCTTGGCGATGCCGCCGCGGTAGAGGATCGCGGCCGGACGCTGGCGGCCCGGGTGCTCGGGGTCGCCGACCAGCCCCTGGCGGTTGGCGATGAACCCGACCCAGAGCCCCGCGACGCGACCCACCCCGCAGATCATCTCTTCGCCCACGCCCGAGAGCACCTCCCAGAACAGGCTCTGATCGCACAGGCGCGCCAGGATCTCGACCACGTCGTAGGCCTCGCGGTGATCGGGGGGGAGCAGGCCGCGGAGCTCGTGGGCCGGGAACGCCGGCTCGATGCCCCGCGCGTCGCCGCGGTAGTAAGCCGCGCCCGAGGTCGGCAGCTTCCGGAGCTCGCCGCGGATGCAGTCGAGCAGCACCTCGTCGCTGGGCACGCGCACGTCGGCACACCCGCTCTGGTGCACGTGCACCTCGGGCCCGCCGATGTCGAGCGAGGTCATCTTCTGGCTCTTCGCCCCCTTGATCAGCGCGGCCCCGGCGATCACCATGTAGGCCTGCTCGGTCATGTACACGCGGTCGCTGATGATCGGCATGTACCCGCCGCCGGCGATGCAGTCGCCGAACACGCCGGCGATCTGCGGCACGCCGTGGGCGCTGAGCACGCTGTTCATCTTGAAGATGTGCCCGGCGCCGCGCATCCCGGGGAAGGCTCGTGACTGCTCGGGCAAGAACAGCCCGCTCGAGTCGACCAGGTACACCGCGGGGATGCGCAGGCGCAGCGCCATGCTCTGGGCGCGCTGAATCTTCTCGGGTGTCTTGGGCCACCACGAGCCGCTGGCCACGGTGTTGTCGTTGGCGATCACCATGCACCACCGACCCTCGATCTGCGCGAAGGCGGTGACGACCCCCGCCCCCGGCGAGCGCAGGCCGCCTTCGAACTCGATGCCATGGTTGACGAAGGTGCCGACCTCGAACGGGCGGGACCCGGGGTCACAGAGCCGCGCGAGCCGCTCGCGGGCGGTCAGCTTGCCCTTGTCGTGTACCCGCTTCTGGTACTTCTCGCCCCACCCGGCGTGGACGTCGGCGCGCCGGTCGCGCAGGCGAGCCTCGAGGGCGTCGACCGCGTCGCGGTGGCTCTGGAAGGTGGCGGCGTCGGTCACGCTCTCGCGCGGGCGACCGATGGGAACGACGGGGACGTGGGCCATCAGGACTGACTCCAGCCGGGGATGCTGCGGTTGTCGTAGCGGCCGCTCGCGAACTCTTCGCTCTTCAGAACGGCGATGTGCATGGGCACGGTGGTCTGGATGCCCTCGACCCGCAGCGCCGAGAGCGCGGCGATCATGCGCTGACGGGCGTCCTCGCGGTCTCTGCCTTTGACGATCAGCTTGCAGATCAGCGAGTCGTAGAACGGCGGCACCTTGTAGCCTTGGGACACGTGGGTGTCGACGCGCACGTGATCGCTCACCTCGGGCGGCTGCCAGACGGTGAGGGTGCCCGGGCTCGGGCGGAAGTCCTTCGTCGGGTCCTCGGCGTTGATACGACACTCGATGGTGTGACCGTCGAAACGAACGTCGCTCTGTGAGAACGACAGCGGGCAGCCGGCCGCCACGCGGATCTGCTCGACCGCGAGATCGATGCCCGTGCGCAGCTCGCTGACCGGGTGCTCGACCTGCAGGCGGGTGTTCATCTCCATGAAGCGGAGGGTGCCCGACTGGTCGAGCAAAAACTCCATGGTCCCGGCGCCCACGTAGCCGATGGCGGCCGCGGCGCTCCGCGCCAGCTCTGCCCCGCGCGCCCGCTCTTCCGCCGAGAGCGCGGGCGACGGCGACTCTTCGATCAGCTTCTGATGCTTGCGCTGGACCGTGCAGTCGCGCTCGCCCAGGTGACAGACGTTGCCGTAGCGGTCCGCCATGACCTGGATCTCGACGTGGCGCCCGCCCTCGAGCAGCCGCTCGAGATAGACGCGGTCGTCGCCGAAGGCGACCGCGGCTTCGCGCTGTGCGCCGGTGAACGCCTCGTCGACCTCGCTCGGCCCCCGCGCGATGCGCATGCCGCGCCCGCCGCCGCCGCTCTCGGCCTTGAACAGCACCGGATAGCCGACCTGGTCCGCGACCCGGCGCGCCTCGGGCAGCCCCGAGAGCACGCCGCCGCTGCCGGGGATGAGGGTGAGACCGGCCGCGCCCATGGCGCGCTTGGCCGGCGTCTTCTTGCCCATCAGCCACATGGCGTGGGCGGGCGGACCGATGAAGGTGACCCCGTGCGCCTCGCATAGTGCGGCGAAGGTCGGGTTCTCGGAGAGGAACCCCCAGCCGGGATGGAGGGCGGAGCAGCGCATCTGCTTGGCCGCCTGCACCACCTTCACCAGGTCGAGGTAGCTCTCGGCCGAGCGCGCCGGGCCGAGGCACACCGTCTCTCGGCCGCTGGTGTAGGCGGCGTCGCGATCGGCCTCGCTCACCGCCAAGACCGGCGTGACCCCGAGGGCGTCGCAGGCCCGGGCGATGCGCACGGCCACCTCGCCGCGGTTGGCGATCAGCACGCGATGAAACAGGAGCGGCATGGCGGCCGCGGAGGCTAGCATTTCCCGCTCACTGGTAGAGCAGGAACGGGCGACGACGGACCGCGAAGGCCTCGAGCTCGAGCGGCCAGCCTGCCATCAGCTCGTTCGGTGCGGCGCCCTGCCCCAGCCGCGCGAGCGTGTCCGGGCTGCCGAGCAACACACCCACGCCCCGGTGATCCCACTCGCGGGGGTGAACCGTCCGAAGCGCGTGGGCCAGCGCCATCGCGAGCGGCAGCGGCGAAGCCTCGGCGCGGGGCGCGAGCGAGATCGTCAGCCCCGGGCACCGCTCCCCGCGGAACGGTCCGCGCTCGGGGGTGCGCGCCGCGGGCGCGAGAGCCACGCCCTCGATTGGGCCGACCGCGGCGATGACCGCGCCGGGATCGAGCCACGGTGCGCCTACCCACTCGAAGGGCGTCGGGGTGCCGCGCCCCACCGAGAGGTTGGTCATCTCGAAGAGCGCCACGCCGGGGTAGAGCAGCGCCGCGCGCGGCGAGCGCAAGTTGGGCGAAGGGTCGAACCACTCGAGCCCGGTGTCTCGGAAGCGCATGCTCCGACGCCAACCCGCGAGCGCAACGACCTCGGGGGTGGCGAGCCCGCGCTCGTGGGCGATGAAGCGGGCGAGCTCGCCCAGGGTCATACCGTGAATCACCGGGAGCGGGTGCGGATCGATCAGCGAGCGCGGCACGGCGCGCGAGACCGGACCGGCGGGCACGCCGCCGCTCGGGTTCGGGCGGTCGAGCACCACTACGCGGCGACCCGACTCGAGGGCCTGCACCAGCGCCGCCACGTAGGTGTAGAAGCGCGCGCCGGCATCGACCAGATCCACCACCACGGTGTCGACGCCGGCCCACGCGTGGTGGACGGTTCCCGCCCCATACAGGCTGACGATGGGGACTCCGGTGCGTCCGTCGCGACCGTCGGGCACGGGCCCGTCTTCTGCAACCGACAGCCCGTGCTCGGGGGTGACGACCCGCACCAGCTCGACCCCGGGCGCCGCGGCGAGCAGATCCAGCGTGCGGCGACCGGACGCGTCGCGAGCTGCACCATGGGTCAAGAGCGCCACCCGTCGACCCCCGAGTGCCAAGAACCCCTCGCGCGCCAACCGATCGACGCCGAGCTCGATCAGGGGCGCGTCGGGAACCTCGCGCGCGTGCGCGACGTGCGCCCGGATCGCGTGGGCCACCGGGGCGACCTTGCCCTCGCCATCCGGGTGAAGGCGACTGCTCAGGAACACCACGAAGCGATCGCGGTCAGGGTCGACCCAGAGCGACGTCCCGGTGAAGCCCTCGTGGCCAAAGCTCCTGGCTGAGAAGACCGCCTTGGCGGGGTCGTCGGGCGCGTCCCAACCCAGAGTCACGCGGGCGCCGGGCACCTCGTGGACCTCGGTCATCGCCCGCACCGTCTCGGCGCGGAGCACCCGGCGGCCGTCGATCGTGCCCCCGCCGAGCAGCATGCGGGCGACCCGGGCGAGATCGTCGGCGGTCGAGAACAGCCCGGCGTGACCGGCGACGCCACCCCGGGCCCGCGCCCGCGGATCGTGCACCACACCGTGCCACTCGTCGGTGGGCACCACCCGCGGGCTCGGCCCCGGGCGAAAGCCCGTGTCCACGAGCCCGAGCGGCCCGAAGAGGCGGCGCGCGACGAAGCCCTCGAAGCGCTCGCCCGCCACCCGCGCCACGAGCTCGCCCAGCGCGATGAAGCCCAGATCGCTGTAGCGGTGTCGGACTCCGGGCTCGTCGACGAGCGGAGCGCGCGAGATCTCGGGCAGCGTGCTCTTCGTCACGTCGAGCACTGCCGGCAGGCCGGAGGTGTGCGTGAGCAAGTGGCGGACGGTGACCCGAGGGTCGAACGCGGGCAGGTGCCTGCGGACCGGATCGTCGTACCCCAGGCGACCGTCCTCGACCAAGGCCGCGACCGCCGTCGCCGTCGCCACGGCCTTGGTCACGCTGGCCAGATCGAAGATCGCGCCCTCGGTCATGGCGCGACGCACCGGCTCGACGCGGGCCGCTCCGAAGGCGCGCCGAAACGAGATCCCGTCGCGCCGGCCGACGATCACGACCGCGCCGGGCATCTCGCCGCGGTCGATGGCGCGGTCGATCTCGCGCTCGATGGCGAGCTGCGTGGACGCGGGCAGCCGCAGCCCGGCGGGCGCGCGAGGCGACAGGGCCCGGGCCGCGGCCAGGTGCGGAGCGCGGAGGAGCGCGGGCCGAGGCGCCCCGGGCGAGGCGTCAGCCACCGAGATCAGCGCCGTCAGCGTGACGAGAGCCCCGAGCCGCATGCGCGGCTGAAAACGCTCGGGGTGAGGAGCGCGATTCCCGTCACGGCGTCGGGGCGTGCTCGATGACCTGGGTGTCGCCGCCCAGGTGGAGCTCGGAATAGCCGCCCTCCGGCACGAACACGGCGCCCGCCACGCTGCCCGCCACGAAGGCGTGCGGGCCCGGCAAAATCGGCAGCTCCCTGGGTCGGGCTCCCACGCGCTCGGCGTGGCCGTCGACCCAGAGCTCGACCTCGGGGTCGCTGGTCACGACCAGCTTGCCAACCGGGTCGCCGACGCGGAGCGAAGTGCGA
Source organism: Myxococcales bacterium (assembly GCA_016191785.1). GTDB lineage: Bacteria > Myxococcota_A > Polyangia > Polyangiales > Polyangiaceae > JADJKB01. Next base: position 35,576 of record JACPVJ010000022.1, on the reverse strand, counting down.
GCGCGGTCGACGCGCGCCGCGAGGGTGCCGAGCGGCAGCACGAGCGCAAAGCGATCTCGGCCCTCGACCGGGAACAGCACCGGATCCGTGAATCGGAAGCCGAGCCGTGCCTCGATGCCGTCGCCCGAAGGCCGGCCACCGAACACTTCGATCGAGACCACGGTTGCACCGCTGGGCAAGAACCGCTGCACGCCATCGGCCGCGACGTGACGCGCCCCCCAGAGCATGGCGACGGTCGCAGGCCCGTGCGCGCCCTCTCCAAGTGCGAGCACGCAATGGAGCTCGCGGAGCCCGGCCAGCGCGGCATCGCCGACCGGTCGAAGGCGCGTCTGAAGCGCAGTCGGCAGATCGCAGCCGTGCAGTCGAACGCCGCCGGCACGCAACGTGGCGACCAGGGCTGGAAGCTCTTCCAGGTAGTCGTACTTCCAGGCGGTGTGATTGTGAGCGCGCTGACTGGCGATCACCCCGTCGAGGCGCGGGACGACATCGAGCGCCGCGGCGTCGCCGGCTTGCTCGGGCGCCGGCACGTTGCTCCAGCGCCCTCGAGCATGAAACTGCTCGATCACGGCGTCCGTTGCGCCGAACCCAAGCACGCCCGCCAGCCGGCGAAACGCGACGACTTGCCCCGGCGCGTCGTGATAGGTGCCGAAGAGCACGAAGCTGGGGCGAGTGGCGCGTGCCCGCAAGAAGGCCGCGATGGTGTCGTACCCGGACACCAGCTGGTTCTTCCGAGCGGCGCTCAGCAAGCTCGCCTCGAGGCTCTCCCGGGTGAGGGTCGGCTCGGTGCGCGGTGGGCGACGCGTGTGCGCCGCGAGCACGCGATGGGCTCCCTCCGGCGTCAGCGGCAGCTCGGGCCAAGCGGTGGGCGCGGGCCGTGCCGCCACGGCCGGGGGCGAAGGGCCGGGCAAGGCGGCACCCGGGACAGCGCACGCCGCCAAGACACAGGCAGAAATCAAGGCCGCACGTGCCAACGCACCGAGTGTCACGCCGAGCAAGACACCGAGCAAGCGTCACCGTTCCGATCTAGGCTGCGCCCATGCGCGCTTCGCTCTGGCCTGCCTTGGTCTTTTCGGCATTCACCCTCGCCAGCTGCTCGTCGGACGACGGCGGCGGCGACGCAGCCGGCGGCGCGGGGGGCACCGGAGGCGGCTCGGGCGGCGGAGGCGGCGTGGCCGGGACCGAGAGCTGCACCGCCACCTTCACCTGGCTCCAGAAGGACGCCTACAAAGAGACCGCAGGCCGCAGCAGTGATCTCTGGCCGCCGCACACCACGACGCAGATCAACGTGAGCTGCGGCGGGCAGCTCGTGAAGACCGCGTTTCGCGAGAACCACGGCACCAAGCCCGGGGACAAGGACGGCACCGGCGCGGTGTTCTTGGTCGACGTCGGCACGATGCAGGCGACGGCGACGTGGAGCGAGCTCCAGGCGCTGCTCACCGCCTACGACGGCTGCGAGTGCGGGACCCAGTTCTTGAGCATGGACTCCCTGGGCGACGCCGCGGTGCAGAAGCTGGTGGCCGAAATCGAAGGGTATGTGATGGCGCACCTCACCTGCACGGGCGCGGTCGACGCTGCAGGGCTCGTGCAGAAGCTGAAGGCCGGTGACATCGCCGGCGTGCTCGCGGCGCTGCCGAGCTGCACCTGGGCCTCGGGCTTCGACTGGGCCTCGGGCTTCGATGAGGCGCTCGGCAAGATCGTCGCCGCCGCAAAAGAGACCCTGGCCGACTACCACGTGTGCAACAACGACGCCGAGCTCCAGGCCACTCTGTTCGATGGGTTCCGCAAGAGCGGCGCGGTCACCGCCTGCGACGGCGCGGGCGCGTCATGCAAGGGCCCGAAGTGGTTCTACGCGCCGAAGCCCTGAGCCTCACTTGCAGCTGAGCGGCGCGGCCCAGAGCTCGTGCTGCTCGCCGGTCGAGACCAGAAAGAACGAGACCGCTCGGTCCCCCTCGAGCCACACGCGGCCCTGGCCGGCGTCTGCCCCCTGAGGCGAAACGGCGATGGCCTCGCCCACCGGAGCGAGCGCCTCGTCGAGCACACGCAGCTTGACCACGTGACCGGCGGGGGTGCGTTCGGTCCACTGCAAGAGCCAGCCGCGATCGCCGAGGGCGACGGCCGCCGGTGAGATCCGGGCGCCCCCCGGGCCCAGCGCGACGGGCGCGAAACGCTCGGGGACCTTCCCGACCGGGGACTTGCCGGCGAACAGCTGGTAGTCGTCCGAGTCGCTGGCCTTGGCAGCGACCAAGATCAGCGCGCTGCCCCGGCTCACCACCGGCGTGGGCGTGCCGACCGCTACCTTGGGCAGCTCGGGTGCGACGAGGTCGGTGGACTTCTCGCCGTTTCGGCCGAGCCACCCTGCGAGCACCTTGCCGGATTGCCCGCCGGCGCGGAGCGCGACGAAGTGACCGGCCGTCGGATGGCTCTCGACTCGGACCGGGGTGAGCTCTCGCTCGTTCAATGGCCAGATCACGTCCGGCTCGCTGTCCCCTGCCCTCCGGGCAATTCCTCGTGGTGCGGCCCCGATCCGCAAGGGGTCGTCGCCCAGGATGGTGCGCGCATCGGCGAGGTTGGACTCTTCGGTGTCGAGCACCAACTCGACGCCATCGCCCCGGAGCAGCGGCTGCGCCCCCGTCACGGTGGCCTTGCTGGGCTGTCGCTTCTTGCTGTGCTCGTCCAAGGACTCGGCGGCAAGCACCACCACCTCGGCCTCGGCCCGGGTGCGCGCGAACCCCACGGCGACGCGGCCCTGACCCACCGCGGCGACCTCGAGCGGCACCTTTCCGTAGGCGGGCTTCGAGATCAGCCGCGCGCGCCCGGCGGCGCAGGTGCGACTCAGCGGCGGCGGGGGCGCGACCGCCGCCGAGGCAGCCGCTGACGCCGATGCCCGAGGCATTGCCTGGGGACGGCGGGCGAGCCACAGCGAGACACCCCCGATCGCGCCCAGCACGGCCAGCCCGAGCACGACGACAGCCATGACCCAAGGCGCGCTCGACCCCTTCGCAGCGCCCCGGCGCGCGGTGGGGGGCTCGGGTTCGATCAGCGGCGGTTCGGGCAGCGGGTTGTCGCGCATGGTCGGCGCTTCGTCCTCGACCTTGAACGCGGGAAGCGGGGCATCGTGCGCCCCGAGCTCGGGGACCTCGGAGGCCGGCAACCAGCCCTCCATGAGGGTCGACGAGACCATGCAGGTCGGAGAGACACCGCCATCACGCACCGCCGCCTGAAGCTTCTCGAGGTTGCCGGTGTACTCGAACCCGTCGGTCCCAATCCAGCGCCACTGGTTCTCTGCCATGCGACGTCAGCCTCGCCGGGTGGGGTTGGACCGGCGCTCCAGCTCCTTGCCGAGCGCGATGTAGCTCGCGAGTCGGGCGGCGTCGAGGCCGCCCTTCTGGACCGCGGCCCGCAGGGCGCAGCCCGGCTCGGTCTGGTGCCGGCAGTCGCGGAACCGGCAACCAGACGAGAGCGCGATCACGTCAGGGAAGGCCGTCTCGAGCGCCTCGCCCTCGGCCCAGAGCCCCAGCTCGCGCATCCCCGGAGTGTCGATGATGGCGCCGCCCTGCGGCAGCAACATCAGCTCGCGATGGGTGGTGGTGTGCTTGCCGCGATCGTCGTGAGCACGCACCGCGTCGACGCGCATCCGGTCAGACCCCATCAGGAAGTTCACCAGCGTGGACTTGCCAGCGCCCGAAGAGCCGACGGCGGCCGCGGTGATCCCCGGGCCCAGGTGGCGCACGGGCGCGTCGGTCTCGATGCCCGCCAGGACGTCGATGGCGTACACGTCGACGCCGCACGCCACCCCCCGCGCCTCGGCGGCACGAGCCGCGGGGTCGGCACACAGGCCGGCCTTGGTCAGCAGCACCACCGGCTTCATTCGACCGTCGGCCGCGAGCGTGAGGTAGCGCTCGAGCCGACGCAGGTTGAAGTCGCCGTCGAGGCCCATCACCACGAACAGCACGTCGACGTTGGTGCACAGCACCTGGGGCCGCGCGCGCCGGCCAGCAGCGCGGCGCACCAGCTCGGACCGCCGGGGCAACACGGCAGAAACCACGGGCTCGGCGCTCGCCGAGCACGCGACCCAGTCCCCGGTGACCGGGCGCCCGGGCTCGACCCGGACCACCCGGCGGGGCACGCGGGCAGTTGCCTCGCCGGAGTCGGTGACGAGTTGGGCCTGATCCGCGTCGATGCGGGTCACCCGACCCGCAAAGCCGGGCGCGACCGCGAGCGCGGCAAACGCCTGCTCGAACTCTGCATCGAAGCCGATATCTGCGAGCGTCATCGGGGCGGCACGTGCACGCTCGCGCATGCTATCGCACCCGAGCGCGACCTGCCCTAGAGTCCCGCCATGGCCGAATCCGAGCCCACGTCGGGCACCCCGCGCGTGGTGCTCTTGGCACTCGCCGCGGGCTTCATCGCCTTCGGCGTGGCGTTCCTGCTGGCTCCCCAAAAGCTCGCCGCCTACGCCGACGTGTCGACCACCAGCCGCCTCGGTCTGGTCGAGCTGCGGGCGTTCTACGGGGGTGTCCAGCTCGGGCTCGGCGTGTTCCTGGCGGTCACGGCCATGCGGCGCGAGTGGCAGCTGCCCGGCCTCTTGTGCGCCCTCTTGTCGCTCCTGGGCGTGTTCGGCGCTCGGATCTACGCACTGACCGCGGAGGGCTGGCCTGGCGCGATGGTGCTGGTGTTCCTGGCCATCGAGCTCGCCGGAGTCGTGGCGGCTGGCTTCGGGCTGATGAAAATCAAGCAGGGGCAAGGCGAGGCACAGTCCGACGAGGGCGCTCTGCTCTCGAAGGCCGAGAAGACCCTGCTCATCGAGAAGACCCAGCCCATCGAGCGCACGCTGCCGATGGACGCGACGAAGCGCAGCAAGCTCTGACTCAGGGGCAGGCCGCTTTCCAGTCCGCTTTCGGGGCGAGCAGCGTGGCGCTGCCGGTCTTCAGGAACGATGCCGCGAAGCAGGCGTACTGAAACTTCAAGTCGTCGCGATGCGAGTAGATGGCATGGCCGTCGGCCTTCGCCTCGCCGGGCAGCGCCTTCGGCGCGTACTGCGCCACCACCCCGGTGTACGCGGCGCCGCCTTCGCTCTTGCGGTTGTTCATGACCGGAAACGGGAGGAGCCCGTCGAGCTCGTTCAGCGCCAAGGCCTGCTGCATGGCGGGCCAGAGCTCGGACCCGGCCTGCTGGTGCCCGTACGCCAGCGCGATGGCGTCGTAGGTGACCTGGGCGAAGTAGCTGTCGTCGGGGGCCACGGGATCGAAGACCGGCCGGACGGGATGCCCCGGCAGCGGCCGACGCGCGATGCGTGGCGCATACGCGAACGGATCGGCGGCTTCCAGCGCGGCCGCGCCGAGCCCCAGCACCGGGTGCAGATGAGTGAGCTTCACGTCGGTGCCCAAGATCAACTTCAGGAACCCGGTGAACTTCCCGCCCTGGAGCGGGGTATGCACGATGAAGTGGGGCCAGAGCCCGCCCGCGCCAGTGGGCACCGCGAGCAAGAGGCTCGGCTCGGTGGCCGCGATCATGTTGGTGTACATGCCGCCCATCGATTGCCCGGTGACCAGCAGCTGCTTCGGGTCGAAGCGGAAGTGGGTGACGCCCGTCGGCAGGGTCGGCCCGGTGCAGGTGCCGAGCGCGGCCGGCTCGATCTTCAGCTTGGCCAGCGCCTCGACGAACAACCGAAGCTCGATCTGCCCCTGGCGGAACGTGTCGCGCATCGCCGCCAAGTTGTTGGCGTTCAGGTAGGCCGTCTCCGACGCCCCCGGAAAGCGCTCGGGGTTGAGCGGCATGGCGCTGCCCGCCATGGCGATGCCCTGCGCAGCGTAGGGGAACGCGGGTCCGATCGGCCCGCCGGGCTGGCCGTCGTCCCCCACCGGGCGCACCATCGCGATGCTGAAGCCGCCGGAGCCGTGGATGTTGACCATCAGCGGATAGCCGCCGGGAGGCATCGGCGTCTTGGGCAGGACGATCTTGATCGGCGCGATCTCTTTGCGCTGCAGCACGGGCAACCCGTCGCCACCGAGCACGAAGTGACCTTCGGTGTTGTACGGCGGCTTGCCGGCCTGAAACTGCGGATACTCGACGTTGCCCTCGAGCACGCAGAGCTCCCCGAGCTCGGCGTCCACGTGTTCCTTCAGCCCGGTCAGGGTCACGTCGTACGCGTCGACGACGGCCTGGCTCAGCGCGGCTTGCTCGGCGACGACGTCCCCGGTGGTGAACACTGTCGCGCCCGCCACGTTTGCGCGCTCGACCCCGAGGGTGTCGAGCGTCTCCCAGAGCGGAGCATACAGCTCGTCCGCGCGCTGCTCGGCCTCGCCGCGGGGCGCTCGCTTCGCCAGCCGGGCGAGCACCGAGGCCTGGGCGAGCGGCCGACCGTCGGCGCCGCCCAGCTGACTTTGCACGACCACCGCATAGCGGGTGTGGGGCCGCAGCACGAACCCCGGGCGCGCTGCCACCGACAGGACGTTCTCGGCGGTGTAGAGGTCGGGCTCCGCGCTCTCGGCCAGGGTCGGCACCAGCCGGCCGCGCTCGGGCGAAGCCGGATCCACGTCCACCAAGAGCACGGGCGAGCCGGCGTCGGCGGCAATCACCGTCTCGGAGCTCTGGACCGCGAGCGGCGCGGTGAACCGGAGGTGCGCCACCGGGATCACCGGGAAGCCCTTGGCCTCTTCGGCGTTCGCCGCGAGCCCGCCGAGGATGAACACCTCGTTCGGGTTCGGAAACCCGTCGAGGATCGGGTGGCCGTCGGCGTCGAGGCGGAGGTCGCTGGGATACGGCACGTCGTAGAACCGCTCGGGCTTCGTCAGATCGGCGGCCAGATCCATCACCAGCCGGGTGCCGTCGCAGTCGGAGCACGGTTCGGGATCACCGCCGCAGCCGGTCGCCAAGAGGGTGCACAGGGCACTGATACCAAACGCGAAGCGCATTGCTCTGCCGGGGTCAGCGAGCTTAGCACCCGGGCGGCCGCCGGGCGCAGCGCGAGCTCGCCGAGCTCGACCTGAAGCTATCAGCCGTCGTCCTCGGCGAGCACGATCAACCGATCGCCCGGCTTCGGTGTGATCTGCGCGTGGCGGAACTTGAACGGGTTCAAGTGGATGCCGTAGCGCTGCGCCGGGTCGTTCACGTGGATCTGAACGCCGAACGCCACCTCGCCCCGCGCCTTGGCCGCCAACATCAGGTACTCGAAGGTGGTCGGGTGCCCGGGGGGCACGTAGCGGGCGAGGTCCTTCAGGTAGATCTCGCTGCCTTCGGACTGGAACAGGTCCTCGAGCACGGGGCGCACGCGGGGCTCGTGCGTCACCTGCGCGAGCACCATGCTGACCATCTCGTTGCTGATCACGATGTCGTTGATCTCGGTGGTGGCCGCCAGATCGCGGTTTCGCGGGTCGAGGATCTCGCTGCACACCTCTTGCCCGTGGACCCCGGCGCGGTGCCGGAAGTCGCGGAGCAAGAGCAGTGCAATGATCGCCCGGGTGTCGGCGGCCTCGCTCTCGTCCATGCCGTGGGCGTCCGAGGCGTCGCCCAGGACCATCACCGTCGGGTAGCGCTCGGTGTTCACCTGCTCCAAGATGTGGCGGTTGGTGAAGTCGCCGACCAGGTGCTGCACCTTGAGTTGAAGGTCGCCGCACTTGTCGGCAATCTCGCGCTGGCGCTCTTCCAGCGACACCGAGTTGATCAAGGTCACCGAGGACCCGGGCCCGACGTACGAGTCGAACTCCTTCAAGATGGGGAAGAGCTTCTCGTTGTAGCCGAGCACCAGCAGGTGCTCGACGGGCTTGTCGGCGGCCGGGGGCGACGGGATCTGGATCTGCTCGATGCGCAGCGGCCCCTGATAGGGCTGCCACGCGATGTGGTCGTCTTCGGCTACGAGCAACAGCTCTTCGTCGGGGGCGATCACGTGATCGGCAGGCGGGTTGAGCAGGTGGCCCGATCCGTCGGCCTTGCCCACGCCAATCAGGCAGGCGTTGGGGAACTCGAGCACGATCTCGCCGAAGCGACGGCCCACGGTCTGGGGGAAGCGCGCGTAGTGGATCTCGTTGCCTTCGAAGCGGAACAGCTCGTCGTAGATCAAGCTCAGACCGCTGATGCGCGAGGTCTGCAAGATGACCTTCGAGATCATGTCGTTGGTGTTGATCACCTGGGCGCGGCCGCGGCTGGCAATTTGCGCGATCTCGCGACTCTCGGACAACATCACCTCGGCGGTGACCTTCACCTGGTCGATTCGGCCCCGGCCGTCGGGGTGGTTGTAGAGCGCCATCAGCGTCTTGATCACCCGCCCGTCGGCCCGGTAGGGCTGATCTCGCTGGGCATCGTCCACCAGGACCACGATGGACTGAGCTCGCTCGAAGCTGACCTTGGCCAGGTCGCTGAGCGCCACCGAGCTGCCGTTGCGCACCACGAGCTTCACTCGCTTCGGGTGCTGCACCTTGTCGCGCAGCGCCTCTTCCATCGCGACCTTCTCTTGCTCGGCCATCACCACCACGACGATGCGGCCCTCCTCGATGTTCGCCTCGGAGAGCTGGTCGATGACGCTGAAGACCTTCTCGGACCAGCCGAGGATCAAGAAGTGGTCGTGCTCGATCACCGGCGAAATGCCGCGCCGAATCGCTTCGAGCCGCTCCTGGAAGTTCCCCGCCAGTGACGAGATGAGCAGACCGGCCACCACGACGCCGGCGACCGTGGCCATGGTCGAGACGAAGCGGTTGGGATTGCCCGCATCGCCCCCCATGGTGCCGGCGTCCAGGAAGCGCGTGAAGTAGAACCAAGCGCGGTCGAGGAGCCCCCCTTCGGACAGCTCGACGCCAGCCACACCGCCCAAGAGCGAGAGGACGGTGAAAACCACGACCAGCGCCATGGTCAGCACGAACAGAAAGAACAACTGCTTTCCGGCGCCGCCGCTCAGGAACTCTTCCCACCGGTAGCGAAACCGCGCACGCATTCCCCGCTCGACCGCCATGGCATCTCCTCGAAGGGGGCGCAGCCTTTTCGTGGACGCGGCCAGCGTCAACCGAGAAGCGCGATCAGGCGAGCTTCCAGCGCTCGCGCAACGCTCGAGCGAGCGCCAACGTTTGCGGACCAGGGTCGCCCGACCCGATGTCATGCCCGTCGATGTCGACGACGGGCATGACCAGCAACGTGGTCGACGTGACGAAGACCTCGTCCGCCCGAAGCAGTCGCTCGACGGCGATCGACGTCGAGACGACCTCGAGCCCCGCGTGAGCTGCCAGCGAAGAGACCAGGGGACCGGTCAACCCGGGCAAGAGGTGATGGGAGGATTCGGGCGTGAGCAGGCGGCCGTGCTCGATCATGAAGACGTTGCTCGCGGCGCCCTCGTGCACCACGCCGTCGGCCCCCACGAACAGCGCCTCGGCGGCGCCCCGCGCGAGGGCTTCTCGCCGCGCCATCACGCCCGGCAAGAGCATGGTGGTCTTCAAGTCCGACAGCGCCCACCGCACGTCGGGCCGCGTGATGGCGCGGATCCCCCGGGCCACGTCCGCCGCGCGCGGGAAGTGGAACGGTCGCAGGTACGCGAAGAAGGTCGGCTCCGGCGGCTCCGCGGGCACGTGCGCCCGGGGCGCGACGCCACCGGTGACCTGCGCGATGAACAGGGCTTCGTCCAGGGCCTCCCGCGCCAACAGATCGCGCACGATGCGTGCCCAGTCCTCGGGCAGCGGCACGCCAGCCTCGATACCCAGGAGCTTGGCGGCCTCGGACATGCGTGCCGCGTGTTCGGCAAGGAGCCGCGGCTCCCGGGCGGTGACGGCGACGACCTCGTAGAGACTCTCGCCGAATTGCAGCCCGCGATCTTCGATCGGCACGCGGGCTTCGGAGAACGGGATGATGTGGCCGCCGAGCCAGGCCACCGTCGGAGCGGGCATGGTCACGCCAAGAGTGAGCCTGGGCGAGGCGACACACCAGCGCAAGGAATGCAGCCGGTTCGGGGCACGAGCTTGAAAGCGATCCCGGAGCCAGGTATCGCTTCGCCCCGTGAGCGAACTGGATTCCGACAAGAAGGCGGCGCCCGACCCAGACGCGACGCCCAAGGCGGAGCCCTCCGGCGCCACCGAGGCCGCCGCCGCAGTCGAACCCGCTGGCGCCACCGAGCCCGCAGCCGTCGCCGAACCCGCGCCCGCAGCCGCCGACGAGCCCGCTGCAGAGCCCGTACCTGCATCCGAACCCTCCGCCGCAGCCGAACCCACTGCCGCAGCCGAACCCGCCGCCGAGCCCGAGCCGGAACCTGCTGCCGCCGCCGAGCCCGAGCCGGAGCCCGCTGCCGCCGCCGAGCCCGCACCAGCGGCCGAGCCCGTGCACGCGGCCGACAAGCCCGTCGAGCCTGCGCCCGCGAGTCGCGCCGCGCCCGGCGCCGCGAGCAGTCATGGGTCGGGGCACGGGGGGCCCGGCCGGCTCGGCCCGCTCGCGCTAGGCGCCCTCGGCGTCGTCTACGGCGACATTGGGACGAGCCCGCTGTACGCGTTCCGCGAGTGCTTCCACGGGGACCACGCCATCGCTGCAACGCGCGGCAACGTGCTCGGAGTGTTGTCGTTGATGGCTTGGGCGCTGTTCATCGTCGTCACCGTCAAGTACCTGGTCTACGTCCTCCGCGCAGACAACCGGGGCGAGGGGGGCGAGCTCGCGCTGATGGCGCTGGCGCTGGCGAGCATCAAAGGCAAAGTCGGGCCGAAGATCGTGATCGCGCTCGGAATCTTCGGCGCCTCGTTGCTCTATGGCGACGGAATGATCACTCCGGCCATCTCGGTGCTCAGCGCGGTCGAAGGGCTCGAAGTCGCAGCGCCGGCGCTCAAACGCTTCGTCATCCCCACCACGATCGTGATCCTGATCGGGCTCTTCATGGTGCAGCGCCGTGGCACCGCCGGCATCGGCGCGGTCTTCGGACCCGTGATGCTGGTCTGGTTCGCAGTGCTCTCGGTCATCGGCGCCACGCACATCATCGGGAACCCGGGCGTGCTCGAGGCGCTGAGCCCCCACCACGCTGTCAGGTTCATGCTCGAGAACAAGGTGGCCGGGTTTCTGGTGCTCGGGGCAGTGTTCCTGGTCGTGACCGGCGGAGAGGCGCTCTACGCCGACATGGGCCACTTCGGCCGGCGACCGATCCAGGTCACCTGGATCTTCCTGGTCGGGCCCGCGCTCTTGACCAACTACTTCGGACAAGGCGCGCTGCTGCTGAAGAACCCCGAGTTCGCCTCGAACCCGTTCTATCGCTCGGCGCCGGCCTGGGCGCTCTACCCGATGCTGGTGCTCGCGACCATGGCCACCATCATCGCGTCGCAAGCGGTGATCTCGGGCGCGTTCTCGTACACGCGCCAGGGCATGATGCTGGGGTTCTGGCCACGCATCGCGGTCAAGCACACTTCGTCCACCCAGATCGGGCAGATCTACGTGCCCGCGATCAACTGGATGTTGATGATCGCGACCGTGGTGTTGGTGCTGGGGTTCGGTTCCTCATCCAAGCTGGCGGCGGCCTACGGCATCGCCGTGACCACGACCATGGTCATCACCACCCTGCTCGCCTACGTGGTCGCCCGGCACCGCTGGGGGTGGAGCGCCGCCGCTGCCGGGGGGCTCACGCTCTTCTTGCTGGTGGTCGACGTCGGGTTCTGGGGCGCCCAGCTGGTCAAGATCCCACACGGTGGCTGGGTCCCATTGGCCATCGCAGGCACGATCTTCGTGCTCATGACCACCTGGAAGGACGGGCGCGCGCTCCTGGGGAGGCGCTGGCGCGAGCAGATGATCCCGCTCGTGGACTTCTTCGAGCTGATGCGGATCGAGCGCCCGGCGCGGGTGCCGGGCACGGCGGTGTTCATGACCAGCAACGCCGATGGCACGCCGCCGGCGCTGATGCAGAACTTCACGCACAACCGTGTGGTCCACCAGCAGGTGATCTTGCTCACCGTGGTCACCACCGAAGAGCCCCGTGTGATGCCCGACAAGCGAGTGACCGTCGAGGACCTGCCCGAGGGCTTCCGACGCGTGGTCGCACGCTACGGCTTCATGGAGCAGCCGGACATTCCCCAGCTGCTCGACGAGCGCCACCTGGAAGACTGGTCGATCGAGCACACCACCTTTTTCCTGGGTCGCGAGACGCTGCTCGCCACCAAGCGCGAGGGCATGGCCATCTGGCGCGAGCACGTGTTCGCCTTCATGAGCCGCAACTCGCAGCGCGCATCGACCTTCTTCAACGTCCCGTCGGACCGGGTGATGGAAGTCGGCTCGCAGATCGAGCTCTGAGCCGATCTGGGGCCTGTGCCGAAATCTTTCCGCTGGCTCGGGCGTAAGTGGACTTGCGGCCCGCGCGTTGGGTCGACGGCAGGAGGACGAAGCGATGTTGCGCCGGTTGCTGATCGCCCTGGGAGTGAGTCTGGTGGCCGTGACGGCTGGAGCGGAGTCCAAGCCCGCGAAACCCCGCCGCCCAGCCCCCGCCCTGGTCGCCAAGCCCACCCGCCCGGTGCTGGCCGTGGCGCCGCGCGTCAGCCGCGCGGTCGAGGTGCTCTGGGGTGGGCAGTGGTGGGCTGCAGAGGTCCTCGAGACCCGCTCGGGCATCACCCGCATCCACTACACCGGCTGGGGCTCCGAATGGGACGAGTGGGTCGGCCCCGAGCGGATCCGCGCAGCCGCGCCCGCCGCGCCAGTCGCGCCGCTGGCGAGCGCCCGCGTAGGCCAGCGCGTCGACGTAGAGTGGCACGGCAGCTGGTGGCCCGCCGAGGTGGTGACCATCAAGAACGGCTTCTACAAGATCCACTACACCGGCTGGGGGCCCGAGTGGGACGAGTGGGTCGAGCTGCCACGCATGCGCGCTCGGACGGTGCCCCGGGCGAAGACGACGCCCCCCGAGATCGCCGGGCAGACGTCGTGACTCACTGATCGATGACCTTCAGCCCCTTGTCGCGCAGCGGCTGCAGCACGCTGATGTCGCTGCCCGGGGTGCCGGCCACGTACAAGAACTTCAGGGTCTTCACGTCCTTCAGGGGGCTGAAGTCCTTGACCTGCGTGCGTTGGATGCTCAGCCGCTCGAGCTTCGGATGCCCCGCCAGGGGGGTCAGGTCGCGCACCGAGGTGTCGTCGAGAGCGAGCTCGGTCAGGTTCTTCAGTCCCTTGAGCGGCGTGAGGTCCGTGACCTGAGTGCGCCCGAGATCGATCCGATCGAGCTTGGTCAGCTTCTCGAGGGGCCCCAGGTCGTTCACCTTGTTGATGCTCGCGCGCAGCGACTCGAGCTGGGTCAGCCCCGCTAGCAAGCTGAGGTCGTCGAGATCGCCGGGACCGAGGAACAGCTCTTTCAGGTTCTTGGCGTGAGGGATGAGGCACGGATCGATCTGGTGGGTCTCGACCTGGGACAGGTTCAGGCTCTTGAGCTTGCCGAGGTCCGCCTGGGTGATGTCGCCGTCGGCCTTGCTCAGCTTCTTGCGCACCTCGGCCTCGACCGCCTTGTCGTCGAACGCCACGGCCGGGCCCTTCGGGCAGTCGGCCGCGCTCTTCTTGGGGCGGGGCTTCTTCGCCTCTTTCGGTGGGTCGGCGCTGGCCGAGGGCGGCGGCGGAGGCTTGGCAGCCGCGGCCGCGCTGGCAGTGGCGGTGGCGACCGCAGGCTTCTTCTCTTCCTCGCAGGCCGAGAGGGCGGCGAGGGCGGTAAGGACCAAAAGGGCGCGCTTCGACATCGACGGCACACTACCTCAAAACGCGACTCGGGTGACCCAGCGCATGGACCACCTGGAGCTTCGGCCGGCGCTTGACCAGGGCCATCGCTCACTTCGCGACGCGCGAGAGCGTTCCCGCCTTCTCGTCTGCCCAGTAGACGGCAACGTCGTCGACCGCGACCCCCAAGGGCTCGATACCGCCGGTGGCCATGGTCGTCGGCTTCTGCAGCTCGCTGCCGTCCTTGGCGATGCGCATCACGGTCTGGGTGTCCGAGTTGGTCCAGTAGAGGTGGGTCGCATCCAGCGCCAACCCGCGGGGCCCCCCCTGCGCGGCGGCCAGCACCGTGGGCGTCGCCGGAAGGGGCGCCGACAGCGCCACCGACTGGACCAGCCCCTTGTTCGCGCCCGTGCCGAGCACGGTGAAGTAGACGTTGTTCGCGTCGCTCGCGATGCCGAAGCTGTTGTCGACGTTCGACACCACCACCTCGGTCGCCCCGCCCCCGAGCGGCACTCGGCGGAGCGCGCCGTTGTTGGCGAACGTGGTCCAATACGCGTGGCTGGTCGTGATCGTCAGCTCCAGTGGCCAGGGGACGCTCGTGGCAAGGGCCTGCATGCTTCCGGGCGACTTGGGCACGCGGTTGACCGCGCCGGTGGCGCTCATGTCGCTGAAGTAGGCATCGCTCGCGCCGAGCGCGAGCCCGAGGGCAGAGCTCACGCCGGTGCCCAGCGTCTCGGCCGCGCCGCCGGCCTTCGGTGCGCGCCGCACCAGCTTCGGAGTCTGCTCGGTCCAGTAGACGTGGGTCGCGTCGACCGCGATGCGGTTGCACTCGGCGCCCGTCGCCAGTAGCTCTTGCACGGTGCCGTCTTTCAGCATGCGGCGAACCGTGCCGCCCTTGTAGTCGACGAAGTAGACGTGCGTCGCGTCCAGCGCGAGCCGCGACGGGCCGTTGACGGCGTTCGAGTAGAGCGTGACCGGTTGGCACGCGCCGGTCACGCAGGCGCCCCCGAGACAATCGTGACCGCACTTGCCGCAGTGCTTCTTGCTGGTCGAGAGGTCCGTTTCGCAGAGCTGGCTCGGGTTTCCGTCGCACTCGCCCATCGTGCCGGTGCACGTGACGCTCACATCGCCCCCGGCGTCCGACGCGTCGCTACCGGCGTCTGCATCCGGGCCGGCGTCACCCCCACCGGTCGCCCCGGTGCCACCGGTCGCCCCGGTGCCGCCGGTCGCTCCTGTACCGCCCGTTGCTCCCGTGCCGCCGGCGCCGCCGCCATCGCTGCCGGCGCTTCCGCCCGAGCCGGCCGCGCCGCCGGTCCCGGTTTCGCCCGCGCCCCCGTCACCCGGCGGCGAGCTGAGCTTGCAATCGCCTGCCCCGGTGCACTGGGTGGCGGCGGACACGCACTTGCCTTCGAGGCAGGTCTGGGTGGCCTCGCAAGGCACGTCGAGGCAGTCGACGCTCATCGCGATCGGCAGGTCGAGGGAGGTATGCGGCAAGAAGCGCAGTGTGCGTCGCGCGACGATGCAGCCGCCCACGTAGCCGTCTTTGACACACGACTCGGCACTCTTGCCGACGCCGGTGACCACGCGGACCGACACCGGGTCGTCTTTGTCGCCACTCGGCACGACGACCAGCGTCCCCACGCTGCCCGTGCTGGCGCTGCACTCCGAGGTGCGGGCGACGGGATCTTTGTCCTCGAGCTTGCCGTGGGCGCCGACAGTGATGCTGGTGCCTTTCACGTCCACGCACTTGGCGTCGGTGCTGAGGTGCAGCGTGAGCTGGGTGGGCTCGCGGCATGCGGGCACGAGCAGGCCGGCAACGAGCAAGAGCGCGAGACTGGGTCGAAGGGCCCGCATGGCTCAGAACCTCACCAGCGGCCCGGACACCTGCCCGGGGGGGATGCTGCCCGACTCGGGCTCGCGCTCGGTCAAGAGCGCCACGGTGAGCGCCGTGCCGCCCAGCACGACCGCGCCGACCCCGGTCCAGAACCACCAGCGCGAGGTGATCCCAGGGGGCTCACGCAGCGGAACGTCCAGGCGACTGGTCCCCCCGACGCGCACCACCGCGCGCGTCGTGGCGTCTTCGTAGCCCTCGCGGCGAACCACGACCTCGTGACTGCCCGCCTCGACGATGGTCTGGGCGGGCACCGAACCGATGCGACGACCGTCGACCCACACCCGCGCACCGGCGACGGGCGACCGGACCTCGAGCACACCGCTGGTGCTCTTCGAGTGCAGCACCACGCTGAGCGAGACGCGCCCGCCGCCCGTGAGCTCGACCTTCTGCTTGAACGGGTGATGGCCCTCGGCCGTGACCTCGAGCCCCGCGAGGCCCGCATTGAGCCGCAGGGGCGCACCGAGCGGCGTGGTACCGACCAGACGGCTGTTCACCAACACGCGCGCGCCGCTCACGTTTGCCTCGAGCGACAGCACGCTGACCTTGGCGCGGACCTCCGCGAGCAGCTCGCGCAGCTTGGGGACGCGGGCTTTCAGCTCTTCAGGGGCCTGCGCGTCGAAGGCCTCGAGGGCGTCCTGCGCGTCCGGGAAGCGCCCGAGCGCCTGCAGCGCGCGACCGCGGTTGTAGAGCAGCGCCGGGTTCTGCTCGAGCGAGTACGCCCGGTCGTAGAGCGCGAGGGCCTGGACGTAGTCCAGCCGCTGCATGGCGTCGTCGCCCTCGCTCTTCAGACGCGATGCCTCGGAGGTGGTTGGCGGAGGCGCTTCGTCGGCATGGGCCGCGGCGGGCGCCCACACCACGACCGAGACGCAGAACAGCAAGCGGAGGCAGAGCTTCATAGGTGCAGCGGGTTCTCCGTGCTCTTGGGCGACGCCGGCGCCGCGCTGGGTTTGGCCGAAGGCGCGGAGGGGGCGGCCGACGGCACCGGCCCAGCCCCGGCGACGCGGGGCTTCGACGCGCGCGCCGAGGAAGAGAGCGCGGGGGACGGCGGGGCCGCGGGCTCGACGGTGGGCCGAGCGGGTTCCGTGGTCGGCGCGTGAAGCGCCGCGGGTGCCGAGGGCGCGGGAGGGGCAGCCGCCGGCGCAGAAGCCTCGGACGGTTTTCGAGAGGACCACCCGAGCGCCACGCCGACGCCGACCAGGGCCACGGCGGCAGCAGCCAGAAGCAGCGGAGCGACCCGCTTCGCCCCGGCAGGCTCGAGGGCCGGCCGGGACGACGCGGCGACGGGCGCTTGCGACTCCCCGAGGTCGGGGAGGCTGTCGCGCCCCGGCGTCGAGTCGAGCAGCGTGATGGCATCGGCCGAAATGCGCGGCAGCTCGGGGAAGCTGATCCGCGGCTGCGACGCCGTGAGAGCTGGCGGCGCCCACGAGCCGGCCACACCAAACGGCTGAATCGCCTCGGCGAACTCGGTCACGCTCGAATAGCGCTGCGCCGGGTCCTTCGCCAGCGCTCGCAGGATGGCGTCGGAGAGCGCGCGGCTCATCTCGGGCCTGAGCTCGTGGGGTGGGGGCGGCGTGTCTGCGGTGATGGAGGCGATCACGGCCGCCGGGCCATCGCCGTCGAACGGCGGGCTGCCGGTGATCAGCTCGTACAAGATGACGCCCAGCGACCACAGGTCCGAACGCTGGTCGGCGTTGCGGGCGGAGCGGATCTGCTCGGGCGACATGTAGAGCGGCGTCCCGAGCGAAGAGCGCGTGAGGGTCACCGAGTCGGGCTCGTCGGTGGTGGTCTTCGAGATACCGAAGTCGAGCAGCTTGACCAGGCGGCGCTCACCGTCGTCGGTCAAGAACAGGTTGTGGGGCTTGAGATCGCGGTGGACGATCCCCAGCGCGTGAGCCTCGGCCACCGCCGAGCAAGCCTGGAGCACGTAGCTGACCGCCTCGGGCACCGGCAAGCGGCCGCGCTGGGTGAGCTCGAAATCCAGGTCCACGCCCTCGAGGTACTCCATGACCATGAACGGCGTGCCGTCGGCGAGCACGTCCACGTCGGTGACCCGGGCCACGTTGGCACTCCTCAGCTTTGCGGCCAACCGGGCCTCGCGTTCGAAGCGCGCGACCACCTCGCGGTTCTTTCGCTCTTCCTCGCGCAGCACCTTGATCGCGACCCGCTGACCGAGGCGATCGTGGCGACCTTCGAAGACGACGCCCATGCCGCCTTCCCCGATCACACGCACGATCGAGTACTTGCCGGCGAGCACCTCACCGGCCACCGGCAGCTTCGCGGAACCCTCCGACACTTGGACCCGCGATGATACCCCGCCCGGGCCTCGGGGAGGCCAAGGAAAACCGGCACGTCAGCCTGGTCCGCGGGCGAGCGCCGCCAGACACTCGTAGGCGGCGTATTTGTAGCTCTCGGCCAGGGTCGGATAGTTGAACACCATCTCGATGAAGAGGTCGACGCTGGCGCCGCAGTGCAGGGCGGTCTGCCCAATGTGGACCAGCTCGGTGGCGCGCTCGCCGATCACGTGGACCCCGACCACGCGCCGCGTGGCTTGCTCGACCACCAGCTTGGTGATGCCGTCGACGTCGCCGGTGATCTGACCGCGGGCGTTGTTTCGGTAGAGCGCCCGCCCCACGACCACGTCCATGCCCTTGACCCGTGCGCTCTCCTCGCTCTCTCCGACGGCGCTCACCTCGGGAATGGTGTACAGGCCATAGGGCACGATCTCGGCGACCGCTTGCTTGTACGCGAAGCCGAACGCGTGGCAGACCGCGACGCGCCCTTGCTCCATGCTGGCCGAGGCCAGCGCCGGGAACCCGATCACGTCGCCGGCGGCGAGCACGGTCGGCACCTCGGTGCGGTAGGCCGCGTCGACCTGCAGGTATCCCCGCGAGTTCGCGGTCACACCGATGCGGTCCAAGCTCAGCCGCTCGGTGTTGCCGATGCGACCCGCCGCGAAGAGCAGGTACTCGCTCACGACGCGCTCGTCGCCCAGGTCTGCCACGATCCCCTTCCCTTCCCGGGCAACGCGGCTCCAGCGACGCCCGAGCACGATGCGCACCCCCAGGTGGGTCATGGCCTCACGCAAGCGCCCGACGATCTCGCTGTCCAGAAACGGCAAGATGTCGGGCCGAGCGTCCACCAGCGTGACCTTCACGCCCAGCGCGGCGAACATGCAGGCGTACTCGCAACCGATCACACCGCCGCCCAGGATGGTGAGCGAGCTGGGCAGCTTCTCGATGCCCAGGATCTCGTCGCTGTCGTCGATGCCGGGGTCGGCGAAGTCGATGTCGCTCGGTCGGTGGGGGCGTGAGCCGGTGGCAATCAGCACGAACTCACCGCGCAGGCGCCGAGCCCCCTCGGGGCCCTCGACCACCACGGTGTGTGCGTCCTCGAAGCTGCCGTGACCACGCACGTACGTCACCTGGTGGCGCGCCAGGTTGTCGCGGATGGTGCGCGAGGCCAGCTCCGCGATGGCGTTCTTGCGGGCGATCAGCGCAGGCACCGTGGCGGCCGAGTCGAGCTCCACCGCGACGCCGTACAGGTTTCGCGCCCGGTAGCCAGAGACGTAGAGCGCGGTCTCGCGCAGGGTCTTGCTGGGCAGCGTGCCGGTGTGAACGGCCGCGCCTCCGGGCTCGGGCTCGGCTTCGACCACGGCGACACGCTTGCCGAAGTAGGCCGCCTGGGCGGCGCCCTTCTCACCGGCGGGCCCGGAACCGATGACGACCAGATCGAAGTGCTCGGCGCTGTCGCTCCCCATGGCTCCATCGTAGATCGAGACCGAAGCGCCTCGTTTTCGCATTTGACACGCCGCCGTTCTGCCGTAGTTTCCGCGGCCATGAATCGCTTGGTCGCGCTCGCAGCTCTGCTCGGCTTCATCTGCACCGCCTGCGGGGGCGACGACTCGAGCGGAGGGGGCGCAGGCGGGGGCTCCGGTGCCACCGGCGGGGCGGGTGGCTCGGGCGGCGCGAGCACCGACCCGCTGGTCCTGGTGCCCCCCGTCGCGCTCGAAGCTCAGGTGGCAGATTGCCCCGCGGCATTCCAGACCGCGCCCGACAGCGGGCAGCACGGGGGCTTCGACGTCGGGGGTGAGACTCGCAGCTTCTACTTGCAGCTCTCGGCGGCGGCGGCAGACCGCTTTCCGGGGCCGCGGCCGTTGATGGTGGCCTTCAACGGCACCGGCGAGAACGGCAAGGCGATCTACGATCGGGCCAAGCTCCAGAGCTTCGTCGACGCGGGCTTCATCGTCGTCGCGCCGGACAGCGCCGGCCACGGCACCATCTGGCCAGTGTGGGACGGCATGCGCGAGGCCAAGGACGAGAGCCTGCCGAACAAGGACCTCGAGTATTTCGACAAGCTCGTGAAGTGCGTCGCCGCCCACCACCCGGTCGACGCGAAGCGCATCTACGTGTCGGGGCACTCGGCGGGCGGCATCTTCACCAACCGCGTGCTTCGCGCGCGGTCCAGCCTGGTGGCCGGTGGCATTCCGGCCTCGGGGATCTTCGATCTCACCGCGCCCAGCCCAGCGCCGGCAGTCGACGGCGTCGCGGTGCTCGTGACCTGGGGCGGAGACAACGACGCCTACAGCGGCAGCGCCGGCGGCAAGACGGTCCCCAGCGTGAACTTCGTGGAGCAGGGCGCGCTGGCCAGCCAGCACTACGAGGCCAAGGCCGAGCAGGTCCACTGCCGCGGCAAGAACCTGGGGCACGCCTGGCTCGGCGGCGCCAACCCCTGGATGATCGACTACCTCCTTTCGCACCCCAAGGGGCTCGCCCAGGGCAGCCCGTGGAAGTACACGGCGCCCGGCCCCGGGGAGAATTTCGAGTGCCTCGACGGCGCGGCGACCTTCGTCAACCCGAACGCGGTGAGCTGCGGCTCGACCGCCACCGCCAAGTGCCAGACGTACTGTCAGTTCATCGGCGACTGCGCGGTCGAGAATGCCACGGTCGAGCCGGTGCTCGGCCCACAGCTCGAGACCTTGGGCTTCAGCGGCGGAAAGCACCTGGAGTGCGGCGGTTGCCTGAGCAAGTGCGAGGCCGACGCCAGCGCCGGCGGCGCGAAAGACACTGGGGTGCTCGACTGCTTCGCGACCGAGGCCGCGGGCGCGAAGTGCGCCGGCGGCGTCGACGGGGCGATGCCGTTCATCGATGGCGCGAACAAGTGCTGCAAGGACAAGACCAGTAGCAAGCTCTGCACCTCACTCTGCACGGCGATCAACGCCAACACCGTCGCGGCCGCGCTGTTCGCCTCGTGTGCCGCCTGGCCGTGAGCAGGCTCAGCGGATCTTCACGCTGAGCTTCGCCGGCGCGTCGCGCGACGCGACCAGCCCCCGCGCGCGGACACCCAGGAGCGCCGCGGCCACGCAGTCCGACGCGCTCTCGGCCGTCTCGTCGGGCGGGGCCACCCCCGCCGCGAGCACCTCGCCGGTGTCGCTCAGGTACACCGTGGCGACGAACGCCCCTGCCACCCCCTTGCGGCAGTCGCGAGTCGCCGCACCCGCTTGGCGAGCAAACCCACTCGCCCGCGCCGCGGGCAGCTCGCGGGGAGTGTCGGCCGCGTCCACCTCGAAGCGGGTCTCGGCCAGACCCTCTCCGCTCTTCGGCCGCGGCCACTTGCGGCTCTTGACCAGCTCGAGCACGCAGAGCTCGGCCTCCCGGTCGCCCAGGGTGGTGTCGTTCAGGTAGGCCCAGCGCACGTTGCCGCCGCGATCGACCCGCAGCTTCACGCTCACCCGGCCGCCAATCGCCGAGAGCCGAGTGCTGGCCTGCTCCACGCAGCGAATGAACCGCGGGTGCAGATCGGCCCAGCTCTGCTCGACGCCGTACTGGCTCATCCCGCCGATCTCGCCCTCGACCGAGGGCAGCTCTTCGCTGAGCTCGGGTTCGGCGGCCGCCTCGACCCGAGCGTGACGCTGCGTCGGCGGTGGGGTCCCGACCGAGGCGCAACTCGACGCGAGGATGAGGGCCGGCACCGCCAGACGCATGCGCCACGAAGACACCGCCTGGAGCCCGGCCTTGCACCAGGGTGCTAACGATCCACCGGGGTCGTACGTCCAATCCCCGATGAAGGTCATCGCGACCCGGCCCGAGCCCCAGCGCGCCGCACCGGAGGCCCCCGCCCCGGCCCCGGCGTTCGTCGCTCTGGTGGTCGCTGCCCAGGGCGGCGACCGCGCCGCCTTCGCCCAGCTCTACGACCAATTCGAGCCGACGGTCCGCGGCATCGCGCTGGCCCGGGTCTCGCCCGGGGACGCCCGGGACGTGCTCCACGACGTGTTCGTCACCGTCCTGACGCGGCTGCCATCGCTGCGCGCGCCGCTGGCGTTCCCGACCTGGCTCGCGAGCATCGCTCGCAACCGATCGATCGACGTCGCCCGCAAATCATCGAAAATCCGGGAAGCGGACGAGTCCGCGCTCGGCGTGGTGTCCCTGGACGAGCGGGCGCTCGGCCTGCTCGCCAAGATCCAAGAGCTGCCGCAGGGTTTCGCCGAGCTCTTGGTCCTCAGGTTCGTGGAAGGGATGACCGGACCGGAGATCGCCGAGCGGCTCGGCCTTGCCGACGGCTACGTCCGGGTGAAGCTCAACCGGGGGCTCAATCTGCTGAGAAGGCGGCTGGGCGAGGGAGGTGACCGTGGCAGATGACTACCTCTGGGATCGCAGCGGAACGCCCGATCCCGACGTGCTGTACCTGGAACGACTGCTCCCTCGGGTGCGCGAGCACGTGCGGCGTGCGCCGGCGCCGGAACACACACCAGCCCCGAGGGCCGGGCGCGGGCGGCGCTTCACCCTCTACGGGCTGGCGCTGGCGGCCGGGGTGCTCGCGGCAGTCGGAGGGTGGCAGCGGGCGACGCGCGGGGCTGACCCGGATCCGACGGCGATCCGAGGCGAGGCGCTTCCGGCGGCGCTGCCGCCGACGCCGCAGGCCCCGCCCTCTGCGTCCGCCGAGCCCACCCCGCTACCCACCACGCAACGAGCAGCGCCCCCAAGACCGGCGCCCGCGGTGCGCGGCGCCGACCCGCCGGCACGCGACCTCTCG
Source organism: Myxococcales bacterium (assembly GCA_016191785.1). Classification (GTDB taxonomy): domain Bacteria; phylum Myxococcota_A; class Polyangia; order Polyangiales; family Polyangiaceae; genus JADJKB01. The sequence goes on along the minus strand of JACPVJ010000022.1, from coordinate 13,021 downwards.
ACCGGACGCACGCCGGGCTCGATCGAGGCAGTGGTGGCTCGGCATCGCGCCGAGGTGAAGTCGCGCTGCTGGGAGCCCGCGCTGGCCAAGCGGAAGGACGGCGCTGCGAGCACGGTCAGGGTGAACGTGAGTTTCACGATCGAGAAGGGCGGCGGGGTGACCGCCGCCACGGCGGGTCCGACCTCGGCGGACTACCCGGACCTCGCCGGTTGCGTCGCGACGGAGGTCCGCGGCTGGGCCTTCGGCCCGGCCGACGGCGCGGTCAGCGCGCGCGTTCCGTTCGTCTTCACCGAGGGGTGACGGCGCGCCGACCCCGGCGAAAACGCGGCGATTTGCCCGCGTCTCGGTGCAGGCCGCGTGGAGCTTCGGTGCAGACGCGCCGCGGGCCTTGGCGAACGCCAGAAAACGCGGCACATAGCCCTCGCCATGGCCACTTCCAAGGTCGCGATCGTCCGCACGTCCCCCCAAACCGTCCTCGAGGACTACCACCGCGTGATGAACCTCGCGGGCTACCAAGAGGTGGTCGACAAGACCGCCGACACGGGGCTCAAGGTCAACATCTCGTGGCACTTCTTCTACCCGGGGTCGTCCACTACGCCGTGGCAGCTCGAGGGCGTGATCCGCGCCATGAAGCAGGACGGCTACAAGAGCGACCTGATCCACGCCTGTCACAACCGCACGGTGGTGATCGACGCGCACCTGGGTGAGCGCGAGAACAAACAGGTCGACGTGGTCGAGGCCCACGGCCTGCGCAACGTGCACCTGTACGAGGGTGAAGAGTGGATCGACGTGCGCGATGCCGTCGGCGACTTGACCAAGAAGTTCCTGTGCCTCAACCAGGTCTACCCGAAGGGCTTCAACATTCCCAAGCGCTTCATCGGTGAGAACATCATCCACTTGCCCACGGTGAAGACCCACATCTTCACCACCACCACCGGCGCGATGAAGAACGCCTTCGGCGGGCTCTTGAACGAGCACAGGCACTGGACGCACCCGGTGATCCACGAGACCTTGGTCGACCTCCTGATGATCCAGAAGAAGATCCACCGCGGCGTGTTCGCGGTGATGGACGGCACCTTCGCGGGCGACGGCCCGGGCCCGCGCTGCATGGTGCCCCACGTGAAAAACGTGCTCCTCGCCAGCGCGGATCAGGTCGCCATCGACGCGGTGGCGGCGAAGCTGATGGGCATGGACCCGATGCGCGACCTCAAGTTCGTGCGGCTGGCCCACGAACAGGGCCTCGGCGTGGGCGACCCGCGCGACATCGAGATCGTGGGCGACCTCGACGCCGCCAAGGAGAACTGGCACTTCGACGGGCCGTTCAAGAAGATGACCTTCGCCAGCCGGAACCAGCACCGCATCTACTGGGGCCCGCTGAAGAAGCCCGTCGAGTGGTCACTCAAGACCTGGCTCGCGCCGTGGGCGTACGTCGCCTCGGTCACCTATCACGACCTGTTCTGGTATCCGTACTACGGCAAGAAGCGCGTCGAGGACGCGCTGCGCAGCGACTGGGGACGCCTCTTCGCCAACTGGGGCAAGGTGCACCCCGACGCCGCCGGCCGGGGCTACCCGGACGTGGGCGAAGAGCACGCCGAATTGGTGCGGACCGGGCTCGCGCACTTCGCCGAAGGCGTGCGCCTGGTGGGCATGGCCGTGGCCGAGAGCCCCGAGTTCAAGTCCAAGAAGCGCCGCCCCACGCACGCCCCGCTCTGACCCTCGATCACAGCCGGATCAGCCCGCGGTGAGCCGCGAGCAAGAGGGCCGCGACGTGCACGCCGTGGAAGACCTCGCCGCGCTCGATGGACGACCAGAGCTCCCGGGCCGGCACCGGTACCACGCGGATGTGCTCGCTCGCGTCCAGCTTCTGCTCACCCACTCGCACGGCGTGGCGGGCGAAGAAGAAGTGCGCGCGGTTGGTGTGACGGCTCGGCTCGGTGTTGATGGTGATCAGTGGCTCGAAGTCACGCGCTTCGTAGCCGGTCTCTTCACGAAGCTCGCGAATCGCGGCTTCCAGCGCCGACTCGGGCCCGTCGATCACGCCAGCGGGCAGCTCGCGGCTGACGCGCGCTGCGCCGTGCCGGTACTGCTCGACCATCACCACGCGGTCGTCGTCGGTCAGCGCCAAGATGCCGGTCCAGTCGGGGGCGACGATCACGTGGAACTCGTCGATCTCGCCCCCGTGGGGGAGCTCGATGCGCTCTTCGCGCACCTTCAGCCACTTCCGGTCGAGCAGCACCGCGCTGTCGACGACGCGCCAGGGTCTCATGGGGGTCTCACTTTGCTTCCACGAATCCGATGTATGAGAGCCGGGGCTCGCCCGCTTCCCGCGCGGTCAGGCAAATCCGGCGAACATAGAGCGTGTCCTTCTCGATGCCCGCCGGATGGTCCGAGAAGCAACAGTCGCCCAGGCACCGAGCGAGCTCCCCGGTCACCAGGCCCTTGGGCCACGAGCAGCCCACGCCGGCGCAGCTCCATTTCGGTTTGATCTTCGCGAGCCACGCCTCGACCTCGGCCCGAGAGCGCAAGGTCTCGGCGGTGCGCTCGTCGGTCTCGACCAGCGCCTGCTTGACCTCGACCCGCACCTCGGCCCCGGACGTTGCTACCAGTGCCGCAACCGGACCGGCGTTGCCGGCAGCGATGGCCGCGGCCACCTCCTGGGCGTGCTGCCGCGGGCTCTTCTTGGACCGCTCGGCCGGCGCCGTGCCCGCGCTCCGCGACTCGCACGCGGCCGCGAGCAGGCCAAGGCACCAAAACCACTTCACGCGCCGACTATAGACGGAACATTTCCATCCGGGAGACAGTCGCTCTAAGGAACCTCCGATGCGCACGACTTTCACGCTGCTGCTCGGGGCCGCCGTCCTCTGGGGCTGCGCGGCCGGCCCGCCCCCCGCGACCTCGCCCCCGAGCGCCCCCCCCGCGGCGGCGGTCCCTGCGGCCCGACCGCCGGAAGAGACGGGGATGGCGCTGCCCGGCGACGCCGACAAAGTTCCGCCGGCGCCCGCCGAGTGTCAGGCCTTCGTGGCGCGCACCGCGCCCGCTGCCAGCTGCAACGAGAAGAACGCCCCTGGCCTGCTCGCCGACGGGCTGGCCAAGGCCGACCCCGCCGAGCGCGACTCGGCCCTCACGGCGCTCGAGCCCTGCGCCAAGTTGCCTGCCGGGCTCGTGCGGGCCTTGCGCGCCGAGCTCGCCCCCGTCGCCTGCGGCGACGTGCTGGTCGAGCCATTTCTGGCAAAGCCACCTCCGGGCCTGGGGCCCGAGGTCCGCGACGCGCTGATGGGGCTCGGGTTCGCGGCCCGCGCCTCGCGCCTGGTGCGCGAGCCCCCGAAGCTGGCGCTGCCGCACAGCAAGGCACGGGTGAACCAGTTCATGGCGGGGCCCCTGAAGCACTGGATCGAGGGCCAGGCCAAGGCCATCCACACCGTGAGCCTGCACGGCTCGAATCTCGAGGGGTACGCCAAGGCGGTCGTCGCGGTGGAGGCCGGTATGGCCGATCTGCGCTTCGTCGACGTCGCGCGCTCGGCGCCGATCCCCGACGAGATCGCCAAGGACCGCGAGCTCAAGGACGCCTACCTGGGCGCGCTGGAACAAGCGCTCGACGCACGAAAGGTCCGAGGGCGTGACGCCGCGCTGGTCGGGCTCAAGAAGCTCGCCGAAGCCGGGGTGATCCACGATCCGCGAGTGGCGCGCGCGCGCAAGCTGCTCTCGGAGATCTATGCCGGGCGACGCATCGACGCGCTCGACTCGTTGCTGCTGCCCGAGCTGCCGGCGGCGACCCCGAAGACGGACCTGGAGCGCTTGGCCACGCTCCTGCCCACGCCCTACGCCGAGCCGATCTTCGCGACCCAGAAGGCCAGCGACCCGGCGCTCTTGCGCGCGCTCGTGGAGCGCGGCTTGCCGAAGTCGGCGCGTCAGAAGCTCGAGGCCGACCCAGCGCTGACCACCGAGAGCCGGCGTCTTCTGGCACGGGCGCTGTTCGCGCTGGGCCAGCGCTACTGGCGATCCGCGGACTTCGCGGCGGCGGCCGACGCGCTGGCCAAAGGGAAGCCAACGGGCCCGCTCAAAGACGAGGGCGAGCTGGTCACCGCCCTGGCCAGCGCGCTCGGGTCGGGCCCGAAAGACGCCGCCGAGATGATGCTGCGAGGCCCGCACTTGCCGAAGGGCCTGGGCGACGTGAGCCGTCTGGACGAGATCGGAAAGGGCAAGGGCCCGCGTGCCGGGCTGGCGCTGTTCGACGCGGCGCGCTTGCTCGAGATCGCTCGCCCGTCGGGAGCGGACGCCGGCTACTTCGCGGCGATCGCCCAGCGCTACACCCGGGCAGCGAGCGAGCTGTCCGACCCGGCGAAGCGGGCCGAGGCCACCGATCGCGCGAAGGCTGCGCGCGACACGTCTGCAGCGATCAGCCGCGAGCCCTGAGCGATGCAGCCCCATCACCCTGGTGCCTTTCAGCCGCCTGGCCCGCCGGGTGGCTTCTTGCCGCCGGTGCCGGGCGGCGCGGTGCAAGACACCCACGCCCTCGCCAAGAGCCAGGTGGCAGGGCCCGCCATCGCGCTGATGATCGCGTCGGGCTGCGCGTGCCTGTTCTACCTGTTTGCGACGGTGATGGTGGTCTTCGCCGGTGGCATGTCGTTCATGGGCACGGGCGACGTCGGCTCGGCCGCCGGCATGGGCGTGGCCTCGCTGATGTATCTGTTCTGGGCCTTGATGTCCGGGCTCTGCTTCGCCGGCGCGCTGCGCATGAAGGCGATGAAGAACTACGGTCTCGCGATGACCAGCGCGGTCGTCGCCGTCATCCCCTGCACCACTTACGTGTGTTGCATGCTGATGATGCCGTTCGGCATCTGGGCGCTGATCGTGCTGATGAAGCCCGAAGTGAAGTCTGCGTTCACTTGACGTAGTCTGCTCGCCGTGCACCTCGCGTTCATCGGTGGAACTCGTTTCATCGGCCGGGCCGCGGCCCGGCGCGCCCTCGCTGCCGGGCACCGGGTCAGCGTGCTGCATCGCGGGCAGCACGCCTGCGACGTGAAGGGCGCCGTCGACGTGCGGGTCGATCGGCAGGACCCCTCGGCACTCTGCGCGGCGCTGGCGCGCGCGGCCCCGGACGCGGTGATCGACACGCGCGCCATGACCCGAGCCGACGCCCAGGTGACGGTGCTGGCGCTGCGGCTCTTGGGCGTGCCGGCGGTCGTGCTCTCGAGCGCCGACGTCTACGCCCAGTTCGGACGACTGAACGGTCATCCCGCACCCGAGGTCGAGGCCCTGGTCGTCGAGTCGTCGCCGCTCACCGTTCCCCATCCCTTCCGCGGCATGGCCGGCGATCACCCGGCGGACTACGACAAGAAGGACGTGGAGCACGAGCTCGAGCAAGCCGGTGTCGCCGCGCTCGTGCTGCGGCTCCCGGCGGTCTACGGCAGCGGGGATCACCGTCGCCGCTTCGGCGGGGTCGTCGACCGCTTGGATGCAGGTCAGCGCGAGCTGCCGCTGCAGGGCGGCGGCGTGTTCCGCCAGAGTCACGCCCACGTCGAGGACGTCGCCCACGCCATCGTGCTCGGCGCCGAGCGCTGGCGCACGGGCTTCGCGGCGATGAACGTCGCAGAGCGTGCGACGCCCACGATGCGCGAGCGCGCGGACGCCATCGCCGACGCGATGGGGACCCGCATCGAGTGGCGCGACGAGCCGGGTGACCTCCCTCCGGACCTGGGGTTTCTGGGCCGCATGCCCAACGACCTGGTGCTGGGAACCGAGCTCGTGCGTCGCCGGCTGGGGTTCGACGAGGTCACGACCAACGACGCGCGCCTACGAGACCTGATCACGGGCCTCAGAAAGAGCCGCGCGGCCGCGAGCTCTTAGCGGGTAAGATGGTCGCGAGGGATGGACTGCCCGATTTGTCGCGCCGACAACCGTGAGGGAAGGCGGTTTTGCCGTGAGTGCGGGGGTGCGCTCGCCGGCGCCTGCGACGCGTGCGGCTTCGTGAATCACCCCGGCGAGAGCTACTGCGGCGGGTGCGGCCTCGCGCTCTCGGAAAAGCGCTCGACGGCCGGCGAGCGCCGCCCCGTCACCGTGTTGTTCGCCGATCTCAGCGGCTACACCCGGCTCTCGAGCACCCTCGACCCCGAAGACGTCCACCACCTGCTCGAGGGGTTCTTCGCCAAAGCCGACGGGGCCGTCGCCGATCTCGGCGGGACGATCGACAAGCACATCGGCGACAACGTGATGGCGTTATTCGGCGCGCCGGTCGCCCACGGCAACGACCCGGAGCGGGCCGTGCGCGCGGCGCTCGAGATTCATGCGCGCGCCGACGCCCTGTCGGCCGAGGTCGGTTTCGAGGTGACCGTCCACATCGGCATCGCGAGCGGCGAGGTCGTGGCCAGTGGGCTCGGCAGCCGTCACCACCAGGCCTATACGGTGGTGGGGGACGCCGCGAACCTGGCCGCGCGCCTGCAAGACAAGGCCTGCGCGCGCGAGACCTTGGTCAGCGACGCGGTGTACCGAGCCACCCGGCACGTGGCGCGCTTCGAGCCCGTCGGCGACCTCGAGCTGAAGGGCCTCTCGGAACCGGTGAGAGCCTGGCGGCTGACCGGGCTCGAGGCCGGCGCCCCCGCCGACGGTCCACGGTTGATCGGACGGCGTGCGGAGGTGGCCTCGCTCGCCGCGCTGCTCGAGAGCGTGCTCGCTCGGCGCGCCGGCGCTCTGGTGGTCGTGCGGGGTGAGCCGGGGATCGGGAAGTCGCGCCTCTGCTCGGAGCTCGAGGTGCTGGCCGAAGCGCGAGGCTTCTCGATCCACCGGGCGATGGCGCTCGACTTCGGGGTCGCCGCCGAGCGCGATCCGATCCGAAGGCTCGCCCGGGGTTTGGCACCGGTCGACGGCGATCTCGACCCGATGCTCCGGGACTTGATCGGGCTGGCCCCGACGGCTGACGGCGCGAAGCTGCTCGAACAGATGGATCACTCCGCGCGCACGACGGGGCGGCGGGCCGCGTTTCGTGGCTTGCTCGAGCAGGCCGCGCGCAGGCGTCCCACCCTCGTCTTGGTCGACGACGTACACTGGACCGACGCGGCGACGCTCGCGTCGTTGCTCGAGCTGGCGCGCGCCGCAGCCTTCGCACCGGCTGTCGTGGTACTGACGACGCGCCTCGACGGAGACCCGCTCGGCCCGGATCTCGCCGCTGTCGTTGCCCCGACGCCGGTGTCGCCCATCGACCTGGGCCCGTTGAGCGAAGCGGACGCGCTCGCGCTGGCATCTGCGACCTACGGCGGTCACGCTGAAGCCGAACGGCGCTGCATCGAGCGCGCCGGCGGGAACCCGCTGTTCTTGCTTCAGCTGCTCGAGAACGTTCGACAGGCCGACAGCGAGAAGCTCCCCGCCACCCTGCAGAGTCTGGTCATGGCTCGCGCCGATCGGCTGCCCGAGGCGGACCGAATGGCCTTGATGGCCGCGTCGGTCCTGGGACACCGCGTTGCGCTCGCGTCACTCCGAGCCGTTGTGGGCGACCCGGCCTACGCGCCGACGGCGCTCGTGACGCACGAGCTCTTGAGACGGGATGGAGATGACCTGTGCTTCCAGCACGCGCTCATCCGCGAAGGAGTCTACTCTTCGCTCACCCGCGCGCGCCGCCGCGGTTTCCACACCAAGGCCGCGGACTTTTTCCGCGGAAACGACGCGCGGGCTCACGCCGAGCACCTCGAGCGAGCGGACGACGAGCGCGCGGCGCGGGCTTACCTTGCCGCCGCCCAGGAAGAGGCAACCGCGTTCCAGTTCGAGCGCGCGTTCGGCCTGCTGGAACGAGCGCTCGGGCTGGCCCGTGCTGCCCACGATCGCTTTTCCATTGCGGTGTTCTTCGGCGACCTGGCGCTCGAGGTCGGGGACGCACGCCGGGCCGAGAGCATGTACGCGATCGCCGAGCAGGCGGCCGGCGGCGACCTCGAGCGCTGTCGTGCCTCGATCGGCCTCGCCGCCGCCTTCCGCCGCTTGTCCGAGCACGACCGCGGGCTGGCGGCGCTCGCCTCGGCGGAAGCGATCGCGATTGCTCACGACCTGCCGCTCGAGCTGGCGCAAATCCACTACTATCGCGGCAGTTTCCTGTTCGCGCTGTCTCGGCGAGAGGCGTGCCTGGCCGAGCACCTGACTGCGCTGGCCCAGGCCGAGCGAGCGGCGAGCCCCCTCTGGCAGGCGCGAGCCGCGAGTGGAATCGCCGACGCACAGTACGCTCTGGGCAACATCAGCGCGGCGACACAGCGCTTCCGCGAGTCGGTCGAGCTCTGCGACGCGCACGGCTTCGACCGGATCGCTCTACCCAATCGACTGATGCTCTGCTTCGGCGACATCTTCGAGGGCCGGATGCACGGCGCGCTCGACTCTGCCGGGCTGGGCCTTGAGGCCGCCGTGCGCCTGGGCGATCGTCACAGCGAGATGTTCGCCCGACACCTGATTTCGGTGGTGTGGGTGCTTTGCGGGGACGCCAGCCGAGCACGAGAGCCCGCGGAGCAAGCGCTCGCGATGTCCAGGGCACTCCACGCCCGGCGCTTCGAAGCCGAGTTCCTGGGTGTGCTGGCCGAGGTGCACGTGGGGCTCGGGGAGCGCGATGAAGCTCGATCCATCGTCGCCGCGGCGCTGGAAATCGCCCGGCAGACCGGCCTCGGGTACGTCGGCCCCTGGCTATTGGCACTCGGAGCATTCCTGAGTCCCGACCGGCCCACGCAAGAGCGTCACCTGACCGAGGGCGAGGCGGTGCTGGCCGGCGACGCGCAGTTTTACAACCACTTCTTCTTCCGGAGGTGGGCGATCGAGCTCGGCCTCCTGCGGCACGACCCGGAGCTGATCGAGGCCCACGCCCAGGCGTTGGCCCAGGTCGCAAGCGAGGGCCCGCTCGAGCTGTGTCGGGTGGTCGCCGAGCGCGGTTTGGCCTGGGCCGCGGTCGCACGCGGCGACCGAAGCGCCGAGCTCGCTGCTCGGGTCGAGGCGCTCGCGAGCAGCTTCAGACGTCTGGGGGTGACCCTACCGCTCCCCGAGCTGGTCTCACCTCAGGACTAGGTCGCCGCCCGCGAACGCGACGCCGGTGACCGCCTTGCCCGTCACGTCGACGAACGCGCTCCGCTGCACGACGAAGTCGATCGCGGTGGGTTTCTGCTGGTTCAGCACGAAGGTCACGACGCCGAGCACGACCTCGTTGCCGTCGACCCCGCTCTGCTTGCCCTTCGCGCTGACCGCCCCCACGAGGAGGCCGGGCGTCTTCACGGCGCCGAGCGCGATGACCGGGGTGCCGCCCCACGCCGGCCCCGCGTCGAGCTTGGTGAACGACAAGGCCGCGCTGTCGTACGACAAGCGGAAAGCCACGCCATACAGATCTTGAACCGCGCTGCCGACCAACTCGAGCACCAGCCGATCTTGGGTGAGCTCCTTCTGGCGCAAGGTCAGCGCCACTCCGGGCGGCTTGGGATCGGCCTCGAACGCCAGGGTCGGCTCGGGCTTCGGCTTCGAGCTTCCGCCGTCGTCGTCGGACGAGCAGCCGGCGACGGCAAGAGGCAGCAGCAGGAACGGCCAGCGGGTCACTTCGCGCCTCCAGTCAGGGTGCCAAAGGCCTGGGCTTGGGTGGCCAGATCCGTGTCGGTGATGGTCCCGTCGTGGTCGGCGTCGCACCGAGGGTCGAAGTCGAGGTCACTGGACCAGATCCCCTCACCTTCGGGCTGTGACGGGTCAGCGCTCTTTCCACGGAGGCGCGCGCAGTGGATGACGTCGAGCCCGTCGACCTCGGCGTCGAAATCGACGTCCGAAGGCACCACCGATCGGCTCCAGATCATGCCCTCTTGTCGGGGGTTCGGCCGCACGCTGCGCACCGCCGCCGGCTCGTCGATCTCGACGGGCTTCGAGCCCTCGAATCGGACCCGCTGCTTCTTCAGCGTGCCGTCGGCGAGCGTGATCCAGAGCTCGAGCGGCAGCGTGGCGCTCCCAACCCCCGCGGCGGTGATGCGGAGCTGGCCCCCGGCTTGGGTGAAGCCGATGCTGGGCTCGACAGCCGCGCCGGCCCAGACCCACTGCGCGAACACGGCGTCGAACTCCTCGCCGCTCTCTTGCTCGAGCAGCGTCAGGAAATCGGCGGTGTCGCACAGTTTCTGGGAGCAGGCCTTGGCCCAGCCCCGGAGCAACGTCGCGAACTTCGCGTCGCCGATCACGACCCGCAGGTACTCGAGCAGCGCCGACGAACGGATGTAGGCCCAGAGCGTGTTCTGGACGCTGTCGGTCGGGATCGCGGACGAGCTTCCGACCACCAGCGGCAGGGTGGGATCGCCCCGGTACTTCACCAAGAGCCAGTGCTCGCGGTAGCGCCGCGCCAGGTACTCGTCTCGCGACACCTTCGGGTTCTGGACCTTCGCCGCGTAGTCGATCTGGCTGAACGTCGCCAGGCCCTCGACCAGCCAGCGGGTGGTCTGGATGTCCGTCGGCGAGACGAGCACGCCCCACCACTGGTGGGCGTTCTCGTGGGCCAGCGTTTCTTCGAAGTAGTGGACGTTGCCCGTGGCGTAGTCTTCGCTGAGCAGCGTGAGCCCGTGCCCGGCCGTGCCGCGGAAGATGTTCAGCCAGCCGAGCGGCAGCTTGAACACCTTGAGCTCGGGATAGGGCAGCTTCTGCCCGGCCTGGTCGTCCAGGAACGGGACGATCTGCTGCATCCACCCGGCCATTTCGCCGGCGTAGCTCGGCCCGGCGCTGGTGGTGAACACCTCGGTCGGAAGGCTCACCCCGCCGACCGGCTTCGAGGCCAGCTGTCCCATCATCACGACGTTGCCGCCGTAGCTGTGGTAGCCGGGGATCACCCACTGGGTGGTGGTCTTGCCGGCGGCAGTGCTCTTCGCCACGCGATCGCCGCTGGCGACCACGTCCGTCCCCTCGGGCACCGAAACGGTGAGCGCACGGCTCGCGCCCCAAGCGTTGTAGCCACCGAGGTTGTCCTGGTCGTACACGCCAGGGATGGCGCCATTCTCCGACAGAAACGCCAGCGGCTTGCCCGCGTGGCACCCCTCCGTCTTGCACTCGAGGGTGCCCGAGTACCCGACGGTCACGCTGACGCTCTCGCCGACCGCGAGCGGGGGGCTCACGTCGAGCGTCACCAGCGTGTACCCCTGGTACGCCTGACTCGAGACGTTCACGGTCTTTCCGGGCGCAGTCGCTTGCGCGGGCTTCAGCCCGCCATCGATCAGCAGCGAGACCTGAGTCACCGTGGCGACCGCCTCGATCTTCAGGGCCACCTGCCCCGTGAGCACGCCCGTCTCGGGCGTCACGTCCAGCTGGGTGTCGATGGCGAGCACCTTGGTGCTGACCCAGGGCGGCGCGGACAGCGGCTTCGGGAGCGCCGGCTTTGGCGGCTTGCCCAGCAGGTCTTCGTAGCGGGGAATGGGCGTCGCCGCCGCCATGCCCGAAATCAGCGCCAGCCCCAAGCCCAGTGTCCAAGATCGCAGCGTCATCGGCGGGCACAAGCCTGGCCGCGTTCGGTCACTTCTGCAAGACAGTCAGCGCGAAGTCGTCCTCGACCACGATCTCGTCGCCGTCGATTCGCGCAAGATAGCGGCGCTGAGCGCCGCACAACCCCCGAGGCATGACCAGCTCGCCGCTCCGGAGAGAGAACACGTAGCCGTGCATCGGGCAGGCCACCGTGTCGGCCGATTGCTCGCCCTCCGACAGGCTGGCGCCCGCGTGGTTGCAAGAGTCCTCGATGGCGCAGGGCTCGCCGCCCACCAGCGCCACGCACACGTCGTAGGGGGGGTGAGCCAAGCGCACCAGGCCCGCGCGCCGCACCTCCGCGAGGCTCACCTTCCCGACCAGCTTCTTCACTCAGAAGCGACCCGCGTAGCCGACGAAGCCCCCCGAAGGCGCGACCTGTACCTTCAGCCCGACGGCCTCTTTCTTCGGTGGCCCCTTGCCCGCGAGCCAGAGATAGGTGGCCGCCCCGATGGCTGCCACCCCCACCCCCAGCGTTATGTCTCCGATCAAGCGTTTCTGTTTGATCGAGTCGACGTCGCTCGAGTCGCAGCTCGGCTCACACTTCGAGCTCTCGAGGTCGCTCTCTTCGCCGCTGGCGCCCAGCCAGAAGTAGGCCGTCGCCCCCAGCGCCACCAGCCCGACGCCGCCGAGCACGTAGCTCAGCACCGGAGGCTTCCCAGTGCCCGACGGCTTCGGCGTGGGCTCGCCGGTGTCGGGCTCGGGCTCGACGGCTGCCGGTTTCGTCGCCGACTTCTTGGCAAAGCTGACCGCTATGCTCTTGTTCTTCTGGCCCTGTCGCAAGATCAGCTCTTGCTCGACGGTTGGCTCCCCGGCGTACTCGAGGACCAGCTTGTGGGTTCCCGGGTCGACCTCGATCGCCTTCACGTCGAGCTTCTCCGCCAAGACCTCGCCATCGACGGTGACCTTCACGTCGAAGGTCTCTTTGCCGTCGGGTCCGATGGCCTCGATCACGATCGAGGGCAGCGCCGCATTGACCTCGTCGAGCCACGCCACGCAGTCTTTCCGCACGGCCTCGAGGCACTCGTCCTTCGCGCACACCAAGAGCTGCTCGCGCGCCTTCTTGAACGAGCTCTGCGCCTTCAGCTTCTGCGCTTCGACGTAAGACGCCGCGCACTCCTTTTTGCCCGCCGCTGCCGGCAAAGCCACGGCCAGCGCGGCGAGCGCGGCCAAGGTCGCGAGCCCGAACGAACCTGGATGCTTCATCATCACATGCACTCCGGCTTGATGTGCTTGATGCCGTTCGAATCGACGTAGAAGGGGCTGTCGCACCCCTTCGGGGTTTTTGGTTTCGCGCTGCCGGCCGCGGCGGGCTTCGGATCGGGCTTCGCGCCCTCGGGCGGCTTGTCGGGTTTCGGGAGCGCCGCCACGGGCTTGTCGACTTTCGGCGCGGGCTCGGGCGGCAGGTCGGCCACCGGAGCCTCGGGCGCGGCGCTCGGCTCGGGGGCGGGGCCCGGCAGGGCGCTGGCCGTCGCCGGCGCCGTGGGCGCGGGCGCGGACGCCGTGGACGTCGGCGTGGCCGTGCCCGTGGCGG
>JACPVJ010000072.1 GCA_016191785.1 Myxococcales bacterium | reverse complement strand
GGCGGCGCGGGCGGCGCTCCGTCGGGCGGCGCGGGCGGCGCTCCGGCGGGCGGAGGCGGCGCGGGCGGCGGAGGCGCGCCCTCGTTCTCCCGATACACACTCGACACGGTGCCCGGCGCCGCGTGGACCACGGTGGCGGACATCGACGACGACAAGAAGCTCGACATCGTGGTTTCGGCGTTCGGCACCGTGTCGGGGCTCACCCTCCCGAACGGGCAGGTGAAGACCTATCGCCAGGGGGCCAACCTCCAGAGCTGGACGCCGTCGACGCTGCTTCCCGAGAGCGCCGGCGTGAAGTTCCCCAACGCTGCGACCGTCGCCGACCTCGACGGCGACGGTGACGCCGACGTGATCGTGCCGGCGGGGTTCCTCGCCTGCTCGGCCATCCCCGGCGGCCAACCCTGCGGCGGCATGAGCTGGTACGAGAACAAGGCGGGCAACTTTGCTGCCCACGTGATCGTGCCGGCGGGCAGCCCGCTTTTTTACCACCACGCAGCGATCGTCGACTTCGACGGCGACGGGGTGAAGGACCTGGTCACGGTCGGCGAGCAGAAGGGGTCCAGCTTCCCGCCTTCGGCGGACAAGGCCGAGGCCCAGTGGTTCAAGGGGACCACCACCGCAGACAGCTTCGAGAAGACCCCGCGCGTCATCGGTCAGGGTCTGGGCAGCATCCCGACCGTCCGCGATCTCGACGGTGACGGCGATCTGGACGTTGCCGCCGCAGAGTTCTTCGTCAAAAACGGTTCCTTCGCCTGGATGGAGCGCACCGCGCCGCCCTCGCCGCCGAACCCTGCCGGCACGTTCGTGCGTCACGTGATCGACGACACCTCCGGGCCAGCCATCAAGCTGAGCTTCGTCGACAACCTCATGGGCGACGGAAAGCTCCGCGCGGTCGGCGCGAATCACACCAACACCGCCAAGACGCCCGCCGACCCATGGCCCGAGAGCGTGTTCGTGTTCGACGTCCCGGCGAACCCAAAGGGGAAGTGGCCGAAGAAGGTCATCTCTCAGGGCATCAAGTCGGTGCCCGGCTCGATGTTCGCGCCGCAGGGGGCCCCCGGCGTGTTCGACCACGGCGACCTCGACGGTGACGGGGACATCGACCTGGTGGTCTCGGGCGATGGCGATCCGCGCGTGTTCTGGCTCGAGCAGCAGCCGTCCGGGTGGCTCACGCACGTGCTCGAACAGAAGCTCGCACAGGCCGGCGGATTGCGCGTCGTCGATCTGGACGGCGACGGCAAGAACGAGATCCTCGTGACCGGGTACGAGGCGAACGTGGTCTACCTGTATTCGCGCAAGTGAGCTTGGGCACTTGGTCGATCAGTCGCCGCCCGCGTCCGGCGGCGGAGGGGGCGGTGCGTCCGGCGGGCCCGCGTCGCTCTGAGAGATCTGCGGCACGATGGGGACGCGGGTCACCCAGCCCGGCTTGATGAACGCCGGTGCGCTGGTTCCCAGCCACAGGTTCGGGGCTGCCGTGAACTTGCCTCCCGTGACGCTCAGAGTGACGTCCCCCTCGGCGCCGCCAACCAGTACTGCGCCGCCGGTCTCGTCGCAGGCGGTTGCGCCCGAGATGGGTGAGAGCGACGCATCGAGGTAGGTGACGGCAAAGCTCCCCGGCGCAGCGCTCATCACGAAGCCCGTGCGATCGAGCTTTGCACCCGCGAACGGGAGCCACCACATCGGCCAGATTGCGGGCTGGGTGCTCGAGTAGCCGATATTCTTCTCCAGCGCCTTGGGAGGGATCGCCGCGGCGAATGCCAGCGTTTGCTTCAGTGGGATTCGGCCGATCAGCGTGGGGAGGGTGTCGGCGTGCTCGATCTCGACCCACGCCGCCTCCGAAGTCGGGAGCTCTACGGGCGCACTGCCTTTGGCGTCGCTCGTGACCGACTTCTGGCGACAGTGACTGGGCGTGACTTTGGCTGACTCGAGCGCGTTGCCGGCGAAGTCCCTGAGCGTCAGGTTGAAGGTCACGGTGGGCAGCGCGCACCCGGGATCCGGGCCCGCGTCGGCCCCGGCGCTACCGCCCGAGCCGCCGACGGGGGAGCCCCCCGTTCCCGCGCCGCCGCCCGTGCCCGCCGTGCCGCCGGTGGCGTTCGTCCCTTCGGCATCATCCGAGCCACAGGCCGCGAGACCCCACCACGCGACCACCAACGCCACAGCGACATTGAACCGCCCGAACCCCATTTCCAACGAGATATCACCTGTCCCAGCCGGCCGGGAAGCGGCTTCAGAGCGGGGCTCGCAGTCGGTCTGCCCAAGAAGTTGGCCCAAGAGAAAGTCCTTGCGTGGGTAGTTTGATGTAGGTATAGGTGCGCCAGTTGTTCACAGGCGCTCACCGGCGCCTGCCCTGGAGGCACCCATGACCCGCAGCACCCGCCGCTCGAACCTTCCGGCCCTCGTCGCGAAGCCGCTCGCTTTCGGCGCTCTCGTCCTACTCGCCGCTGGCTGTGCGCTGGGCGGCGCAGAGGACGATGGCAAGAGCTCGGCGGCCGCGCAAGGCACGCCCCACGAGGGTGAAGCCGGCGCTGCGGGAGCAAGCGCGGGTGGCTCGGGTGGCGCAGCGGGCGCAGAGACCGGCGGCGCTGCAGGAACGGCGGCCACCGCCTCGGGCGGATCTTCCGGCGCTGCAGGCGCCGGCGGAAGCGAGCAGCCGCCGCCTCCCGTGTGCAAAGAGGGCGAGAAGCTCTGCTCGACCGGGTGCGCAGCCATCGGCCCCGAGAACGGCTGCGGCTCCGTGGGCTGCTCACCGTGCAACACTCCGCCTGCCAACTCCAAGGGCACGTGCGACGGTGCCCTCTGCGATTTCGAATGTCTGCCGGGCTTCGCCCGAAAGGGCTTCGCATGCGTCGCTGAAGGCACCGGCGGCACCGGTGGTTCCGGCGGTGGCACCGGCGGCTCCGGCGCGGGCGGAGCAGGTGGCTCGTCGGGCTCGTCGAGCGGCGGCACCGGCGGGGGGCTCCAGATCTGCGTCGCGCCGTGCAAGGCCAGCGAGTCGAGCTCGCAGCTCTTGTGCATGGCCGCCTGCATGAGCAAGGGCGGCGCCGGTCTGTGTGCACCGGCGCTCAACTGCTGCGTCTGCGGCAACTGAGCACCGGGCGCGCCCCCACGTCGCTCACTTCGCTTCGAAGTACTGCTGCATCCCTTCGGGGATCGACCAGCCGCTGCCCTGGCACGGCTTCACCTCGTGCTTGCCGTTCGGGAACATGGCGCTGGTGGCGGCGGCGACGCACCGAGTGCTGACGATGACCTTGTTGCCGACCTGGCTGTTGATGCACCCCGGGTACTTGTTGCTCAAGTCGTAGGAGAGCTTGCTGCCGGCGCCACCGTGTTCGCTGACCGTCGTCACGAAGCTCATGTAGTGGTCATCGCCCGGTCGATGGATCTCCCATGACACGACGCTCACGCTACCTTGTTGCTTCGTCTCTTTGACCGAGCAGTCGCAGCCGCCGGGGTGGCTAGATACCCACCCGCTGAAGCCCTCGCCGGTGACCTTGTCCACCCAGCTGGGCGCCGCTGCCGTCGCCGTCGCCGTCGCCGTCGGCGCGCTCGAGGGCGCCCCCGTCGCTTCGGAAGCGTCCGCCTTCTTGCCTTTGCACCCGATCATCGTCGCCGAGAGCGACACCAACGTCACGCCCCAGATCCATGCTCGTTCCATGATTGGCCGAACGTGTCACGCGCGCGCGACCGGTCGCCATGGTCATTTCGCAACGCTCGGTCCGCGATGGCCGGACGCCCCGGTCGCCTCAGGGCGCCGTCAGGATCATCGCGGTGAGCTCTGCGCGTGAGCGAACGCGAAGCTTGTCGTAGATGCGTGCGAGCTGGTTGGCGACGGTGCGCTCCGAGACGCCGCGCGTGCGCGCGATCTCCTTGTTCGTCGCGCCACGGAGGACAGCGGCAGCCACCTCACGCTCGGCGGGCGTGAGCGCCTCGACCCAGCGCGGCGCGTCACGCGCGATGACGACGTACTCGTCCTTGCCAGCCTTGACGAAGAACGCTTCGGCCCGGGTCACTGCGCCTCCGGCATTGGGCCGAGCGTCGGCTGCATGGCGCGAATCAGCTCGACGCGCGACTTCACCCCGAGCTTGCGTGCGGAGCGCGTGAGCTGCATGGCTACGGCCGCTGTCGTCGTGCCGAGCTCGTACGCGATGAGCTTGTTCGAGTGGCCCACCGCAGCGAGAGTCGCAACGCGCCGCTCGCTCGCCGTCAGATCGCGAGGGCGCTTGCAGTGCGGCGCGTTCCGGCGCGCGACCATGTAGTGCCTTCCGTCGCTCTCGAACGAGTCGACCAGCGACCACTGCGCGGCGACGAGCGGCTTCCATCCCGAGAGCGTCTCGTCGGCCTCGCCCCGACGTCGCCGCGAACGTGCGCGATCGATCGAGGCGGCCGCTTGGCGCAGCGCGGCGCGCATCTCCTTCGCACGAGCGCCAGACTCGGCGTGGACGAGCGCGCCGGAGAGCTCGAGCACCGCGTCGGCCGGGCTCGCGCCCTCGGTCAGGCGGCGGCGGAGGCGCATCGCAGCGCCAACGTGCGACGAAAAGCGGCTGATCGTCTCGCGGCTCGCCGCGTCGATCAGCGCAGGCCCCATGTGCGCCGCCCCGATGATGGACCCGTGCCCCTCGCCGTCGACCGCATTCAGCGCGACGAAATCGGCGTGGGCGAGCGCTCTCTGGTGCTCCCACTCGCGCGTACGGTGAGCTTTCGGCATCTGCTCGAGGATCGAGACGCAGGGTCCGCTTCGATACAAGCCGGCCATGCGCGCCGTTCCCTCCGCCGCCGATCCCAGGACGGCGCTCTCCCAACCGCGCGGCGCCGTCCCGCAGAAGCCCCGAGCGTCGATGCGCGTGCCGACGACGGTGTACTGCCAGGCGGCGAAGCCCTGGACCTGCTCCATCGCGGGACCGATCTGGCTGGCGATACCCATGAGCCAAGCGGCGTCATCCTCGATGTCTACGCGGTATGCCGCCTCGAGCGCGGCGACTGCCCGGATGCGGCGGGGATGAATCGAGGCCATCGTGCTTTCGCCCCAGGATACACGCCGCGGAACGGGTTTCGTAGGCGAATCGCGCGCACCGCCGCGCGGGGAGACAGGTCGTTCCGAAGTCGCGAAAGGGCGATCAGCGTACGACCCGGGGCTCCGCGCAGAGCAGCCGCGCGCCCGCGCTGGGGAGCGCCTTCTCGACCCTGTCGACGAGCGCCTTGCCCGCGTCGTAGCTCTCGACCAGCGCTGCCAGCGCCCGCCGCTTCTGGCGTGAGGGCACGACGAACATCTGCGCGCCACTCCCGGGCACCAGAGCCACTTGGCCCGGCTTCGTACCGTCGACTTGCACGAGCCTGAGCGGAGCGTCGCCGAGCGCCGCCAGCAAGGTGTCGCGCGAACCCGTGCCGAGCCACACGGCGAGAGAGCCACAAGCGGCTGTGCCCGGGCCTGCGGGGGCCGCCGAAACGGATGCGACGTCGACGCTCGTGACGTCGAGGCCTGTGATGCCGCTCACCCAGAGTGGACCGGGCAACTGGTGCTCCTCCACGCGGATTGGGGCGACGACGCCGCGATTCGAGAGCAACGACGAGCGCTGGGCGTTGGCGTGCCGTCCGACGACCCAAACGCGATCCCCGGCGGCAGCGACCCGCGAAGCGTCGAAGCCCGGTGGCAACCCGACCTCTTGGAAGCCCTTCTCGTTGCGTCTCCAGAGGTGCGACGGCTCGGTGCCGCGACGTTCGCTCGTCACCCACAAGGCACCGTCGGACGTGACCGCGCACGACGCGGGAACGAACGCCGTGGTGTCGATGGCCTCCCATGCTCTTCCGTCGAAGTGCGCGATGCCCGCGCCGCTTTCACACAAGAATGCGTCGCTGCCCTTCGTGCCCACGAGGTCGTGGCGCGTCCCCACCGCGACCGCGTCGTTCGTCACTCGAACCGGACGCGCCGAACGACTGGCGAAGTAGAACGACTCGAGCTCGTGCCCGTAGCGGACGACGATGAGCTCGCCCGACGCGAATACGCGGAGCGTCGCGTCGGTGTAGGGTTGCGCGCGCGGCAGCGATGAGAGGCGTGGATCCGATCGGGGACGGAGCGTCGACCAACCGCCCTTGGCCCACCAAGCCTCGAAGTCCGGGCCGTGCCGATTGCCCGCGTGGGCGGAGAGCTCGAGTCCGTCGGGCAAGTCCCCGCGCCGGGCGGGACCGCGAAACACGGGGCCGAGATACACACTCGCGTCCCAGTTGATCCATTCGGGCAACGCCTGCAGGTGGCGCGCCTCCTGCCGAACCGTGTCCCCCTCGATCACCAGAAGGAGCGAGCGCGCGGCGACGACGGCGCCACCGTCGAATGCAGACACCTCGAGATCTGGCAGTACGCTCGATACGACCTCCTGAAGCTCGGACTTCGGCGCTCCCGGCGGCGTGGGGGTCGGAACGACGGCAGTCCCTGGGTGCGTGGCCGGTGCATCAAGGGCCTTCGGGCGAGCCACTGGCGGCCGCGTTTCGAAGAGGGTGGGGGAGGCCGGCGTGCAGGCCGAGAGCACTCCGCAGACGAGCCCGAGAGCTTGGCGCAGAGCTGCCACTCGGGCGAGGGTCCCCTGGGCGGCCGCTGCGTTCAAGTGGCAACCAGGGTTCGCTCCGAACCCTTGCCCGCGACCTGGGCAATGCCCTCTCTCACTTCACGGGCGGAGGCGCGATGTGCTCGAGGTTCGAGCCGCCGGGATACTGGTAGCTCGTGTAGCTGCCGTAGCCCATCACCTGGATCCCCACGGGCTTGGTCGCGGTGAGGACGTGCGCGCCCGCTTCACCCGGTCCGAGCTCGATGCGGATGACCGCGAACTCTTGCCCCACCGGTGTCTTGGTGGTGGTCACGGCCTTGCCGTCGAGCTCGAGGCTCGCGTCGAGGGGCGCCACGACGTCGACGAACGACACGTCGTAGTCGTCGGGCGCGAGGAAGACGTAGGTCTTCCGGAACTGCTCCACGGGGATCATGAAGGTCTGAGAGGGGTCGCCGCGATAGTCTTGGTCGCCGGCGAACGTCGGCGGATCTTGGATCGCACCGCCGAGCATGAACGAGCCGACGCCGAAGGGCGCCGAACCGACGACTTCGAAGTCGCTCTTCACGTTCTCCAGATCGACGACCTCACCGGCACCGATCTGGGTCGGAGCCCCCGGCGGCGCCCCGCTCGAGTAAGAAAGGGTCGTCTGATCCGCGTTGCCGTAGAGCCGCACGCGGTGGCCGGGGACCTTGCCGAGGGGTGAGGTGGGTGCCGTCACGATGTAGCGCTTGCCCAGGGTCTCGGCCGGGAACACGGTCTCCTCGAGGTGGTCGCAGGCGGGCGTGCCGTTCGGCTCTTCCGTGCAGCGCACCCCCGAGATCACCTGCACCGGGTGAGTGGCCGTGATCAAGCTGCCCGAGAAATCCGAGCCCACGTCCCCCACGAGTTGGACCACGTCTCCCCGATCGAGCTCGATCATCACGAGCTGCCCCGGGCTCGCCGCGGCGACCTTTCCCCCGGCGATCACGTTGGCCTTGGCAGCCAGCTTGACGGCCACCGAGGTCGCGTCCGTCGCCGCCGTGATGCTCACGAAGTTCCCGGACTTGTAGTTCTTCTGCCCCATCACGCGATAGTTCCCGGTCCACGTGTTCGACGGGAGCAGTAGCGAAGCGTCGTTGGTGAACGCGAAGCAGCCGACGGGCTGATTCTGGTTGGTGACGCAGGGCTCGAGCCCGGGGCACGCGCTCCAGTCCTTGCCGCTTGGTCCGCCCTTCTTACCGTACTCCAGGGGATTGAACTGATAGACCGACACCGCGCTCGTGCTGGTCAAGTGGTACGCCCCGTCCTCGACCCAGGGCGACTCGAGGGCGGGTCCCAGCGTGCCGCAGACGTTGCCTTGTCCCCCTTTGAGCTCGGGGACCCACGGCAAGTGGAACTTGGCGAGGCCCTTCGCGGGCACGCTCCCGGTCGCCACCGTCGTCGCACCCCGCTCGATGGTGATGTTCGCGACCTGGTCACCAACGTTGGCCACCACCACCGCGAAGTCGAACACCTCCCACACGCCGTTGCTCGTCACCGTGGGCCAGAAGTCGCAGCCCACGTACGCGGTGTTCGGTTGGGTCGGGTCGCACGGGTCGCTGGGCTTGCCGCCGTCACCGCCGGCGTCGATGACAAGCCCGCCGCTCCCACCGCCCGCTCCCCCACCGGTCGACCCGGAGCCGCCTGACGCGGCATCCGCGCCCGCGTCCGCACCGGGTTGGGCGACCACGTCTTGTTTCGACTCGGGGACGGCACTGCATGCAATCCCCGCGGTCAACGCTACGAATCCAATGCATCGGCGCATCCTCGTGCCTCCACACCCAGCCTACGAGTCGAGCGCGGCGCCGCGCTGAAAAGTCCCTGAAAGCTCACCCGTCGGTGGCCGCGGCGTTTCAGCGTTCTTTCAGGAGAGGCCTGCCCTTTCCGTGGCCTAGTCGCGCCATGAAAGCGCGACGGCAGGCTCTGATCTGGGCGGTTCTTTCGGCAAGCTGCGCAGCACCCGGCGGCGACTTCGCGGGCGCGACGGGCGGCGCTGCTGGATCAGCAGGCGCGGGAACGGGCGGAAGCGCCCCCGCTCTGGACGGCGGTCCCGTCGGCGCAGGCAGCAGCGCAGGCAGCGGCACGGGCGGTCAGGCCGGCTCGGGTGGCAGCGATCTCGGCCCCGCCGAGCCGAATCCGCCGGCGCCGGGGACCTGGATCACCGTGCAGCACGGGAGCTACCTCGCAGGCGCCGCCGCCGACGACATCTGCAACACGTCGGTGAACCAGATGCTGCACTCGGTCACGCTCAGCCACGACTTCGAGCTGTCCGCCACCGAGGTGACCTTCGCCGAGTACGAAGCGGCGACCGGCGCGCCCCACCCAAGCGCCGCGGCCTGTCCGACCTGCCCGGTCGACTTGATGAGCTGGCACGGCGCGGCTCGGCTCTGCAATGCCTACTCGGAGATGGCGGGCCTCACTCCCTGCTACACCTGCGAAGGCTCTGGAGCACAGGTCGTGTGCAAAGAGGCGATCGCTCCCTACACGTGCCGTGGCTACCGCCTGCCGACCGAGGCCGAGTGGGAATACGCCTACCGGGCAGGGACTACGACCGCGACCCACGCGGGCCCGTTGACCGTGTGTGGCAGCCTCGACCCCACGCTCGATTCGATCGCGTGGTTTCTCTACAACTCGGCCGGCGGAAGCCACCCGGTCGCGGGAAAGCAGCCCAACGCCTGGGGCCTCTACGACATGACCGGCAATGTCTGGGAGTGGGCCCACGACGGCTACGTGACGGATCGCTCGACGCTGCCGACGCTCGATCCGGTGGGCACCACGAGCGAGAACCTGCGCGTGATGCGCGGCGGGTCGTACAACTGCGTGCCGAGCGAGGTCCGCGCCGCGCACCGCTCGGGGCTGCCCGCGACCATCTCGGGTCTCAACGTCGGCGTGCGCTGCGCGCGCACTCGCGGCTGAGGCTTTCAGGCCTGACCCACATCGCGTCGGTGCCGCACTGAGCGCGGGAGCAACCGGGCAGCCCGGCAATCCGAGCAGCGCCTGCGCCGGCAGGCTATGCTCCCCGGTCGTTGGCGCGCGCTCCGACCCACCTCCGCCCCGACCCCACCGCGTTCATCGGACGCTCGACGGATCTTGCCCGCCTTCGAAGCGCGCTCGAGGCGTCACGCCTGGTGTCGCTGACGGGCCCGCCGGGGGTCGGCAAGACCCGGCTCGCCAAAGAGCTCGGCCTCGGCCACGGCGGCTCGGTCGCCTTCGTGGACCTGGCCGCGGTGGGCGGCGTCGACGGCGTCGCCACAAAGCTGGCCTCCGCCATCGACGTTCCGCTGTCCGTGGGGCGGTCGGCGGCCGACGCCGTTCAGCAGCTCGGCAGAGCCCTCTCCGGGCGCGGTGCGCTGACCCTGATCTTCGACAACTTCGATCACCTGGTGGCTCATGCGGCAGCCACGGTCGGGGCCTGGCTCGAAGCCGCTCCGGCAGTGCGGTGCCTCGTCACCTCGCGCCAGCGCCTCGGGCTCGAAGGTGAGCTGTGCGTCGAGCTTCGGCCGCTCGCGCTCGGGGCAGACTCCGACGCCGTTCAGCTCTTCGTCGAGCGGGCGCGGGCGGTTCGGCCCGGCTTCGAGCTCGGGGCGTCCGACTCGCCGGTCGTACGACGCATCGTCGAACGCCTCGACGGGCTCCCGCTCTGCATCGAGCTCGCGGCAGCCCGTGTGGGCGTCCTCGGCGTGCGCCAGCTCCTCGAGCGCCTCGAACGCTCGCTGGCCGCCCTCGAGCGCGGTGAGGGCGAGTCGCGCTCGACATTGCGCGGAGCGCTCGAGTGGTCCTGGGAGCTCTCGAGCGACGCCGATCGCCAGGTGCTTCGGGCGGTCTCGGCCTGTGCCGGCGGTTTCGACGCCAAAGCGGCCGAGGCCCTGACCGAGCAGGGCGAAGTGCTGCTCTTGGACGCCCTCGACTCCCTGCGCACGCGCTCGCTCTTGTCGTGTCAGGACCTGGCCGGCGAGGTGCGCTTCCACTTGTTGGAGACCGTGCGCGAGTTCGCTCGCGACAAGCTGGCTCAGAGCGGCGAGCTCGCTCGGGTCGAGCGGCGTCACGCCGAACACTACCTGGCGCTCGGGCGGCGTTGGGCCGAAGGGGTCGATGGTCCCCACGCCCTCGACTGCCTCGCGCACCTCTCCCTCGAGCGAGAGAACCTCGTCGCCGTCGCGCGGCGGGGCCTCGCGGTCGACCCGCCCACGCGCGAGGGTGTCGAGAGCGCCCTGGCGGCGCTCCTTGCCCTCGAGCGCCCGTGCATCATGCGCGAGCCCCTCGATGAGTACGCCGCGCTGCTCGCGCGCGGTCTGGAGCGCGCCCTCGAGCTCGGAGTCGACCGCAAGCTGATCGTCGAGGCACTGCGCATGCACGGAGGCCTTTCCTTGTTCCTGGGTCGACCCGGCGACACGGAACGGGACAACCACGCCGCGCTCCGCCTGGCACGCGAGCTCGGGGACGACGCGCTCGAGGCGCGCATCATGGCGGCGCTCGCGCTCTCGGGGCTGCGTCGGGTTCCCGTTGCTCCCGACGAGCTGCCGAAGCGCCGCATCGACGCGCGCCTGGGGATGGAAGAGGCGCTCGCGCGCTATCCGCATCGCGACGCGCGGCGGGGCATCATCTTGAACAACCTCGGAGTCATCCTCGAGAGCCTCGAGGACTGGGAAGAGGCGGAGCGGCGCTACGACGAGGCCGTGGCCTGTTACCAGGGGGTCGCTTGCCAGAGCGCCGGCGTCGCGCTGGCGAGCCGCGGCGCGCTTCACTATGCCAGCGGTCGCTCGCCCGAGGGCCAAGCCGACCTCCGCCGCGCGCTCGACTTCTTGCGCGCCTTCGACGACCGCCGAACCATCGCCTATGCCCACGCAGAGCTCGGCGCGCTCCTCGTGGAACAAGGGCTCGCGGAGGCTGCCCGGGCGGAGCTCGAGGCCTGTCTCGCGTGCCACGCGGACAACGGCTTCTCTTGGTACGAGGGCAACGCGCTGGCCTCGCTCGGGGATCTCGAGCTCGCCTTGGGTGACGCCACCGCGGCGCGTGACCGCTATCTGGCGGCGCTGGTGGTGGCGCGCTCGGCAGGGGATCGCGCCCTGCAGGTGCGCGCCCTCGCCGGCGAGAGCTCGGCGCTCGCGCGCCAAGGGTCCCTCGAGCCGGCCCGACGCGCCGCCGGTGCCGCGGCGCTCCTCGCCGACGACCCCGTCTCCAAGAGCTTGACCGAGATCGCGGAAGGGTTCGTGGCGCTCGCCGAGGCGGCGGCCGCAAGCTCGGCCACGCGCGCCCGGGACGCCCGGGACCTCGCGCGGAGAAAGCTCCAGGCCGTCGAGCGAGTCCCGGAAGAGCACCGCTCGTTCGTCGCGCGCGCCGCTCGCCAGCGCCTGGCCGAGGCGTTGCGCGCCGACGCCGAGGGCCGCGCGTCGTCGAGCGGGTCCGACGCGTTGCGGGTGACCGCGGACGGCAAGTGGTTCCGACCGCCCGGCAGCGCCGGCGTGTCGCTCCACCGGCGCCTTGCCTTGGCCCTGGTGCTCGAGCGACTGCTCGGGCTGCGCATCGATTCGCCGGGCGAGGGCGCCTCGCTCGCCGATCTGTTTCGCGCCGGCTGGCCTGGCGATCGCGCGGACGCTCATTCGGCAGCGATGCGCGTGCACCAAGCGGTGGCCACGCTTCGCAAGCTCGGGTTGCGCGAAGCGCTGCTCCGGAAAGAGGACGGCTATTTGCTCGACCCGAATCTAGCCGTCGCGCGCGTCGACAAGCCCGACGCCTGACTCACTTCACGCAGACGTTCGCGCCGGGGTGGGCGGTGGCGTGACAGAACCCGGCGGGTCGCCCCGGGAAGAAGCAGCAGAACGGCCCGTCAGACCCGCACTCGGCGCCGGTCCAGCACGCGGTCTGCTCACCCGTGACGCAAGCCGTCCGGCACTTCGAAGGCGTCGATGGGTAGCCCGGGTTGGCGCAGCAGCGCTCCCCGGCGCTGCAATCCTCGCTGGCGTCACACATGCGCTCGAGGGCCATGATCCCGCAACCCACGCTGGACGGGATGCATTGATACAAAGGAGGATTACCGCTGCCCTCGCCCGTGATGCAGCAGTGCTGCCCCGGGGCCTGGCAGGGGCTTCCGTAACATTTGATCGCGGTGCCGTTCGACGAGGGCGCGGTCGCACCCGCCGCACCGGCCGCACCGGCCGCACCCGCGGCGCCTGCCGCGCCGGCGTGTCCGCCCGAACCTGCCGCTCCCGCCGAGGTCGTGCCACCCATCCCGACCGCGCCGCCGAAGCTGCCGGCTCCGCTCGCGCCGCTGCCCCCCGCGCCTTCGGGGGAACCGCCGCCCGCGTCCGCGGGTGCGGCGCCGCCATCCGCCGCGGCGGCGGTGAGATCCCCGCCGGCTTCGGCGCAGCCACCGAGACACACCACCAGGAAGAAGTAGCGAGGGAACTGCATGCGCACAGCGTCGCCGTTCCTTGCGCGCGTGCGATGAAAGATCACTGAAAGCGCGGCGGGTCCTCCAGGTGCCGCGTCCCCTCCTCAGTGCAGAAGTGCCAGTGTGTGCCACACGCCCGAGGCACGCTTGTTGCTCGAGGGGACCTCATGCTGACGAAGCAGACTCTGGTGCTGGTGGCGCTCTTCGCTTGGGCATGTGGAGGCTCCACGGACGACGGGGCTGCGACAGGCGGGGCAGCGGGTGCAACCGGGGGCAGCCCGGGCGGCGGGGCAGCGGGTGCTGCCGGGGGCGGCGGCAGCGCGGGCGTGGCCGGCACCGGAGGCAGCGGAGCAACCGCGTCGTGCGACGCGCTCAAAGGCCAGCACTCCGCCGCGGTCGAGAACGCCAAGGTTTGCACGGTGGGCTCGACGACGGCCTGCACGGCCGGTGTGGACACGAGCATCTCCAGCTGCGGCAAGTGGGTCCTCGGCGACTCGAGCAACACGGCCGAGCACGCGGAGCTCGCCACCTTGAAAGAGCAGTACAAGGCAGCCGGATGTCCCCTCGAGTCGTGCGGGGTGGGCGGCTCGTCGCCGATGCCCACGGAGTGCAAACCGACGGGACAAGGCGGCTCGAGCGGAGTGTGCGTGCCGAAGACGTGATTCGTTGGCAGGTTGAGGGGTTCAGTTCGCGGACGTGTTCCGCGTCCGGACGCGCTCGAGCGAATTCCGGATGGGACCGGGGAAATCGCTCCCCTGAACGACGTAGATCCCGACGCATCGCCAGTTGGTTGGCTGGCACGACGCTTGCGTTTGCTGCGGCTTGATGACCCGGCAGGTGCTCAGGCTCTTGGCGAAGGTCGGCGACCAGCTCCCGATCACGAAGCGCGTGGCGGCGTCGGTCGTGGGTCTACTCTGCGTGACGGGCTGCAGCGCGAGCGAGTCGGCTGTGCTCGACCGCGGTGGCGGCAGTGGAGCGGGAACGGGAGCGGGAGCAGGAGCGAGCGCGGAAGCGGGCGCGGCCGGGGGAAGCGGCGACACCGGTGGCGTTGCGGGCGCGGCGGGCGGTGACGCTGCTGCGGGAGTCGGCGCCAACCCAGGCACGGGTGGCGCTCCGCCGGGCGGCGGCACGAGCGGATGCGGCAGCCCGCCACCCAAGAACGGCAAGCACGAGCTGGCGCACGACGGGGGGCAGCGCAGCTACCAGCTGCACGTACCCAAAGGCTACGATCCGGCACACCCCACCGCGCTCGTGCTGAACTTCCACGGACGCACGGTGACCGCGCTGGGAGAAGCGGCCGTTGCCCACGAGCTCCTCAGTGGTCTCTACGCAAAGGGCGACTCGGCGGGGTTCATCGTCGTCAATCCCCAGGGGCTGACCCAGAACGGCGAGCAGACCTGGAACGCCGGGCTGTGTTGCTCCCCCGACAAGGACCGTGACGACGTCGGCTACGTCGATGCGGTCATCGCTCGGTTGAAGCAAACTCTCTGCATCGATGACAGACGCATCTTCGCGACCGGGATTTCCAACGGCGGCTTCATGTCTCACCGCCTCGCTTGTGAGCGGGCCAACGTGCTCGCTGCCGTGGCCCCCGTGGCCGCGTACAACACCATGCCCGCTTGCAAGCCGGCGCGCGCAATCCCGATCATCAGCTTCAACGGAACGTCGGACCCCCTGGTGAACTACGGGTGGAGCTCCGACTCGAACCAGGCGTGGGTGGCGCGCAACGGCTGCAACCCAACGCCCAGCCAGACCTTCGAGAAGGGCGACAGCCGCTGCGACACCAACGCGGGCTGCAAAGGCGGAGGGCAGGTCGTGTTTTGCACCGTGAAGGGGGGCGGGCACACCTGGCCGGGCGGTGCGGACTTCCTCTCGATCGGCCTGGGCAAGACCACCAAGGACCTCAGCGCCAACGACACCATGTGGGAATTCTTCCAGGCGCACCCGCTACCCTGAGCGGCCCGCGGCGGGGCTGGGTTGGCTTTGCGCTCACGCCTGACAGACCACGACCGACTCGACCTCGAGGTCTTCGGGGTCGTAGCTCGCCGCGGCGTCTGGTCCGACGTGCCACGCGGTCGTCCCCGGCTCGACGGCGAAGTCGACGTAGGGGCGCCAGGGCAAGGCGAGCACGGCCTTGTACTCGGCCTCGGTGAGCTTGCCGGTGAGCCCCTGCGTGGACGCGGTGACCGTCCGCAGGAGCTGGCGAGTCGCCCCCGGTTTGTCACGGTAGAAGTACTTCACCGCGGCCGGCGAGGCGGTCGCGTCCCACTCGACCTCCCAGACGTGGAACAGGCTGGGAACGCTGGGGAACGGCCCCACCTGGTTGCCGGTGGTGTTGAAGGGCCCCGAGCCGACCCAGGTGGTGATGAAGAAGACGTTGGGGTCGCCGGCGACGCCCTTCGTCTTCGTGTCCCACCAGGTCTCGATTAGATCGAGCTCGCCGTACGCGGCGCCGGAGTCGGTGTTGCGTGCCCACAGCGCGGGGAACGTGCCTTGGACTGGCTTCGGCAACTTGGCGTGGAAGATCATCAATCCCTTGCCGGCGGCGTAGCCCTGCTTCGCACGCACCCAGCCTCCAGAGTAGAAGTTGGTGCCGGAGCAGAGCGCGGGGTGCTCGGCCGTGATGCTCGGGTACGGATCCTGACAGTGTCGCATCGACGCGACGCGAAGGCGGCCGCCAGACACGGTCACGTTGGCGGCGAGCATCTTGGTGAGCTGCGTGAAGACGCCACCGCCCGTGTTCTGGTTGGTCACGGACCACTTCGCGCCGTCGACGCTCGAGCCCTCGAAGTCGTCTCGGAAGACCTCTTTCGCGAAGGACGTGGGGCAGCCGATCGCGGCTGGTGGACCGGCGTCGCCTCCGGCGGAGCCGTCGTTGGCGGAGCCGTCGTTGGCGGAGCCGTCGTTGGCGGAGCCGTCGTTCGGGCCCGCGTCGGGAGCGCCGCCGCCGCCTGCGCTCCCGCCACTTCCACCGCTCGGCCCGCCGCTGCTACCTGCGGCTCCGTCGCCCCCCGTGCCGCCCGAACCGCCGCCCGAACCGCCGCCCGTGCCGCCGTTCCCAGCGCCCCCGGCGCTCGTGGTTCCGCCGGTCGACACGCCGCCGGTGCCGCCCGAGTCGCCATCGCCGCCGCACGCCCCCACTGCGGCGAAGACGCCCAACGTGACCAGGACGAAGCGCTGCAGCGTCAAGAGCCTCGCGTGCGTCGAAGGTGCGCAGGGACGACTCGTTCGCATGATCAGCAAACAAGTACTGCGCGGGCAAACGCGAAGCAACCCTCACCCAGGCGAGCGCCACGGTCGAGCTTTCGGCTAGGGTGCCGAGCCATGAGCTCGAGGTGGCGCACTCTGATGGGCGCTCTGGTGTTGGTTGCATGCGGGGGTGGCGCCACCTTCAAGATGGTGGAGACCCCGTGGTCCGCGAGCGACGACGCGACGGCGCGGCTCACGCGCGGCGCCCAGAAGGTTGGGTGCAAGGCCTCGCCGCCCGACTCGACCGGAGAAATCGAGATCAGCTGTCCGAAGGGCGCGCCCACCCCGGAGCACGCCGAGGGCACGCTTCGCATCGGCCCTGCTTCCGATCAGAAGCTGATCGCGATGTGCAGGGACGGTCTCGCCGACGGTTGCGGCGACACGCTGCAGCGGATCTGGAAAGCCGGCGCGAACTGAGCGAGCACGCTGGGGATCAGGCGCGCTCGAGGGCGAACCTGCGCGAGCGACACGGCGCGCGGCCCCGTCGTGGCTACCGCTCGCGCCCCCAAGCCACGTCCTTGGCCGGCATGGGCCCTCCTTGTATTGGCGTTCCCGCGCGCCGGCCAGTGAGCGTCCGCCGCACTCGCCTCCGTCGGCGTCGGGCTGGTGCGTCCACCGCCCAGCGCCGCTCGACCTCGAACCCCGCCGCGTGGAGCCTGACCTTCGGCGGGTTGGCAGTCTTTCTCTTCGCCGGCGTTTCGGGCCTTGGGCCCCACCTCACGGCGATCGTGTTGATGCGCTGATGGGGTGGTCGAGATGCGCTGCGAGCTCATGGAGAGGTAGCCTGTGGAGGTGCAGACCGCCGGACGTCTCTCGCGTTCCATCAGCGTGCTGGTCGCGACGCTCGGGGCAGTGGGAGTTGCCCGGGCAGCCGCCGACGTGGGTCCGCCGAAACAAGATCTCAACGGCGTGCTCCACTATGCCGTCACGTCTTCGTACCAGGCGAGTGCCCCCAACGACCTGCGTGTTCTCCTACCGAAGCAGGCGGGAGTCGGCCAGCGTCGGTTCCTCTACGTGCTGCCGGTCGAGCCGGGAACGCAGGCCGCGTTCGGCGATCCCGTCGATACCGTGCGTGCGCTGGGCGTGGTCGACGCCTTCCAGCTGATCTTGGTCGTGCCGGCGTTCAGCATCACGCCGTGGTACGGCGACCACCCGACGGATCCGGCGGTTCGTCAGGAGAGCTACTTCTTGAACGACATCGTACCCGCGGTGGAGTTGCTCTACCCGGAGTCGCCGGGGCAGCCGGGAGCTCCGCGCCGCCTGCTCTTGGGTTTCAGCAAGTCCGGCACCGGCGCCATGAGCTTGATCCTGCGGCACGGGAAGTCCTTCGACGCAGCTGCGGCCTGGGACGCTCCGTTGAACCAGCCGCAGTTGCTGAGCGGGCTCCTGATGGCCGCCGTGTTCGGGACGCAGGCGAACTACGATCTCTACGCCATACCGAAGCTGCTTCCCCTGCATGCGGCCGAGCACACGGGAGCCGCGCGCCTCTGGCTCGGTGGTTACAGCTCGCAGGGGGCGTGGCGTAACGACATGATCGCTGCCCACGACACGATGGCGGCGCTCGGCATGAGCCACGCATGGGTCGACGGCCCGCAGCGCGCGCACCGCTGGGACAGCGGGTGGCTCGAGGCTGCGGTCACCTTCCTCCACCAAGTCGCGCCGCCCACGGCACCCGACGCAGGTGGTGCGGCCGGCACCGACTCCGGCGCTCCGGGCGACGCGGCTCCCGACTCGCCCGTGGACGCCCCGCTCTCGCAGGATTCGGGTATCGGCGGCGGCAGCGGAAGCGGCGGCAGCGGCGGCAGCGCGGCTCCGACCGACAGCGACGGCTGTACTTGCCACGTCCCCGGCGGAGGTCGCGTCTCCCTCACTGGCACCTGGGTGGCGCTCGCAGGCGCGCTCATGCTCGAGGGTCGGCGTCGACGTCATCCCCGGCGCGAACCCGTCGGCTGACCGCTGGCGTCGGGGAAAGCCGTCCGCCCCTCACTGCTTGGTGTACGTCACGGAGAACAAGAGCGTCGTCGAGTAGAACGTCACCGTCGTCGGCGTCGCCGTGTAGCTAGAGTACTTGACGTCGACGTTGGGCGACTGCGTCGAGCAAGTGGTCGTCACGTCGATGGCCCGAAACGTCACGCTGGAGGACGCGCGCGGCTCGAGGAGAACGTCCGCGGTGCGCCCGGTCGCGCAGCCGCGGCGCCGACGCTGCCTGTACGCAGGTGATGTAGCGCGTCTGTCTCGCGGACGCGCGATCGGTCACCGCCTCGATTCGCGCAGTCTTCGGATGCGCTCGAGCGCGCTGACATCGGCGATGTCCTGCGGTAGCGCAGCACCGCGTTTGTTGGCGACGAGGTCCTCCAAGCCAATGACACCACATCGAACCGACTCGCCGAACGTTGCGTCGATCCGGTTTGGCCAAGCAACGTCGAAGGCCAGCCCGCTCACCTGAGTCAAGATGTCGATCCTTCGTGGGGGCACGCCCATCTTGAAACCAGTGCCGGCTCTCTCGAAATCCGATTCGGTGAGGTCGCCGAGTGGTGCCCCAAACTGACGCAGGGCCTGGATGGCACGGCGTGCGTTCTCGGCGCTCGCCTCGACCCAAACGTCGAGGTCCTTGGTGGCGCGCGGGCGGCCGTGCACGCCGACGGCATATGCGCCCACGACCAGGAACGTCACCTCAGCGTCGTTCAACGCGGAAAGCAGATCGAGGAAGTCTTCGTTCATTCAGCACTCCGCGCTCGATCACGTCCCGTTCTTCGTCGAGCACGCCGCCGTTCTTGGACGCAAGCACGTAGAGCTCCCAGCTCAGCTCCCAAGTTGCACGGGCGCGCTCGCCCTCGGGGATGCGCAGCCAGAAGAGTGCCTCTGCATCCGCGTCATCGCTCTGCCCCCGGGTCACCCGAGTTTCCCAAAGCGCACGCGCGGCGCGCCGTGCCTCGGCGGCAGACGTCATACGCTGGATTCTAGCACGCTGGGCCAGCCCCTTCGCCGAGCTTCTTCGGCGATCGGGCGCCACCGAACGAGTGCCGCACCAGGTGCGCGCTGGGAGTGAGCTTCTCGCCATGGGGAAACCGGCGGTAGCGCGGTGAGCGGCGAACGCACGAAGGCAAGCGCTTCTCTCTCCCGTGCTCGCGCCCTACCAGATGTCGCGGAGGGCGACATGGAGCGCGTATCACAGGCGTGATCCACGCGGGATGTCGCGGAGGGATCCACGCCCCCGTTGGCGGTTCGCCAAGCGAGCACTTCGGCCCTCTCAGCGGAACCCGGTGGCCACATCGCCGGAAAATGCTCGACGGGTGAGCGATTCGCGGCTGTCAGGCGGCTGAGCGACGCTGCGTGCTCGCGCGAGCGCACAAATCCATGCCGTCAGCTACCCCCACGCGGCCCCGTTCTGGGAGGGGCAACCCGTCCCCGAGCCGCCGGCGACGCTGCTAAGCTCTGGCGAGCATGCGCTTCTCCCTCGCCGCGCTCCTCCTCCTTGCCGCGCCCTCGGCCCTCGCCGCGACGACCGCCGAGAACGCCGCCAAGTACCAGTCGCTGCGCGCGCGCCTCGACAGCGAGTTCATTCTGGTGGGCGACCAGGCCGGCATGAGCCAGCCCGCCGACGAGCGCAAGGAGACCGAAGGCATCATCCGCTGGTCCGACAGCACCATCGGCCTCGGGTGGTACATCGGCATGCTCGCGACCGAGCACTACATGCTCGCGCACCCGGAGCTGTTCCCCGGCATGCCGGGCACCCTCGCGACCACCGCCGACGAGCTCTACTACGCGCTCCGCGCGATGGAGCGGCTCGATCTGGTGGCGGACGCGGCGTTCCCACCGCCCTGCACGCAAGAGAAGAAGCTCAACGGCTTCTTCCTGCGGGACGACGTGCCGGACGGCTTCTTCACGCACTTCCCGCCGATGACGGGGATGACCTCCGACTTCATCGACCCGGCGCTCACCAACAAGGAGATGAGCCAAGATCAGGTCTATCACGTGCTCCTCGGGCTCGCGCTGGTGAAGGCGCTCGTGCCCCCGCAGACCTATGTGAAGGCCACCGACCTTCGGCTCTGGGCGTCGGAGCAGGGCACGCGCATCATCGAGCACGTGTCGGACCACGGCTGGGCCATCACCAACCCGGCGTGCGACGATCGGCTGGTGAACCGCGGGCCCGCCGCCGGCGGGTATTCCCACGGGACGCGGGCGGCGGGCGGCTTCTTCACCGACGGCGAATGGCTGCCCGAGGTCGAAGACGCGGTGGCCTTCGCGTGGGAGCTCTGCCGCGATCCCAACGCGCCGCAGTACAAGGACGAGGACAACCTCCACATGGCGATGGCCATCGCGGCCGTCGGCAACGGCTGGGGCGACACCACCGCGGCGGACCTGGCGACTCTGATGGACGAGCAGGACTGGCCGGCGTACCCGCTGGCCCACCGCGTGATCCACCGCATCGACGCCGGCTGGTGCACCACGGCGACGAAGGTGAACGCGCGCGCGCGCGTCATGATCGACGAGCTCCCCGAGGGCGCGGATCCCACGGGCGCCCCCGCGTCTCACGGCTTCACGGTCTGGAACCGCTTCATCCGGGGCAAGGCCCAGCACTACGCCGGCAGCCCGGGCAGCGACGGCACCCGGTACAACGGCGTCGACTACCTCTTGCTCCACAACCTCTACGCCATCGCCACCCCCGCCACCTGGACCGGGGGCAACGGCCCCGGGGTGCCCGAGTGCCCCCCACCCCCGGCGCCGCCCTCGAGCTCGGCGGGGGACGAAGGGGGCGGCTGCAGCTCGGCGCCCGCGGCCGGCGGTGCGAGCTGGGGCGGCGCGTTGCTGCTTCTCCTGGCGTTCCGGCGGGCACGGAAGTGGGGCTGCGGGCGCTCGTAGCTCGCGTCGGCCGCGGTTGACCGGGGCATTTGTTGTGTTACACAAATTCGGTGCGTTTCGATTGGGACCCGAACAAAGCTGCCGAGAACGAGCGGAAGCACGATGTCAGCTTCGACGAGGCGAAGACGTGCTTCGACGACCCGAGCGGCTGCTACCTCCGGAACGACGCGCCCTCCTACGAGGACCGGCTCATCCTGATCGCGTTCTCCTCCCGGAGCCGACTGCTCTTCGTGGTCCACGCCGAGGTGGAGCGGGACGCAATTCGCATCGTCAGCGCTCGCAAGGCGAGCCCAGCGCAGAGGAGGATCTATGACGGACTGGAGTGAAGAGGAGATCGACACGACCGTGTGGAAGCGAGTCCCGGGTAACCCATTCGCCGACTACGACCCTGCCGACGGGATCGCGCTCTGGTCTCTCTGGGAGATGCCGTCCTCGGTAGTGGGAAAGGTCGTGCGGCGGGGCCGACCGGCGGGGGAGCCGAGCGCAGTGCGCAGCGTCCGGCTTCCCATCGCGACCTGGGAGCGTCTGGAAGCGGAAGCGGAGGAAACTCATACCTCCGTGAACGCGCTCATCCGTCGGCGCCTCGGCTGACGCAGGCGACTGAACTTCGACATGGCGGGGACTTCGATTGCGAGCGCACTCGGGCCAGGACCCCCATCGCCCCGGCCTGCGCCCGACGCTCCGGTAGCCCTTCCAGGCCGCCCGCCCAAGCCTCGGAATCCACTTCTGAATTTCTGAGCAGTGGACCGGCCCGCGGGCGGTACGAATTGTGCTTGACACCCCCCAGACCTGGCGCTACCACGCGCCGTCGTCCTCGGGTCCTCACCCGTTCGCTATTGGTGTCGGTGGGGTTCCTGTCTCGCACACGGATACGGTTTTCGCAACCGTCAGATCAGGAGTCTCCGCCGGTCCCACAATCGAAACCGCGCCTCGCTGGCGTAGCTCAACCGGTAGAGCACCTGTTTTGTAAACAGGCGGTTAGGGGTTCGAGTCCCCTCGCTAGCTCGAAGAAGAACCCAAAACGAAGACAGTGATCACAGGAAGTTGCGGAGGGTTGCCCGAGTGGCCAAAGGGAACGGGCTGTAAACCCGTCGGCTCACGCCTTCATTGGTTCGAATCCAATACCCTCCACGAGAAGACAGATCAGGAGAAAGAACGCGGGAGTAGCGCAGTTGGTAGAGCTTCAGCCTCCCAAGCTGAATGTCCAGGGTTCGAATCCCTTCTCCCGCTCCCGCGAAATAGTCGGCCCACATAGCTCAGATGGTAGAGCGCGTCCTTGGTAAGGACGAGGTCAGCAGTTCAATCCTGCTTGTGGGCTCGAAGCCGACAGACCCCTCTTAGATGCATCAAAGAAGGTAAGTGAAGCGATGGCCAAGGAGAAGTTCGTACGTTCCAAGCCCCACGTGAACGTGGGCACGATCGGTCACATCGACCACGGCAAGACGACGCTGACGGCGGCGCTGGTCAAGGTGCAGAGCAAGAAGAACCTCGCGAAAGAGATCCGCTACGCGGACATCGCGAAGGGCGGCATCGTCCGTGACGACACGAAGACGGTGACGATCGCGGTCAGCCACGTGGAGTACGAGACGGCCAAGCGGCACTACGCCCACGTCGACTGCCCGGGCCACGCCGACTACATCAAGAACATGATCACCGGCGCCGCCCAGATGGACGGGGCGATCCTCGTCGTCGCGGGCTCCGAGGGCCCCATGCCCCAGACCCGGGAGCACATCCTCCTCGCCCGCCAGGTCAACGTCCCCCACCTCGTCGTCTTCCTCAACAAGGTGGACCTCGTGGACGACCCGGAGCTGCTCGAGCTCGTCGAGCTGGAGGTCCGCGAGCTCCTCACGACCTACAACTTCCCGGGCGACGAGGTCCCGATCGTCCGGGGCAGCGCGCTCAAGGCCCTGGAGAGCGGCAGCGGCGACCGCAACGACCCCAACGCCAAGGCGATCTTCGCGCTCATGGACGCGGTGGACAGCTACTTTCCCCTCCCGGTCCGGGTCCTCGACAAGCCGTTCCTCATGCCGATCGAGGACGTCTTCTCGATCTCGGGCCGGGGGACCGTCGTGACCGGCCGCGTCGAGCGCGGGATCATCAAGGTCGGCGACGAGGTGGAGCTCGTCGGCATCCGGGAGACCCAGCGGACCGTCGTGACCGGGGTCGAGATGTTCCGGAAGCTCCTCGACCAGGGCCAGGCCGGGGACAACGTCGGCCTCCTCCTGCGGGGGACGAAGCGCGAGGAGGTGGAGCGGGGCCAGGTGGTCGCGAAGCCCGGCTCCATCCCCCCCCACACGCGCTTCAAGGCCGAGGCCTACATCCTCAAGAAGGAGGAGGGGGGCCGGCACACCCCCTTCTTCAACGGCTACCGGCCCCAGTTCTACTTCCGGACGACCGACGTGACCGGCGTCTGCACGCTCCCCGCGGGGACCGAGATGGTCATGCCCGGGGACAACGTCGCGCTCAGCGTCGAGCTGATCCAACCGATCGCCATGGAGAAGGAGCTCCGCTTCGCCATCCGCGAGGGGGGCCGGACCGTCGGGGCCGGGGTCGTGAGCGAGGTGGTGGAGTAGTGCCGGGCCAACGTCACGTCACCTGGTCCGGCAGGGTGGCC
>JACPVJ010000071.1 GCA_016191785.1 Myxococcales bacterium | reverse complement strand
CGGCGTCCTTGCAGTCCACCTGCCCGTCGCCGTCGATGTCCTGGCCGTCCCCGCACTTCTCACTGGTGCAGGTGCAGATGCTGGTGCAGGCCGGGTCGGCGCAGTCCACCAGGCCGTTGCAGTCGTCGTCCTTGCCGCTCCAGCAGTCCTCGTAGGTCGCCGTCGGCTCGCACTTGCCGCCGTTCTCGCCGTCGCAGTCCTCGTCGATGGCGTTGCCCGGGATCTCGGGCGAGGGGAGCACCTCACCCACGCACTGTCCCCACGAGAAGAACTCGCCGAAGGACTGGCAGGCCTGCTTGCCGTCCTTGCACGCGCCCTTGTTACGGCGCTCGGCCGGTCCGCTGAAGCAGTTTTGAACGGCGTCCTTGGTGCAGGCGCAGCCCTCGTCGACCAGGCCGTTGCCGTCGTCGTCTTGCCCGTTGCCGCACTTGTCCTGGCCGGTGCCCGCGTCGCCGCTCGCGCCGCCGCTGCCCGCCGTGGCGCCGCCGCTGCCCGCAGCGCCGCCCACGTTCGCGCCGCCGGATGCCGCGCTGCCGCCGGATCCCGAACCGCCACCGGTTCCGGTGCCGTCGCCCCCGACGTCGTTGCTGGCGGCCGAGCACGCCACGCCCGATGCAATCACGATCGCGAGCCCGAACCTGAGCCTCATCGCCGCCATGGTCGCGAGAGAATCGCACCCGGCTGTGGGTCGGGCAAGCCGCTCGACCCGGCAGGGGCGCGCGCTGCAGTGACGCCCGAACTTTCTGCTCCGGGTCGCATGTTTGCCGACGGGATGAGCCGGTTTTCCGGGCTCCGGCGTCAATCAGCAGGTTGGGTCGTTTTGGACCCCCACAGGAGGACTCTGCAGATGACCGTTCGCACCATCGCGCTTGCTTCGATTGCCACCCTCTCCCTCGTCGTCGCGGCCTGCGGCGGCTCGCCTGCTCCGGAGGCGAAGGCCCCCGAGACGCCCGAGGCCCCCAAGGCCGAAGAGGCCCCCAAGGCCGAAGAGGCCCCCAAGGCCGAAGAGGCCCCCAAGGCCGAAGAGGCCCCCAAGGAGGAGCCGAAGAAGGAAGAGCCGAAGAAGGAAGAGAAGAAGAAGTGATCGGCTAGCGTCCCCCTCGCGCTGCGAGGCGGGCGATGTGACAAGGGCGGTCCGCAGGGGCCGCCCTTTCCATTTGGTGCCGACGCCCACCTGCGGACGCGGCGCTCAGTTCGCCGGGCCGCTGGCCACGCCGCCGCCTTCGAGCTTGTTGCCACCGAAGGGCTTCACCTTGGGAAGGGGCGCCCAGACCTTCTGGTAGAGCGCCTTCATCTCGGCCAGCTTCTCGGGCTGGGTCTTGGCGAGATCTTTGGTCTCACCCGGGTCGTTCTTCAGATCGTACAGGTCGAAGCGCCAGTCGCTGCCGAACACCAGCAGCTTGTAGTCGCCGCTGATCAGCGCGCGGCGCTCGGGGTTGTTGCTGTCGGCGGGCAGGTCGAGCAGCACCGGTCGTTCGGGGGCGGATGCGCCGCCCAGCTCTGCCACCAGGCTCTGGCCCACGAAGTCGTGCTCGGCCTTGACGCCCAAGAGCTCGAGCACCGTCGGCGCGAAGTCGATGCTCGAGCGTGGCGTGTCGATGCGTCGCGCGGTGATGCCGGGGCCGCAGAACATCAGCGGGACGCGCACCAGCATCTCCCACAGCTCGAACGCGTGGCGGTAGAGCTTGTGCTCACCGAAGGCCTCTCCGTGGTCAGCGCTGACGATCACCACGGTCTTGTCCCACCACGGTTGCTTCTTCATGTGGTCGAGCAGCTTGCCGATCCAGAGATCGGTGTAGAAGACCTCCGAGTCGTAGCGGTCCCGCGTCTTCTTGCCGAACACCGGCGAGTCCTTGTGCTGGTGGTAGACGTCGTGGGGGTCCATGTAGTGCAGGTACATGAAGAACGGCTTGCCCTTGGGCATCGCGTCGAGCTGCGCGATGGCGAGCGGGGTCATCTTGTCGCTGGTGACGTGGTTGTCGGTCTGGGCGTCGAACGACAGGCCGTCCACGATGCGCCAGTCGGAGAAGCCCTGATCCATGCCGTTGTGTCCCTTCTTCATGTACATGTGGCCGTGGGTTGCCAGGGTGTGCACCCCGGCCGCCCCGAGCAGCTCCGGGAAGAACAGGTTGCTCTCGGGGTACTTGGTGAAGAAGTAGCCGCTGCGCTTGAGCGTGCTCGGGTACTTGCCCGACAGGGCCGCCGCCACGCTCTTCGCGGTGTAGCTCGAGGTCGAGTAGCCGCGGGTGTAGCTGGCGCAGGTCTTCTCGAGGGCAGTGAGGTTCGGCGCGATCTCTCGCGGGTAGCCGGCCCAGGGCATGTCGGCGCGGAGGCTGTCGACCAAGAGCAGCACCACGTTGAACGGACCGGCGGGCTTCTTGGTGGCGGGCGCGGCTGGCGGTTCGGCGGGGAGGGCGCGTGCGCTCGGAGCCACCGGCGCGCTGGCGCTCGGGGCGGGGGCCGGCGCGGGAGGGGGTGGGGTGGGTGCGGGCTCGGCGGGGGGCGGCGCGGCGGCGCACGCCGCTGCCAGTGCTGCGAGGGCGACCGTGCGCCTCATGGCTTCTTCTCCACCGGACCCGTCGGGCCCTTGGCGCTGCCGCCTTCCTTCAGCTTCATGCCGCCATAGGGCTCGACGAAGCCGATCTTGCCGAACTTGTCGTCGTACACCTTCTTCATCTCCGCCAGCTTCTCGGGCTCGGTCTTGCTGAGCTCTTTGAGCTCGCCCGGATCGCTCTTGAGGTTGAACAGCAGGTACTTCGAGCCCTTGCCCCAG
This sequence comes from Myxococcales bacterium, assembly GCA_016191785.1. GTDB lineage: Bacteria > Myxococcota_A > Polyangia > Polyangiales > Polyangiaceae > JADJKB01. The sequence continues at coordinate 20,587 of JACPVJ010000071.1, read as the reverse complement.
ACCGTGAGCTTGTAGTCACCGCTGATCACCGCACGCCGCGGCGGGTTGTGGCTGTCCTCCGCCAGCTCTACCGCGATCGGCTCGCGACTCTCGGCCTCGCCGCCCCGAAGCTCGGCGACCAGGCTCTTGCCCTGGAACTGCTCGAGGGGCTTCTCCCCGAGCAGCTCCATGACGGTCGGCGCGATGTCCGCGAGCGATCGGCGCGCGTCGATGCGCCGAGGCTTGCCCCCCGGGAGCTTCACGATCAGCGGCACTCGCACCAGCACCTGCCACACGTCGAAGGCGTGCTTCCATACGCCGTTCTCGCCGAACGCTTCACCGTGGTCCGCCGAGATGATCAGCGCGGTGTCCTTCCACCAGGCTTGCTTCTCGCACCACTCGAAGAGCTTCCCGAGCCAGAGATCGGTGTAGAACACCTCCGAGTCGTAGCGGTCGCGGTTCTTGTTGCCGAAGTCCGGCGCGTCGGGCTGCTTCTTGTACTCGTCGTGGGGGTCCATGTAGTGCGCCCACGCGAAGAAGCGCTTCCCGGTGTTCTCGGGCTTGCCCAACAGGGCGATCGCCAGCTTGGTCATCTTCTCGCTGGTGACGTGCTCGTCGGTGTTGGGGTTGAAGGTGATCCCGGGGACCAGCTCCCAGACGTCGAAGCCCTGATCGAGCCCCTTGCCGCGCCCGAAGTACATGTGGGCGTGCCAGGCGAGGGTGCGGATGCCCTTCTCTTGCAGCACCTCGGGGAAGAAGGTGTTGCCCTTGGAGTAGCTCGCGAAGAACCAGCCCGCGCGGTAGAGCGTGGCGGCGTAGCGCCCGGTGAGATAGGTCGCCACGCTCTGGGCGGTGTAGCTCGAGGGCGAATACGCCTCGGTGTAGACCACGCTCTCTTCCGCCAGCCGGGTCAGGTTGGGCGCGATCTTCCGCTCGTAGCCGGTCCAGGGCATGTCGGCCCGCAGGCTGTCGACGGTGAGGAACAGCACGTTCAGCGGGCGCCCGTCCGGCGCCGCCGCGGGGGCGGCCGTCGGCGCGGCCGAGCCCGACGGCGCCGCGCTCTCGATCGGCGGCGCGGCGCTCGGCGTGCCCGTGGCCGCAGGCCGGGGCGGCTCGGATTTCGAGCAAGTGATGGCGGAAAAAGCCAGGAGGATCGTGGCGAGCTTCTGCACGGCCGGCTCGTATCAGAGCCGGCCGATTCCCGCTACTCGGAGATCTCTTTCTCCAACTTGTCCAGCTCGGACTCGGCGTTCTGCGAGCTGATCTTCTGCTCGGCCTCGTCCTCGAAGTCCTCTTCCAGAGCGAGGTCGTCGCGGTCACCGGCGGCCGAGGCTTGGGGCGTTGCGGGAGCGGCTGCGGCGGACGAGCCCGAAGCCGCGGCGGGGGTCTCTTTCTTTTCGCACGCCGCGAGCGGCACCGCGATCAGGCACAGCGCGAGCAAATGGCGGGTCTTCACTGGGCGCCTCCCTTGTTCTTCAACGCTTCCATGTGCTTTTCGTGCCGCGCTTTCTCTTTTTCGATCAGCTTGTCGGCCCGGGCGACCACCTCGGTCTTACCCTCGGCCTTGGCGATGGTGCGGATGCGATTGAGGCGCGCCATGCGCCAGGCGTGCACCTTGAGCTCGGCCTTCACGGCGGGGTGTTCGCTGACCGCACCCCACTTCTTCTTCACTTCGTCGCGCCGCTCTTGGCGACGCACCTTGCGGGTCTCGCGGAGCTTGGCCCAGGCCTCGGCGACCTCTTGCCGCGCCTCTTTGACTTCCTTGGCGGCTTCCTTCACGTCGCCTCGGGCGGCGTCGGCGGCCTCGGCGCCGGCGTCCGCCGCGGCGGCGATCTTCTCTTTGAGCTCGGCCTTCTTCTGCTTGAGCTTGTCCGCTGCGTCCTTGCGGGCCTCGGCTGCCTTCTGGACCGGCTTGTTTCCTGGGGGGCCGCCCTGATCGGCCAGCGCCGCGCCGCTCACCAAGAGCGCAGCGAGCGAAGTGAGTACCAGTCTCGAGAGGGAATTCATCGCGTTCTCCTGTTGGACGACGGACCGGGCGAGACTATGCGGCAGTTCCGGCGCAGCCGACCAGCTCGGCTGCGATTCCTTCGTGATTTCGTGGTCCTCGTGCCATGATGGGTCCGCGCATGTCCGCCACCGCCCGGGGCTTGCTCGGTGTTTTCGTGATCGGGCTCCTCGCCGGCGCGGGAGCCATCGCCGCCAGTGTCTCGACCGACCAGGCATGGGCCGAGGTCGTTCGCCAGTTCTGGGCCCTCTTTGGCGGCGGCGCGTGGGGTTGGCTGGCCAAGGTCACGGCCATGGTCACCGGCTTGGCCGTGGTGCTCACCCTCGCCGAGGTCGCCTTCGGCGTCCGGCGCGCGCGCGCGCGGGCGGACTTCTCGAGCTTGCACACGGGGAACGTCGCCGAGGCGATCGCGGAGGTCCGAAAGCGCATCGCCGACTCGACCTCGCAATCGCCCGACGTGGTGGCCGCGTTCACCGAGCTGGTGCGCGGGGCGGTGAAGGTCGGGGCGAGCGACATCCACATCTCGCCCACGCCCGACGCGCTCAAGCTGACCTACCGTGTCCACGGGACGCTCCACGAGGTCGTGTCCCTGCACACCAGCCTGCAGGCGCCGCTGGTCACCCGGGTCAAGGTGCTGGCCCGGCTCGACACCTACGTGACCAACACGCCGCAGGACGGTCGCCTGGTCACCGACGTGGACGGCGGCAGCATCGAAGCGCGGGTCTCGACCTTGCCCACCGAGGGCGGCGAGCGCGTGGTGCTGCGGCTGGTTCGTGGCAGTCGGGCCGTGCCCGACGCCGAGTCGCTGAGCTTTTCGGAAGAGGTCCTGGGCGGGTTGGTCGACGTGGTGACCCGGCCCCAGGGGCTCTTGTTCGTCACCGGACCAGTGGGGAGCGGCAAGACCACGACGCTCTACGCCGCGCTGCAGCAGATTGCGAAGGTGCGCGGCCGCACCACCACGCTGGTCACGCTCGAGGACCCCATCGAGCTCGAGCTGCCCTTCGCCACCCAGACCCAGATGCACCCGAAGGCGGGCATGACCTTCGCGGGCACGCTCCGGAGCGTGCTGAGGCAAGATCCGAACGTGCTGATGGTGGGCGAGATCCGCGACCGCGAGACGGCCGAGATCGCCATGCAAGCGGGTCTGACGGGACACCTGATCTTGACCACGGTGCACGGCCAGAGCGCCGCCGGCGTGTTCGCGCGGCTGGTCGACATGGGCATCGAGCCCTTCCTCTTGGCCTCGGCCACCGTAGGGTGCTTGTCCCAGCGCCTGGTGCGGACCTTGTGCACCGCGTGCAGGCGGGAGCAGAAACCCGATGCGATCGTGATCGAAAAGTTCAAAGAGGCCGGCATCGCCCTGCCGCCCGGGACGTACTACGAGCACGTCGGCTGTGACTTCTGCGAAGGGCAGGGGTTCACCGGGCGGCTGCCCATCGCCGAGCTGATGCTCTTGAACGATGCCCTGCGCCGGGCGGTCAACGATCGAAAGACCACGAGTGAGCTGCACCAGCTGGCCGTGGCCGAGGGCATGACGCCGCTGCTCCGCGACGGGCTGATGCGGGCCCAGCGCGGCGAGACCTCGCTGATGGAAGTCCTGAGGGTAGCCGGATGATCCGCGACGCCGTGATCCGGGCCAGCGGCATCGCGCAGGTCGTCGCCGCGGGGCTCTTGGCGGTGATGGGCGCGCGATTCGGCGTCACCGGCGTGCTGTTCGCGATGCGCGAGCGCGCGCCGACCCTGGACGGCGCGGCGGCTCCGCCCCCGCCGCGGTCGGCGTCGCCGACGGCCACCACCGCTCCCGTCCCGACGCCTGCCGGCGCTCAGGTCAAGAGCGGCGCCGCGCTCCGCGTGTCCCTGGTCGTGACCGGCGGCCCGGACCGGTCCGAGCTGCGGGTGGACGGCGTGAAGGTCGGAAGCACGCCGTACGTGGGCGAGGTGACCTGCAAGGCTGGAGAGAGCGTTCGCCTCGAGCTCTTGCCGCCGAAGGGCCTCCCGATCGCTCACGAGCGCAAGTGTCTGCCCGGCACGATCCGAGTCGGCGACTGACTCATGCCTTCGACCGGGTCGCCACGCGAGCAGCGCCCTCGCCGAGGAAGGGCACTGCAGTCAGGCCGTCGACCGTCGCGATCAGCAGGTGTCGCGGCTCACCGGCGGCCAGCCCCACGGCCCAGACCCCGACCAGCCGGTCCGTGGGGACCTCGATGCGCCTCCAACGAATGCCGACGGCGCGTCGCTCGATCACCAGCCGCCCGCCCTCGAGCGCCGCGGTGACGCGGTCGGTCACCATGAACAGCCCAACGATCAGGATGAACGCGAGGAGCGAACCGGAAAGCGCGTAGCTGAGGAGGTCCGTGGGATCGCCGCGGCGGATGCGCGCGCCGTGCATCAGCCCCATCGCCGCGCCCACCACCAGCGCGCCGCCCAGGACGCAGATCCCCCCGCCGAGCTCGCCTTCGTGCGGGCGACCGCGCTCGCGGAACGGCTCGACGCCGATCGCCGCGCGCTCGCGCTTCAGCCAGGGCTCGGCGCCGGGCGGCAGGCCCCATCCGCTGGTGACCGTCAGCGGGAAGTAACCCAGGGCACGCCGCAGATCGCTCAGGACGCGGGCCGGGCAAGCGTGCTCGAGCAACACCACGCGCTCGCCACCGTCGAGCACGAGCTCGACGCGGTAGCAGGCGAACGCCGCGGCTTCTTGGGTGGAGCCCCCGGACGACAGCGCAAAGCCGCGGGCGGAGGAGAGCGGGACGTTGCGCTCGCCGATGGAGAGGACACCGGCGTCGAGGGCCAGGCGGACCGACCGGTCACGGGGACGCGCGCGCGCGATCAAGAGCGCGGCGGTCATCCCCAACGTCGCCGCGACGATCGCGCGGGCAAGGGTCATGGGCCCGGGCGCCAAGAGTGGGATCAGGGCGAAGACGGCGGCTACCGCCCCGATCAAGACCAGCGAGCTCCACGAGCCGCGCTTGCGGAACTCCAGGCGGACCGGGGTCGCGGTGTCGAGGAGCATCCGGCCCGGCTTTCTAACCCGCGGAAAGCCCCGGCCGACAAAAAGATCAGCGGCAGCCAGGGCGGAGGGGGGGGGACGCCTCAGGCTGCCGCTGTCGACGAATAGAGCAAGTCCCGGGCCACGCCCGCCTTACCAGGTTTCAGACACTTGCTCGAGCCCGACAGTTCAAAACTGAAATCACTCCCTTCGTGTCTGAAATGAGTGCTGGTTTTTGGCCGTCGATCGCCGGTTCATGCCATTTCAAAGCCCACATGAAGGGTCGCTGGGCACCGTTGGTGGTCTTGGGAGCGCTCGGCGGGTGCTCCCGCGCCGAGACGCCGACCCTCTCCAGCGCTCAGCCGGCCCCGGGCCCCGAGCCCAGCGCTTCGGCGGCGCCGGCCCCCAAGAACCGACCCCGGGTCGCACCGGCCGTCACCCTGAACGGAGACAGTCAGGCGGTGCCGGCGGTGGTGGCGTCGGCGGGCAAGCCACGGGTCCACGCTCGGGCGCTCCGAGCCTGGATCCACGATCGCCCGTCCTTCCGCTCCCCGCGCCTCGGGTATCTGCGCGTCGGCTCGTCGAGCCCGACCGAGGGCCGCGCTGCGGGGTTCGAGGGCTGCAAGGGGGGCTGGTATCCGGTCGAGCCCGACGGCTTCGTCTGCGTCGGCAAGCGAGCCACCTTGGACGAAAACGATCCGGTCGTCCGCGCGGTCCGCGAGTCGCCGCCCGATCCAGGGCGGAAGCTGCCTTACATCTACGGGACGGTCCGCAAGCCCGGGCCGATCTACGGCCACCTGCCCGCCGACGAAGAGCTGGAGCAGGCCGAGCCCGGGCACGCGAGCCGAATGCAAGAGTGGCTCGAGGCCGAGGGCGAGATCGGGGCGGGCTATGCGCAGGACGTGTGGCTGGGGGGCAAGGGCGAGCTCGTGCCGCCCGCCCAGGCGTGGAGCGAGAAGTCGAGCGACCCGCTGCCGACGTTCCTCGAGGCGGGCGCTCAGGTGCCGACGATGCAGACCGACGACGACGAGTCGGGGGACGTCAAGAGCACCGGCAGCACGCTGATCACCGAGCGCATGCGGCCGCGCGTGGGCTACTCGTTCTTGCGGACGTTCCTGCACCGGGGGCGCCGCTACGGCGTGACGACCGACCTGAAGGTGATGCCCACCGATCGCCTGCGGCCGATCCGCGGCTCGGACTTCCACGGCTTCGAGATCCCGAAGCAGATCGACTTCCCCTTCGCCATCGTTCGCCGCCCCGACGCCAAGCTCTGGCTCTGGCAGAAGTCGGGGAACAAGCTGATCGACGCGGGCACCGCGCCCTACCGCGGGGCCGTCAAGCTCAGCGGCAAGCAGCAGTTCTTCAAGGGGCGCCTCCACTACGAGACGGCCGAGGGCAAGTGGCTCAGCGACAAGGATGCGTCGCGGCTGGACCCTGCCAAGCGCATGCCGGCCTGGGGGAAGAACGGCGAGAAATGGATGGACGTGAACGTCACCAAGCAGACCGTGGTGCTCTACGAAGGGGAGCGCCCGGTCTTCGCCACGTTGATCTCGAGCGGTGAAGCAGGGCTCGAAGATCCGAAGCACACCACCGCGACCAAGCGAGGGATTTTCCGGATCCACACCAAGCACGTGACGGCCACCATGAGCTCGGACGAAATCGGTGAAGAGTTCGAGCTCCGTGACGTCCCCTACGTGCAGTACTTCGACAAAGAGGGCTACGCGCTGCACGGCGCCTACTGGCACGATCGATTCGGTGTGCCCAAGAGCCACGGCTGCATCAACCTGGCTCCGGAGGACGCGCGGCGCATCTTCCACTGGACCGAGCCCCAGGTCCCGGTGGGCTGGCACGGGGTGCTCTTGCCGCTCAAGGGCACGATCATGTTCGTGCATCCCTGACGAGCGGGCCGGCCGACCGGGCCCCCGGCCCGTCGCGGAAATTGACGCCCCGCGGGCCTTCACGCTATGCGTGGGGATCAATCAAGAGACCGTGTCGTCGACTGACCGACACGATGGAGGACGATTCATGAGCTTCGGAAAGATCCTGGTGGCAGCCATCTCGGTGTTCGGACTGACGATGGCGGCTTGCGGTGGGGACGACGGCGGCGGGGGCAGCAGCACCGGCGGCAGCAGCGCCGGCGGCAGCAGCTCTGGCGGCGGGGGTGGAGCCAGCGGCGGCAGCGGCGGCGGCGGCGGGTGCAGCGGCAGCGGCGGCAACGACTGCCCGGACTACACCAACTGCGCGCAGACCAAGTGCGACAGCGCGTATCAAGACTGCCTGGGCGCCGGCTACAAGACCGGCAGCTTCGCGGGCGGCAAGTGCGAGACGTACATGAAGTGCGTCACCGCGTGTAACTGCGACACGACCTGCACCCAGAAGTGCACCATGGATTCGACGTGCCAGGGCTGCATGACCGGCACGCTCTCGTCGTGCGTCACCTCGAATTGCTCGGCCGAGCTCCAGAAGTGCGCGGGCACCGGCGGCTCGGGCTCGGGCGGTTCGGGCTCGGGCGGCGCGAGCGGCGGCGGCACCTGCGCGGACCTCGACGCGTGCTGCAAGAAGCTGAGCGGCTCGGACCAGACGAACTGCACCACCACCTACAACCAGATCAAGGCGGCTGGCGACGCGGTCTGCAACACCGCGCTGCAGACCTACAAGCAGTCGGGCAAGTGCTGAGCTGACGAGCGTGGGGGCGCGTCGCCTCGGCGGCGCGCCCTCGGTTCAGTCGCCCGCGTCCGCGTCCATCGCGTCCGTCGCGTCGGCGGCATCGCTGGCATCACTCTCGGCGTCAGCGTCGGGGCTCGCGTCGGAGCTCGCGTCCGCGTCCGGGCTCGCGTCGGAGCCCCCGTCGGTGCCCCCGTCGGTGCCCCCGCCGCAGCCGCCGACGGGCTTCACCTCGAGCGCGACCTCGCTGAACAGCGGGGCCTTGGTCTCGGCGTCGAGCACCGGCTCGCCGTTGCGATCGCGGAGCTCGACGCGGAAGGTGTGCTGCCCGGCGCCCAGGGTCGCGAGGCCCGCCTCGATCGTGCTCTGCGCCGCCTGCACCCGCAGCGCCTCGGCCTCGCCGCTCGGGTCGACGCGCAGCACCGCGGTGCCGCAGACCCGCGCGCTGCCGCAGGTGCCCGGGGGGCGCAGGGTGAAGTTCGCGAGCTCGAGGGTGACCACCACGGTCTGATCCGCGTCGTGGCCGAGCTCGACGCAGCCCGGGTCGTCGGGACGCCAGCTCGGGCCACCGACGCCCTGCACCCGGGCGATCGACAGAACCGGCGGTGGCGGCGCGGCTGGGGGAGTCGACTCGTCGTCGTCGCCACACGCCGTCATCACCAGCGCAGCAAAAAGCCCGAGCCCCACCGCGAGGGGGAGCAACGCATTCTTCATTTCTTGGCCTCTGGGAGCGCCAAGAGCTCGACCTCGTCGAGTCGCGCGCGCTCCGCGTCGATCTTGAACCCGCGGACGCTCTCTTCCAGCTCGTCCGCGAGCCGTTGCAACGAGTCGCCCTGCGCCACCGCGTTCTCGCTGGACGAAAGCACCGCCACGGCGATGCGTTGCACCGCGTCCATGTTGCGGGCGATCTCGTCCGAGGCGATGGCCTGCTCTTGCACCGCGGCCGCAGTGTCGTCCACCACGCTGATCAGCGTCTTCAGATCGGCCAGCGTGGTCTCGACCAGGCCGGTGCCTTCTTCGACCACCCGCGTGCCGTCCTGCATCACGTTCACTGCCTCGGTGGTCTGGTCGCGAATGGTCGCGATCAGATCCTCGATGTCGCGGGCGCTCTGACCGGTGCGCTTGGCCAGCGAGCTGACCTCGTCGGCGACCACCGCGAAGCCACGCCCGTGCTCCCCGGCGTGGGCGGCCTCGATCGCGGCGTTCAGCGCCAGCATGGTGGTCTGCTCGCTGATTTGCCGGATGACCTCGACGATGTTGCCGATGCGCTTGCCGCTCTCGCCCAGCGTGCCGATGCGCTGTGCGGCGTCCTCGACCACGCTTCGGATCTGCTGCAGCCGCTGGATGGCGCGGGTCACGGCCTCGCCGCTCTGCTTGGCGGTGCGGGTGGCTTCGGCGGCGTTCTCGGCGACCTGCTGGATCGACGACGAGAGCTCGGTGACCGCCGCGGTCGAGTTGGAGATCTTCCCCGCTTGCTCCTTCGCGCCGTCGAGCATCTGCTTGCTCACGGTCGAGATCTCTCCGCTCGAGGCGTTCACCTGGAACGCCGAGCGCTGCACGCCGGCGGCCAGGCTGTGGATCTTGGCGAACACGCGGTTCAAGTTTCCGGCCAAGATGCCCAGCTCGTCCTTGGTCTCGACCGAGAGCCGCTTGGAGAGGTCGGCCCGGCCCTGCGTCAGCCCCTCGGTGGCCTCGATGTAGCGGCGCAGCGGCCGCGTGATCTGCACCGCGAGCGCGTAGCCGATGCCCAGCGCCAGGATCAGCGCGACGACGAACCACGCCGCCATGTCGCCGACGGCATCGCGGATCTTCGCGGACTGGTGCTCGCGGGTCCGCACCATGTAGAGCGTGCCGATCTTGCCGCTGTCGGGATCGGCGTTGCGCTCGTAGCCGAAGACCGGCTCGCTCCAGACGTCCCAGGTCTTCCCGGAAAACTCGAGGATCGGCACCTCTTGCTCGCCCTCTTTGGCGGTCTTTGGGCTCCGGGTGGCGTCGGCCAGCGGCTCACGCTCGTCCTTGCCGAGCGCGCTCGCCACCACCTTGTCGCCCGAGACCAGCGCGAACCGATGTTGCTTGTCGGGCTTGTCGCTGCCGCTGTTCGCCGCGACGTCCGAGAACCAGCTGTCGAGCTGCACGCCGATCAGCACCGTGCCGACGATCCGCTCGCCGCTGGGCGCGCCCGGAGCCTGGCCCTCGGCGCGACGCACCGTGGCGCCGGCGACGCGGTAGGCCTTGCCGTTGATCAGCGCCAGCTTGCCGCGAACCGCCTTGCCCTCGCGCAGATCGGAGTAGAGCCGCATCCCGCGGTACTCGCTGGCGGGGAGGGTCTTGAGCCCCCCGACCGGGATGGTGTTCCCGGACGCGTCGGAGAGCACCACCAGATCGGGCGCGATGGTGCTCTGCAGCGGTTCCATCAGCCGCTTGACCGAGTCGGCGACCACGGCGGTGTCGGCCCCGTCGAGGGCGTGAGCCAGGCCCGTGTCGCTGGCCATGATGCGCGCGATGGCATAGTCACTGGTGCCCAGGCTCTGCAGGTTCGACTTGTAGCGCTCGTAGTGCTTCTGCAGCACCGGACCGCCGCGGCCTCCGGTGCTGGTGACGGCGTCGAACGCCGCCCACGCCCCGAGCGCGAGCACCATCACCGACACGGCGATGATCGTGCCCATGATCTTTCCGCGCACACTGAGCTTCGGCCCGCGCATCGGGGCGAGAAGCTACCTCTCTGGGGGTAGGGCTGTAAAATCCCGTGTGAAATCAGCCCAGGGCGGCGCGGTAGCCGCGGTTTTGGGCCCAAGTCGAGAGGACGATCACCGCCGCCGCGCCGACGCCCATCACCGAGAGCGCCGTCGGGTGGGCACGCAAGAGGCCGAGCCCCAGGCCGCCGACCAGGGAAGCGCCGGGCACCGCGACGCCGATCACCACCGTGCGGGCGAACGCCCGGCGGGCCACCGGCATGGCCTCGTACAGCAGGGTGGCGACGGGCGTGCGTAGGGCATTGCGGAGCTCGCTCTCGACCAGCCGCGCCACCAGGGCCACCGCCACCGATGGAGGCCCGAACGACAAGACGGTCTGCGCAGCCAGGTAGAGCCATGCCCACCCGCTGTTGAGCCAGGGCAGGCCGCCGGCGCCGAGCACGCGCCCGACCACCAAGAGCTGGAGGACGAACGCGACCAGATTGGCTCCGGAGAAGTACGCCCCGAGGACGCGATTCAGATCGGCCTCGCCGTAGGCAGCCTCGAGCACCGAGCCGCTCTGCGTGACCAGCGCGAGTCGACCGAGCGCCAGGGCGACGGCGCCGATCACGATCGCCGCGAGCAGACCCGCGGTGCGACCCTCGTTCGAGGGCGCGCTGGCCGGTGGGGGGCGCGACGGCGTGGGCTGCGCTCCTGCGCGGATCCAGACCAGCGCGACGACGTAGAGACCGGCGGACAGCGCCACCATCCAGTGCGACGAGACCTTCGGCCCGAGCAGCGCCAGCACCGGGCCCGCCGCCACTCCGCCCAAGCGGCCGCCGGCGTGGATCACCGGCAGCGCGCGGGCGGCGCCCAGGCCGGGCCAGTCGGCGATCGCGAGCACGCCGAAGTGAATGGTCTTGATGCGCGCCACCGAGCTGACCACGACATAGGCAGCGTAGACGCCGCCGGCGGTCGAGAGCAGCGCGGCGGAAGAGGCGAGCAGCAGCGAGCAGGCGACGACCACGACGCGCATCGCGCGCGCCGCGCTGACGCGGGCCAGGCCCCGTTCGGCCGCCAGCGAGAGCAGCACCTCGACCACGGCGCGCAGCGCGAGCGCGGTGGGCAGCGCGCTGGCTCCGACGCGGGAGAGAAACGCCGAGAGCACCACGCCCTCGGCCAGGATCTCGGCGGCCGTCGTCAGGGCCAAGAGCCCCCCGAGGCGCCGAACCCGTGGCATCGCCCCGGGCTCGATTCCGAGCAGACGGGCCGCGCTCACGCCCGTGCGCCCGCGCGCTCCGCTTCCCGCGACTTGCCCAGGGGCCAGCTCGCGCGCGAGAGCTTCCGGCCGGCCTGCGCCAGCGCCTTGCGGACCTCGGTCACGCTCGGGCGAGCGCGCGAGTCACGCCGCAGGCTGGCGGCGAGGACCACGCTGAGCTCCGAGAGCTCTGGCAGTCGGCTGAGTGCCGCCAGCCGCTCGGGCCAGCCGTCGTGGGCGAGGTGGAGCGAGAGCAACGCCGTCTCGTCGGGGGCTTCGAACAGCGCGCGGCCCGTGAGGACTTCGAAGGCCAAGCAAGCGAAGGCGTAGACGTCGGCGCCGAGCGGGCTCGGCGTGAAGTCGTCGGGCACGATGCCGATCACCTCGGGCGCGCAATAGTCGAGGGTGCCGCAGCCCGGGCGCAGCTTGCGCCCGCTGAGCCCGAAGTCCACCAGCACCGCCGTGTGGCCGTCGCGCAAGATCACGTTCGAGGGCTTGATGTCCAGGTGGCCGACCCCGACGCTGTGCATCGCCTCGAGGCCCGCGAGAATGCCGTCCAGCACGGCGAGGGCTCGCTCGACGGTGAGCGAGCGACTTCGGATCAGGCGATCGAGCCCCGCGCCGCGGATCAGCTCCATCACCAAGATCGGCTTGGGGCGAGCGGCCAGGTCGAAGGTGACGAAGCGAGCCAGGTTCTCGTGATGGGGCAGGGAGAGGAGCGCGCCGGCTTCGTCGCGGAACAGCTCCATGAACTCTTGTTCCGACAGGCTGCGGGCCGTCGCGGGATCGAACTGCGGGACCTTGAGAGCGAAGCTCTCGGCCTTCGGGTCGTGCCGCTCTTCCAACCGGCGCGCCACGAACACCGAGCTGACGCCGCCGGAGCCCAGGGGGCGCACGACGTAGAAGGCCCCGAGCGTCCGGCGCGGCAAGAGCCAGTCGGGCAGCTCGGCGCGGCGGCGGCCGAGCGGGATGGCCACCACGTCGGTGGGAGCCAGGGCGGGCAGGGCATCGATGCCCGCGAGCACGCTGGCGATGGCCGCCGCCAGCGGGCCTGGCAGATCGCGCAACAGCTCGTGCTTCGCGGCGGAGAGCTGATCGGCGTTGGGCGGCACGGCCGCGCTCGCCGCGCGCTCCAAGAGCAAGGACAGCGCTGGCACATCGGCGACGACCTCGGCGAGGTCGCCCTCTTGCTCCAGCACGCGCCGTCGCGCGCCGGCGGTCAGGGACCGCAGTGCGTCGAGGGCGTGCTCCAGATCGTCGGCGGCCGAGCCGCCTGCGGTCTGTTCCACCAGATCCGACATCCCACGGGCAGCGAGCACGGCCTCGAGGGAGCGCGAGAGGCGCAGCACCGTGCCGCGCAGGGCTTCGGCGCGGTGCGAGCCCCCCGCCGCGAGCCCCACCGAGAGCCCGAGCACGCGGCGCGCTGCGGTTGCTGCCGTGGCGTCCCCCTGCAGGCTGAGGGTCCCGGTGTCGTGCGTGCTGTCGGCCCTCGAGTCCGTCCCGGTCGCGGAGGGGTCCAGGAAGCCGGCGTAGGCGCCGAGCACGGCGCTCACGTCCTCGTTGGTGCTGGCCTCGCCCAGCGTGACGATCGAGTGGCGATCGGACAGGTGTGCGGCCACCAAGAGCACGATGTCACTCGGCTCGGCGACCCCCTCGCGCGCCGCGGCGTCGCACGCGCGGGCCAGGGTCGCGCAGACGATACGGTGCACCGAGGCGTCGGGGCCCGCGGCCAATCGGCGGAGCAACACGCCGAGCGCCCGCCGCACGCGGCCGCGAAACCGAACGGCGACGTCGTCGGACTCCGAGTGGGCGGTCTCGGTGTCGATCAGGTGGAGCAGCGCCCGCAAGCGCCGCTGATTGCCCAGCGAGCCGAGGCGTGACCACGCGGTGTCTGCCTCGCGCTCTTCAGCGTCGAGCAGCCAGGTTCCGAGCTGGTCGAAGAGTCGATCCATTCCGGGCAGGCTCGCGTCGGCATCACCCGGGCGGCGGCCCAAGAGCAAGAGCTCGGGCAGCCGGCTCGATTCGAGGGCCACGCCGTCGAGATCGGCCAAGAGCGACAGCGACTCGGGCAATGAGTCGGCGTGGTGGGCGTCGAGCGACACCAGGCGATCGAGCGCCCGCTGGGCTCGCCGCTCGGCGTCCAGGGCGTGTTCGTGAGCGGCGCGCGCGCCGCCGGTCTCGAAGGCGACCATGGATCGGCGCAAGGACTCGGCCAGACCCTCGTCGTCGCGCTCGCGGTCCAGGCTGGCGAGGGTGCGGGCGGTGATGCCGCGCAGGGCGGGGGGATCGCTGTCGAGCTTCGACGCCAGCACCGAGCGCAACATGTCTGCCGAGCGGCTGCCGAAGCTCGAGGGCCCGAGCTCGGCGAAGAGCTGGGCCACCGACTCGGCGACGTCGGGCCGCCGCGACGCCGAGAGCAGGTCGAGCAGTTGCTCGGCGGCGTCGGGCTCGGTCTCGATCACCGGTCCGAGCCCCCAGATCATGGTGGCGGCGATGCCCGGGTCCTTCTTCAAGACCTCGCTCTTGAGCAGGCGCTGGCAGGCCTTGAACCCGGCGGTCGCGTCGGCCGCCATGGTCGCCACGAGCGACACCGCGGCGCGGCGCCACTCGGTGGGCGACAGGCTCGGCTCGAGCCCGAGGTCGATCTGCTCGCGCAGCTGCGGATCCACGCTGGCGAGCAGCCCACGGGACACCGCGGCGTGGCGCCAGACCAGCGGCTCGCGATCGGCGAGCAAGCGCCGGCGCACCGGGCGCACCAGCTCACCGGCCAGGAGCTCTTTCGGGAGCGCGTCGCCCTGCTGCGAGCGCATCACTGCCTCGCGGGCGGCGCGCTCGAGGATGCGCGCAGCCATGCGTCGGGCCGGCAAGGCGCCGAACGACGGTCGCACCATCCAGCGCTCGGCCAGCTCCCGGCGGGTGGCCAGGGTCAGCGCCAGGGCGTCGCCGTCCACACCCGAGCCGATGGGCACGTCGATCACCAGCCGGACGCGGGCGCGCATCGTGGCCGGTTCGAGGCCCTTGCCCGAGCCCAGCGCCATGCGGGTGGCTACCGCGGCGAAGGTCCCGGCCGTTCCCTCGTACACGCGGGTGAGCACGCGGCGACCGATCTCGCGGCGCTCGGGCCCAACGGGCAGCGCCATCATGATCTCGTAGAGCGCGACGGTGGCGGGGCCGGGCGCGACGAAGTCCAGGTCGTCGGGGAGGTTCGCCTCGAGCGCAGCCCGGCAGGCTCGCGCGAGCGCCTCGGGATCGGCGCCGTCGAGGGGCGGAGGACCGGTGACCCGCATGTGCTGACCCAGCGCGGCGATCGCCTGCCGAAAGCTGGCCGCCCGATCCTGAGGGTCGGGGAGCCTGCCCACTGCCAGGAGCGCAGAAGCCGGGTGGACGCGGCCACGCATCGAGTCCTGGCAGGATATCCCAGGGACCACAGGCGGGAAAAAGGCCGGGCGAGAACTGCGGTTCACGCGGCCGATCGGGTCCCGGCGTCCACGCCCCTCCCGCAGAAACGCGGAGATCCCGGCAGAAAGCGCTTGGCCCGGTCCTTGAAAGAGGGGGCCGCGAGCCGGGAGCACAAACATCATGAACAAGTGGATTTCGAAAGCAGGGGTTTTGGTGGCGGCGGCGGCGCTCTCTCAGGGCTGCGTGCTCAAAGCGGAGGACGACGCCTCGCGCTTCCAGGAAGTGATTCCGCAGGCCGACCACGTGAAGGTCGCCGGTCCCGAGGACGCGCAGAAAGGCGGCAGCGCCTCCCAGAGCATCCAGGCCGACGAGCCCTGGGCGAACGGCCCGTGGGCGAAGTACTACGGGTTCACCCGTCACGTTCGGAAGAACGTCAATCAGGTGGCGGGCATCGTGCTCGGCAGCGTGTGGATCATCGTTCACACCAAGCCGACCAGCGTCGACGAAAAGGAAGCGACCTGGGGACCGTGGACCGACTCGCTCGAGCCGGTGACCTACCAGTTCCGCGTCACCGAGGTCGGCGAGCACGAGTACGAGTACCGCCTCGAGGGTCGGCCCAAGAACACGCAGGGTGAGTTCAAGACGGTGCTCTTGGGCAAGGGCTGGGGCAAGGGTCACGCGAACCACGGTGACGGCTCGTTCACCATCGACCTCGACGTCGCCCACGAGCTCGATCCGTTCACGAACGACGGCGAGAGCGGGAAGGTCAAGATCACCCACGACCTGCCGCCGAACATCACGTCGGATCTGTTCTCACAGCCACGCACCATCACCGCCGAGGTGACCCCGAGCAGCAGCGACGCCTGGTTCACCGTGACCAGCAAGAGCGAAGCCGACGGCACGGGCACGCTGAAGGTCGATGCCTACGCCGACGCAGACGACAGCCAGGCGACCGCCAAGGAGGACATCGTGATCCTGAGCCAGTGGAACGCCAGCGGCGCGGGTCGCGCGGACATCACGCTCACCGGCGGCGATCTGCCGGCCTCGATCGAGAAGGTGAGCGCGGTCGAGTGCTGGGGCTCGGATTTCTACCGCGTGTACTACGAGGACTCGGTCGGTTACGACGAGAAGGAGGGCGAAGCCAGCGCCTGCGCCTACTCGTCGGCCCCGGCGCCCTGAGCGTCGCCCCGCGACCCCGCGATCCCCCTCTTCCCACCCGGGAGGAGGGGGATTCGGCGTTCCATCCTGGCACCCGGGCGACACGAAGCGCGGATCACGGGCGTGATCCACGGCTGGTGTCGCGGCGGGTGAGCACGGGCCCGATCGCGCCGCCTGCCTCTGCCTGGGCGACGCGCGACTCGCGCTCCAGCCCGCGCGCATCCGGCCGCTCGCGCTCTGCCCACGGCGCTGGGTTCCGCCGCTGTTTCCCCAGGAAGATGGCGTGGCCTTCGGGGAATTGGTCTAGCCTCGGCGGTATGCAGAAGATCGGTCTCGTGGGGTTGGCGGTGATGGGCGAGAACCTGGCGCTCAACATCGAAGAGAAGGGGTTCCCGATCGCGGTCTACAACCGCAGCACCGACAAGGTGGACGCCTTCGTCGCGAGCCACCCGGGCAAGCAGATCGTCGGGTGCCGGTCGCCCGCCGAGCTCTGCGCCGCGCTCGAGCGGCCGCGCAAGATCATCATGATGGTCAAGGCGGGAAAGCCCGTCGACGACACCATCGCCAGCCTCTTGCCGCACCTCGAGCCCGACGACCTGTTGATCGACGGCGGCAACGAGTACTTTGCCAACACCGAGCGCCGCAGCAAGGACCTGGCCGTGCGCTTCATGGGCATGGGGGTGTCGGGCGGCGAAGAGGGCGCGCGCCGCGGTCCGTCGCTGATGCCCGGCGGCCCGAAGAGCGCCTATGACGAGCTCGCGCCGATCCTGACGAAGATCGCCGCGCAGGTGGACGACGGCCCGTGCGTGGACTGGATGGGGCCGGGGGGCGCGGGCCACTACGTGAAGATGGTGCACAACGGCATCGAGTACGGCGACATGCAGCTCATCGCCGAGGCCTACGACGTGCTGAAGACGCTGGGCAATTTCGGCAACGATCAGCTCGCCGAGCTGTTCGCCGAGTGGAACCGCGGCGAGCTCGAATCGTTCTTGATCGAGATCACCAGCCAGATCTTCCGCAAGAAGGACGACCTCGGGGAGGGGCACCTGGTCGACAAGATCGTCGACGCCACCGGCATGAAGGGCACCGGCAAGTGGACCGTGCAGCAAGCCGCCGAGCTCGGTTCGCCGATCCCGACCATCGCCAGCTCCGTCGAGGCCCGCATGCTCTCGGCCATGAAGGCGGACCGCGTCGCGGCGTCGAAGCTGATCGAAGGGCGAACGCTGCCGGTCGGCGCGGTCGACCAGAAGCAGCTCGCCGACGACGTGCGCCACGCGCTCTACGCCGCCAAGGTCCAGAGCTATGCGCAGGGAATGAACCTGTTGCGCGCGGCCTCGAACGAGTACGGCTGGAACCTGCGGCTCGGCGCCATCGCGCGGATCTGGAAGGGCGGCTGCATCATCCGGGCGCGCTTCCTCGACCGCATCAAGCGCGCCTACGATCGCAACCAAGCGCTTCCGAGCCTCTTGGTCGACGCAGAGTTCGCCAAGGAGCTGGCCGAGCGCCAGCCGGCGTGGCGTCGGGTGGTGGCGCTGGCCGTTCAGTCCGGCGTCCCGGTGCCGACGTTCTCCGGGTCCCTGGCCTATTTCGACGGCTACCGGCGCGAGCGCTTGCCCGCGAACCTCCTCCAGGCGCAGCGCGACTTCTTCGGGGCCCACACCTACCAGCGCACCGACCGCGACGGCGTGTTCCACACCGAGTGGGGCTGATGCACACCGCGTGGGGGTGATGCCCGCCCGCCGGCATCCGGTCGCCGGGTTCGATGGTGCCTCCCCCCGCCCATCCTCGGGGCTTCGCCCCTGCGGGTGGGCGCCCCCTCCAAATCGCCGGCTCCGCCGGCTCAGGAGGGGGTGAGCGGTGCAGAGCACCGCGCCGAGCTCGTGCGAAGCGCCAGGTCGGCCGGTAGACTTCCCGTGCGATGGTCGTCGGTGCGCTGATCCCGTTCGCGTTCGTGGTCGCGGACCTGACACGAGAGACCCCGGCTCGGCCTGCACCCGTCGCCGAAGCGAGCCAGATCTCCACCCGAGCGAAGTCTGAACCCGAGTGGCGCCTCGTTCGCGCGGGCGCAGTGTCGTTTGGCGTAGCCTACGCGGTGTGCGTGGGAGGCGCAGCCGCCGAGGGCTTCGACCGACCGAGCGCGCGGCTTGCGATCCCTGTGGCCGGACCCTGGCTTGCGCTCGATTCCGGGATCAATCCGTGGGCGCTGGTGATGGCTGGCACGGCCCAGGCCGCCGGCGCGACCTTGATCGTCTGGGGCTTCGCGAGTCCAAGGCGCGTGCTCGGTCCTGCGGAAGCGTCAGTGGCCGTGACGGCAGCACCCGGCCTGAGGCTGGACGTCCGGTTCTGACCGAGATCTCCGAGCCCGCGACTGGAGTTGCGCCAGGGGCGGGGCAGCGCTTCGGTGCTCAGTGAGTCAGCTTCCAGAGGCAAGCGAGCAAGCGGTCGCGCTTGGCTGCGGCGGGCGCGAGCTCTTCGCGACTGAAGTAGCCCCAGCCCACTCTGCCGCGCAGCCCCACGAGCACCTCGCTGGTGCTGCCCGCGGCGGTTTGGTAGCGGCTGCGCCGGTTGCCTGGGTCGGAGTGGGCGCCTTCGCCCAGGTTGAGCAAGAAGCTGTTGGTCGCGTCGCGCAGCTGCTCGGCCAGCTTGCGGTCGTGAGGTTGAACCCGCTTGATGAGCGGGGCCACTGCCGCTTGGGCTTCGAGGGCGAGGTCGAGGGTGGAGAATCGCATCGGTGAGCTCCGTTCGTCCGCCCGGCGGCGGGGCGCACGACCCGCCTGCCGCCGGCGGGCGAAAGGCCGCAGCGCGAGCGCTCTGCCCCAGGCGCAGCTCGTGCGGGCGCAGTGCCAGCCCCCGTGGGCTGGCACGAGCCTGCTTAACCCAGCACCGCCACTCGCGCCGCCACCGCCGCTCGCACGGTCACCGCCGCTCGCACCGCCACCGCCACTCGCACGGTCACCGCCGCAGGCCCCGCCGCGCTCTCGTTCTGCACCCCTCCCGTGCGAGCGGAGCGAGCGCCGGGGAGGGGTCGGCCGCGCGCAGGCGGCGGAGCCGCCGAGCACGGACGGGGGTGGGCACCGCGCGCCAGCCGGCGCCTCCGCGAAGATCTGGACAGCTGCCTTTGCGAACGCGCCCCCCCGTATTACGAACCGGGCCAGACATGGAACTCGAACGCGCGCGGGAGCACTGCTTTCTTTCCGGGGTGGGGGACGTGGGCGAGCAGCTGTGCGCGGCGAACATGCCCTTCGGCATCGCCAAGATCCAGCACGTGCAGCGCCAGCTGGGCCTGCCGATGGACGCGAGCTTCGTCGGCGCCCCCGACGCCACCGTGACCCGCAACGCCGCGCGCTGGGGGCAGGGGTTCGGTTACGGCGGGCGCATCCAGTGGACCGGCGAGTTCTCGGTGCTCGACATCAAGAGCAACCACTGCGGCATGATCGCCGTCGCGCTCCACGATCCGCCGCCCCCCGCCGAGATGGAAGAGCGCGCGCGGCTGCTGGTGAAGCACCCGCTGGTGGTGGACGACGTCGAGGTCGAGTTCGATCTGACCGAGAGCAACCACTTCCTGGACATCTGTCAGATCCGCGAGCGGTACGACGACGCCGCGCCCAAGACCGACACCCTCGCCATCATCCATTCGTCGGGGCACGAGCACCGCGAGCGATCGCCGAAGGGCCCGGGGATCTACTGGGACGCGAGCGAAGAGCTGCGCCGCATGATGGAGACCCGCGAGACGCCCTGGGGGCCCTTGCACGTCCTGACCGGCGACCGGGCCCGCGAGTTCTACGCGGCGTATCGCTGGTGCGAGGACTTCAGCCTGCGCCGGCGAGAGGCGCTGGCCCGCGCGCTCCTCGGTCCGCTGGACGTGATCGTGAACCGCACGCACCAGGGCCAGCTGGCGATGAACGACGCGATCTTGGGGTGCTACTCCTTCGACGACACCGACCTGGCCTCGGGGCAACTCTTTCCGCTCACGCTCTCGCCGACACTCCCGGCCTACCTGGTCCGGCCGCTGCCGAACCTCGACGCCGCAGCGCTCGACCAGACCGGCTTCCGCCCCCGCGCCGAGCGGCTGGGGCTCGTCGACCGGCTGTCGAAGGCCAACCTGCTCCCCCACGGTGGTGGCTACAGCTTCGCGCAGTACGAGCGGGTGACGGGCGTGGTCGCCGAGCCCGGCCAACCGGTGGCGTTCGAGCTCGAGAAGCCCGGCGGCGTGGTCGATCGCGTGAGCGACGTCCGCGCGGCGGCCTACGGCTACCGCGGGGACGAAGTCCGCCAGCGCATGCTCGACCTGCGGCTGGGCGAGCCGGTCGCCCGGGCCGAGATCACCTACATCTTACGGGTGTGAGCCGCGCCCCGGCCCGGGACCGGCCCGCGAGACGCGCAGGGCGACACGGAGCGCGGATCACGGGGCGTGATCCCCAGCTGGTGTCGCGTGGGGCGACACGGGGCGCGGATCACGGGGCGTG
>JACPVJ010000070.1 GCA_016191785.1 Myxococcales bacterium | reverse complement strand
GCAGGTGGCCGTCCTGGGCCACGCCGTCGACGATCTCGACCGTCTTCTCGAAGAACGCGAGGCCCATCTGGTCTTTGCCGCCACCGCTGTCGATCTCGAGCTTGGTCGAGACGAAGCGCGCCGTTGCCGTGCCCGCGAACGGCTGACCATTGGTCCCGAAGACGCTGATTTGGTCGAGCTTGACGGCCTCGGGCCAGAACTGCTTCTGAGCCTCGATCTTGGCAGGGCCGGTGCTGAACAGGCCGAGGTGAGCGCGCTCGATCACCACCGTGGGCTTGTCGGCCCCGGCCGGGGGCCGCAGGCGCACCAGCTCGGCGCCGACTTGGACGTTTTCGCCGGTGGCCTCCGAGAACTCGACCGCGGCGGTGTAGTGCTGGTTCTGAGCGTCGGTCGGATCGTCCACCAGCTCGAGCTGGGTGGGTGCCGAGAGACGAAGCCCCGAGCCGGGGTCGATGACGTCGATTTCCCAGCCGACCAGCGGGGTCTTCTCCTTGCTGGTCACCGCCGCCACCGGGAGCAGCACCTCGATCTCGAGCAGGTTCGGCGCTTGGAGCGGGATCTGCGCCTCGACGTCGCCCGCCTCGATCTTCACGTTGCGGACCAGCTGCCGCACGACCGAGCACGAATCCGCGTTCTGCCCTTCCTCCAGCGGCTCGACGTACACGTCGTACACGTCGGGCGGGAGCCAGGCCTCGAACGCGTACTTCTTTCCGGCCTCGTCGTAGGTGGTCTTCGCCGTGAAGCGCGGGGCCGGCACGCCCAAGAGCTTCATGGTCGAGGTGAACGTCACCTTCACCGCCGGCGACAGGCTCGCGTTGGCCGCGCCGTAGCCGATCTCGCAGGCGCCCTGGAAGTCCGCCTTCTGCGGCTTGACTGCGCCGGTGACCTTGCTGACCACGCCGAGCGCGAGGTCGAGCCCGCCGCCGTTGGGCGAGATCTCCTGGGGCATCAGGAACGAAAGCCCACCGTAGCGATCGGCATCGGCCGGCGCGGTGATCTCGAACAAGACCGTCGCGAACGCGCCTTTTTCGGCGCGGCACAGCTTCAGCGTCGGATCACACTTGCCCGTGCCGCAGTCAGCGTCCCCCGTGCACTCGTTGACCGTGGGCTCGAGCGAGGTGTCTTCCAGCGCCTGAACCGTGCAGCCCGCCGAGAGCGCCGCGATCAGCAAGAGCGAGAGCCCTCGGGTCACGTTCCGCCTCCGAGGGCCGGGCAGTCGCCGAGCAAGGTCTGTCCCTCGTCAGCAACGTTGAGCCACCAGGTGAGGATGGCGGTGTCGGCGTCGTCCACCGGCTCGTTGTTGTCCAGGTTGCTGCGATGGGTGACGACCAGGCTCATCGAGTGGCACCCGGCGACCTGGATCTCGCCGGGGATGTCGATCGAGCGCTTGTCGTCCTCGAGCTTGCCCGGAGGGATCTCACGGAAGTTGAGCAGGGTCCTCTTGCCGATCACGCCCTTGTCGAGCCAGAGCAGCGCCCGCAGCTCTTCCCCGGCGTCCTCGGACCGGAACGGGACGTTGACCAGGATCGTGTCGTTGAGCGAAAGCTTGTGGGTGTGCAGCACGCTGGGGGCGGCGTTCTTCGCGTCCAGGAACGGCGGCGTCTGCTTGGCCACGCCGTACTCGGCAGGCTCCGAAACGATGCACGACGTGGGGGCCACCAGCCCCAGCAGTAGCGACAGACATGCCAACCCCCGAATGCCCCGAGATCCCTGCGATCCCGCGGCATTCGGGTGTGACAACGGTGTCGCGGCCGAGGGGCGGCGGGGCATCTGCGGGCTAACCATAGCCTGGCTCCGGGGCGGGGGCAGAGCTACCCGCATTCGATCAGCCCCGGGCGGGCGGGCGGGTCCCACGGAGCGACTGCCAGCGGGCAGCGGAGTACTCCGAGCTGGTCGCGAGGCGGACCAGATCCGCGACCGCGGGGCTCTGGGCGACCAGCTGGGCGAGCGCCGACGGAGACTGCAGGGCGTCGGGGGGGATGCCGTCCTGGCGGCAGGTCTGGCGCAACGCCACGCCGAGGTCGCCCGAGACGAACAGACCGGCGCGCCGCGCGGCCCGGCGGGCGTAGTCCATGGCGGTCTCGAAGTCGATGCCCTGGGGCTCGTGGCAAATCTCGCGCAGGCGGCGCTGAGAGCGCGCCGGAATGCGCTCCCAGAGGACCTCCGCCAGGCTCGCGGCGCTCGCCAGGTCGGCCTTGTGCTCGCTGGGCGGGCCGAAGGCGAGCAGCATGCTCTTCAAGATCGAGCGTGCCTGCTCTTCCGTCGAGCCGAAGAGCAGCACGTGCTCGGGCAAGGTCGCGATCAGCATCGCGCCGATGTGATACGCGAGCTCCGGCGTCTCGCGCGCGACTTCGCCGCCGGCGATCACCGCCGGCGGGTTCAAGAGCGCGACACCCAGGGTGAGCGACCCGACGGTCTTGCGCTGGAAGAGCGGAGTGCGGGTGAGCCCGAGCACCCGAGCGGCGCCGGCGTAGGCGCGCCCGAGCGGCGTGGGCGAAGTGAGCGGCACGCGCGCCGCGCCCGCCACCCCATAGGTGGCCGGATCGCGCCGGAAGACGTGGCTCGCGCCGTCCCAGACCAGAGCCAGCGCCTCGCACACCGGGCTGCCGAGCTCGCGGAACAGAAGCGCCCGGAGCCGAGCTGGATCTTCCGGCTGCTCGGAGAGCGGGGGCGGCGGCGAGGCCTCGGCGCTGGGGTCGAACATCGCGAGCGCGTGCTCGATCGCGCGAGCGTAGACGTGGTTCTTGTCCGCGAGCGCCGCGACGTACAGCTGGCGCAACAGATCGCGGTTGCCGGGCGCGTGCCCGACCATGGTGCGGCAGACCGCCACCAGATCGTGGGAGCGACTGCGTCGATTCTCGAGCTGGCGCACCAGCTCGAAGCCGGCGTCGAGCGAGCCCTTGGCCAGCGCGCCGACCAGATCGGCCTCCATCGCGTTGGCCGCCGGAAAGGTGCCAGAGACCCGCCGGAGCGACACCGGCATGTCGATCTGTGCCGCGCCTCGAGGCTCTGGCGCGGAGTCGGCCGCCGCCTCTTGGATGACCGGTGGCGCCGGCGTGACCGCGCGCTTGGGTGGCGGCTCGGACGCGGGGCGCAGGCGCTCCGGCGGCGCGGTCGAGTGGTAAGCGGTGCTCGGCCGCACCGGATCGGGCGGCTTCGACGCGGGCATCGGGAGCGGCGCCTCGCGCGGACCCGGCAGCTCGACGGGGGCCTGGGCTCGTGGCAACTCGGGCTCGGTGTCGGTCCGACGGACCACCGCGACGTCGCGGCGCTCGGCGGCGCGCTCTCGCGCCACGTCGCGAGCCAGCTCTTCGGCGCGGAGCTGCGCCCCGAGGGCAGCTGCCGCGTCGCGCGTGGCCGGCTCGGCGGCGGCCACGCCGACGAAGCCCTGCGCGCGGGCGAAGTCCCCGGTCTCGCGCGCGGCATCGGCCGCCATGATCGCCACCCGGCCGCGATTGCGAACGCCCCGCAGATCCCCGGCCAGTGCCAGGTCGAAGAGCGGCAGCGCCTGTGCGTGCTCGCCCCCTTCGACCAGCCGCTCGGCGATCCCGAGGGCGATCAACGGAACGTTGCCCAGATCGACCGAGAGCTTCATCAGCTCGCGCATGCCCGCGCCGGTGCCGACCGCGCTGTCGAGTGCCTCCGCGATCAGGAACCCTCTGAGCTCCGCTTCTTCGGGGGTGAAGGCCTCGTCGATGCCGCGCAAGGCAGCGACCACCAGGCGTGCGTGCTCCCGGGTGGTCGGCCCAAGCACGCGGTACTCGAGCCAGCGCGCCAGGATCTGCGGCTCGGCCGACGCGGGAGCGATCGCGGCGGCCCGCTCGGCCACCGCCAGCGCATCCGCGGCGCTGCCCCCGCGTTCGTAGGCCCGCGCTGCCTCGAGCAAGAGCGCCACGTGGCGCTCGGGCGTGTGCCCGCCGAGGCCCACCAGATCTTCCAGCGCCGAGGCCAGGGCCAGCGGGTCGCCGCTCTGTCGCTCGACCGCCACTGCCAGCTCGAGCAGGCTCGGCGATTGAGCGAAGGTCCGCAGGCTCTCGAGCACGCGACGGGCCGCTTCGATGTCGCCACCAGCCAAGAACGCCTCGCAGGCCCGGCGCAAGAGGTCCTCGGCCTCGGTGCGATCGGTGGTGACCGCGCCGGCGCGCATCCAGAGCGGCGCGGCGCGCAGGGGCGCGCCGAGGCGCTGGTGCAGGTCGGCGAGCACGCGCAGGACCGAGAGGTGATCCCCCGTGGCCGCGAGCACGGCTTCGAGCTCGGTTCGCGCCTCGTCGGCGCGCCCCAGCCGCTCTTCGAGCAGGGTGGCTCGACGCAGGCGGATGCGCCGGACGTCGTCCACCCGAGAAGCCAGTGTGGCGCGCCGCGCGAGCAGCGCCACGGCGCGCTCCCAGTCGCCGCTCTTCTCTGCGGCGACCTCGAGCGCGGACAAGGCATCCACGTCGTTCGGGTCGAGGGCAGACAGCTCTTGGAAGCGACCCGTCGCGCCGGCGACGTCCCCCAGCTCTTCCAGGAGTGGAGCGAGCTCGCGCAGCACCTTCGCTCGCCCCCGCTCAGGGACCAGGTCGACCAGGCTCCCGAGCGCAGCAGCGCGGCGGACGCCGTCCCGCGCCTGCCGCGCGAGCGTGGCCATGTCTTCGAGCAGGCCGACGTCGCGGGGCACGCTGCGCAGGGCCTCTTCGACCACGGTGAGCGCGCGCTCGGGCTTGCCGCGGGTCGCGAAGAGCGCCGCGAGGTCGCGGCCCGCGCGGGCCAGCGCCGCCCCGCTCAGATCACCGCGCGACAGCTCGGCCTCGAGCAGGGCCTCGAGGCGATCGTGGTTCCCGGTCTGACCGTACAGCTCGCGCAGACGCAGCCGCGCTCGACGCCGATCTTCGGAGTCCACCGCAGCGTCGCCCTCGACGCGCTCGAACGCCTCGATCGCCAGGAGCGGATCGCCCTGCTGCTCGGCGCGTGCGGCGGCCTGCATCAGGCTGTCGACGCGCTCCGAGGTGGGTACCGCGGTCGCGATGCGGTCGAGCAGCGATGCGTCGCCGCTGAGCTGCGCCGCGAGGGCCGCACGACCGGCGAGCTCCATGTCGTCGGGGTCCCGCTCGGCCGCCGCGACCACCAGCGCGCCGGCGGCAGCCCCGTCGTCCAGGCAGCGGGCGACTTGGGCCGCCAGCTCGAGCAGGTGCCGTCCGACATTGGCGTACTTGTCCGCGGCCGCGCGGACCACACCGTCGACGAACTCGCGGGCGCGGTCCGGGGCACGAGCGAGCTCGGCAGCGCGGTCCATCAGCTCGGCGAACCACTCGACCGCCGCGTCGCACTGCGCGCCCCGGTCGAGCGCGTCGAGGGCGAGGCCCGGCTGGCCGAGGTCGAGCGACACCCCGGCGGCGGCAATGGCGGCGCGCGCACCCTCGGGGCCCTCGAGCCGGGGCAACAGTGAGCCGACCGCGTGCTCGAAGCGCATCACGCCGATCTCGCGTTGCTCGGGGGACACCCGCGCGAGCTCACCCAGGGCCTGGCCGAGGGTGAGCAGCACTCCCGGCTCGGGGCGAACCGCGAGCGCGCGCAAGAGCACGTCCACGCGCAGGCGCGTGCTGTCCTCGTCCGACCCGCCGAACGCCGCCGCGCGCTTGAGCCAATCCGAACGGCGGTGGGCACCCGGGGCCGAATCGGCGACCTCCGTCAGGGTGCGAACCACGTCGGCGCTGCGCCCCGAGCGCTCGGCCAGACGCCCCATGAGCACGAAGGTGATACCCTCGGCGGGAACCGCCCGGAAGGCGCGGATCGCGTGATCGAGCGCCCGCGAGTCCTCCCCGTGGCGCTCGAGGTAGCGCGCGGCGCGGTAGTGGACGGCGCGCTCACCGAACGTCCCGAGGGCCGCTCGGGACAGCGTTTCGTACAGTGCCTCGAGCACGTCGATGTCGCCCGGCCCCGCGGCGCGCTCGGCGACGGCCAGCATGTCGGCGAAGGTCGGGTCGAGATCGAGCGCTTCGACGGCGATCCGCAGGGCCTCGGCGTTTTCTCCGGCCCCCAGCGCGACCGTCGCCGCGACCCCGAGCAGGCGCGCGGCGTCCTCGGGGTGGCTCTGCCGCGCGGCAAAGGCCTCGAGATGCTTCAGCGCGGTCGCGGCCCCGGCAAAGCTCACCAGGTCGCGAGCGAGGCGCGAGACGCCGCGGGCGGGGTCGAGCTCTGCCGCGCGCTTCCACGCTGCCACCGCGCCCTCGGTGTCGCCGGCGAGATCCCAGAGCGCCGCCCCGAGCTCGCGGAACGCGCGCCCGCGGGTCTCGGCGTCGGCCGCCGCGTGGCGGGCCAGGGCTTCGGCCCGGGCGGTGGCGAGGGAGATCTCGCCGTCCGAGCTCCGCGCGGGCAGCGCGTCCGCCAGCGCGTACAGGACGCGATCGGCCGGGGCGCCCTCGGCCCCCGCGCGAGCGATGGCTCGGGCGAGACCGTCGGCGTCACCCGCCTCGCGTCGGCGCACCGCGATTCCGAGGAGCAACGCGATGCGCTCTTCGGGTCGCTCGCACACCGCCAGCGTGCGTTCGAGCAGCGCCAGCGCGAGACCCGGCTCGTTGCCCGAGTCCGCCACGGCCAGCACCGTCTCGCGCAGCTCTTCCGAGCGCGGCCCGAGGACGTCGAGCGCCCGGCGCGCCATCGCCGTCCCGCGGGCGATGTCGATCTCGGCCAGCCGCAGTAGCGCAGCCGAGAGACCCGCCGCCAGATCGGTCAGCGGCTGAGGCTGCGACAAGAGCCAGGACAGCGCGTCGCCCAGGCGCTGCGCGTCGCCGGCTTCGGTCACCCGACCGAGCAAGGTCTTCGCGGCGCGGGTGTCACCCGGACGAAGCGCGAGCCAGCGCTGGGTCCAGACCAGCGCCAGGGTCGGATCGCCCAGCGCGTCGTGGGCGTCGGCCAGCGCCTCGCACAACGCCGCGCGGGGCACGATGAACCCCATCGCGCGCTCGAGGGCATCGGCCACCGAGCGATCTGGGGTTCGAGCCAGCGCGACGTTGGCCAAGACACCGACCGGTCGGGCCTGGGACGGGTCGGCGCGATGCGCCTGCTCGGCGACAGCGCGCGCCTCGCTCACGTCCCCGGCCGCGAGCAGCGCTTCGGCGGCGGCCGCCAGGACCACCGCACGACACGCCGAGGGCAGCGGCGCCGCGAGCTGTACTAGCGCGCGCGCCCAGAGGCGGGCCTCGCTCAGGCGCGACGCGAGCACCAGCGAGAGCGCGCTGGCCGCCGGATGCGCCGTCGTCGCCGAGAGCAGCGGCGCGAGCACGCGGAGCGCTGACGCCTCGTCCCCCCGCGCCCGCCACTCGAGGGCGAGCGCGATCGCCAGGCGCTCGCGATCGGCGCCCGGATCACCGGCCAGGGCCCGCTCTCGCGCGCCGACCAGCCGGTCGTCACGCCGCTCGCGAACCAGCACCCGCTCCAGCGATCGCTGCCAGCTGCGGTGCTCGCCGGGCTGATCGAGCAACGCCTCGAGGACCGCGATGTACTCGTCGACCCGATCGGGCCGGCTGCGCAAGAGGCCTGCTCGCTCCGCCAGGCACTCGGGACCCCCGCCGCCGAGCGCGTCGAGCCGCGCCTCTTCCTCGAGGGCCCGGGGCTCGGCGCGCGCGACCAGCTCTGCGAGCTCGTCGTCGTGAGCGATGGCGAGCGCCGCGCGGCCCGCCCACACGCAGAGGCCCGGCAACGAGAGACGCGTCCCCGCGAGCCGTGAGAGATCCGCGAGCGCCGCCGGCGCCTCGGGGCCCCCGGCGCGAGCGATGCGCAAGAGCGCGCTCGTGAGCGGGGCGGCGTCTCCGGTCGTGCCGAGCTCCGCGACCAGCGCCTCGCGCGCTTCGGTGGACGACGGGTCGAGCGCGAGCACGTCGACCCAGGCTTCGACGGCACGGTCGGGTGAGGCGAGCGGGCCAGCGTACAGCTTTGCCAGCGCGGCCTTGGCTTCGGCTCGCTCAGGGCCCGAGAGCTCCACCGCCGCGAGCTCGTGTCGCGCCGCACGGAGCTCGTGGAGGCCGGCGCGCTCGGCCAGCTCGTCGAAGCCCCTGGAACGACTCGGATCGAGGTCGGCCTCGAGCCGCGCATCGAACGCGGCGCCGAGCGCCCGGGGCAGGTCGTCGGCCGCCAGAGCCTCTCGCAACCGCCGGAGGTGCACCGCCCGCTCGCGATCTCCCGCCGCGCGGGCGTGCTCTCGCAGCACCTCGTCGGCGGCCCCCACCCGTCCGCGCACCGCCAGGGCCCCCGCAAGCCGCTCTGCCGGCAAGGGCTCGCCGGGCGCCATCTCGAACGCACGCAAGAGGTCTTCGAACGCGGCGGCGCGATCTTGCAGAGCCTCGCGGCGCCGGAAACCCTCGAGGTACCCCTCTGCCGCGCGTTCGGGCGACACCGCCCCGTGCCCCCAAGCGCCGACGCCCGCCTGCAGCTCCGGCGCGACCGGATCGGACGGGTCTTCGCGGGCCGCGTCGAACAGGGCGTCGGCCGCGCCGCCCGCGTCCCCCGCGCGACCGAGCAGGACGCCGATGCGAGTCAGGAGGCGCGCCGCCTCGGGACCGGACGCGTCGGCGACCAGCGGGCGCAGGGTGGCGGCCGCCACCGCGGGCTCGCCGAGGGCGGCGAACCAACCCGCGAGCTCTTCTCGGAGCTCGGCGTCGTACCCCAAGAGCAACGCGCGCCGGGCCAGCGTGATGGCGGTGTCGAGCTCGGCACCCCGCGTCACCAGCGCGCGCGCCAGGGCCGTGGCGCTCTGGCGCTCACCCTCGGTGTCACCCGAGGCCGTAGCCGCCGCGAGCCGCGCCGCGAGCGCGGTCAGCTCCGCGCGGGGCCCGGTGCGACGCGACACCGCCGGCTCGGCGAGCGTGAGCTCGAAGGTGAGCGACGCCGCCGACCGAGGGATCTCTCGCGACTCGACCCACTCGGGCGGCCTGAGGGTCGACCGGCCCTTCGGGCTCCCGCCGCTCGCTGATCCGTTGTCCGAAGGTGTGGTCATGAACGCCGGAGCCCCGCCGCCGCCCTACCTCTACCGCGACGGCTGCTCTTTTCCGAGACGGATCGAGCGGGCTTGTCCTCGAAATCTACCGGGTCTAGCCTCTGTCCGGCCGCGGAAAAGGACCCACGGCGCCGGAGGCACCACATGGCACGCACGATTTCTGCTTCGTTTTCGAAGGCTCTCGCCCTGATCGTGGCGGGCACGCTCGCGAGCACGAGCGCAATGCCCCTGGCCCTGGCGCAGGGCAAGGGCGCTCCGGCGGTCGCGGACGCCAAGAAGCGCGACGCTGCCCGCAAGGCCTACCAAGGGGCCGAGAAGGACTACGCCGCCGGGAAGTACGCCGAGGCCGTGGCGGGCTTCAAGAAGGCCAACGAGATCTTGCCGTCGCCCCACGCCGAGTACTGGATCGCGATGTCGCTCGACAAGCAGGGCAAAGGGGAAGACGCCGCTGCTGCGTTCGAGAAGCTGCTCGGTCACGCCGACGTGAGCAAGCTCGGCGACGAGAAGATCGAGCAGGTCAAGAAGCGGGTCGGCGAGCTGAAGGGCAAGCAGACCGGCGAGGTGAACATCGCGACCACGCCGCCCGGCGCCTCGGTCAGCGTCGACGGCACGTCGCAGCCCGGCGAGACGCCGATGATCATCAAGCTGCCGCCCGGGGCGCACACCATCACCATCACCAACCCCGGCTACGAAAAACAAGAGATCAAGGTGGACGTCGCCGCGGGTCAGCGCCTCGACAAGAACGTCGAGCTCAAAGCGGCCGACCTGGGCGGCGCGCCGGCGCCCGCCCCGGCGCCCGAGGCGCCCGCTCCGGCCGAGCCCGAGAAGGCCGAGCCCGCGCCCCCGCCCCAGCCCAAGAGCAAGGTCCCGGCCTACGTCACGCTCGGGATCGCCGGTGCGGCGACGGCGGTCGGCGCATTTTTCGGGGTCAAGGCCCTCGGGGCAAAGAGCGACTTCAACGACGACCCGACCACGGACAACGCCGATACCGTCGAGCGCAACGCGCTGATCGCCGACATGGCGTTCGGAGTGGCGATCACCTTGGGCGTCACCGGCGTGGTCCTGCTCACCAGCGGCGACTCGGAGCCGGCCAAAGAGAAGGCCGCCAAGACCAAGCGCCTGCCGCAGAAGGCGCGCTTCAACGTCGCGCCCTACGCCACGCCCAGCGGCGGCGGGGCGGCGGCTCGATTCGTGTTCTGAGCGCCGAAACCAGGCCACGGCGCCGGGCGTAGGTCCGGCTGCGTGTCCCGACTCACCTCCACCGCCTGGGTCAGCGCGCTGTTTCTACTCGGAGGCTGCATGACCAAGCCCACCACCGAACCGGAGCGCGGCGCGCCGGCTCCTTCCCCCACCCCCGCGGCAGGCACCGAGACCGCCGTGCTCGCGGGCGGGTGTTTCTGGGGCATGGAAGACATCCTGCGCAAGGTGCCGGGCGTGCTCGACACCGAGGTCGGCTACGCCGGCGGCAGCACGGCCAGCCCGACCTACGAAGCGGTGAAGACCGGAAGCACCGGGCACGCCGAGTCCCTTCGAGTCGTGTTCGACCCGAAGACGCTCAGCTACGAAGAGCTGCTCGAGAAGTGGTTCTTCCGCATGCACGATCCGACCACCCGGAACCGGCAGGGCAACGACGTCGGCACCCAGTATCGCTCCGCGATCTTCGTCGCCTCACCCGAGCAGCGCCGGGTCGCCGAAGCGGTCAAAGCTCGCGTCGACACCAGCGGAAGGTGGAAGGCCCCCGTCGTCACCGAGATCGTCGAGGCCGGCGCGTTCACCGCCGCCGAGGGCTACCACCAAGACTACCTGGCGAAGAACCCCGGCGGGTACACTTGCCACTGGATCCGCGAGTAGCTCAGCCGAACCGGGCACCGATGGCGTCCACCACCGCGCCATAGTCCGGCGCGAGCATCACCGGCGGGTTGGCCAGCGTGCTCACGACGCCAGGGATCTGCCCGTCGTGGTAGCGCACCTTGAACTCGGTGAACTTGAGGCCGTTGGCGGTGGACACGCACACCACCCGGTCTTTTCGCGAGATTTCGCCGCGCGCCGCCAGCTTCTCGATGGCGGCCAGCGCCACCGCGGTGTGGGGACAGGTGTACATGCCGGTGCGATCGGCCCGCGCGGCGGCGTCGGCGAGCTCTTGCTCGCTGGCCTGCTCGACGGTGCCGTTCATCGCGGCAAGCGCCCGGAGCGCGCGCGGCGCGCTGACCGGGTTGCCGATCTGGATCGCCGTGGCCTGGGTCGCCGCGGCCTGGATCGGCTCGACCTCGGTCTTGCCGGCCACCCATGCGCGATAGAGCGGGTTGGCGTTCTCGGCCTGCGCCATCACCAGCCGGGGGAAGCGGGTGATCAAGCCCAGCTCTTTCATCAAGGCGAAGCCGGCGTGGAGCGCGCTGGCGTTGCCCAGGTTGCCGCTCGGCAGCACGATCACGTCGGGCACCTGCCAATCGAGCTGCTGCACCACCTCGATCGCCACCGTCTTCTGCCCCTCGAGCCGGAGGGCATTCATGCTGTTGGCGAGGTAGATGATGCCCTCTTCCGCCAGGCGCTCGACGATCGCCATGCAGCCGTCGAAGTCGGTGTCGAGCCCGAGCACCAGCGCGCCGTGGGCCAAGGGCTGCACCAGCTGCCCGGTCGAGATCTTGCCGCGCGGCAAGAGCACCACCACCGGCAACCCGGCGGCGGCGCCGTAGGCGGCGAGCGCCGCGCTGGTGTCGCCGGTGGACGCGCAGGCCACGGCCTTCACCTTCAGGCCGTCGCGCATCGCCCAGCGCAGCACGCTGACCAGCACGGTCATGCCCAGATCCTTGAAACTGCCGCTGTGGCTGTTGCCGCAGAGCTTCACCCAGAGCTCGTCCAGGCCCAGCTGCTTGCCGTAGCGCTCGGCCCAGAACAGGTTGCTGCCGCCCTCGTACATGCTGACGATCAGGTCGTCTGGCATGTGGGGCATCACCCACTCGCGTTTGCCCCAGACCCCCGAGCCGTAGGGCCACTGGCTGCGCATGTAGCGGTCGTCGAACAGCTTCATCCACTCGGCCGCGGTGCGGGTCTTGAGCGCGTCGACGTCGTGCCGCACCTCGAGCAGGCCGTGGCACCCCGGGCAGCGGTAGATGGCCTGGGTGACGGGCCAGGCGCCCGCGCACCCGGCGATGCAGCGAAACTCCGATCTCGAGCTCATGACTTCGGCCCGAGTATGGTCGTGAAGAACGCGAAAAGCGAGCGCAGCTGCGCCCACGACGACGGGGAAGAACCGAGGCCCTTCCGCGTACTAACGCGCCGTGAACACGCTGACCCGCCTCGCCATCGTCCCTGCATTCCTGCTCCTCGCCAGCTGCGCCGTCGCAACCGAGGGCCCGGCCCCGTCCGAAGGCGCGACGGATCAAGAGCACGATCTGGACGCGCCGAGCACCGCCACGACGCCGGTGGTCTCGGACGACGATCTGAACGGGTTGTGGCGCACCACGGTCGCCGGCCAGCTGGCCTGGGAGCCGACGGTCCTCGAGTCGTGGCCCGCGGTGGGGATCCGCTGGACCAACGGCGCCGCGGTCAGCGCGCTCACGCGCAGCGCCGACCAGCTCACGGCGGCTCCGGCGACCAGCTTCGACATCCTGGCGGGCTCGTGGAGCGTGTACGACGACAAGCTCACGGGCACGGTCGACGGCAAGACCGTCACCCTGACGCGGGACACGCGGAACAAGTCGACCCTCACCCTGACGCTCCCGGGTGATCGCACCTATCGCTCGTGGCTGGTGCAAGATCTGGCTCCGGCCGCCCAGCGCGACCGCGAGTCGTTCACCACGGTCTCGGCCTACAAGGTGAAGGGCTTTCTCACCAGCACCGAGCTCTACAAGAGCGGCTCGCTGCAGTGGAAGTACATGAAGGGCGACACCTGGAGCGAGCGCAGCCAGAACCTCTTGTCGATCGCCGACGCCATCGACGGCATCAAGATCACCCCGCGTCGGCTGACCAAAGAGAAGAAGTTCACCGACGCCATCAAGGCGAACCTCAAGGACGAGAGCCTGATGGGCCTCGCGACCTCGACGCTCTCGATGTACTTCTCCACCGGCGCCGGCCGCGCGGTGCGCATCCCGATCGGGGACGACTCGATGATCTACTTCATCACCGATCGTCCGAGCCGCGCCGAGCGGATCGGGCTCGTGGCGATGAAGACGCCGACCCACGGCCCCCTCGCCAGTACCTTCGGGCGCCAGCTCTTGGACCTGGGCGCCATGGCCCCCACCGACGACACGGTCTACACGCGCACCATGATGGAGATGCTGGTTAAGACCGACGGCGCCCGCGCCAAGCAGCTCTCGGGGGTCGCGCGCTCGGCACTCACCGACTGGTTCGCCGTCATGGCCATCGAGGACTACCGCGGCGTGGCGTTCGGTTGGCCCACGCTCAGCTGGGGCTACAACATGACCAACGTGCAGCTCTACGGCCTGGTGGTCCGCGCTCTGGCGCGTCCCGGCGCGGTCGACGCCACGGGCAAGCCCGTCATCGGCCAGGTGCTGGTGGGCAGTCAGCTCCGCCCCGGCGACCCCTCGTACGCCGACGTGCTGAACAACGGCAACGACATGCAAGAATACGCCGACATGGCGACGCTCAAGAAGCTCGCCACGGCCTACCTGCGCGAGAAGCGCCCGGCCCAGGTGGCGGCGGTCGAGTCGGCCTTCGCCAACGTGATCCCGAAGAGCGAGCTGCCGTACAAGGCCACGCAGGACATCTTCCACTTCATCACGACACAGCTCTACGACGCCAAGGGTCGGACCGCGAACCTGACCGGCGCCTCCGCGACGGCCGCCATCGACGCGGTCACCGTGCTCCTCGACACGCTCCGCCAGGACTCGCTTGCCTTCGAGAGCTACGTGGTTTCGAAGGGGTACGCCAAGAGCAACGAGCCGGCGCCGAAGTCCACCGGGTACTGATTGACGCGCCCCGGGCGCCGCGTGTATTCGCTGAAGCATGCGGCTCTCGTTCTTGGGCTTGTGTGCGCTTTCGCTCGTCACCGGTTGCGGCGACGACAGCTCGAGCGGTGGCGGCGGCAGCTCGACCGGCGGCTCCGCGGGCAGCGACGGTGGCGCCACCGGCGGCGCGGCGGGTTCAGCCGGTAGCGGCGGGCTCGCGGCCAGCGGTGGCGGCGGCACCGGCGGCGGCACCGGCGGCAGCAGCACCGGCGGCGGCGGCACCGGCGGCGG
>JACPVJ010000066.1 GCA_016191785.1 Myxococcales bacterium | reverse complement strand
GACCGGCGGCAGCGGCGCGACCGGCGGCAGCGGCGCGACCGGCGGCAGCGGCGCGACGGGCGGCAGCGGCGCGACGGGCGGCAGCGGAGCGACCGGCGGCATGGGCGGCAGCGGGGCGACCGGCGGCAGCGGAGCGACCGGCGGCATGGGCGGCAGCGGGGCGACCGGCGGCATGGGCGGCAGCGGAGCGACCGGCGGCATGGGCGGCAGCGGCGCGACCGGTGGCACCACGGGCAACACCATCGCCTGCGGCACCGACAAGTGCGATCCGAAGAGCGGGTTCTGCTGTCAGTTCTTCACCGGGTCGGCGTACACCGCCACGTGCTACACGACCGCGCAGACCTGCTACGGCGCGGACATCAAGTGCGACGGCCCGGAGGACTGCGGCTCGGGCCAGATCTGCTGCGGCTCGCTGGTGCAGAGCGGCGGGCCCAGCTACTACACCGACTTCAGCTGCAAGAGCTCGTGCAACTACGCCGGCGCGCGCGTCGTGTGTGGCAGCACGCCAGGCGTGTGCCCGTCGGGCACCGCCTGCAAACCGAGCACGATCTTGCCAGAGTACAAGATCTGCACGCAGAACTGATCACTCGGCCCGCGACGCGCTGGCGAATGAGCTCGACTACCCGCCGTCCGTCGCTCCGGAGGCGGAACAACACTGCGCCTTGCCTGCGTCCTCACCCGCAAAGCAGCGCGGCGCGGTGAACGTCCCGGAGACCGTCTCGCCATCGCACGTGTAAGTGAAGCTCCCCGAGATCGCGTTCGAGTCGATGGTGCTGATCGTCACGGAGCCGGCCGGCGAGGCGCAGGTGGCCAAGCTGCCGCAGTACCCGCACGGTCCGCCACCACCCGGGCACACTTCGAGGATCCCTGGTTGCGTCATCGTCCAGGTGTCTTGTGGCGGGCTCGCACCGATGGGGTAGGTGCCGGGAGTGGGGTCCGCGACGGGGGCGCTGTTCGACCAGCGGGTGAGGCGGAAGCCAAGCCAGCGACCATACGCTGGCTCCAGGTTTGCTTGCTCCAGACCGCAGGCCTTTGCGTATTCGGTGATGCGGAACTCGAACCAGCGGATGTACTTGCCCCAGACGTTGGCCGTGTCGACGCGGGTCTCGACGTAGGCGTCGACCGGAGCGACTGCCTTGCCTTTGACCGTGCCGGTTGTGGTTGCCGCTCCGACCGGGCCCGCCGGAGCCGCACAAGCGGACACGGTGCCGCCGGCTCCGCCCGTTGCGCCCGTGGCGCCGGTTCCGCCGGCTCCTCCCCCCGGGCTACCCCCGGTTCCTCCCGCTCCGCCCGTGGAGCCGGTGCCGCCGGCTCCGCCCGTGCCGCCGGTGCCGCCGGCGCCGAGCTCGCACTTCGTCTTGTCCTGGTTCGTGGCCGCGCACGCTTTGAGGCACGCACTCGCGGCCTTCTTGCTGCAACCACAGATCCCATCCGATGCGTAGGTCGAGCCTTTGACGTCCTGGCAGCACTTCCTCTCGCATTTCGTGCACCCGCCAAGCTCGTTTCCGGTCTTCCCCTCGTAGCAGGACCACAGGGTGTACTCGGAGGCGTTGGCGCACCAGCAGCCCGCTGGGGAGCCACCGCCCCAGGTGTACGGCAAGAGCGGGTTCTGATACGGCGCGGTGTTGCAGCAGCCCATCCATGCCGTCACGTTGCAGGCGCACGGATCATTCGCTGGCTTCTTGGGTGGGCTCAGCTTCTTGGCAGCGAACGTCGAGAAGTGGTTCGTTGCTCCGATCACGGCGCTCCCGCCCTCGAGCAGACCCGAGCCCGGGATCGGCACCCACTGCCCGTCGATCACCGTTGCGAGCTGCGCATACGCATCAGTGCCCGGCTGCACGTCCAGCGGCATGGTCAGGAACACCGGAGCCTCGAACGTCGTCCCGTGAGGCAGCAGATCGTACGCGGGACCCAGCGCGCCACCCGGCGCTGCTGCGGCAGGGGCAATGGTGATCGTGAGCTCTCCCGTCAGCGCTCCGGCGGGCACGTCGAGGCGCGCTCGTCCATCCGCTGAGACCAGCTCACCCCCCGTCGGCCCGATGGCCTTGCTCACCGCTGAGGAGGCGTCAGCGCCAGGCTCCGACTCGGCCTCGGTCGAATCCCCGCAGCTCGGGCCAAACGCGACGAAGCCAAGGATCGCGCAAGTTGCCCAGAAAGTCGAAACCGACCTGTGCATCGTCATCTCCTCGTTGCTCGGATCTCTGGCCGCTGCCGCTAGCATGAACGCGGCCCCGCCGCGGTGGAAGTCTGCAAGTGCTGACTTCCGAGCCCCGGTGCGGCGTGGCAAGGGGCGGGGAAGGAGTCCCCATGAAGCACGTCGTCTTGCCGATGCTGATCGCCGCCGCGGCTGGTGCCGGCTGCCTGCCGAGCCTACAGGTCGCTCAGAACCCGGTGAAAAAGGGGCCGTTCACGGTCCGCGTCGGTACCGAGGGCGACCCGAGCTGCATGATCGCGTCGAGCTCGGAGAAGCCGATCTTCGTCCGGTCCTTCGTCGTCGCGGGGTGGACGACACCAACGCAGATGTGCACCGACAAGGACGGCGACGGCTTCTGCGAGACCAGCAAGGAGATCGGTCATGAGTTCTTTCTGACCCCCGGGCGCGAACGGTACTTCGGCGACTGCACCGTCATGCCCGATGCGAAGGGGTGGGACTTTCAGGTCTTCTACGAGGAGGCGAACGTCGGGGCCGAGACGCTTCCGTTCTCGCGCGATGCTTCGGCGACCCGGCCGCCGCCCGCGTCCGTCACGCTCCGCGCGACGCCCGCGCCCGCGCCGCCGACTCTCCCGGCGCCGGCGCCGACGCCTACGGTCTCGCAGCCGGCTCCCGCGCCGGTGCCGTGAGCAACCCCAAGCGGTGCCCTCGGAGTCTGCAAGTGCTGACTCGACCGGGGTGGTCCGGGGCTCGCATCATTGCCGAAAAGCGATGGATCAAGAGCTCCGTGTCGCCACCCGCGCCGCTTGCCGGCGCGCCAGCCGCCACGTCATCGCAGGCTCGGCTCCCGCGGCAATGGCGCTCACGCTCGCGGCGAGCGCCTATGCATCCGGGGCGGCGGAAGCTCGATACGAAGGGGGTCCCATCCCCGCGGGGCACCACATCGAGGGCGAACCGCGCCTCGATCTCGTCATCGCCGGTGCAGGTGCGTTCGTCTTCCCCTACGGGCTCGGCGTGGGGTTCGCTGCGGAAGCAGATTTCCCGAACCAGACGGGCTGGCTCGTCGTGCCGGTCGGTGGACCGTTCCTCACGCTCGCCACCCGAGACGGTTGCCATGCCGACGAGAGCTGCGTCGGCGAGAAGCTCCTGACTGCAGCGCTGGTGACCGATGGTCTCGTCCAGGCGCTCGGCGTGGCGACGCTGACACTCGGGCTCGTGCTCGAGCGGAAGGTGCTGGTGCCGGATGAGTCCGCCTGGCGTGTGGCGCCGAGCCGCGTGGGAACCGGCCATGGCGTCGTCGCGATCAAGCGATTCTGAGCGTCGCGCCCTTGCCCTCGAAACACAAGGCGGCGAGCTCGCGACAGCCCCCCCGACGCCGACGACCCCTCGAGATCGCAGGACCGCTGGAATCGCGCCGCCGCGAGCGCTGCGTCGGCGGGCGCACCGTTTCCGTCCCGCAGGGCGTAGCCGGCGTTCGCGCAGGCGGCGGGAAGACCCGCTCGGCAGCTCGACTCGAAGTGCTTCAGCGCCAGGATCGGGTTCGCGTTGCCCAAGTAGCCGTTCCGCAGCGCCCCCCGAGGTTGCCGCAGCCGGCCGCTAGGAGGCCGTTGGAGTAATCGCAAGCGCTCGGGGGCTCGTGCTCGCAGTAGGAGCCGCGCGAGTTGTTCAAGTTGCTGTTGCCTCCCCCCGCCCATCCTCGGGGCTTCGCCCCTGCGGGTGGGCGCCCCCTCCAAATCGCCGGCTCCGCCGGCTCAGGAGGGGGTGCGAGGCTCGGAGCGTCGCCGGTATAGCTTGCGGAGGTCGTGGGCGGTCGCGACGAGAGAGAACTCGCCGCGGACCTTGCGCAGGCCGCGCAGCCCGAAAGTTCGAAACCCGCGCGCGTGCTTGATCTGCCCGAAGACCGGTTCGACGATGGCCTTTCGTCGGCGGTAGATCGCCGCGCCCTCCTCCGACTCGAGCCGGGCGCGCATCCAGTCCTTGACGAGCATCGCGCTCTGCAGCGCGCGGCGCTTCGCGGGCAACACGGCACCGTGCTTGGTGCGGCCCGTCGCGATGTAGGGCTCGACTCGCATCGCAAGCACACCCAGGACGTTTGCATCCGAGAAATACCCGGCGTCCATGCTCACCTTGTCCGGTGCCTGCCCGCAGTTGTCGGCGAACTGGTCGAGCATCGGCACCGCGTGCTCGACATCGGGTGGCTGGTTGGTGACGGCCTGAGCAACGATCACTTGGCTTTCGTCATCCACGACGACTTGAGCGTTGTACGCCTGCACGAAGCCGCCGTCGCCACTGACCATGATGCGACTCTCGGGGTCCGTGAAGTTGCGTTGCGCCTTGGGGGTCGGTGTCCCCTCGTCGTCGGTCGGAATGCGGTGCGACGGCAGCGGATTGCCACCTCCTGCTCGCGCGCCGCCTTCGCTTCCGCTTCCAACTCGGCTTTGGCCCGTCGGATGCGCTCGAGGCGGCTTTGCGCGCGGGAAAGCTCCTCAGGCAGCTCGTCGCCGCGCTTGTCTGGCCCGTGCTCAGCGTCTTCCCGTGCATCGGCTTCCTTGGCTTTCGCCAGCAGCTCGGCAACCCGCCGCGCCAGCGCCTGCTCCTGCTCCTTCATCCGCGCGTAGCTCATCGCCTTGTGCTTGGAGGCATTCGCTCAAGCCCCCCAGGTGAGCAGCCCAGCACCAAGACGGTCGCCAGGCCGCGCAGCGTGCCCCGTGCCCGGCGCGAGATGAGGTTCCGCATGGGTTGCACCTGCCAGATGCGGCGATGTCGAGGCATGTCTGCAAATGCTGACTGCCGAAGCGCCGTCGCGGAGTGGCGGCAAGTGCAGACTCGACGCAGCGCTCAGGTCTGGACTCGCCGGGAGCGGTAGGAGTCTGCACTTGCAGACTTCTCTTCTTTTGCGCGGTGGTGCGACGCTCGTGGCGTCGGGCGAGCTCAGTCGGAGGACGCAATGGCGACGTGGCGCAGTGCATCAGCGGTCTTCTTGGTATCGGGAGTGGTGGGACTGCTCGCGGCGTTCGCGACGAAGGTCGAGGCCGCCGGGGCTGGTACGGGCGCGAGCTGCTCGGGGCTCGCGGCGACGTGTGGGTCGAGCGCGATGGCGAGCTGTTGCGAATCCGCCCCTGTCCCCGGCGGGACGTTCAAGCGTCTCAATGACGGGGTGTTCTTCAAGGCAGCTCACCTCCCCGCGACGGTGAGTGCGTTCCGGCTCGACACCTACGAGATCACGGTCGGGCGCTTCCGGAAATTCTTGGCTGGCTATCCCGGGAACATGCCGTCGGCCGGAACCGGGAAGAACCCCAACAACCCGGCGGATCCTGGGTGGGATGCAGCGTGGAACGGGCCATCGTTCATGAAGCCGGACGCGGCGACTCTGGCCGCCGCGCTGAAGTGCGACGCGACGTTCCAGACTTGGACCGACAGCGCAGGCGGCAACGAGAGCCGCCCGATGAACTGCATCTCTTGGTACGAAGCGTTCGCGTTCTGCATCTGGGACGGGGGACGGTTGCCCACCGAAGCGGAGTGGAACTACGCGGCCACAGGGGGCGCAGAGCAGCGGGTCTACCCGTGGTCTGCGCCGCCGAAGTCGACATCGATCTCCGACTCGTTCGCGAGCTACACCGTCGATCCCGACAAGAAGTGCTTCGGCGACGGGGTGAAGGGCTGCGCGCTGACCGACCTCGTCAACGTCGGTTCGAAGCCTGCGGGGAATGGCAGGTGGGGGCACGCCGACCTTGCGGGCAACGTCTGGGAGTGGACGCGGGACGCGCTCGGTCCGATCGACCCGGCTTGCGCCGACTGCGCCACGCTCGACGTCTCGCAGAAGTATCCCTCCCGAGCGGCCCGGGGAGGTGCCTTCAACATGCCCAAGCCGCGCGTCATGGCCAACGAGCGCACC
Source organism: Myxococcales bacterium (assembly GCA_016191785.1). Taxonomy (GTDB): domain Bacteria; phylum Myxococcota_A; class Polyangia; order Polyangiales; family Polyangiaceae; genus JADJKB01. Next base: position 35,346 of record JACPVJ010000066.1, on the reverse strand, counting down.
GGCTTCACGCCGGCGAGCCGCGGCAAGGAAATCGGAGCGCGCTGCGCGAGAAAACCCTGACGACCGCCCACACAGCGTGAAGGGCTCGCTTGCCGTCCTTCCGCCGAACCTGAAGCTCACCCGCGTTGGTGCAGCTCGCTGATCTCCCGCGCGAAGCGCCGCTCGATGGCCGCGCGTTTGGGCTTGAGCGTCGGGGTCACGAGGCCCGCCTCGACCGAGAAGGGCTCGGTCACGATGGTGAACTGTGCGATGCGCTCGTAGCCTCGCCAGCTCGACGAGCAGCGTTCGATCTCGACGCGCAGGAGCTCGCGGACCGACGGGCGGTTCACCAGGTCGGCGAGGCCCGCGCCTTCTTCGCCGCGGCAGCCTGCCCAATCCCGCAGGGCGCGGGCGTCCGGCACCAACAGCGCCACGTTGCGGGCCTGTCCGGCCCCATGGATGAACGCCTGGGACACGTACGGGCTCGACGCCAGCGCGTCCTCCAGCGGTGCAGGCGACACGTAGCGCCCGTTGTCGAGCTTGTAGAGCTCCTTGATGCGCCCTGTTACGTGCAGATGCCCGTCGGCGTCCAGGCGTCCGAGATCGCCGGAGCGCACCCCGCCGTCGGCGCGCACCGTCTCGCGGGTGAGCGCTGGTAGCCCGCGGTAGCCCCGCATCCGCCCCGCCGAGTGGATCACGATCTCCCCTTCGCCGTCCGCGTCCGGCGCGTCGATTTCGATCCGGAACCCCGGCAACGCCTTGCCGACGGAGCCCGCTCGAACGGCATCGAGCGGAACGACCGTGGCTACCCCGCCGACCTCGGTCATGCCGTAGGTGTCGAGCAGGGGGACACCGAGCTCGCCCAGCGCCGCCACGACGTCCGGCGAGAGCGAGGCCGCCCCCGAGGCCGCGAAGCGGAGCCGGCCCCCGAGCAAGGCCATCGCTTCGTCGCGGTTCGGTGACTGCCGGATCAGATCGCGGAGGCGGGCCCAGACGCGCGGCACCGCAGCGACGAAATGCGGTTGCACCTCGTCGAGGCACTCGGGCAACGCCGATACGTCGTCGCAGACCGCGACGCCGGCGCCCTGGACCAGCGCCAGGTTGACCTCGATGCAACCTCCGCCAACGTGCGCCCAGGGCAGCGTGGCGAGCGTCCGCTCCCCCGCGCGCAGAGGCAGCGCCGCGGCCATGGCAGAGACTTCGGCACCGATGCTCCGGTGTGTGAGCTCGACGCCTTTGGGCTCTCCCGTTGTCCCCGACGTGTAGATGATCACCGCCAGGTCGTCGGCCGCGGGCGGGTCATGGCCTCGCAGCGGGTCGGCCTCGAGGAACGCGCTGAAGGTGCCATCGAAGGCCACGACACCGAGCCCGGGTCGAAGGGTCCGGATCCGCCCCTCGAGCGTATCGTTCGCCACGAAACAGGTGCGCGCGCCGGAGTCGTCGAGGATGTGGGTCCAGTCCTCGGCGCGCTGGGTCTCGTACATCGGGACCCACACTGCGCCGCAGGCGAGCGTTGCGTGACAGGCGACGAACCACTCCACGCGATTGCGCGAGACGACAGCGACACGATCACCGCGCCCGACACCGCGACAGGCGAGCGCACCGGCGACTCGCCGGACTCGATCCGCCAGCTCGCCGTAGGAGTGCCAGGCCCAGCCACCAGCCTGCCGCGAGCCGAGCGCGGGCCGGTCGGCGAAGGCATCCGCCGACTCTTCCCAGAGGGTGACCAAGTCGGTGAAGCGAGGATCCCAGGTCAAGCTCCGTCATCTCCCCCGCACCCGCCGCACGAGCTCGCCGCGGCCGGTGAGGCCAAGCCGCCCCAACACGCGGGTCGCCAAGGTGCGCGCGCTCGAGTGCGTGTACCCGGTCATCGCGGCTATTTCTTTGTCGCTCCAGCCGTCGGCCATGAGCTCAGCCACGCGGCGGAGCGCGGGCGGTAAAGCCGCGAGCGGGGACGGGTCAGCCAGCTCCGCCCTGGGGATCGCCAGCTCGTAGCTTCGACCATCGAGGTCCACGCGGGTGATGCTCGCCTGCGTCGTTCGATGCTCGGGATGCCGCAACCACTCCGGCGCGGTCGGGTGGCGCTCGCGCGCCGCGCGATTGGCGTGGACGACAGACTGCCCGAGCAGCAGGAACGCGCTTTGGTCGAAGGCGTCGAGGGCCGCCACGAGCCCACGTCCGTTGCCCCCGCGCATCGCTCGCGTGACGGTCATCACATCGCCGATGTGCGGCAGCGCCGCGGCCATGCGGCAGTGGTCGAGCAGCGAGAACCCGCCCTGCCGCGCGGCGCGGTACACCCCCGCGTAGCCCGAGAACCCGCCTTGGTCGTGGACCACGGTCCGGAGCTGGTAGAGCATGCCCAGGGGACGCCAGATGTCGGCGAAGCCGTCGGCGCGCTCGGGGAACTCGTTGGCCAAGGTGGCGGTGTTGACGGGGCGATTGGCGAACGGGTCGGGCCGCGTCGGATCGTAGGCCCGACGTGCGTGGACCCGCGACCAGAGCTGGTCGTCACTCGCCACGTCCGACCGAGTGACGCCGACCGATCGAGTCGCGGTGACGGGATCGCCTGCGGCGACGACCGCGAGGGGCGCACGAACCAGCCGCGAGAGGGCGTGCGATATCCGGTCGAGCACGCCCGGCGCCGAGGCCTCGAGGGTCAGCGACCGGAGCGCGCGAAGCTCCTGCCGGTCGCGACCCACGAGCAGCGACTCTGCCTCAGCGGCCGACGCCCAGGGAAGTCGGCTGATGACGAGCTCCCCAAGGAACATCGTTGACCTTCGATGGTACCTGCCGCACTTGATGCCCGTCAACGCTTCCCACGCGTGCCTGATGGATCCTGGCGCGCATGAAGACCAAGACGCGGGTGCAAGTTCGTGGTGCGTCGATCGCGTTCACCGACACGGGCGGCCCGCACCCGCCGGTCGTGCTGATCCATGGCAACTCGGCTTCCACGGCGGCGTGGGCTCGACAGCTCGAGGGTTTCCTCGCGAAGCGGTTCCGTCTCGTCGCTCTCGACTTGCCTGGTTGTGGTGAGTCGGATCGACTCCCCTGCTACACGTTCGACGGCCTGAGCGCGCTCATCGCCACCTTCGCGGAGAACCTGGGCTGCGAGGACGCCATCTTCGTGGGACACAGCCTCGGCGGTCACCTGCTCCTCGAGACTGTGCCGCGTCTGAGCCGAGCGCGTGGCTTCGTCGTCTGCGGAACACCACCGGTCGGAAAGCCTCCGGACATGGCGGCCGCGTTCCTCCCGACGCCGGTGCTCCGGAGTGCGTTCACCGCGGAGCTCTCGGCTGAAGAGATCCTGACCTGGGCGAGAGAAATGGTGAGCTCGCCGGACGCCCCGGTGGATCAGATCGTCGCCGACATCGAGCGTGCGGACCCGCGCCTTCGCGGCGACATGGGCGAAGCGCTGCACCGGCTAGCCTACTCCGACGAGCTCGAGATCGTACGGGCGCTGACCCAGCCCATCGCCATCTTGCACGGCGCCGCCGACGCCCTCGTCTCGGGCTCGTACTTCGATCGGTTGAGCATTCCCATGCTCTGGCGCGGGCGCGCTCAGCTCGTCGAAGGAGCTGGGCACTATCCCCAGCTCGAGCGCCCCGAGACCTTCGATGGCCTGCTGGATGACTTCGTCAGCAGTTGCTGCTGAGGTGAACGGCTGCCCGCGCCACGAGTGCGGCGCCACGACGGGCGTGTCTACGCAGAACTGATCACTCTGCCGGCGCGACGTCGGCGCACAGGCTCGCGTGCTCGCCCGTCGGGCGCCCGCGCGAAAAACCAATCTCGCAGGCGTACGGATCCGCGAGGCTCTGGGCGAAGCCCACCGGGATCGAGCCGTCCCAGCTCCGTGCGCCGTCCACCCGGGCGCGGATCACGCCCGCTGGATCGATGAACCAGGTCTCGGGGAAGAGCTTGGTCCCGAAGGTGTCTCCGACGATCTTCGAGTCCTCGTCGATCAGCACGACGAACGGCGGGTTGTCGGTCCCCAGTACGCTCTTCAGGGTGCCGCGCACGTCCTCGGCACCATCGTCCGTCGAGACCGTGACCAGCGCGATGTTCTTGTGGGTCTTGACCACCTGCCCCAGCTCGGCGAGCGACGGCATCTCTTCCAGACACGGCCGGCAGGTCTTGGTCCAGAAGTTGAGGATCACGACCTTGCCCCGGAAGCTGGACAGGCGGACCTTCTCGCCGGTGAGCGACGGCAGCTCGAAATCGGGCGCCAGTCGGTTTCGGCCGGCATAGTTCGGGCTCAGGGCACACAGCGCGGTGCACACGCGCCGGGCCTCGCCGTCCCGCGCGGTTCGAGCAAATGAGTAGACGCCGAACGCGGCGACCGCCACCACCACCAATTGGGCGAGCTGTGCCGGTTTCACCACCCCCTCTTAGACCAAGGCGGTGCGGACGGCCATGCCCTGTCGCGGGCGACACGACCCGGAAGCCGTGCAATCGGGTTAGAATCCCTCGGTGTCGACAGCCCTCGACCCCGGCCTGGCCCTCGTCGCCGCGATGAACGCGGAGGGCGTGGGCATGGTCGCCGTCGCCGGCGACGATCCCGACCGACACGTGTACGTGAGCGCGGCCGCGGCGCGCCTGCTCGGCTACGACCTCGCGGAGCTCGAGGGGCTGAGCCCGCGCGCCTATCAGCTCTACGACGTGGCCGAGGGTCGGAGCGCCACCCTTCGGCGAAAAGACGGCTCCGAGCTGCACGTGCGGCTCGGCCGAGAGCGCCTGGACGGGTCCGAGGTCTTCGTGTTCCGTCCGGTCGCGGACGCGCGCGCCGACTTCCGCCTCTTGCTCGACGTCGCTCCTGACGGGTTGGCCGTGCTCGGGAGGCGCGGGCTGATCTACGCGAATCCCGTGCTCCTGCGCTGGGTCGGGTACTCCGACGTCGCCTCCCTCGCCCAGGCAAAGGTCACGGAGATCCTCCACACCGAGGACGTCTCCAAGGCGGCGCAGGCGCTTGGGTCGGTGCTCGACTCGCCGGGCAAGCGCGCGGTGGTGCGCGTGCGTGTGCGACGACCGGCAGGCGGGTTGCTCGAAGCCGAGTGCGTCGCGCACGGCGTCGATTGGGCCGGCGAGCGGGCCTGCCTGATCGTCGCGCGCGATCTCTCGCAGCGTCAGCACGATCAGTCGAGGCTGATCGTCGCCGACCGCAGCGCCTCGGTCGGGACCATGTCGGCGGGTGTGGCCCACGAGATCAACAACCCCCTGGCCTACCTGCTGCTCAACCTCGAGTACCTGATCCGTGAGATCCCGGCGGCGGGCGGGGATCCGGCCCGCCTCTCGCAGCTGGCCGAGCGGGTCCACGAGTCACGACACGGCGCCGAGCGCGTTGGGCACATCCTCAAAGAGCTGGGCTCTCTCTCGTCTCGGCGGCGTGGCCGACGGTCGGGGGTGGACCTTGGCGAAGCCGTGCGCCGTGCGGTGCACGCGGTCGAGCCCGACGTCGCGCCGCGGGCCACCGTGGTGGTCGAGAACCTGGGCGTGCCCAAGGTCGACGCCGACCCCAACAGCCTCGAGCAGCTGTTCGTCAACGTGCTCTCCAACGCCGGGCAGGCGTTCACGCACGACCGTCCGAGCGACAACCGGATCGTCGTCCGGCTGTCACGTGGCCAGGACGGGGGCGCCTGCGTCGAGGTGACCGACAACGGCCCGGGTATCGCCCCCGAGCTCTTGAACCGGATCTTCGATCCATTCTTCACCACCAAGCCCACCGGGACCGGTCTTGGCCTTCCGATCTCACACGCCATCGCACGCGCGTTCGGCGGGCAGATCACCGCGCACAGCGAACCAGGAAAGGGCACGACCTTCCGCATCGTCTTCCCCGAGGGCACCGCGCCGAAGGCCGAGGCGCCGCGGACCTCGAGCTTGCCGGCGCCGGCCATGCGCCGCGCCCGGGTGCTGGTGGTGGACGACGAAGAGCTGGTCGCCGAGACCGTGAGCCGCGCGCTGGCCGAGAGCTACGACGTGCAGGTGTCCACCAGCGCGCGGGACGCGCTGAAGGTCCTGGCGAACGACCCCGGGTTCGACGTGGTGCTGTGCGATCTGCTCATGCCCGACATGTCGGGCATGGACCTCTACCGAGCGTTGGCCGAAGCCCAACCCGGCCTCGAAGAGAGCTTGGTGTTCATGACCGGCGGCGCCTTCACCCAGCGCGCGCGAGACTTCTTGGCCCGGGTGCGCAACCCGCGACTGGAAAAGCCCTTCGAGCTCGACCAGTTGCACTTCATCGTGGGGCAGCGCCTCGAGGTCACCGGTTAGAGCCAAGGAACGCGCGCCGAGTCGGGTCCGAGCCCTTCGGAGGAGACGCATGGCTCAGATCGACACGGGTTCGCCGGCTTCGCGCGGGCGCGCGACCAACCACGACTTGCCCCTGGTTCCATTCATCGATTTCCTGCTGTGTCTGGTGTCGTTCCTGCTCATCACCGCGGTCTGGTCCCAGATGGCGCGGGTCGAGGCCTCGGCCAACGTGCCCGGCAAGCAGTGCGACGACGGCCCGTGCAAAGACGAGAAGCCGAAGCGACTGCACGTGGAGGTCAAAGAGAAGAAATTCGCGCTCGCCTGGAAGCAGGGCGAGACCGTGCTGGCCACGGCCGAGGTCGAGCGGCGGCCGGTGCGCACCGAGACCGGGGACGTGCGTTACCCCGAGCTCGAGCAGCGCCTGGCCGAAGAGTGGCAGAGCCAGGGTGTGCACAAGAGCCCGACCGACGACAAGAGCGACCAAGCCGTGCTGCACAGCCAGAACGACACCGAGTTCGGCGAGCTCGTGGCGGTGATGGACGCGTTGCACGCGCAGCGGCGCGAGCGGCGCGTGGGCAGCGCGGTCGCGCAGGTGCCGGCCTTCGCGGTCACGTTCGCCGCCAACTGACCCGAGCCCGAGGCGCGTGCTAGCCTACGCGCCCCGCATGACCCGCCTGGAAAAGCGACTCTCGTCGCTGGTCGCCAAGGCCAGCTCGGACTTCGCCCTGCTCGAGCCGAACGATCGCGTGATGGTGGCGGTGAGCGGCGGCAAGGACTCGCACTCGCTGCTCTACCTCTTGCGCGAGGTGCAGCGGCGCGCACCCTTTCCGTTCTCGATCGTCGCGGTGAACCTGGACCAGGGTCAGCCCGGGTTCCCGCGCCACGTGCTGCCCGAGTACTTCGCGAAGGAAGGCTACGAGTACAGGATCGTCACCGAAGACACCTACTCGATCGTCAAGGACAAGGTCCCCGAGGGCAAGACCTACTGCTCGCTGTGCTCGCGCCTGAGGCGCGGCGTCCTCTACAACGTGGCGGCCGAGATGGGCGCGACCAAGATCGCGCTCGGTCATCATCGCGATGACGTGATCGAGACCCTGGTGCTGAACCTGCTCTATTCGGGCCAGATGAAGGCGATGCCGCCGCGGCTGCGCTCGGACGACGGGCGCAACGTGGTGATCCGGCCGCTGGTCTATTGCGCCGAGGCGGATCTCGAGGCGTTCGCCGCCGAGCGCGGCTTCCCGATCATCCCCTGCGACCTGTGCGGCTCGCAGGACAATCTGCAGCGCAAGCGGGTGAAAGAGTTGCTCACCAAGCTGAACGCCGAGAACCCCAACGTGCGCAGCAACGTGTTCGCGGCGCTGTCCAACGTGCGGCCGACTCACCTGTTGGATCTCGAGGTGCGGCGGCGCTTCGGCGTCGACGAGGCGCACGGGCCCGACGACACCCTCGGCCCGGAGCAACCGGCGCTCGTCCCGATCGCACTGGGCAAGCGCGCGGGGTAGCCGCGCCGTGGTAGGCTTCCGGAATGACCGAGCCGGCGTCCTGGCAGGTCGACCCCCTCGACCCCCGTGCTCCCCCGCAGGAGATCTGGGATCGCCTGTCGCCCGAGCAGCGCACGAAGGTCGTCGACAGCCTGCCGAGCGAATTCGAGCTGGGCCCCCCCGAGGGGGATCACCACCGGCTGGCCATCGAGCACGCCAAGGATCCGCTCCAGGGCTTCTTCCAGCGGATCGGTCGCAAGGTCTACCTCTCGTCCAACCTGGCGGTGTACTACCCCGGTGAGCGCGTGTTCGCTCCAGATCTGATCGCGGTGCTCGACGTCGAGCCGCACCCGCGCGACCGCTGGGTGGTGTCGGCCGAGGGCAAGGGCCTCGACTTCGCGCTCGAGGTCAACGTGGGCGGCGACCGCGACAAGGACTACGAGCGCAACGTCGAGTGGTTTGCCCGGCTCGGCATCGCCGAGTACGTGGTGTTCGATCCGATGCGGCTCTTGGTGCGCGCCTGGCACCTGCCCGAGCCGGCGGCGCGCGCGTATCGACCGCTGCTCGGTCAAGCGGGGCGCTTCGAGTCCGCCGTCTTGGGGTTGTCGTTCGGCATCGAAGAGGGCCAGCTTCGGTTCTACTACGGCGGCGCGGCGGTTCCCGAGACGCGAGAGCTGCTCGCGCGCGTCGAGCACGTGCTCTCGGACGTGATGCGCAAGTACGACGATGCGATTCGTCGCGCCGAGGAAGAAGCGCGTCGCGCCGAGGAAGAAGCGCGTCGCGCAGACGGCGCCGAGCGCCGTCTGACCGAGGCCCTGGCCGAGATCGAGCGCCTGCGCCGCGGCGGCTGACCCGGTCAGCCTCGGGCCATCGCAAGCCGCTTGCGCTCGCGGTCCGGGGCGACGGGCGGCACCGCCTCGGCGTAGCCGCGGCCGTCGGGGCGGTGCCCCAGCTCGGCGAACGCCCGCTTGAAGTGGGCGAACGTCCCGCCGGCCCGCACCGCCGCGGCGACCGCCAGCCCCTCGGCCTCGCCCCCCTGCGAGAGCACGTGCTCGACCCAGGCCCACTTGGCGCTGACGGCTCGCACGTCGGCGCGACCGCGCAGCCCCCGGCGCAGTCGCTCGAGGCGGTGGCCGACGGTGGCGACTCCGGCGTAGGGCATCCCGTCGAGCGGGGTGTTCCGTTTCGCGCAGAACGGCGAGATGCCGAGGGCGACCGGCACGATCTTCGACAGCTCGCCCACGAAGCGGGCGCACTCGTCGATGTCGCCGTCGGTTTCGCTGGGCAGGCCGATCATCAGGTAGAGCTTCAAGCGCTCGATGCCGTGCTCGCGGGCGTGGCGAGCGGCAGCGAGATAGTGCTCTTCCCGGCCGCGGCGCTCGATCACGTCGCGCAGGCGCTGGCTCGGACCATCGAGCGCGGTGGTCAGCGTGCGGTGGCCGGCGGCCGCCAGGGCGGCGACGAAGTCGCTGCGGAGTCGGTCGGGACGCAGGCTCGACAGGCCGACCTGGGTGCCCCGCTCGGCCAGGGTGCGGACGATCTCCTCGATCCGCGGGTGATCGCTGACCGCTGCCCCCACCAGGCCCACCTTCCGGGTCCCGGCCGGGGTCTCGGCGAGCACCGTCTCTTTCGGGACGACGCGCATGCCGCCGTTGGTCGTGCGTCGCATCACGCAATAGGTGCACCCCCGCGAGCAGCCCCGCTCGGTCTCGATCAAGAGCATGTCCGAGAGCTCGGCGTGGGGTGTGCGGATCACGCTCTTGGCCGGCAAGAGCGCGTCGTCGCAGGCGGCGATGCTCGGAAGCCGATCGCCGTGCGACGCCGGCACGAAGATGTGAGGGTGCGCTGCCAATCGAGCCAGGGCGGCAGCCTTGTCGGGGGCGCCGAGCACCGCTTCAAGGGCGAAGGCGACGATCTCTTCGGCCTCGCCCAGCACCACGGCGTCTGCGTAGCCCGCCAGCATCAGCGGGTTGCTGAAGGTGATCGGCCCCCCGGCCAGCACGAAGGGATCCCGCGCGGTGCGGAGCGCGCGCTCCGGCGCGAGCCCCGCTGCATCCAGCATGCGCACCAGGCCCGCGAGCTGGAGTTCGTACGCGATGCTGAATGCCAGAAGCGGGAAGTCCCCGAGAGGGCGGAGGGACTCGTAGCTGACCGGGCTCTCGACCCGAGCGCCAGCGTCTTCCCCGTCGTCGTCCAGAAACACCCGCTCGCACGCCCAGCCGGGCAGCGCCTGGATCTCCCGGTAGACACGCTGGTAGCCGAGCGAGCTCATCCCCACCGAGTACGGCGACGGGTAGACCAGCGCGACCGTCTGCGCCGCCTCCTTGTCGAGGCGGCCGACCTCGTCCGCGAGCCGCTGACGAATCACTCTTCGCGCGGCGTCCGAGGGCATCTGCACAGGAGTACACCCGCATGGCGCGCCGCGCCATGACGGTTCTGAGCTTCCGGTTGCGACCGGCCGGAGCGCTGAGCCATATTCCCGGCATGCCGAGCCAGCCGCCTCGCAACGACGACCTGGTCTACGACTGGAACGAGATCGCGCGGAAAGGTCGGGTGATTCCCCGCGGCGTCGAGTTCTTCGACGAGACCCTGCGCGACGGGCTTCAGAACCCGAGCGTGAAGGATCCGAACATCGAGGACAAGCTGAAGCTGATCCACCTGATGGACAGCCTCGGCATCCAGCAGGCCGACATCGGCTTGCCCGGCTCGAGCAAGCGCGCCTTCGACGACTGCCTGCGCATGTGCCAGGAGATCGTGAACCACAAGCTGAAGATCCGCGTCGCTTGCGCCGGCCGCACGGTGCCTGCGGACATCACGCCGATGATCGAGCTGTCTCAGCGCGCGGGCATTCCGGTCGAGGTGTATGCGTTCGTCGGCTCGAGCCCGATCCGCGCGCTGGCCGAGGAGTGGGATCTCGAGCTGATCAAGAAGCGCAGCGCTGAAGCCATCGACGTGGGGGTGAAGGGCGGGCTCTCGGTGTGTTACGTGACCGAGGACACCACCCGCAGTCGCCCTCAGGTGCTGTCCGAGCTCTTCCGGCTGGCGGTGGACCACGGCGCCTCGCGCCTCTGCCTGTGCGACACCGTCGGGCACGCCACGCCGGACGGCGTGCGCAACCTGATCCAGTTCACCCAGAGCCTGGTGGCCGGGATGGGCGCCGAGGTGGGCATCGACTGGCACGGCCACAACGACCGGGGCCTGGGGCTGGTCAACGCCATCTACGCGCTCGAGTGGGGGGCGAGCCGGGTCCACGCCTGCGCCCTGGGCATCGGCGAGCGCGTGGGCAACGCGCAGATGGAGCTCATCTTGCTCAACCTCAAGCTGCTGGGCATGCTCGACGATCAAGATCTGACCCACCTGGTCGAGTACTGCGAGACCGCGGCGCGCGCCGTGGGTTGGCACATCCCCATCAACTACCCCTTGGTGGGTCAAGACGCCTTCCGCACCGCCACCGGCGTGCACGCCGCCGCGATCATCAAGGCGCAAGCCAAGGGCGACGCCTGGCTGGCCGATCGCATCTACAGCGGGGTGCCTGCGGGCATGTTCGGCCGGCAGCAAGAGATCGTGATCGGCTACATGTCCGGCGCCAGCAACGTGACCTATTGGCTTCGCACGCGGAACATCGAGCCGAGTGAGGGCCTGGTGAAGGCCATCTTGGGCAAGGCGAAAGAGAGCGATCACATCCTGACCGAGGCGGAAGTGATGGCCGTCGTCCAGGCGCACGGCGCGAGCTGAGCGCTCGGTTCGGGTAGCCCTTTCCGCGCGGTCGCGACTCCCATACTCTGCCCCGGTCAGAGGGAGGCCCGCATGAGCATGAACGCGACCGAGACGACCAACCACTATCTGACGCAGGCGTTCGACCTGCTCGCGCTCTCTCCGCGATACAAGACGCTGCTGCTCACGCCCAGCCGAGAGCTTCGAGTCGAGGTGGCCATCGAGCTCGACGACGGCAACATCGGCAACTTCATCGGGTATCGCATCCAGCACGACAACTCGCGCGGACCGTACAAGGGTGGCCTGCGCTACCACCCGGACGTGGACCTGGACGAGGTGCGGTCGCTCGCCAGCTTGATGACCTGGAAGACCGCGGTGGTGAACGTGCCCTTCGGTGGGGCCAAGGGCGGCATCCAGGTCGACCCCAGCAAGCTGAGCCGGCGCGAGCTCGAGCGGCTGAGCCGGCGCTTCATCGATCAGATCGCCGAGCTGATCGGACCGGACACCGACATCCCTGCGCCCGACATGAACACCAACGCCGCAGTGATGGCGTGGATGTTCGATCAGTACAGCAAGCGGTACGGGTTCTCGCCGGGGGTGGTCACCGGCAAGCCGGTCGAGCTCCACGGCTCCCTCGGGCGCGACGCCGCCACCGGGCGCGGCTGCTTGATCGCGATCCGCGAGGTGCTGGCCGCCGACGGCAAGAAGGTGAGCGGTACGCGCTTCGCCGTCCAGGGCTTCGGCAACGTGGGCAGCTGGTTTGCGCGGCTGGCGCACGCCGAGGGCGGTCGCGTGGTGGCCGTCAGTGACGTGAAAGGGGGTATCGCCAACCGCGACGGGCTCGACGTTCCGCGGGTGATGGATCACGTGAAGGCGACCGGCAGCGTGGTCGGCTTCCCGGGGGCGACGCCGATCTCGAACGAAGACCTGCTGATCAGCGAGTGCGACGTGTTGGTTCCTGCGGCGCTGGGCCACGTGCTCACCCGCGACAACGCGGCGAAGGTCCAGGCCAAGTGGGTGGTCGAGGCAGCCAACGGCCCGACCAGCATGGAGGCCGACCAGATCTTCGGCAAGCGCGGCGTCGTGTGCTTGCCCGACATCTGGGCCAACGCGGGCGGGGTGACCGTGTCTTACTTCGAGTGGACGCAGAACACCCAGAAGTACCGCTGGACCGAGGAGCAGGTGAACCGCGAGCTCGACAAGTACATGGTCGACGCGTGGCGATCGATCCAGGCCATGATGAAAGAGCGCGGCGCTACCATGCGCACCGCCGCGTTCGCGCTGGCCGTGAGCCGGGTGAAAGAGGCCACCGATCTGCGTGGGCTCGGGTGATTCGCGATCTGGCCCTCGGCGCTGCCGCGCTCGCGCTGGTCGCGTGTCGCGATCCCGCTCCGCCGCCCCCCGCGCGGGCCGAGCCGGTGGCGTCGTCGACCGCGCCGACTTCGGCGGCGGCCAGCGCCTCTGCGGCGCCGGCCCCCGAGGCGGCGAAGGCGAAAGGCCCGGACGCCTATCCATGGCTCGCCACGCCCGGGCTCGAGCCGCGCCCGGTGGACACGCTGCGCTCGCGGTTCGTGCCTCCGGCAGGGTTCGTCCGGGTCGAGGTCCTGCCGAAGACCTTCGCTGCTTGGCTGCGCGATCTGCCGCTGGCCGCCCCCGAGACGCCGGTGCGCTCGTACGACGGGACCACGCTCCACCCGGCCAGCGATCGCCGCATTGCCGCGGTGGTAGCCCTCGATGTCAGCCACGCCGATCTGCAACAGTGCGCCGACACGGTGATCCGGCTCCACTCCGAGTGGCGCTGGTCGGCAGGGGCCCGCGACATGAGCTACCGCGCCGCCGCGGGGCTCGATCTGCCCTGGGCGCGCTGGGCGCGTGGCGAACGCATCGTCCCGAGCGGTGCCAGCATCCAGTGGGTCCCTGGAAGCAAGCCGGTCGCCGATCACGCGTCGTTCCGGAAGTACCTGGACGCGGTGTTCGCCTGGGCGAACACCGTCAGTCTCGAGAAGCAGGCCAAGCCGGTGGCCGCGGAGCAGATCCAGGCCGGGGACTTCTTCATCTTGCCGGGCAACCCCGGGCACGTGGTCCTGGTGCTCGATCTCGCCAAGAAGGGCGACGAGACGGTCGCGCTCTTGGGGCAGAGCTTCATGCCCGCGCAGAACGCCCAGGTCTTGCGCCCGAGCGAGGGCGGGCCTTGGTTTCGGCTCGATCCGACGAAAGCCGTTGACACACCGTTCTGGAAGCCGTTTCCGTGGGCCTCGCTCAGGCGACTCCCGGAATGAAGACCAAGAAGCCCACCCAGGCCAAGGCCGAGAAGGCCGACGAGAAGCTCCCGCCGCCCGAGCGTCGAGAGCGTCGCTCGCTGTCCCACGTGGGGGGCGTCGTCGAGAGCGAGGGTCCCGATCTCGCCGCGGCCCAGGTGCTGAAGCGCGCGCTCTCGGTGCAGAGCGACGAGACCAGCACCATGCGCCACGTCCACGGCTTTCACAGCTACCCCGCGCGCCTGCACCCCGACACGGCGGCACGCCTGGTCGAAGGGCTGTCCAAGCCCGGCGACACCGTGCTCGATCCGTTCTGCGGCAGCGGCACCGTGCTGGTCGAGGCGCACCGCTTGGGCCGGCGGGCCCTGGGCATCGACGCCAACCCGCTGGCCATCGAGCTCTGCAAGCTCAAGACCTTGGGGCTGGGCACGCGCGAAGCGGCCACCCTGGTCGAGACCGCGGCGGCCATCGCCGAGAAGGCGGACGCCCGCCGCCTGGCGAAGGCGCCCCCGACCCGGCGCTACTGACCGGAAGACCGCGAGCTGTTCGACGTGCACGTCTTGCTCGAGCTCGACAGCCTGACCGCCGGCATCGACGCGCTGCCCCGGGGCGAGATGAAGCGCGCGCTGTTTCTGGTGCTGTCCGCGATGTTGACCAAGGTCAGCAAGCAGCCCGGCGACACCACCGGGCGCAAGGCCCCCCGGCGGCTCTCGGGTGGCTTCGCCATCCGGTTCTTCGTGAAGAAGACCGAAGAGCTGGTCAAGCGCCTGGCCAACTATCAGAAGCTCGTGATCGACCCGCGGGTCGAGGTCAAGGTCGGGCCGGGCGACGCCCGACACCTCGAGCGCGTTCGCGCCGGGTCGGTCGCGTTGATCGTCGCGTCGCCGCCCTACCCGGGGGTGTACGACTACCACGCGCATCACTCGACCCGGCTGCGCTGGCTCGAGCTCGAGTCCGAGCGCTTCGAGCGCTTCGAGATCGGATCGCGGCGCGGGGCGCGTGGCAAGACCTTCGAGATGGCGGTCGCCACCTGGCGCCGCGAGCTCGGCGCGGCGCTGGTCGAGATGGCTCGCGTGATTTCTCCGAAGGGGGCCGCCGCGGTGATCATCGCGGACAGCGTGCTCGCGGGCCGACCGCTCCGGGCCGACCTCTTGACCGCCGACCTGGCGACGGCGGCGGGTCTGACGGTGGCGGCCCGCGCCTCGCAGAAGCGCCCGCACTTCCACCTGCCCACCCAGGCGGCGTTCCGTGGCTCGCCGCGCCGCGAGCACGTGCTCTTGCTCCGGCGCGCGTGAGTCAGGCCGAGCGCTTCTCGGGCAGCGCGACGTCGTCGCACGCGATCACGCGGTTCCTGCCCAGACGTTTGGCCTCGTACAGGCACTGATCGGCGGCGATCAGCAAGTCTTCCCCGGATCGTGCGCGGCAGGTCGAGGCGCAGCCGACGCTGACGGTCACCGAGAACAGGCTTCCGCCGTGCTCGAATTTCATCGCCGCCACCGCCCGGCGTAGCCGCTCACCCACGACCCGCGCGCCCTCGCACGAGGTGTCGCGGAGCAACACCACGAACTCTTCACCCCCGTAGCGCGCCACTAGATCTTCGGTGCGTAGGTGTGCGACCAGATTCGCCGCGAGGCCAACCAGCACCGTGTCGCCGGCCGAGTGTCCCCGGGTGTCATTGACGGCCTTGAAGTGGTCGGCGTCCAAGATCAACACGGCGATCGGTGTCCCGTGCCGGGCGCTGAAGGCCATCTCGCGCTCCAGGCGCTCGGCGAAGTAGCGCCGGTTGTTCACGTTGGTCAGCGGGTCGCGAATGCTCGACTCATACAGCTGCTGCGCCATCGTCCGCAGCCGGTGTTCCACGGCGCGGCGCTCGTGGTCGTAGGCCATGGCGATGAACGTGGTCACCACCAGGAAGCTCGCGTAGAGCGTCGCCTTCACCACCGGCGCCGGCGCCAGCTTCGCGCTGAGCGCCCCGGTGTTGAACGCAATCGCGAGCGCTCCGAGCTCGACCATGAGCACGAAGGTCAATGCCTTGGCCCCGCGAGCGCCGATGAAGAACGCGGCGACCAGCGGCACCGACGGCAAGATGGCGAGCACCGGAGCGTCGAGGCCGCCCGCGCCCACCGAGGTGATCGGCAGCGAGGTCGCGGTCGCGACGATGGGCAAGATCGCAGCTTTGCCCACTGAAAGCGTGAGCTTCAGCACGAAGGGCCCGATCGCCATCGCAGCCCAGGTGAGAGCGACCGCGATCCAGTAGCTGGCGGGCGGCGTGCGGCCGGTGGCGACCCGCAGCGCTGCACTCACTGTCATCAGCGCCATGGCCCCGTGGCACGCGATGACCAAGATGCGCGCGCGCCGGCGCGAGTCGAACGCGTCTTGCTGCCCGACTGCGCCGAAGTACTGGAAGTACCCACCCCACCACTCGTCGGGCGGTGGGCCGGACACCGCCCGGAGCGACCGGACGGGCAGCGAAGGACCGGCGCCCTGCCCGATCGCGGGATCTAGCGACGGCATGACTGGGCCCCGGTCTCTCGAGTCATTTCAAACCGAGAGAACGGCCGCTCGGAGAGTTCTTTTAGCGCCGGCGTCGCAGCAGCAGCGCACCGAGACCTGCCAGCACCAGCCAGCCAGACGATGGGGCCTTCTGCGACGGCACGCGGCAGCCGCAGCCCCCGTCGTCGTCACCGACGTCCAGGTTCGAGCCGCCGTCCGCGCCGCCGTCCTTGCTGCCGCCGACGCCGCCGTCCTTGCCGCCGCTCGAGCTGCCGCCCGTCGCGGAGCCCGCTGAGCCGGCGCTGCCAGCCACGCCGCCGGAGCCGGAGCTGCCAGCCGCGCCACCGGATCCGGCGCTGCCGCCACCGGATCCTGCGGTGCCGCCGCCGGTACCGCCGGTGGCGCCGCCGGTACCGCCGGTGGCGCCGCCGGTTCCACCGGTTGCGCCGCCGGTTCCACCGGTTGCGCCGCCGGTACCACCGGTCGCGCCGCCGGTTCCGCCGGTCGCGCCGCCAGTTCCGCCGCCGCCGCCAGTGCCGCCGGTGCCGCAGCCGGTGATCGGCGTGTTGACGCAGGCGCCCGTGTTCGCGTTGCACGAGTCGGTGGTGCACGCGTTGCTGTCGTCGCAGTTCTTGGCCACGTGGGTGCAACCCGTGGCGGGCGCGCACGCATCGGTGGTGCAGGCGTTGCTGTCGTCACAGTTCACCGCCGTGCCGGCCTTGCACGAGCCCGACGCGCAGACATCGCCGGTGGTGCAGGCGTTGCCGTCGCTGCACGGAAGGGTGTTGAACGTGCTCAGGCACGCGCCGTTGCTGGGGTTGCAGGTGTCGGTCGTGCAGACGTTGTTGTCGCTGCAGTTCTTCTGCGTGCCGGTGCAGGTTCCGGCGCCGTCGCAGGTGTCCCCGGTGGTGCACTGACTGCTGTCGGTGCACTGGATGCCCTTCGGGAGGCTGACCTTGACGCAGGTCGATGCCGCCGTCATGTCACACGCGTTGAACACGCAGCCGCTGGGGCCGTAGGCGCAGGGGTTGGCCAGCGCGACGCATGCGCCCGCGGCGTCACAGGCGCCGTCGCACGAGTCCGAAAAGCCGCCCGGCCCGGTCGGCGGACGACACGCCGTGCCGACCTTGGCCTGGCCCACGATGCACGCGCCGTTCTGACAGGTGTTCGCGCAGCTGGTGCCCCCCGACGAGCCGCAGATGCGGCCGTTCAAGCTGGACACATCGGTCGAGCTCAGCGCACTGCAGCTGATGAAGCCGTTGCCGCCCACGCGACAGACGCCTTGGCACTCGAGCAGCGGCCCGCTGGCGCCGTCGGGGTCGCACGGGTGCCCCAAGGTGCCGTAGTTGCAGCCGCCGGTCAGCTCTTGCGTGGTTTCGCCGGCTGTCTCCCGTGACTCCGTCGAGTCGTCAGCGACCGAGCACGCCAGGGCGGACAGAGCACCAAAGAGAACGAACGAGCCGTGAAGCTTTCGCATCGGGACCTCCTAAGTCGAGCCAAGAACCAGCGCCAGAGTACACGCGATTGCGCCCGAGCGGCCAGCACGATTGCCGCGGGGGCGGCGCGTCTCTACGCATCGAGTCATGGATCGCCAGCCGAACCGGCTCATCGCGGAGACCAGCCCCTACTTGCTGCAGCACGCCCACAATCCGGTCGATTGGTACCCGTGGGGACCCGAGGCGCTCGAGCGGGCGCGCCGCGAAGACCGCCCGATCTTGCTCAGCATCGGCTACGCGGCGTGCCATTGGTGCCACGTGATGGAGCGCGAGAGCTTCGAGGACGAGGCGATTGCCGCCCGGATGAACGCGCACTTCGTGTGCATCAAGGCCGATCGAGAAGAGCGCCCGGATCTCGACGAGATCTACATGGCGGCCACCGTCGCCATCGCCGGCGGCGGCGGTTGGCCGATGACCGTCTTTCTGACCCCGGACCAGAAGCCCTTCTTCGCTGGCACCTACTTCCCCCCACGCGACAACTACGGACGGCCCGGTTTCGCGACACTGATCGAACGTATCGCAGAGCTGTGGCGGACCGAGCGCGACGACCTGCGATCGCAGGCCCGGCAGCTCGCCGAGCACGTGACCCGCCAGTCTGCCCTCGGCCGCCCGAGCGGCATCGACGCGCAGGCGCTCATCGACGCGGTCGATCAGCTCAGGACCGCGTTCGACCCTCGCTGGGGTGGCTTCGGCGCCGCTCCCAAGTTTCCGCCCTGCGGCGCGGTCGAGCTGTTGTTGCGACACCACCATCGCAGCGCCGACGAAGCCGCCCTCGAGATGATCGTGAAGACGCTGGACGGGATGAAGAACGGCGGGCTCTACGATCACCTGGGCGGCGGTTTCGCTCGCTACTCGACCGACGAGCGCTGGCTCGTGCCGCACTTCGAGAAGATGCTGTACGATAGCGCCCAGCTGGCTCGGATCTACCTCTGGGCCTTTCAGGTGACGCGCGACGACGAGTACGCGCGCGTGGCGCGCGAGACCCTGGACTACGTGGTTCGGGAGATGCAGGCCGCCGAAGGCGGGTACTTTTCCGCGACGGACGCCGACAGTGAGGGTGAAGAGGGGAAGTTCTTCGTGTGGACGCCCGCGCAAGTTCGCGAGTGCCTGCCCGAGGCCGAGGCGGAGAAGTTCTGCGCGTTCTACGACGTCCGCGAAGGGGGCAACTGGGAGGGCCACAGCATCTTGAACACGCCCCGCCCCGACCCAGCGCTGGCGCGCGAGCTCTCGTCGGCGAGAGCCGCGCTGTATGAAGCGCGCAGCCGCCGGGTGCCGCCCCTCTTGGACGACAAGGTCCTGGCCGCGTGGAACGGCCTGATGATCGGCGCGATGGCCGAGGGCGCTCGGGTCCTGGGCGACCGCCGCTACCTCGAGAGCGCGGAGCGCGCCGCCGACTTCGTGCTCGACGGCATGATGCGCCCCGACGGGGGGCTCTTTCGCACCGCGCGTGGGGGCAAGGCGCACCTCGACGCGTACCTCGAGGACTATGCCTACCTCGGCGACGGCCTGCTCGATCTGTACGAGGCTGGCGGCTCGCCGAGTCGCCTGCGGGACTCGGACCAGCTCTGCCAGCGCATGCTCGCCGACTTCGGAGACGTGGACGGCGGCGCGTTCTTCTTCACTGCGCACGGCCACGAGAAGTTGCTCGCCCGCCCGCGTGAGGGCCACGACGGCGCCTTGCCGAATCCCAACGCCGTGGCCGCTCGCGTACTGGCGCGGCTCGCTCTCCACCTCGATCGCCCCGCGTTGCGCGATCGCGCCGGCGCCGCGCTCACGGCGTACGGCGCCCTGGTCGATCGCTCACCCCGGTCGTTCGCGACGGCCCTCGGGGTGATCGACTTCTTGCTCGAGCCGCCCGTCGAGCTGTGCGTCGTGGGCACCGAGCGCGAGCCCTTGGCGCGGGAGCTTGCCCGGCACTACTTGCCCAATCGCGTGATCGCCTGGGTCGATCCCGCGGCGCCGCACACCTCGGCGCTGACCCGCGACAAGAACGCGGTCGACGGCAAGCCGACCCTGTTCGTGTGCCGCGACTACGCGTGCCAGCCGCCGATCACCGATCCGGCCGCGGTTCTGAGCGCGCTCGGCGTCGACCGGGAGAGCGCCCGCGCGGCGCGACGGGCCAGCGTGGGCGTGCGGAAGCTCGCCGGGCACGCCACCGACGAGGGCACCCGTGCGTTCGCCGACAAACACGCCGAGACCTGGGGAGAGCACGCCTACCGTGAGCTCGGCGCCACCGGCCTGTGGGTCAGTGGCCTTGGCTTCGGAGGCTATCGCGTGGACGCCATGACCCCCGAGCACCGCGCCGCGCTGAAGCAGGCGTTCGCCAGCGGCATCAACCTGGTCGACACCTCGACCAACTACACCGACGGCGAGAGCGAGCGCTTGGTGGGCGAGGTCCTGAGCGAGCTCGAGTCGCGCGGCGAGCTGTCGCGGGACCAAGTCGTGGTCGTGTCCAAGATCGGCTACGTGCAGGGCAAGAACCTGACGCTAGCCCAAGAGCGCGAAGCGGCGGGTCGGCCCTATTCCGAGATGGTCAAGGTTGGCGCGCGCCTCTGGCACTGCCTGCACCCGGAGTGGCTCGACGATCAGCTGACGCGTTCCCTCGATCGACTGGGACTTCGCACGCTCGACGTCTGTCTCTTGCACAACCCGGAATATTTTCTCTCGGACGCCATCGCACGCGGCCAGGCGCCCGTCGCCGAGCTCCGGACCGAGCTCTACCGCCGACTCGAAGGGGCCTTCGCGCACCTCGAGCAGGAGCGGAAGCGCGGGCGAATCCGCCATTACGGCGTGTCGAGCAACACCTTGATCAGCCCTCCGGACGATCGCGACGCCACCGACCTGGCCGAGATGCTCGCCGCCGCGCGGCGCGCCGGCGGTGACGAGCACGGCTTCCGCGTCCTCCAGCTGCCGCTCAACCTGCACGAGACGGGCGCGACGCGAGCCGGGGGGCCCCTCGCGATCGCGGTGCGCGAGAACGTCGCGGTGCTGGTCAACCGACCGTTGAACGCCATCACCGATCGCGGCCTCGTGCGCCTGGCCGACGTGCCCACGCTGGTCGGGGCGTTGCCGGTGGATCGGGCGCTCGAGCGGGTGGCCGAGCTCGAACGCGAGTTCCGGAGCAGCTTCGCCTCGAAGCTGCGCACGGGCCCCGGCAGTCCACCCCCCGAGGCGCTCTTGAGCTGGGCCGAGCAGCTCGGTCGCCTGCCGGCAGCGGCGCAGTCGTTCGCCGAGTGGAGCCAGATCGAGCGCGACGTCGTTCTACCTCGGACCCAGCAGGTGCTCGCCACCCTCGACCGCACGCTCGGCGGCTCGACCGAGTCGGCGTGGAAGGACTTTAGCGCGCGCTACGCGCCGGCCCTCGAGGCGCTGCTGCTCGCCCTCGCGCAGCGCTCGGCGGACGCCAGCCGGGCAGCGGCCGAGCGCGCGCACGCCGCCCTCGACCCGCAGTTGCCGGCCGCGCGCCGCACCGCGACCCTCTCGGAAAAGGCGCTCTGGGTCGCCGCGAGCCTGCCGGGTGTCACCACCGTGCTGGTGGGCATGCGGCGGCCCGCGTGGGTGGCCGACGCCTGCGAGGTGCTCGGCTGGGAGAAGCTCCCCGAGCCAGAGCGCGCGCTCTCTGCGCTGGCCCCGGCGCACTGAGCCGAAGCTCGTGGCCCGCCCGCCGCTCATCCATCGAGCGCCTGGCGGACCCATCGAACCAGCTCGGACTTGTCGAACGGTTTCCGCAGCAGCCGGCGCGACGCCTCGGCACCGACCGCCGCGAATGCGCCGTCGGGCGCGTGCCCCGAGATGAACAGGACGCGCAGCCCAGGGCGGCGGAGCGCCATCTCGCGGTAGGCATCGGGCCCGCCCAAGCGCGGCATCACCACGTCGAGCACAGCCAGGTCCACGCGCCCCTCGAGCTTGTCGAACTCTTCGAGCGCGCGCAGGCCGTCCTCCGCCAAGATCACGCGATAGCCCAAGGGCTCGAGCGAGCGGCGGATGACCGCGCGCAAGCTCGGCTCGTCTTCGGCGACGAGCACGGTCTCGGTGCCCTCGAGGCGTGGGGGGACGCTGCTCTGCGCGACCTCACCGAGCGGCGCGCGCTTGGCCCCCGGCAGGCGCACGCGGACGGTCGTGCCCGCCCCCGGCGCGCTGTCGACGACGAGCGACCCGCCGTGCTGCTGCACGACGCCGAAAACGATCGACATCCCGAGGCCCGTACCCCGCTGCTTGGTGGTGAAGAAGGGCTCGAACAGCCGGCTGCGCGTGGCCTCGTCCATGCCTTGGCCCGTGTCCGAGACGGCCAGCTCGACGACCAGCTCGTCGTCGGCGGGCGCCAGGGTGCGGGTGTGCAGCGAGAGCCGCCCGCCCCGCGGCATGGCCTGGCGCGCGTTGGTGGTCAGGTTGAGCACCACCTGCTCGATCTGGCTCGAGTCCACCTCGACCAGTGGCAGCGCCGGGTCGGTGTCGATCTTCACCTCGATGTCTTCCCCCACGATTCGGCAGAGCATGGCGCTGAAGCCCCGCACCACGTCGTTGAGCTGCAGCACTTGCTTCTGCGGCGGCCGCGGCCGCGAGAAGCTGAGCAGCTTGTTGGCCAGCTCGGCGCCCCGAGCCACCGCGTTCTGGATCTGCTCCAGGTCTTCCGCCGACTCGCTGCCCGCCGGCACCGTCTCTTTGACCAGCGACGCGAAGCTGCCGATGGCCGCCAAGAGGTTGTTGAAGTCGTGAGCGACGCCCCCGGCGAGCAGGCCCAGGCTCTCGAGCTTCTGAGTTTGGCGTAGCTGGCTCTCGAGCCGCATGCGCTCGTGGTTGGCCAGTAGCAAGCTGACCAAGTCGGCGATCGAGGCCGCGAACTGCTCCTCCGCGGCGGACCAGTCGCGCAGCGTGTCGAAGTGCTCGTGTCGCACGACGCCGACCACCCGCGCGTTCAGCCGAACCGGAACGTCGAGGGTCGACTCGACCTGCGGATCACTCCCGCCCGCCGCCCACAGCTCCCGCGCGGTCGCATCCGTGCGCGCGCACCGGGCGGCGAGGGTGCGCTCGGTCTCGAGCTTCTCCCGGTAGCGCGGCAGGTCCGCCAGGCGAATCACCGGGCCAATCTCGTGCAGCCCGCCCGCCAGTCGAAATGCGTCGCGACACTTCAGGTGCGTGCCAGACTCGTCGATCTGCCAGAAGCTGACCCGCCCGACGACCAGCGCTCGCGCGCTCTCTTCCAGCAGGGCCTCGAGGGCGCGGTCGACCTCTCCGTGCTCCACGCTCCCGAGCGCGAGCAGCACCCGCTGGAAGGCTCGGTTCTGCTCGGTGGTGGCCGTGAGCTCGCGCTCGGCGCGGCGCCGCTCCTCGATCTGCGCGCCCAGCGCCAGCTCGGCGGCGCGTACCGCGCTCACATCGCGGCACACCACGATGGCCTGACCCGGCAGCCCGGGCACTACCCGGACGTCCAAGAAGTTCCCGTCGTGGCGCAAGTCCAGCGTGATCAACTGGCGATCGGCCAGGGCCTGTCGCACGGCGGCGTCGATCGCTCCGCCGATCTCGATCCCAAAGACGACCGTCAGGCTCTCACCCACGGAAGGAAGATGCCGGAGCAGGCTCTGGGCCGCGCCCCGGATGTCCAAGACGCGCCCGTCGGCGCTGGTTCGCAAGATCAGATCCGGGAAGCAGCGCAAGACCCCGTTCAGGTCCGAGTTCGTCGTGAGCAGCTCGCGCGACGAGAGCTCGAGCGAGCGCTCGACCATCGCGCGCTCTTCATCCGCGCTCTGGTAGGCGGCGTCGACGGCCGCGATCAACCTCGCGAAGCGAGGGTCGGCGTCAGGCACTTCACCGAAGGCCTTGATCAGCTGCCGACGCAACAGAGGGTGCATCCCGTCAGATCTCCGAGAGCGTCGTGATGGTCATCGTCTGGTTGTGCAACGCGCAGGCCGCCTCGGGGGTGAGCGGAGAGATCTCGCCGTACGAATAGAACCCGGTCAGCGTGGCGCTGGGCCCGAGCACGTCGCGCACGCCCTCGACCTCTTCTTCGATGCGCTGCTTGAGCACCAGCTTTCGCCCGACGCAGCTGATCAAGATCGCGAGCTCTGGCGGCGTGCTGGCCAGCGAGTCGTAGCTGGATCGCGCAGCGCCCACCGCGCCGTCGATCAGGCGATCGAAATTCGCCTTCATCAGCCGTGCGTAGGCGCCACGCGGAACATCGCCCGCGAAGGTCATGCTCTGAGCCGCCTCGTCGATGCTCAAGATGGTGCGCACCACCTCGGCACCCCCCTCGCTCTGCGTGATGCTGAGCGGAAAGAGCAGCCCCGACGCGGGCAGCGCCGCGGCGGCGTCGCCCAGGTACTCCTTGTAGAGCGCCAGCGCCGACCGGCCGTCCAGCTCGTAGAGCACGTTGCCCTCCGAGCGTGTGACCAGGCGCACCGGCCCGAACGAGTCCCACCCGCCGAGCGAGCCGAAACCGATGCGCAGGCGCTCGCCGTACAAGCCCACCGCCACCACGCGCCCCGGCCCGACCGCTCCGCACCCGATCACCCGCGTCTCTTCGAACCGAGCCGCGTCGCCGGCCAGGCCGCCCGTCACCGCCACGCCGCTCGGCAGCGCGCTGGCCACGCCCTCGGCCAGACGCCCGCCGTTCAACCGCGTCCCGTCCGAGAGCACGAGCACGTGCCTGAGCCCCGCGCGCCCGAGCTTCCCGGCCAAGCGTCGGCCGAGCTCGGCGCTGTCTTCGCCGGCCCGGGCCGTCTCGGCGTGGACCCCGAGGGACGAGTGCTCGAAGCGGAGTGTGGTCACTACGATGCCGCCGTCGGTCACCTGGGTCCCGTGGATCTCCCCCGCCGTCGAGCAGCCCACGAGCTCGGTGCCGGGTAAGGCAGCGCCGAGCGCGGCCATGGGGCCTTCCGCGTCGAGGGCCTCTCGGGCACCGAAGACCAAGGCGAGCTGTGCCCCCGGGGCGGTGGGCTCCGTCGTCCAGCCCTCGGCGGGCGACCAAAGGTGCTGGGTGGTGTGGATCACTCGGGCTCTCTTTCGACCAGGGCGAGACGCTCGCCAACCTTTGACCATACACCGACTTGAAACGCTGCACGACCCCCACCGACCTGGGCTATAGCCCCGGCCACCGTGCAAGCTCTGTACTTCGCCGCCCCTGCCGCCGGAATTCTCGCGCTGGTCTTTGCCTTCTGGAAGACGGCCTGGATCAACCGTCAAGACGCTGGCACCCCCGAAATGAAGGACATCGCCCTGCTCATCCGCGAGGGTGCGATGGCCTTTCTCGCGCGCGAGTACAAGGTGCTGGCCGTGTTCGTGCTGGCGGTCGCGGGCCTTCTGGCGGTGGTCAACTCGCAGAGCAAGGTCGGGCAGACCCCGCTCGTGGCCTTGGCCTTCGTCGTCGGCGCCACGGCCTCTGCGCTCTCGGGTTACCTGGGGATGCGGGTGGCGACTGCCGCCAACGTGCGCACCACCGCGGCGGCCCGCAGCGGGCTGGCAGCGGCCCTGGCCGTCGCGTTCAGCGGCGGCAGCGTGATGGGCATGACCGTGGTCGGGCTCGCGCTGCTCGGGCTCGGGTCCCTGTTCATCCTGTTCTCCCAGTACCTGTTTCCGGGTGCGAGCAACCTGATGGTCGCGATCAACGCGCTCACGGGGTTCTCGATGGGAGCGTCCAGCATCGCGCTCTTTGCCCGGGTGGGCGGCGGCATCTACACCAAGGCCGCGGACGTGGGCGCCGACCTGGTCGGCAAGATCGAGAGCGGCTTGCCGGAAGACGACCCGCGCAACCCCGCGGTCATCGCCGACAACGTGGGCGACAACGTGGGCGACGTGGCCGGGATGGGCGCCGACCTCTTCGAGTCGTACGTCGGCGCGATCGTCGGCGCCATGGTGCTGGGCGCCGGCGCGGCGAGCATCGAGTCTGGTCAGTACGGCCCGGTGGTCTTGCCGCTGGTGATCTCGGCGGTGGGCATCGTCTGCTCGATCTTGGGCACCTTCGTGGTGCGCACGAAAGAGGGCGGCAATCCCCAGGTGGCGCTCGACTCCGGCTCGTTCGGCGCCGCGGCGGTGATGGCCGTCGCCACCTTTGCGCTCGCCAAGCAACTCTGGCCGGCGAGCGGCACGGAGCTCGGGGGTAAGCTGGTGACCTGGAGCGACGTCGGCCTCGCCACCGTGATCGGGCTCGCCACCGGCGTCGCGGTCGGCATCATCACCAGCTACTACTGCTCGCTGGGCAAGGGCCCGGTCAACAGCGTGGCCGAGCAGAGCAAGACCGGGCACGCCACCAACATCATCGCCGGGCTCGGCGTCGGCATGCGCTCCACCGCGCTGCCCATCCTGTGCATCGCCGGCGGCGTGCTGGGCTCGGCTCAGGTCGCGGGCGTCTACGGCGTCGCCATCGCGGCCCTCGGGATGCTCAGCACCACCGGCATTCAACTCGCCGTCGATGCGTACGGTCCCATCGCCGACAACGCCGGCGGCATCGCCGAGATGAGCCACCAGCCCCCCGAGGTCCGCGGGCGCACCGATCGGCTGGACGCCGTGGGCAACACCACCGCGGCCATCGGCAAGGGCTTCGCCATCGGCTCGGCGGCGATGACCGCGCTGGCGCTGTTCGCGGCGTTCGCCCAGCAGGCCAACATCACCGCCATCGATCTCACGCGGCCCATGGTCATGTCCGGCGTGTTCGTCGGCGGCATGCTGCCATTCTTGTTCAGCGCCATGGCGATGAGCGCCGTGGGCGAGGCCGCGATGGAGATGATTCAAGAGGTGCGCCGGCAGTTCCGCGAGATCCCCGGCCTGCTCGAGGGCACGGCCAAGCCCGACACGGCGCGCTGCGTGGACATCAGCACCCAAGCCGCGATCAAGCGGATGGTGCTGCCCGGCGCGATGGCGGTGGTCACGCCCATCTCCTGCGGCTTCCTGCTCGGTCCCGAGGCGCTGGGCGGGCTCTTGGCGGGGTGCACCGTCAGCGGCGTGCTCTTGGCGCTGTTCATGAGCAACGCCGGCGGCGCCTGGGACAACGCCAAGAAGAGCTTCGAAGGCGACGGCTTCAAGATGAGTGACGGCAGCCTTCACCCCAAGGGGTCCGACGCCCACAAGGCCGCGGTGGTCGGTGACACGGTGGGCGATCCATTCAAGGACACCGCGGGGCCTTCCCTCAACATCTTGATCAAGCTGATGAGCGTGGTGGCGCTGGTGATCGCGCCGTTGATCGCCCTCTCGCAGTGAGCCATGCGCTGGCTCGATGCGGTGCTCGCGCTGGTGTGCTGGGGGCTCTGGGCCTTCCTGCCCAAGCTCGCCACCCGTCACCTGCCCGACGCGTACAGTGCGGTGCTCTACCAGTACGTTGGCTCGTTCATCTGCGTTGTGGGCTACGGCGCGGCTCGGGGCTCGCTGACTCCGCGCTACGACCTTCGGGGGCTCTTGTACGCCGCGCTGGCGGGCGTGGCCGCCACGGCCGGGATGGCGTTCTACTATCGCGCGGCGGCGAAGAGCCCGATCAGCACCGTGGCCGTGACCACCGCGCTCTACCCGATCGTGTCGGTGGCGCTGGCCGTGGCCTTCTTCGGTGAGCGCCTCACGCCGCGGCAGTGGCTCGGCGCCGGGTTGGCGCTCGTGGCGGTGGCCCTGCTCGCGCCGGCGAGTTAGCCTCTGATTCGTGGCATCGGTCGTCGAACGATTGACGCTCGCTCTAGGCGCGGCTCCCCCGCTCCGCTTGGCGTTGGTGTTTGGTTCGATTGCCCGGGGTTGCGCACGGCCCGACAGCGACGTCGACGTGGCGATTCTGCCGCGTGACCCGAGCATGACGCTCGCGGCCGAGCTCGACCTCCAGGCCGAGCTGTCCCAGGCGGCCGGGTGCACGGTAGACCTTGTTCGGCTCGACCACGCCTCGACCACGCTGCGCTTCCAGATCGCGCGCGATGGGCTGTCGCTCTATGCCGAGACTCCGAGCGAGCTCTCTCGGTTTCGAGCCCGCGCGGGCATCGAGCACGCCGAGCTCGACGTGGTGCGCGCTCGCGCGGAAGAGCGATTCCGCAGGCGCCTGGCCGGGGTGGCAGAGTGACGGATCGGGAGCTCGTCCTCCAACTGCTTTCGACGCTTCGTGAGCATGCAAGTCGGGCTCGGCGCCGCAGGGGCGGCGAGCTCAGCGCCTACCTCGCCGACGTCGATGCACAAGACGCGCTGGCGCTGAGCGTGCTGGTGGCGACGCAGGAAGCCGTCGACGTTGCTTTCCACGTCTGCTCCGACGAGGGCTGGGGCGTACCCGGATCCTACGCCGAAGCGTTCGCCCTTCTCGGGCAACATGGGGTGATTGATGCCGCCCTCGCCGCCGAGCTCAGGCGCGTGGTCGCGGTGCGCAATCGCATTGCGCACCTCTACGGGAGCGTCGATATCGAGCGGGTCTGGCACGAGTTGCCGGAGGGGCTCGACGCACTCGAGCGCTTCGTCGCTCGCATGGCCGCGTTCCTTGGTCCGCCCTGACCTACACCGTCGCCGCGAATTGGTTCAACCAGTCGTGTAGCCCCGTACGCGGCCGACGGTTACGCAGTCCGCGCCAACCCCGTGGAATTCCAGAGAAGCGCTCCTGGCACGCGCCTGGCTTGGGGGAAGAGCGTGGACCGCACCTCGAACCCCCTCGGTGGCCTTCTGACTGTGGCGCGCAGCGCGAGCATCGGGCTTCTGGCCACCCTGACCGACCTGGCTGTGCTCGCTCTCTTGGTCAGCGGGTTCGGAATGTCGCCGCGCCTGGCCAGCGTGCCCGCGCTGGCGCTGGGCATCGGAGTTCAGTTCGTCGGCAACAAGTGGTTCGCCTTCGGTGATCGCTCGCCGGCCTGGCTGCGCCAGGGCGCGCAGTTCCTGGGCGTCGAGACGCTGGGCTTGGTCGCCAACCTGGTGCTGTTCGATCTCGCGATCCGCGTCACCCGGCTGCCGTACCTACCGCTCAGGCTACTCACCACCAACCTGGTCTACTTCGCGATCTGTCTGCCGCTCTGGTCACTGATCTTTCGAAACCGCACTCAGGAGTCGTCATGAACAACGTGGCATTCGCGCTGACCGGTCTCTGCTCGGCCTGGACGCTGCTCGGCACGCTGGCGGTGATTCGCGCCACGCGCGGGCAGCGGCTGCCCGAGAGCCTTGCCCGGCGCATCGAAGATCCGCTCTCGACCCACACCGATCGCGGGCCGGCAGCCAGCGAGCGCGCCGGACGCGCTCGCGAGCTGCCGGCCGTCAGTGTGCTCAAGCCGCTCTGCGGAAAGGACGCGGGCCTTGCCGACAACCTCGAGAGCTTCTTCGTGCAAGACCACCCCAACATCGAGTTGGTGTTCGGCGTGCAGCGGCCCGACGACCCGGCGATCGCCGTGGTCCAGGCGCTGGCCGAGCGCCACCCCGAGGTGGCGACCAAGCTGGTGGTTCACCCTGGAACCGGCGCGATCAATCCCAAGGTCGACAACCTGCTCGGCATGTTGCCCCACGCCTCGCACGACCTCGTGTTGATCAGCGACAGCAACGTGCGCGCCCCCGCGCACTACGTCTCCGAAATGGTCGAGACCTTGATGGCCGACCCGAAGAACGGCCTGGTGACCAACCTCTTCGCCGGCACCGGCGAGAACGGTCTGGGCTCTGCCCTGGAGAACGTGCAGCTGAACGGCTTCTGCGCAGCCGGCTCGGCGCTGCCCACACTGCTGGGTGACGCGCTGGTGATCGGCAAGAGCATGCTGTTTTCGAAGCAGGTGTTCGAAGAGCTCGGCGGGTTTCGACGCGTGGCCGACGTCTTGGCTGAAGACTACGTCATGGGCAAGCTGTTCCAGCACGGCGGCTATCGCGTGCGCATCGCGCCCACGGTGCTCGACAACGTGACCCGTGGCATGACGGTGCGTGGCTTCGTCCAGCGCCAGCAGCGCTGGGCCATGCTGCGCTCGCGCCTTCGGCCCGCCGCGCAGCTGGTCGAGCCGCTCACCAGCCCGCTGGCGCTCTTGCCGGTGGCGTGGTTGGCCATGGGCCCCGCCGCGGCGCTGACCTGGGTGGCGGTGTTGCTCGCGCTCCGCGACGTCGGCGGCTGGGTGGCGCTCCGCGGGTTCCGCAACGCCTGGCTGCCCGCGGTGCTCTCCCCTGTCCGCGAGCTGTTCATGCTGCTGGTCTGGGCGCGCGCCCCGCTCAAGCGCCACGTGACCTGGCGCGGTCACAAGGTGCGCCTCGGGGCGGGCACGCTGGTCTTCGTGCCGGCGGCTGCACGCGCCCGTTGACTTCGCGGAAGCTGCGCGTGCGGGTCGCGCGCAGGGCGGTGAGCGTGGCGATTTCCTGGCTGGATCGTCGCCGATCGACCGTGTAGCGTCGGGGGCCATGAAGATCGAGACCGTCACCATCACGCGCCTTCGCGACGCGCTGCTCACGAGCGGCCGCCGGCCGACCACGGTGCTGTCCCCGGCCTACGAGACGCTCACCCGCGAGGGCCTGCTCTCGAACGAAGAGACGGTGGCCCTCTCGCGCGTCGAGCCGCTGGCCGAGACCATGTTCTTGATGATGAGCGCGGACGGCAAGATCGAAGAGGCCGAGCGCGACGTGGTGCGCGGCGCCATCCGGGGGCTCAGCGACAACCTGCTGCGCAGCGGCACCATCAACGTGATGATCGAGACCTACCAGAAGCGCCTGGACGAGCAGGGTCGCGACGCGCGCCTGCACGAGATCGCCGAAGAGATCGCCGGCGAGCCCAGCGAGGCCGAGGGCGCCTTCGCGCTGGCGGCGGCTGTGGCGCTGGCCGACGAGGACGTGGCGGACGAAGAGAACGCGCTGATCAACCAGCTGGCGGATTGGTTCGGGATCAGTGAAGAGCGGGCCGGCGAGATCCTCGATCAACTGGAAGAGGACGGCGCCTGAGCCCGACATGAGCGCTGACGACGAGGCTCTGGCCGGGGCCGAGACAGACGACGCTGCGGCCGGGTCCCAGGCCGACGGCGCGACGCCCATCGCCGATCCGATGCACACCGCGCGCGCCGCCGAGGCCGACGTGATCGTGCTCGAGAGCTTCGCGGCGCGTGCGGGTGTGCTCTCGAAGGTCTGCCTCGCGGCCGGGGCGCTGGCCTTGGTCGTGGTGCTGGTGGCGTTCACCGGTCGGGTGGACACCGGCGTGGTGCTGTACGTCGCCCCGATGGGTGCGCTCCACGTCTGGCTCGGCGTGATGCTGGGGCGCGCGGCGCCGGCGCTGTCGGACGTCGCACAGTCGCGGGGCTCGAGCCGGGCGTCGCTCGCGGCCGCTGTGCGCGCGCTGCACTCCGCGTTCGGCGTCCAGCTGATCGCGGTCGGGTTCCTGGTGTTCCTGATGGCCGTCGCGCTCTTGGTCGCGGCCACCTTCCAGCGCGTGACCGAGATCTGATCAGCCGGCGTTTCGGACGCAGCGGAAGCCCAGGCCCGGGACCCGATAGGTCTTCTTCGAGCCGGCGCGCCACGCGACCTTCAGCGCTTCCTTGCTGCGGTTCCAGCCGCCGCCGCGGAGCGCGCGCACGTAGCACTCGCCCGGGATCTTCGGGTGCGCCTGGGGGCTCGGGTCGATCACCTGGCCGTCGGGGTAAGGCAAGAAGCAGTCGGCGGTCCACTCCCAGAGGTTGCCGCCCAGGTCGAAGAGGTCGCCGGCCGGCCAGGTGCTCTTGCCGGCCGCGTGCGACTTCACCGGGCTGGTGCCGCCGCCGTGGCAGCCGACGTTGCCGGCCGGGTCGGTCTTCGGCGAGCCGCCCGGGGTGAAGTCCGCGGTGCCGTTCTCGCAGGTCGGCTCGACCTCGCCCCACGGGTACTTCCGACCGTCGCCGTGGCCCGCTGCCCACTCGAACTGCGCCTCGGTCGGCAGCGCCTTGCCTTGGCTCTCGCAATAGTGCTTCGCCTGCCCGAAGTTCACCATGTTGATCGGGTGGTCGGCCCGCTGAAACTCGGAGCGATAGTTGCTGTTCTGATCGTTGAGCTGCGGCACGGTGCAGGTGCCCGCGTCCACGCACTTGCGATAGGCCGCGACGGTGACCTCGGTCGCGTCCATGCAGAAAGGTCGGGTGAGCACCACCTGGTGCTTCTGGTCCATGGCGAAGCGCGGCCCGCGGCCCATCGCGAACCCGTCCGGTCCGGTCGCCGGCACGTACACCTCGCCCTCGCCGCACGCCGGCACGCACCGGCCGGCGTCGCAGCGTTCGACGCTCTGGCAGGCGGGCGAGCAGGTCGGTGCCGCGGGCGGCGTCGCCGCCGGCGCGCTGGCCGCTGGCTTTTCTGCCGCGCTGGCCGAGGGCACCGGCGAGTCGTGGGTGCCCTTCCCGCAGCCCACGACGAAGAGCGGCACGAGCCAGCCGGCCCTCATCGCGGTCGCCTCTCCCGCGTGCTCACCGGGAAGCACGAGAGCTCACCCGGCTCGCCGACGTCGGTGCCGCCGGTGGCCGCCGAGAGCACTTGCAGGTGTTGTTTGAACGCTCGCTCGCGGGCCGCCCGTGACTTGCCCTCGAAGGGCATCGGGACGTGACCGAGCACGTGATACGGGCAGGCCTCGGCTTCCAGGCGCCCGTCGGCGTGAAAGGTGACTTTCGCCATGAAGCTCGTACCCGTCCAAGGGTAGTCGCTGTGCATGGCGAAGACCAAATTGCCGAGGCTGTAGAACGCCGGTTTTCCGGCGTGCCACGCGATGCCGTGGGGCACGTGGGGGTGGTGACCGAAGAACGCATCGGCGCCTCCGGCCATCACCTGCGAGACGAAGCTCCGGGTCCACTGCATCGGGACGTCCTGGTACTCGCCGCCACCGTGATAGAGCACCAGCACCAGGTCGTGCTCCTTGCGCGCCTTCGCCAGCGGGGCCTCGAGCAGCTTGTAGGCTGCCCAGGCCACGTGGTGCCGAGCCTCGTGCTCCTGGATCGGACCCTGATTCCAGATGTCGGTCACGGCGAACACCGCCACGCTGAAGCCCTTGGCCGAGAGCACCGTCGGCTCGTGCATGCGTGACCGCTCGCGGCTGGCGCCGGCGTAGCGGACGCCGGCGCGCTCGAGGTGGGTCAGGGTCTCGAAGAACGCGCTCTTGCCGTAGTCCCAGGCGTGGTTGTTGGCGAGCGACACCAGGTCGATGCGCGCGCGCGCGAGCACGTCGGCACCACCCGGTGGGCCGGTGAACACCAGGTGATTGACCGGGTGCTGCGTCTGCCCCTTCTGGTCGCTGAGCTGGGACTCCAGGTTCACGAGGCGCAGATCCGCGGTCCCGAGCAGCGGAGCGATCGCGTGAAACGGGTCGTACTTGGGGTCCTTCAGGATCTGCTGGCCGGCGCCCCGGCCCAGGTTCACGTCGCCGCCCACCAGCACCACCAGGCGATCGGCCTTCGCTCGGGGCGCAGCGTCCGGCACCTCGGCGGTCGTCGGCGTCGCGCTCGGGGTTGGCGCCGAGACCTGCGCGTCGGCCGCGGAGGGCCGCTCCGCGCGCTCGGCGCAGCCGCTCAGCCCGCCGAGCAACGCGGCGAGCCTTCCGAGGTTGCTTCGCATCTGAAACGCTCGCCAATTGTGACAGAGCCGCCCGGTGGGGGCCCGTTTCTGGATCCCTGTGCCTTGGCGCGAGATAGTTACGTCGATGTGGCGCGCGGTGGTGGCCGTCGGAGCGACCGTGGTGGCATGTGCTGCCACGCCCGAGCCCGCGTCGGCGCCGGCGCCGGACAGGCCCGAGGCCCGTGCTCGGCCCGCCGACCACGAAGTCGCCGCGCCCAGCGCCGAGCCGGTCGCGGCCAGTGCCGCGCCTCCCGCGCGTGACTTCTTCGGCGACGGCTTTCCGCGAGCGCAGCTCCGCGCGCCGGGCAGCGGCGTGGGCTCCCTCGACTGGGGGACGTGGATCCAGCCGGCGCCCCGAGCGGGCGCGCTCCCGCTCGGGAGCATCCGTCCCGGCGACAGCCTGGCCCTCGAGTCACCGGAGCTCTTGCCGGGTAACGGGAAGTGCTCGCGCTTCGCGCGGGTCGCTGGCGGGTTCGTCTGCGTCGGACCGCGCGCAACGCTCGACATGCAGTCGCGCTGGATGAAGGCCGGCATCTGGACCGAGCCGGCGCCGGGGGTGATGCCCTACAACTATGCGCTAAGCGTGGGCACACCGATGCTGACCAAGCCGCTGCCTGCCGACAAGATGCTGTGGAAGACCGGCGCCCGCGATCGGCCCCGGATGCGCGGCTGGAACGAGGGGCACGACGAGCTGGCAGAAGACGCGCCGATCGAGGCAAACGGCCCGATCCCGGAGTTCTTGCGGGACGGCGGCCAGGTGCCCACGCCCTGGGGCGAGCCGACCGGCGTGTTCTTCAAGATGATCCCAGCAGGCACCATGATCGCGTACACGCGGGCCTTCGAGGCGTTCGGCGAGATCTGGGTGCTCTCGACCGACATGAGTGTGATCCCGGCGCGCGGCCTGAAGCGCTTTCGCGTGTCCGGCTTCCAGGGCGTCGAGCTCGGCAACGGTCTCGAGCTACCCCTGGCGTGGATCCGCAAGAAGCCCCGACCCAAGTGGCGGAAGACCGCCACCGGGTTCGAGCGCTCCAGCGAGAGCTGGCCCGCCAAGACCCACGTGGCGCTGACCGGCGGCGAAGAGAAGCAGGCCGGCCGACGCTTCCTCGAGACCCGCGAGCCGGGTCTCTTCCTCGAGCGCAGCGACGCCAGCGTCGTCAGCCCGAGGCCCAAGCCGCCGTGGGAGACCAAGGGCACCGGCAAGTGGATCCACGTGCGGGTGAACAGCGGCACGCTCACGCTGTACGAGGGACCGAAGCCGGTGTTCACAACCTTGATGTCACCCGGCAAGGAAGACGCCACGCCCTACGGGCGCTACTTCGTCGAGAGCAAGCATCACTTCTCGACCATGAGCACCGAGGACAGCGAGCCCAGAAAATTCTGGATCGCGGACGTGCCCTGGACCGTTTACTTCAAGCGCCCCTACGCCATCCACGCCAGCTACTGGCACGAGGACTTCGGGCAGCGGAAGAGTGGCGGCTGCATCAATTTGTCACCGATCGACGCCAAGCGCGTGTTCGACTGGATCGCGCCCGATCTGCCCGCCGAGTGGGACACCGTGCAGGCCTACGGCATGGGCGGCGGCACCTTCGTGCTGGTCGAAGGGTGACGGTCGAGGTCAGTGGTTGGTGATGGTCAACATCAGCGACAAGACCGTGGTGTCGTAGTTGGTCTTGAGGTCGATCGAGCCGATGGAGTCTTCGTACCGGAGCGGGGCGTACATCAGCCGCAGCTCAGGGCCGAGGCTCCACTGTTCGCCGATCCAGAAGTCGTACCCGCCGCCGATGCCGAAGACGGCGCCGCTCGGGCGCTCCTCCGAGTCGTCGTCGTCGTCTCCATCGTCGAGTTGTCCGAACCCGATCAGCGCTTGCAGGTAGCCGCCCGACTTCGGGTCGAAGTAGTACTGCCCGAAGAGGCCGATCACCGAGAACGTGAGGGTCTCGTCCTTGGTGTCGATGTCGGTCTTGTTGCCGTTCGAGTCCTCCACCTCGACGTCGGGCTCCGAGTACCCGTGACCCAACAGCGCTCCACCCAGCACGAACCCGGGGGCGACGCTGCCGCCGATCATCAACAACCCCATGCCGACGCCGCTGCCTTTGATGGTGCCGGTGGCGCCGTTGTCGGGCTCTTTCTGTTCGAGAGAGCTCCGCAAGTACGAATAGCCCAGGCCAAAGCGCAGGAAGAACCCGTCGTGCTCGTGCGCGCCCGTGGCCGGCGGCGGCGCCGGCG
>JACPVJ010000065.1 GCA_016191785.1 Myxococcales bacterium | reverse complement strand
CTCCGAGGGCTACGAGTACCTGAACGTGCCGGACTCCATGCGCCCGAAGCAGGAAGCGCTTCGCGAGGGCCTGATCGCCAAGATCAAGGCGATCGACCCGACCTACGTCGCGAAGGAGGTGAAGCCCGTGAGCGCCCCCGGTTGCGGGGCCATGCTGGCAGTGCTCGTCGTCCTGGGGATCGTCGGCTTCGCCATCCTCATGCTCCTCGCGAAGCTCTCCAAGGGCTGACCGTCGGCCTTCTCAGCGCCCTACACGCCCGGCGCGCTCATCGCCCTCGACAGCGTGGCCGCGCCGACCCCGAGCGCCTTGGCCGCGTCGCGGAGCGACATGCCCCCGGCGCGCAGCTCGGCGGCGCGATCGAGATCCACTCGGGCACGAGGACGACCGACGCGGACGCCGCGACGGCGAGCGGCGGCAAGCCCCGCCTTCGTCCGCTCGATGATGAGGCTGCGCTCGAACTCCGCCATGGCACCCACGATTTGGAGGAGCAGACGGCCGGTCGGCGAGGTCGTATCGAACGGCTCCGTGATCGACACGAAGCCCACCTTGCAGGTCGCGAGGTCGTCGAGCATGACCACGAGGTGCCGCAGGCTGCGTGCCATACGATCGGTGCGGTAGACGACCACGGCGTCGAACGTCGCCTTCTTGGCGTCGGCCAGCAGCCGGTCCAGCTCGGGGCGTCGATCACGGCAGCCGCTCACCCCGTGGTCCACGTACCGCTTCACGACCTTCCATCCCCGACGCTCGACGAACGAGGTCGTCTCGTCGTCCTGGAGCGCCGGATCCTGGTGGGCACGAGAGACCCGCTGGTAGACGGCGATCCGGAGCGGCTTCGAGGTGGTCACGGTTCCACTACGCCGCGAGCCCGGCGGCGATCCATTACCCTTGGGTTTTGGAGCACGAGATCGCCGCTCTGGGGGGGCGTGATTTCCAGGGCGCCAGGAGCCCGGATCCGACCACCCTTTTGGATCACGCTCCGGCCGGTCGCGCCGTGGCATCCTGATGACGTGCCGCGCCGACGACGAAGCGACGACCCCGGCATCCTGCGCGACGGCGGATTCTTCGGCCTCGTGCTCTTCGAACGCCTCCCTCGCCGCGAGCCCGTTTCCCGACGCGAGGAGTGCATGGCACTCGGCCGAGCGTTCGTCGAGCAGCACCGCCACACCATCGACGCGCAGATCGAGAAGCTGACCAGCGGCCAGGCCGACTTCGGGCTCGTCCTCGACGTGCTCACGGACGAGGCGTTGGCGTGGGCGCGCGCGACGACCGGCATCGACTTCCTGACCCACGAGCCCTGCCCGTACTGAGCGGCGGTCAAGAGGGCACGCCCCGATCGTCCAGTGCGCACCTGGCACGCCGCTCAGTGCTCGCCTTGCACCAGCACCCCCGACGCGATCAGGTCCGCGGCCGTCACCTTCTGCCCGTCCTGCCTCCGCCCGCGCGCGAGAAGCTCGTCGATCAGGAACCGCAGCTCCGTCACCGCGAGCACCTCGGCGTCGTCGGTGACGGCACGCATGACGCGGAGCACGTCACCCGCACCGAGGCGGCGCCGGGCGCGCCGTCCACGTCGGGGGAGCCACCGCGCCGCGAGATCGCGGGCGACGGCGAGTCGGCGTTCGAGGTCGTCAGGCAACACCCCGCAGTACGCCACGAGGTCGGCGGCGATCCACCGCTCGGCGGCACGAGGATCGAATGTCCAACCTATGGAACCGATCGATTGCCGCTCGACCCCGCCCCCGATGGCCGCGTACCCCTCGTTCACGGCGCGTTCGGTGATCGCACGGCCAAACCCGAGGATCTCGAAATCCCCGACAGGCGCCGCCGTCCTCTAGAACGGCACCATCACCCCGCCATCTTCGACCACCACCTCCGCCCACGCCACGACCCGATCGGCACGCACCCCGGCGTGCAGCACGAGCGTCCCGGACACCACCTGGCCGCGCCCGTCGAGCCCTTCCCACCGGACCACGTTCGGCGCGCCGGCGAGCGCGGCGCGGAACCGGAGCCGCGTCACGAACCCGACCCGGTGTTCGAGGAGGTGCTCCATGTCACGGGTGGTGACGACGCCGCCGTCGGCGAGGACGACCTCGAAGCGCTTGTCCCGAACGACGACCGCCGACCGGAACCGCCGCGCGACACGAGCCGCGGTGTGATGCGACGAAGGGCTCATCATGCCGGTGCCGACCGACAAGAAGACCACCGCTGCCCAGAAGGCAGCCCACGGCCTCCGGGCGCGTCCGGCGCAAGCAGCGGCTCGGAGGGGTCTTCAACTTCTACCGTCGCGAAGCGGCCTGATTATCCGAGCGATCGCGTTTGCGGACACCACGACACTACGCGCGCGCCGACTCGCGAACGAGACGTGCAACGCCCTCGCTCAACTTCTCAACGTGGGGCCGTTCGACGTGTTGGCCGGATGCGAACGGCTCCGTACACCAAACGAAAAGACCACTGTCGACCTCTTCTACGACGGCGTTGGTGACCATCTCTTGCAAGCGTCGAAACCGTGCCGCGCCGAGGAAGCTCGCGCTCATATAGAAGTTCTCGAAGCTCGATGGGTCTCGGATGAGCCAGGAATCACGCGGCGTCGCTAGGGGCGATTCAACAGTCACTGCCGCGTAGCTCGGGAGAAGCTTCGATACGAGTAAGCGTAGGGTGCGCTGAACCTTCCTTCCGGCCCCGCGGGCTATGCGCCGCGCACCTGCGCCACCATGCGCGCCCAACGTCTCGGCTTCGGACTCAATGACGATCGGGCTCGGGTCGCCGTTGTCCTTCACGCCGATGGGCGCTCGCAACAAGGACAGGCGATCGAGTAGTGACACACGTTCAGCTTGTCGGACCAAGCCAATGGCCTTCCGCACGAAGATCTCCGAGATCGTCGATCGGCCGGTGCGCACGGCATCACGAACTTGGACGAGGTCGCTACGAGTTGCCTGCCGTGCGACCTCATCGCTTCCAAGACACACGGCTTCAAGCTCCCCGCCCGCGCCGAGGAGTACATCCACGATGTCGAGGAGATGGGCCTGAGGATCTCCGTCCGCGAAGTACAGCGAGATCTCGACGAACGGCGGGTTCACCTCCGCACCACCCGGCCCAAGGCCCGCAGGAATCGGACGAAGTAGCCAAGCTGCTTCGCATTCGGCTTGAACGCCGTGGCGACCACACCGGTATTGCGGTCGAAGATGACCACGAGAGGAGGTCGCCCAGGGATTCGGCGAAGATACCCGATACCTGGTCGCCCGTTCGGCAGAGTGTAGGGCGCGCCGCGCCTAGCAGTGCCAACGCTGCGAACAGCCGCCGTCCACTCGGCCCTTTCGGCTGCCGTCAGCCTCTCCCACGGCACGCTCTTCTTCCCGAACCACGCGGGTGCGTGGCGCATCGTGTGTTCGATTGCGCGCGGCGTGAATGAACGCGTGAACCCGCGCAATACTGCGGCGAAGTCGACTAGTCCGGCCTCATAGTGCTCGAAAAGGCCAGCGCTCTCATCTGCGGTGAGCCCCTGATCGACCTCAAGCAAATCCTGAACGGACGTGACCACCTCGTCCTTGACGGCGAGGAGCATCGTCGTATGCGCGGCTCTGATGTCCAGCAGGACACCCTGAATCAGCAGGCTCGCGTTTAGCTCTACGAGCGTCGTGTTTCCCGACGGGTCGCGCCGCCCGATCGGGCTGTTCGACGTGTAAGTGTACCGATGGCTGTCGGCGTCCTCGTCGTCGCCTTCGTACGTGTCGCCCGAAACGAACCTCCCCATCCCCGGCGCGTACCAACGCGCGCGCAGATACTGGAGGCCCTGCGCTGAATCCATCCACTCGCCCGAGTAGAGGATCGCGTTCTCGGTGGTGCCGGTCCTCGCGACGACGGTGCCGAACGCCTCGTACTCCCAGGTGTCGGTCACGCTGCCCGCGTCGCTGGTGAGCAGCACGACCGACCCGTGCCCGTCGAGCCCGTAGTAGCTCGTGGTCCAAGTCGAACCGCTCTTCGCGCGCTGCGAGAGCGGCCTCGCCCCGAAGACCCATGCCTTCGCGACGCTGCCCGCGACGCGTTCTTCGACGACCTGCGCGTAGCCGGTCGGGTTCTGGTCATCGACCAGGTAGGTCGTGACCACGCCGCCGACTTCTTGCGAGACGCGGTTGCCGTCGCCGTCGTAGGTGACCTTCACCGTACTCGTGCCCGCGGTCGACGAGACGAGCCGATCGAGCGAGTCGAAGCTGTGCGTCCGCCCGTCGCGGGTCAGCATGTTCCCGTTGTCGTTCCAGCTGTCGCCGACCGTCCGGTCGTTCGCATCGTACGAGGTCGTCGCCGACGGCACGCCCGTCACGCTGCTCGTGCGCGTCAGCCGGTTGCCGACGGCATCGTAGGTGTACGAGATCGCCCCGTTCGCAGTGGCGGCTCCCGAGATCGTCTCGCTCGTGAGCCGGTACAGCTTGTCGTACGTCCACGCGATCGTGCGCCCGCTGCCCTCGGTGACACCGGTGCGGTTGCCGGTGGCGCTGAGGGTGTACGCGTACGAAGCGAGGGTCGTCCCGCTCACGTTCTTGATCGCGACATCCTTGAGCTGGTTCGTGTCGTTGTACGTGAAGCTCGTCGCGACGCCGTTGGGCTGGACTGTCTCCCCCGACACGAGATCCGGAGAGATCGAGTGATTTCGCCCGACGCTT
>JACPVJ010000064.1 GCA_016191785.1 Myxococcales bacterium | reverse complement strand
GCGAGCGGCGCGCCGAGCGGGGGTGGCGGCAGCGGAGGCGGAAGCTGCAGCGCGAGCCAGAAGCTCTGCGGCAGCAAGTGCGTGTCGCCGGGCACGAGCAACGGCTGTGCGCCGTCCGGGTGCACGCCCTGCCCGGTTCCGGTCCACGCCTACGCGTGGTGCAGCGGGGCGTTCTGCGACTTTTCCTGCACCACCGGCTACGTCAAGTCCGGAAGCGGGTGCGTGTCGAGCGGCGGCGGCGGCACGGGCGGCACCGGGGGCAGCGGCGGAACTTCGGGCAGCGGGGGCCTCGGCGGGTTCGGGGGCTCGACCAACTGCCCGCCCAGTCAGCCCACGCAGGGCAGCACCTGCACGACCGGGCCTATGTTCTGCCCCTACGGCGCCGTGACCTGCATCTGCATGGGCCAGTGGCTCTGCCAGTGACCGGGCCTCAATCGCTGGGGCGGCTGCGAGGCCCGCGCTCGTCGTTCCACACGTCGAGCCGGCGCAGGTCTTCCCACACTTGACCCGGCGAGGTGTACCGATACTGCTCGTGGCGCCGCAGCATCACGCTGCAGATCTGCCCGATCGGCGTACCCAGCGCCTCGGCACGCGCGCGCGGCGTGCCGGCGCGGATCTGCGCCAAGACCTCGTCGTAGCCCGCCGAGAACTCGATCGGGTACTCGCCGGTGTGCATGGCGTACATCAGCATGCCCAGCTGATAGAGGTCGCTCTGCTTGGTGGTGTACCCGCTGGCCAGCACCTCTGGCGCCATGATGCGGTGGTGCACCACATTCGGGCGCACGGCGTGCTGCCCGTACATCTCCTGGGCAATGCCCAGGTCGCTGATCTTGCAGCTGAGCTTGTCGCCTTGCACCATCAGGATGTTGCCGGCGTGCAGGTCGTTGTGGACCAGCTCGTTGTCGGACAGGTACTGCACGGCGAACAAGAGCTGGCGCATCAGCTCGACGATCAGGCGATCGGTGAAGGGCGTGCCGATCATGTCCTCGAGCGCGTGATCGCAGCGCTCGAGCACCAGGTAGAACAGGCCGCCCGCCTCGAAGTAGTCGAACACGTAGACGATGTTCGGGTGGCGCAGGCGGTAGAGGCGCTCGGCCTCGCGCAGCCACTCTTGTCGCACGTCGAGGTAGGCGCGGTTGGCGGGCTGGAACACCTTGAGCGCAAACTGCTGATCGAAGGGGCCCACGCAGTCGAAGACCGCGCCGAAGGAGCCATCGCCGATCAGGTTTCCGAGCAGGTAGCTGAAGCCGCGAGGCGAAACGACCACCCCCCCGGTCATGGGGAAGGCCAGCGAGCCGCTCAGGTGTTGGGTCACGGAATCACCGGGTAATTTACGACGCCGCTTGCCTAAGTGCCCAGGGTTAGCTAATAGCCCGGCCTCCTAACCATGGCCAACCGTGCAATTTGGAACGTGCGTCGCCGCCACGAGTGGCTGGCCACCCCGCTGAAGAAGAAGCGTCTCACCCGCCGCAAGCGCCTGCGGATCGGCCTCGAGCAGGCCCTCGAGCGCAAGCGCGGCGCTGCCGCGCCCGCAGAGCCGCCCGCCGAGCCCGCTGCCGGCTGAGCCCGCTGTCTCACGCGCCGGCCTCTCCCCCGCCGTCCCACTCCGCGGCCCAGGTCATGGTGCGCGTCGAGCGCGCCCAGCCCAGCCGCCCGTCGCGCCCGACCAGGATGAGACCGCCGGTCGCTCCGACCCGCGCCCGCATCTCGGCGATGAGCCCCCGCGCGACCGGCTCCGGGCCCGCGTGCGCGAGCCGGTGAACCGCGGTCGCACCGAGCGCGACCCGCAAGATCCCTTCGCCGTGTCCGGTCGCGCTGGCGGCGCCGCCGAGATCGTCGGCGTAGGTGCCCGCGCCGACGATCGGGCTGTCCCCCACCCTGCCCGCACGCTTGCCCACCATGCCGCCGGTGCTGGTGGCGGCGGCAACGTGACCGCGCACGTCCCGCGCGACGGCGCCGACCGTGCCCCCGGCCCACCCGCTGACCTTGCCCGAGGCTCGGGCCTCGGCCAGCTTCTGACGGGCGGCTTCGGTGATCATGCTGGCGGGGTCAGCGGGCGAGAACCCCGCGCCCTCGGCGAACGCGCGAGCGCCCCGGGCGGCGTAGAGCACGTGCGTGCCCTCTTCGAGGACGGCCCGCGCGATGGCGATGGGGTTCTTGAACGGATCGAGCGCGCACACGGCACCGGCCCGCAGCGCTTCGCCCTCCATCACGCAGGCGTCGAGCTCGAGGGTGCCGTCGGCGGTGAGGCACGCGCCGGTGCCCGCGTTGAACACGGGATCGTCCTCCAGCACGATCACCGCGGCTTGGGCGGCGTCCAGGGCGCTGCCGCCGGCGGCCAGGATCTCACGGGCGCGCGCCGCCGCCGCCCTGCACCCCGCGACGTGTCGCTCGACCTTCGCGTCTGGGACGTCCCCCGCCCCGCCGTGCACCAGCACCGCGAATCGCCCACCGTCACTCGCCCACGACCTCGTCACGCTCACGCCACAGCCCTCCGAAAAGCCACCACCGCGTGCAGCGCGAGCGGCGCGGCACCGACCCAGAGCAGCGCGGGAGACACCCGCCCCGCCGCCACCGCGTGCAGCAGCACGACCGAGATCACCAGGCTCGTGGCCGCCAGCCCGAGCCGCGGCAAGACGCCCATGGGCGCGGCGCCCCAGAACGCCGTCACGCACCCGAGCGGCGCGACGAACGCGAGGGCAGCCGCGCGACCGGGCCCGCGCGCGACCGGACCTGGCTCGTTGGGTGCTCCGAAGGCGAGGCTGCCGTCGGGCGCGAACACCACGCCGCTCGCGGGGTCGGTCAAGGTGTCGCCGAGCGCGACGAAGCTCGCGTCCCCGCCGACCACCGGGAACAACGAGCGCACGTCGCTCTGGGGCAAGACCAAGAGCACGACCGCGACCGCCCCGAGGCTGAGCCCCGCGGCGATGGCGCCGAGCACCTGACGGGGCGGCGACGCGCCGAGGGAGGCCAGTGCGCACAGCTCTCCGCGCTCGCGACACTGGGCGAGCACCACCGCTTGTGCGATCACCACCACCGCCGGCAAGAAGGCAGCGAGCCGCGACAGCCGGGTGCCGAGCGTGCTGCCCGGCTCGTCGGTGCTGATCGCCACGCCGGCCACCAAGAGGGAGATCAGCGCTGCGAGCCCGAGACAACGCCGCCACAAGAGCCAGTCGAAGGCATGCATCGCCGCCCGAATAGTTGCCCGAATGACGGTCCGCACGCTAGCGGCGAGCGATGCGCCACGCTCTCGTTCCCGTCGCTCTCGCCGTGCTCGCCGGTTGTATGGGTCCCGAGCAGGACAAGGTCCCGGGGGACTCGCTCGGCACCTATCAAGTCGTGGCGCAGCTCGACTCGTCCACCTGCGGCCCCGGCGCCCTGGGCTCGAAGGACCTCTGGGAGTTCGAGGTCAAGCTGTCCCGTGACGGGCACGACCTGTACTGGGTGAACGGCGCCGACCCCATCGGCGGCGACGTGGCCAGCGACGGGGTCTCGTTCGGCTTCGACTCCCACGCCGTGCTGACCCCCATCAAGCCGGCCAAGGGCCAGCCCGGCTGCTCGATTTCCCGCACCGACAGCGGCACCGGCAAGCTCTCGAGCGCCGCCCCACCGGTCGCTGGCTTCGAGGGCACGCTGCGCTACGGGTTCAAGCCCGTGGGCGAATCGGACTGCGAGCCGCTGATGGCGGTCGAGGGCGGGTTTTCCCAGCTCCCATGCGAGATTTCCTACTCGATGGACGCCACCCGGCAGGGCGACTGACGGGGCAAGTTGGCCCACGTGCGTCCAGCGTGCTAGCTCTGGCAGACATGTGATGCTCGGACGGTTCGTCCCGGGCTCATCCGGTGGGGGAGCACCCCCACGGCTCACTTTGGCCCGAGGCCCGAGAGGGTCACACGTATCGAAAACGTCTCGCACGGCAGGGCAGCAATCGCAGTCGTCCGAACGGTCGTGGCTCTTGTGGGCCCTGACTCCCGAGACGTCCGGCACAGCCGGAGGAGGTGGATCGACATGAAAAACCAAAGGACCCTGACCCTGGAGGTCTCGAGGACCTAGGCCCCCTCCTTGGGCCCAGGCCGGAGCGTTCCGGGTCATGGGCAGGGCGGCCGGGTGGCGGTGTACCGCTCCCGGCCGTTTTTTCTTTGTTTCGGCCGGCCCCGCTTCGTCTAGCCTGCGCGGCCGTGCTGACTTCTATCGCTGCTTTGGTCGTTGCTCCGGTCGCGGCCCTGCTCGGCGCTGCGGGTTTCTTCTGGGAAAGCCCGGTCTTCGCCAACGACACCTGGACGCGGCTGATGAACGGCCTGCGCATCGGCCTGACGCTCGC
Organism: Myxococcales bacterium; assembly: GCA_016191785.1. GTDB lineage: Bacteria > Myxococcota_A > Polyangia > Polyangiales > Polyangiaceae > JADJKB01. Next base: position 34,927 of record JACPVJ010000064.1, on the reverse strand, counting down.
CGGCGCGCTGCTCTTGATCTACGAGGTGCGCGCGCGGCGCGTCGGCGAGAGCATCCCGCTCCGGACCCGCAAGCGCGTGGCCATCGTGCTCACGGTGCTGTCGTTCGGCGCCTACTTCGACTTCTTCAACCCGAACACGCGGTACCCCGAGTACTACCACCGGCACGAGTTCTATCACTACTACCTGGGCTCGAAGTACTCGCAGGAGCTCAGCTACACGCGCCTCTACGAGTGCACGGCCATCGCCGAGATCGAGCTCGGGCGCGGCGCCGAGGTGCGAAAGCGCGAGATCCGCGATCTGCGCGTGAACCTGATCAAGCCCGTGTCGGACACCTTCGTGGTGACCGACCCGTCCCAGTGCAAGAAGCACTTCGCGGGAGCGAAGTGGGAGGCCTTCAAGAAGGACGTCGACTGGTTTTATTCGACGGCCCGGGGCTCGTACTGGGAAAACATGATGAAGGACCACGGCTACAACCCGCCGCCGGTCTGGACCATGACGGGCAAGCTGTTCGCCAGCTTCGGCGTGGCGGGGGACGGCTTCTTCAAGCTCTTGTCGGGGATCGACATCCTGTTCCACTTGGGCGTCGTCCTCTTGATGTACTGGGCCTTCGGCTGGCGCGTCGGTGCCCTGGCCACGGTCTTCTGGGGCTGCAACGCCCCGGCGAACTTCTACTGGACCGGCGGGGCCTTCCTCAGACAGGACTGGTTCTTCCTGCTCGTGGCCAGCCTGGCGCTGGCCCGAAAGCGCAGGTTCTTCTCGGCGGGCTTCGCGCTCACGTGGTCGGCGCTGCTCCGGGTGTTCCCGATGATCTTCTTCGCCGGCTGGGCGATCATGATCGTCTTCCACATCTTCAAAGAGCTCCGAGAGCGGCGCGCCGGGGGCGGCAACGGCCAAGGCCTGATGGGCCTGTTCCACCCCGACCACCGCAAGCTCCTGGCGGGCTGCATCATCGCGTGCAGCACGTTGATCCCGGCCAGCGTGGTGGTCACCGGCGGCGACTCGTACAAAGAGTTCGTCAGCCACACGCTGAAGACCCACAACAACACGCCGCTGACCAACCACATGGGGCTCGAGACCATGCTGGTGCACACCTGGGACGGTCGCATGCGCTTCACGCGCGACGACAACCTGGACGACCCGTTCCAGGGCTGGAAGCAGGGGCGCATCGATCGCCACAAGAAGAGCAAGCCGGTCCACCTGGCGATCGTCGGGCTCTTGTTCCTGTGGACCGCGTGGGCCCTGCGCCGCACCAGGGCGCTGTGGATCGGGCAAGCGCTGGCCGCGCCGCTGGTCATGAGCATGACCAACCTGACTTGCTACTACTACTCGATGTTCATCCTGTGCGCGGCGCTGGCCAAGGCCAGACGCCCGCTCGGACCCGTAGTGCTGGTCGCGAGCGGCGCCAGTCAGATCTTGCTGCTCAGTTACTACTGGGTAGACGACAAGTTCACCGCCCAGGCCTGGCTGTTCGCGGTCTTCAGCCTGGTGCTCCTGGCGGGGTACTCGCGGCCGTTCAGCATGGCGCGCCTCAAGGCCTGGTGGTCAGGCAAGCCCGAGCCCAAGTCGGGCGCGCCGGCCGAGCCGTTGCCGGCGGAGTGAGGGCTCGGGTCGGTCTCATGTCTCGCCTTTTCTGGCGAAACTCGAAGACTCCAAGGGTCAGGCCTTGAGCCGAAGGCTCAGGAGCAGGGGTCCACGTCCGACCGCTCCACCACGGACGTCGGCGCTCATGACGGGTCGCGCGGAGGCGTCAAGGGTCAGCGGGGAATCACTGCGTTGCCGGCGGCCCCCGCCGAGCCGGCCCTGGAGAACGGCGTTCCAAATCCAATCGTGCGTTGACAGGTTCCGCAAGATTCCGCAAAGCTCCCCGAGAGGAGGGTGGCAATGCAGACACTGCGCGGCAGAGCAACGGCACGCGAAACGAACGCCAAACGAAGGCGATACTGGGTTGCGACTAGCGTCCTGGCCGCGAGCGCATTGGTCGCCTCTGTCGCGTGGGCCACCATCACTCACGCGGACAACGTCGTCATCGATGTGGGGTCCGGGACCGGAAACCTCCGGGTCGGAAGCAACGGAGGTGTCATCTATGATCACTCCACCGGCGTATTCACTCTCGGACACACGGCCGGCGCGAGCATCAACATCGATGACTCGATAACGTTGGACAGCGATGTCTTCATCGACGAGCGACCCACGATACGCAGTCTCTCGTCGTACACAGCCGGCATCTGGTATGCGGACTCGGACGGCAGCCAGCGCCAGTTCGTCGGCACCAAGGTTCATAGCCCGTATAAAGCCCTTCAAGAGTGGGGCATTTGGCTCGGGGGCGGCTCGGGGTCGTGGATGTACTACTTCGACGGCGACAATCACGCGTACAAGTACGGGTCGTCATCGTGGAACGTGATTTCCGACTTGCGAACGAAGCGGAACGTAGCGGACTTCACGGACGGGCTCGCCACCCTCGAGCAGATCCACCCCGTGTGGTTCGAGTACAACGGCGTTGGCGACTCGCCGAAGGACGGGAAGAAGCACGTGGGTCTGATCGCGCAGGAGGTAGAAACGAAGGCTCCGTACATGGTGGGGAAGACTTCCGGACTCGTCGATCCGAAGGACTCGAAGTCCAACCTGAAAACCGTGGACACCGCTCCGCTCACCTACATTCTCGTCAACGCGGTCAAGGAACTCGCAGAACAAAACCGGCAACTCAAGAAGGAACTCGCCAGCATCAAGTCAGCTTTGGCCGGAGCAAAGTCGCCATGACTGCGCTGTCAACGGTCACGCTGACCGCTGCGAGCCTGCTGGTCTTTTTGGTGGCGGGCTGTAGCGGGTCGTCAGTCGCTGGCGACGGAACGGGGAATGACAGCGGGGGCAACCCGGGAGGCTCCGGCGGCAACACAGCCGGGGGAGGCGCGGGAGGGTCCGGCGGGAACGCTGCGACCGGCGGTGCAAGTGGCTTGGACGGAAGCGGGGCGACGGGGGGGAACGACGGAGGGATGGACGCGGATGGCGGCGGTTGCGAAGTGACTGGCTGCAGCCATGTGCCCGGAAAGCCGTTTTGCGCCGGCGCAGTCGGATGTGTCGAGTGTTTATCGGGCGATGCTGACACTTGCCCGGTTGATCGCTATTGCCAGATCTGGAGTTGCAAGCCCGGCTGCAAGAGTTCCTCCGACTGTCTTGTGTCGGGTGGAACGTCGACGGTGACTTGCAACGGCCACAAGTGCGTTGGTTGCAAAGAGAACGCCGACTGCAAACCTGGCTTCTATTGCTCAATAGACATCTGCCTTTCGTCCTGACCCGGCCACGGCGCCCCAAAGCGCCCACTACATGCCAACGACGGCAGGACGCGATGCGTGAGGCTCAGAGCGCCGGGCGCACGGCGGCGACTGCGCCGGCGACGCCCCGCGGGAAGGCCGACAAGAGCACGTCCAGGTGCTCGCGGTCGGTCTCGATGCCCTTGACCGTGACGATGGCGGTGATGGCCTCGATCACGCGCTGAGCCTTGGCGTTGTCGGCAAGCTTCGGGTGCTTCATCACGTCGAGCACGATCACGTCATCGTGGGCGTCGACCAGCATCGGCGGGCGCTTGGGCATGAAGGCGGCCAGGTTGCCCGGCTTGCTGAGATCGAGCGCGCCGCTCTTGAGCAGCGTGGCCACCGGCGTGTCGGCGCCGGGGTCGGTGAGCTCGAGCTTCACGTCTTTCAGTCGCAGCTCGAAGCGCAGCTCGTCGGAGCCGAGGTGCACGCGCTCGATGAACACCGTGGCCGCCGCGCGGACCGAGGTCCCGGCCAGGTCGACGATGGCGCTGGCGCGGATCCCCGGCGGCACGGCCTCGACGTTCACGTCTTTCGGGGCCTTGCGGCCCTTCACTTGACCCGCCAGCCATCGCAGGGCGTCGATCGGCACGCCGAAGCGCAAGCCTGCGGCGTTCTTCATCGCTCGCAGCAGCTCTTCGGGGTGGCGCTTGAGGTATCCTCCGGCGGCCTCGACCATCGCCTTCTTGTCTGGCATGGCGGAGCAGTATACACCCGCCGCCCGCGCCGTACCCGGGAAGGTTCGCCATGTTCCGCCGCTCAGAAATCCCCGCCTCCGAGGTCCACGCCACGCTCCGCCAGCACATGCTGGTGGACGGCTACCCGATCGTCATCGACCTCGAGAACAGCAAAGAGAGCTCTATCCGCGATCTGGTGAGCGGGCGCCTGTACCTCGACTTCTTCAGCTTCTTCGCCTCGAACCCCATCGGCATGAACCACCCCAGCATGCGGGACGCCGACGTGATGGACCGCCTGGCCAAGGCCGGCGTGCAGAAGGTCTCGAACGCCGACTACTACACCAAGTACATGGCGGAGTTCGTGGACACGCTGGCGCGCACCGCCGCGCCGCCCGAGCTGCCCTACTTCTTCTTCATCGACGGCGGCGGGCTGGCGGTCGAAAACGCGATGAAGGCCGCCTTCGACTGGAAGGTGAAGAAGAACCGCGCTGCCGGCAAGGGCGACCTTGGGCAGCAGATCCTCCACTTCCAGCACGCGTTCCACGGGCGCACGGGCTACACCCTGTCGGTCACCAACACCGATCCGGTGAAGACCGACCTCTTCCCGAAGTTCCCCTGGCCGCGGGTGTCATCTCCGGCCATCCCCTTCCCCCTCGAGGGCAAGCACCTCGATCAGGTGATCCACGCCGAGCAGCGCGCGGTGAGCGAGATCGAGCGCGCCTTCGACGAACACCCGGACGACATCGCCGCGATCTTGATCGAGCCGATCCAGGCCGAGGGCGGCGACAACCATTTCCGCGCCGAGTTCCTCCATCACCTGCGGCGGATCGCCAACGAGCGCGAGGCGCTCTTGATCTTCGACGAGGTGCAGACCGGCATGGGGCTGACCGGCAAGTGGTGGGCCTTCCAGCACTTCGGCGTGGTGCCCGACATCCTGTGTTTCGCCAAGAAGATGCAGGTCGGCGGGATCTTCGCCGGGCCGCGGCTCGACGAGGTGAAGGACAACGTCTTCCACGTGCCGAGCCGGATCAACAGCACCTTCGGCGCGAACCTGGTGGACATGGTGCGCACCACGCACATCCTCGAGATCATCGTGAACGAGGGCCTCTTGGCCAACGCCACCGAGCGCGGCGCCGAGCTCTTGGCGGGGCTCGCCGAGCTGATGCAGAAGTACCCAGAGGTGACGAACGCCCGAGGCCGGGGGCTGATGTGCGCGATGGATCTTCCCAGCACCGAGCTGCGCGACAAGGTCGTTCGCCGCTGCTTCGAAGACGGGATGATCGTCCTCAAGTGCGGCACGCGGTCGGTGCGCTTCCGGCCGACCCTGACGGTCGGTGCCGACGCCATCGCCGAGGGCGTGCAGCGACTCGATCAGGCCATCGGCGAAGCCGTGGCGTGAACGCGCCCGCTCACTCGTCTTCTTTTTTCGGCAGCGCCTTGTCTTCCGGAGCGCCGTCGGCGATCTCGCCCTTCACGCCGCGGTGGGCCAGCTCGTAGCTCACCCGCGTCGAGAGCGTGTGGGCCAGCTTGCCGACCAGGTCGGGGACCTCGTTCAAGAGGTTCGCCCACATGCTGCCGGCGTCCGAGTCCACCGTGAGCAGGTGCGCGTGGCCGTCTTTGCCGATGGCGATGGCGGCGACCGGATCGAGCTCGATCGCGCCGCCCGCGCCCTGACCCAGCGTGTCGGCGCCGGCCTTGCCGCGGTGCGCGCCGGCCTTGGCCGAGCCCGCGCCGAAGGCCACCTTCAGCCGGTGCACCGGGATGACGACGGCGTCGCCGGTCTGCTGCGGTTGACCGATGATGGTCTCGCTCTTCGAGATGCCGTGCACGCCGTCGAGCAGGTTGTTCACGATCTTGGTGATGTCGTCGCTCATGGGGCTGTCGGGGCTCCTCTGGCCGCGCCTTTCGGGCGTCGGATTTTCACATTTCGTATCAAGTACCAGGCCGCGTCAACGACCAGCAGCCCCGGCCACACGCGGATCGCACCAGAAGCGGCCAAACCGGCGCGATCGGTGCTCTCCCAGTGGGGGATCTGGCGAACCACCACCGGCGCGGGCAAGAGCGGCGACAGGGCGTAGATCGCGCCCAGCGTCTTGCCGGTCAGGGCGATGTCGCGGAAGCCGTACTCGAGCTCGATCAGCGTCGGCTCGATCACGATGCGCCTTCGCTCGCCCACCAAGAAGAGGAACAGGTCGGTCGGATCGAACCAGCGCTCGAGCCGGTGGTACCCGGCCTCGGCCCGGGAGAGCGCGCTGTCCTTCAGCGCTTCAGCGTCGTCTTCTGCTTCGGGCTTCGGCTCGGCCAGCTCGGCCAGGCGCTTCTGCCACAGCCGCCGACCGAACACGTGCAAGTTGAGGTGGGCGGGTACGCCCTTCGCGGCGACGCCACTGGCCGCCATCGGTCCGATCTGCGCGCCGCCGGCCAGCGCCCAGAACCCGCTCGGCTCACCCCGCGCCTGCAGGGTGAAGCGCAGGCGAACCGGCACGAACACGAGGGCCAGCGCGATCAGCGCCGCGACGAGCAGGGCGATCGCCAGCGTGCTCACGAAGCCACGTCGGGCTACTTCTTCTTGCCGTCGCCGAGCTTCGGCGCCGTCACGGCGGCGGCGAGCTGCGCGCCGGCCTCGGGCAAGATCTCGAGCCCCTTGCGCAGCACCGCGTGCTTCCCCTTGTTCAGGGCCAGCATGTGCGGCACGCCGTCTTCGCCCACGACCACGAAGGCCTTGGGCTCGACCATCAGCGCGCCCCCGGCGCCACCCCCCTCGAGCCCGGCATCGCTGCCTCCCCCCTCCTTTTCGGCCTTGCCGCCGGCGCCGGCCAGACCCGCGCCGAAGGCGATGCTCACCTTGCTGAGCGGCACGACCTTCGCCTTGCCGGCGTCACGGACGGTGCCCACCACCGCGTCGCTCCTCGAGACCTTGTTCAGCTCCGAGAGCAGCCCCTTGACCAGGTCGTTGAGATCCATCGCCCGGTGACGAAATCACGCTCTTCGGGGGTCGTCAAACCGACCCGAGGCTTTCTCGCCCGATCCGCCCGACCCCGGGTACGGTGACGCCGCCCTTGGCATGACCGAGCCCCGCCCTACCCCGTCGATCCCGCCGCCCACCGCGAGCGACAACCAGGCCCTGGCTCCGGCCTGGTTCTTCGCGCTGTTCATCGCGACCATGGTGGGGCTCGGCTACACGCTCAAGCCGTTCTTGGCCGATCTGGTCGGCGCCTTCACGCTGGTCGCCCTGTTTCATGGCACCTACACCCGGCTGAGCAACGTGCTGGGCGACCGCCGCTGGCTGGCCTCGGCCCTGACCTCGAGCTGGATCCTGCTGGTGGTGGCCATCCCGGTGTCGGTCGTCGGCTACTCCCTGGCCGCGGAGGTGCTGGCGGCCTTCGACGCCACCAAGGAGATCTTCACCGCCCCGGCCGGGGTCACGGTGCTCCTGGCGAAGACCCGGGCCTCGCTCGGCGCCGTGGGGATCCAGATCACCGACCAGCACGTGTCGCAGCTGGGCATCGACGTGGCGAGCGCCGTGCGCGATCTGGTGCTCGACCAGGCGACGCTGGTCTTGAACAGCGGCGTGTCCATCGTGGTGCACTTCACCATCATGCTCGTGCTCGTGCTCTACCTCTTGGTGGACGGGCCGCGGCTCAAGCGCTTCATCTTCGATCTGTCACCGCTGCCGGTCGAGCACGAGGAGCTCTTGGTGCAGAAGTTCGTCAGCGTCTCCCGCGGCATCGTCCTCGGCAACGGCGTGAGCTGCGTGCTGCAGGGATTGTTCGGGGGCATCGCGCTCTTCATCGTGGGCCTCCCGGCGCCGATCTTGTGGGGCGCCGCCATGACGCTGGCGGCCCTCTTGCCAGTGGTCGGCACCAGCCTGGTGGTGCTCCCGATCGCGGCCTACTTGGTCATGACCGGCAAGGTCGTGGCGGGGGTCGTGTTCGGCAGCTTCGGCATCCTGCAGTCGCTGATCCTCGACAACATGGTGAAGACCCGGCTGATCGGCTCGCAGGCGCGGATGCACGACCTCCTGGTGTTTCTCAGCATTCTGGGCGGCCTGGGCGCCTTCGGCCCGATCGGCATCCTGTACGGCCCGCTGCTCGCGGTGGCGTTCCTGACGCTGGCCGACCTCTACCGCCGCACCTACCGCCACGTCGTCGCCGAGCGCATCACCCGCGGCTCGGTCACGTACGAGTGAGTGAGCCGAGACCGCCGCTCCGGAAGTTCGCCCTCGCCCGGGACGGGCCCCTGGGCTAGCTTGCGGGCGGGGGACATGAAGAGCGCTCCGCTTCCGCCGAACGAAGAGGCCAGGCTCGCGGCGCTCGCGGCGACGCAGCTCCTCGACACGCCGCCCGAGCCGGCCTTCGATGACGCGACCAAGCTGGCCGCAGCGATCTGCGGCACGCCCATCGCGCTCGTGAGCCTGGTCGCCGAAGACCGGCAGTGGTTCAAGGCGCGAGTCGGGCTCGATGCGACCGAGACCCGCCGCGAGATCTCGTTCTGCGCCCACGCCCTCCTCGGCAGCGAGCTCTTCGTCGTGCCCGATGCGCGCGCCGACCCGCGCTTCGCCGACAACCCGTTGGTCTGCTCGACGCCGAACGCGCGGTTTTACGCCGGCGCGCCCCTGGTCACGCCGGGCGGCCAGGCGCTCGGCACGTTGTGCGTCATCGATGTCGAGCCGCGAGTTCTGTTGCCCTGGCAAGAGGCCGCGCTGGGCATCCTGGCGCGCCAGGTCGTCGCTCAGATCGAGCTCCGGATGGCCGTCGCCGAAGCGGAGCGAAGGAACGCCGAGCTGCGCCGCGCGAGCCTGCGCGTGCCGGCGGCGCTCAGGCACGTCGAGGACATCCTGGACGCCGCCAACTTCAGCATCATCTCGACCGAGCCAGACGGCACGATCCGCAGCTTCAACCGCACTGCCGAGCGCCTGCTCGGCTATTCGGCAGCCGAGGTCGTGGGCAAGGTCAGTCCGGCGCTGATCCACGACCCGCGCGAGGTCGTCGATCGCGCGGCGGCGCTGTCGCGGGAGCTCGGCCGGCCCATCGAGCCGGGCTTCGAGGTGTTCGTGGCCAAGGCGCGGCTGGGAATGGCCGACGAGAGCGAGTGGACCTACGTTCGCAAAGACGGCTCGCGCTTTCCCGTCCTGCTCTCGGTGACGGCGATCCGCGACGGCGACGGCGCGCTCACCGCGTTCCTCGGCGTGGCCGCCGACCTGACCGCCAAGCGGGCAGCCGAAGAAGCAGCCCACGAGACCGCCTCGCGCTTGCGTTCCGTCCTCGACACCGCGGTCGATGCGATCATCACCATCGACGCCGCGGGGCTCGTCGAGTCGTTCAACCTCGCCGCCGAGCGGCTGTTCGGCTACCCCGCCGCCGAGGTGCTCGGGCGAAACGTCAGCCTGCTCATGCCCGAGCCGTACCACAGCGAGCACGACGGATACCTTGCCCGATACCTGCGCACCGGGGAGCGGAGGATCATCGGCATCGGTCGCGAGGTCGTCGGGCAGCACAAAGACGGCACGACCTTTCCGATGGAGCTGGCGGTGAGCGAGGTGCGCGCCAACCACAGGCGCCTGTTCACCGGGATCGTGCGCGACATCTCGGCGCGCAAGGCGGCCGAAGCCGAGCTTCGCGCGAAGAACACCGAGCTCGCCGCGCAGACGCGCCTGGCCCAGGCCGCGAGCCGGCTCAAGAGCGAGTTCTTGGCGAACATGTCCCACGAGCTCCGGACGCCGCTCAACGGCATCATCGGCTTCACCCAGCTCTTGCACCAGGAAGAGGTGGGACCGATCTCCCCGGAGCAGAAGGAGTTCCTCGGTGACGTCTTGCGGAGTGGCCAGCACCTGCTCCAGCTGATCAACGACGTGCTCGACCTGTCCAAGGTCGAGGCCGGCAAGCTCGAGTTCCGCCCCGAGCTCATCGATCCGACCAAGGTCGCCGGCGAAGTCCGCGACATCGTCCGCTCGATCGCGGCGTCGAAGCGGATCCGGATCGAGCTGGATATCGACCCGACCCTGGGCGCGATCGTCACCGACCCATCGAAGATGAAACAGGTGCTCTACAACTACCTGTCGAACGCCCTGAAGTTCACGCCCGAAGAGGGCCGAGTGACCGTGTCGATCCAGTCGGAGCCGGGGGAGCAGTTCCGAATCGAGGTCGAGGACACCGGCATCGGGATCGCGCCCAGCGACCTCGGCCGGCTGTTCGTCGAGTTCCAGCAGCTCGACGCCGGCGCCGCGAAATTGCACCAGGGCACCGGGCTCGGCCTGGCATTGACCCAGCGACTGGTCGAAGCTCAAGGCGGGCGCGTGGGGGTCCGTAGCACGCTCGGCCAGGGCTCCGTCTTCTTCGCGGTGCTCCCGACCACGCCGCCGGGTACGACGCTCCCGATCGAGCCACCTCCGGCGTCTCCCGCCGCGCCGAACCCGGTCGCGGCCACGCCACGCGGAGCGGGGCCCGGGGCCATCTTGGTCGTCGAAGACGACCCGAAAGAGCGCGCGTGGCTCCGCCGCACCCTGGGCCAGGCAGGCTACGAGGTCGAGGTCGCGGCGACCGGCGCCGAGGCCATCGCGTACGCCCGCGACCGCGCCTTCGCTGCGGTGACCCTCGACCTCTTCCTCCCGGACATGACCGGGTGGGATGTCTTGCGGGCGCTGAGGGCCAGCGGTCCGAACCGCGAGGTGCCGGTGATCGTGGTCACCGTGGTCGAAGACCGGTCCGCCGCCGTGGGCTTCAAGATCCACGACTTTCTCACCAAGCCGGGACGCGGCGAAGACCTGGCGGCGGCGCTCGAACACGCCGGCGTGCTGCCGGGGGGCAGCCGCACGGTCCTGGTCATCGACGACGACCCCGGCGCAGCCCAGATCGCCGCGTCGGCGCTCGGCGCCAAGGGCTTCCGTGCGGTCATCGCGTCCGAGGGCGAGAGCGGGCTCCGCATCGCCGCGTCCGAGCACCCGGCCGCGGTCATCTTGGATCTGAGCATGCCCGGGATGGACGGCTTCGAGTTTCTGCGACGCTTTCGCCGGGTGCCGGAGGGGGCACGGACCCCGGTGATCGTCTGGTCGGGCAAGGACCTCACCGCCGACGAGCGCGTGCGGCTCCAGGCGGCGGCGCAAGCCGTGGTTCTCAAGGGGGCGGGCGCTTCCACCGCGCTGATCGACGAGCTCGGAGCACAGATCAAGGAGGCCACGTGGCGGGCGAACCGATCCTGATCATCGACGACAATCCGACCAACCTGAAGCTCGCGGCGTTCGTGCTCGCCAAGAGCGGCTACGAGATCCGCACCGCTGCCGACGCCGACGCCGCGCTGTCCGAGCTCGAGCGCTGGAGCCCCCGGCTGATCTTGATGGACCTGCAACTGCCCGGGATGGACGGCTTCGAGCTCACCCGGCGGCTGAAGGCCGATCCCGCGCGGCGCGGCATCAAGGTCATCGCGGTCACGGCCTACGCCATGCAACGCGATGAAGCGCGAGCCCTCGCAGCGGGCTGCGACGGCTATGTCGCCAAGCCGGTCGCGCCGGACACGCTGCGTGCGCTGGTCGCGAAGCAGCTCTCGGCCGTCTCGGAGGCCCCCTCATGATGCCCTATCGGATCCTGGTGGTCGATGACGACCCGACGGCGCGCAAGCTCTTGCGGATGATGCTCCAGGGGGCCGGCGCGTACGCGGTGCTCGAGGCGCCCGATGGGCGCGCTGCGCTGGAGGTGGTCAAAAACCATACGGTCGATCTGGTGCTCCTCGATCTCGTCCTCCCGGATGTTCCCGGCGCCGAGCTGATCAAACAGCTTCGAGCCCTGCCCGACGGCGCCGCGCTGCCCGTCATCGCGGTCTCGGCGCTGTTGTCGGCGACCGACGAAGGCGGCACCGCGGCCGCGGGCTTCAGCGGGCACCTCCCCAAGCCCATCGATTCGGGGCGGCTCCTCCGGCTCGTGCGTTCGTTCCTGCCCGATCCGATCGCCGCGGCGGGTGCACCCGGCCGCTCGCGCAGCGTCCTGGTCGTGGACGACGACCCGGTCCAGCGCAAGATCCTGGCGATGCGGCTGACCGGCCTCGAGTTCCGGGTCACCACGGCGGGCGACGGCGTCGAGGCACTCGAGCTGGCGCGAACATCCCCGCCGGACGCGATCGTCTCGGACGCGCTGATGCCCCGGATGGACGGGTTCGGGCTCTGCATCGAGGTCCGCCACGACCCGCGGCTCGCCGGCGTGCCCGTCGTGCTGTTCTCGTCGCACTACCTCGAGGAGGCCGACGACCAGCTCGGCCGCCGGGTGGGCGCGAGCGCCTACGTCGTCCGGACGCCGCAGGTCGGAGAGATCGTTAGCGCGCTGCTCGCGGCCTTGGACAGAGAACGCTCGACCGCGCCGGCGCCGGACCGTGAGGCGCTCTCCGGCGACCACGCGGCTCGGGTGGTGCGGCAGCTCGAGCGCCAGATCGCGCTCTCTTCCGGCCTGGCGGAGCAGAGCTCGCTTCAGGCCAAGGCGTTGTCGGTCGCCGCAGTCACGGCCGACGTCCTGTCCCGCGGCTTGGCGCCGGGCAGCCTGCTCGAGCGCACGCTCGCGGCGCTGGTCGAAGGCGAGGTCGTCGCGCTCGCGGCGGTTTACCTGGTCGAGCCCGCGGGGCTGGTGCTCGGGGCCTTGGTCGGGGCGACTGCCGCGACCTTGGGCGAGCTCCACGGCCTCGATCGGCTCTTGGCTCAGGCGCTGGAAGGGGAAGAGCTGGTGATCGTCCCGCCCGACAGCACCCCCGCCCAGGCCGTCGCCGAGCTGCTCTCGGCGCTCGGCGCTCGCACCCTCGTCTTGGCCTCGATCGCCGCCGGCCCCGAGCGTTTCGGCGTGCTGCTGCTCGGCCTGCAGGCGGCCCGCGTGACCGAAGAGATGACCTCGTTCGTGCGCGCGATTCGCGGCCAATTGGGCCAGGCGCTCGCGCTCGGGCGCTCGCTCGCCGCGCGCGAGCATGTTGCGCTCGACTTGCGCGCGAGCGAGGCGCGCTACCGCCTCTTGCTCGAGCACATGCCCGTGGGCATCGCCGTCCACTCCGAGGGCAAGGTCGTGTTCGCCAACCCTGCCGCGGCCAGGCTGCTCGGCGCGGCGACGCCGGCCGAGGTCGAGGGGCGTGCGGTGTCCGATTTCAGCCCCCCTGAGCGCCGTGCCGCGGCGGCCGATCGCGCGCGTCGCCTGCTGGCCGGCGAGCAGGGGCTCTACCCGGTCGAGGACCAGTGCGTCCGTTTGGACGGCACGCGGGTGCCGGTGCAAGCCATCGCGGTCCCGATGACGTTCTCGGGGAAGCCCGCGATCCAGGTGATCGTCACCGACCTGACCGATCGCGTCCGCGCCGAGGCCGCGCGCGAGAAGCTGGAAGATGAGCTGCGGATGGCCCAGAAGATGGAAGCGGTGGGCCGCCTGGCGGGCGGCGTGGCGCACGACTTCAACAACTTGCTCGCGGTGATCTTGGGCAACGCGGAGTTCGCCAGCAGCACGCTGGGCGAAGCGGACCCGCTGTACGGCGACATCGACGAGATCAGGAAGGCCGCCGAGAAGGCAGCGGCTCTCACTCGTCAGCTCCTGGCCTTCAGCCGCAGGCAGGTGCTTCGCCTCGAGGTGCTCGACCTGAACCAGATCGCGGCCGAACTGGAGAAGATGCTGGGTCGGCTGGTCGGCGAGGACATCGAGCTCACCTCGCGGTACGCGCCGGATCTCTGGCGCGTCAAGGCCGATCCGGGGCAGCTCGAGCAGGTGATCATGAACCTGGTGGTCAACGCCCGCGATGCGATGCCGCGCGGCGGAAAGCTCAGCATCGCGACCGCCAACGCAGAGCTCGACGCGGCCTACGCCGCCGAGCACGCCGAAGCGACGGCCGGCTGTTACGTGCGCTTGACCATCCGCGATAGCGGCAGCGGCATGGCCCCCGAGGTGCTGCAACACCTGTTCGAGCCCTTCTTCACCACCAAAGCGGTGGGCAAGGGCACTGGGCTCGGCCTCTCGACCGTGTACGGGATCGTGAAGCAGAGCGGCGGCCACCTCGCGGTCCACAGCGAGCCGGGCGCGGGCACCACCTTCGAGGTCTACCTGCCCCGCGCGCTCGAAGAGCCATCGTCGCCGACCCCTGGCGTGGCCGCGGAGGCGACGGGCGGGGCCGAGACCATTCTGGTCGTCGAAGACGAGGGCGCGGTTCGGAAGTTGACCGAGCGGATGCTGCGCGCCGCAGGGTTCGAGGTGCTCTCTGCCGGAAGCGGCGCCGAGGCGCTCTCGACCTGCGAAGGCTACGCGGGCGACATCGACCTGCTGCTGACCGACGTGGTGATGCCGAAGATGAGCGGTCGCGAGCTGGCGGACCAGCTTCGGCGCGCGCGGCCGAGCCTGCGCGTCTTGTACATGTCGGGCTACGCCGACGACGCGATCACGGACCACGGCGTCCTGGACCCTCAGACCAAGCTGATCGGCAAGCCCTTCAGCGCCGCCGAGCTGACGCACAAAGTGCGCGAAGCGCTCGACGAGCCGCCAGGGGAGCACTGAATCGCGGTGCGGCGGGTCGGTGCGAACCGACCGCGGCAACCGCGCCACGTCGGGGTTGCGTCGCTCGCTGCCGAGCCGGCGCCCCGCCTCGACCTTGGCCCGCCGAGCGCTTACACTCGGCATCGATCGGCGAGCCGCGCCGCGGGAGAGTGGGAAGAAGATGAAACGCCATCTGATCGTGTGTCTTGCTGCGGTCGCTGTGCTGGGGCCCCGCGCCGCGGATGCGTGCGGCGGAACCTTCTGCGACACCGGCCCGCAGGCGATGCCGGTGGATCAGTCCGGCGAGAACATCTTGTTCGTGCTCGACGGGCAGACGGTCGAGGCCCACGTGCAGATCCAGTACCAGGGCTCTGCCGAGCGCTTCGCCTGGGTGGTGCCGATGCCCGACGTGCCGGACGTGAAGGTGGGCTCGCAACCCCTGTTCACCGAGCTGCTCCGGGTCACCGTGCCGACCTACGCGATGCAGACCCAGAACGACTTCTGCGGTGGCACGTTGGTGGACGGCGGGCAGGGCACGGGCGGCTCCTCGACCGGGGGCGCCGGGGGCTCGGGGGGCGGCGGGCCGCAGGTGGTGTTCGAGAAGACCGTCGGCGCCTTCGAGGTGGTGGTGCTGAAGGGCGGCACCGCCTCCGAGGTGGTGAGCTGGCTGCAGAACAACAACTACCAGAACATCCCCAGCGCGCCGCAGATCCTCGGCGAGTACGTGCTGAAGAACTACGTGTTCGTCGCGATCAAGCTGACGGCCGGTGCAGGCCTCGACGAGATCCACCCGCTGGTCTTCAAGTACAAGGGCGACGAGCCCTGCGTCCCGCTGAAGCTGACCCGCGTCGCCGCGACGGAAGACATGGCGGTCCGCGCGTTCTTCTTGGGTGACGACCGCGTCGTCCCCGAGAACTACAAGCACGTCGTGCTCAACCCGGCGCGGCTCGACTGGCTCGGGCTCGGAAAGAACTACACCCAGGCCGTGACCCGCGCCGTGGACAGCGCCGTCGCGAACGGCAAGGCCTTCGTCACCGAGTACGCCGGCTCGAGCGGGGTCGTACAGCCCACCATGGTGTGGAGCCCCGGGTGGAGCGCCGCGCCGTTCCAGGGCCTGCCGCCCGAGAAGGTCACCGACGAGCTGTCGAAGCAAGGCCTGCTCGCCTGCACCGTCGGCCTGCAGTGCGTCTATGGCCACCCGCTGATCGCAGGCCTCTTGGCGGACTACCTGCCGGTGCCGGCGGGCATGAAGGACTACGACTTCTATGGCTGCCTGAGCTGCAACCTCGCGGCCATCAACCAGGCCAAGTGGAACGCCGCCGAGTTCGCCGCGGCGCTCCAGACCCGGATCATCGACCCGGCGGTCCACGCCAAGGCGCTGCTCGGCAAATGGCCGTACCTGACCCGGCTCTTCACCACCCTCTCACCGGTAGAGATGACCGAAGATCCGATCTTCCGCGCCGCGCCCGGCGAGCCGACGGTGCCGGCGTATGCGCTCGCGGTCCAGCGCGTCACCTGCGACGGTCAACGCGGCATGATCTTGCCCGACACTCGCCAGGTCGCGCTCGACGCCGGTGCGTGGCCGGCCTGGGACAGCACCATGCCCTGGGCCGAAGAGATCGAAGAGTACCCGGCGTCCGGGGGGAAGCTCACGCTGGTCGACAACACCCAGAAGATCGACGCGCTGCTCGCCGCCTGGAACGCCAAGCACGGCTGGCCGCCTTCGGACAGCGACGGCGGCGCGGGCTCGGGTTCCGGCGGCACGGGGGGCTCGGGCTCCGGCGCGGCGAGCGGAACCGGCAGCACGAGCTCGAGCCATCTGGAGCCGGGCGGCGGCGGCGGGTGCGCCGTCGCACCGGGATCGCCGTTCGCGGGCCTCTCGCTCTTGGGTCTGGGCCTCCTGGCGCTCGCGCGGCGGCGCCGGCCTCGCTGACGCGGCAGGGTCAAGTACCAGCCAGCGCCGCGGGCAGCACGCGGACCACGTCGTCGTCGATGCGCAGCGTGGCCTGGCGGTCGTGGGCCGTCTCGCCGCGGTTCACGATCACGTAGGGCGTACCCCGGCGCGCGCCGGCCAGCGGCACGTCGGCCGCCGGCGTGACCACCAGCGACGACCCCAGCGCGAGCACCAGGTCTGCCCGCTCGGCGGCCCGGAGCGCCCGCCCGAGCAGCGCCCCGTCCAGCGCCTGCCCGAACATCACCACCGCGGGTTTGAGGAGCGCGCCGCAGTCCGGGCAAGTCGGCGGCTCACGGGTCTCGGCGAACTCGGTCATGGCGCGCGCGCAGGGCTCGCGCCTCCGACACTCGACGCACTCGACCTCGGCGTTCGTGCCGTGGAGCTCGATCAGCTTCCCGGCGCTGGTGCCGGCAGCCTGGTGCAGACCGTCGATGTTCTGGGTCACCAGGCAATCGAGCTTGCCCTGCCGCTCGAGCTCGACCAGCGCCAGGTGGGCGGCGTTCGGTCGCGCGTCGGCGAAGGCCCGGTGGCCTTCGAGCTTGTACTCCCAGTACTCGCGCCGCGCGGCCTCGTCGGCCATGAACGCCTGGTAGTAGACCGGCGTGCGCGACTGCCACACCCCGGTCGGTCCTCGAAAGTCAGGGATCCCGCTGCCGGTGGAGAGCCCCGCGCCGGTGAACACCAACACGCGCGTCGATCGCTCGAGCAGCGCGCGCAGGTGTTCGACCGCGGGCGACATCACTCGCCGTCGATGCGCCAGACCTTGCCGTCGAAGTCGGTGACGTACAGCTCGCCCGTCGCGTCTTGTCCGAAGCTCGAGATCTGGCCCGGATCGTCGCCCGAGGTGATGTCGGTGGTGATCTCGGCCGCGCCGTTCGCCTTCCCGCCCGAGTAGCTGAAGCTCCAGAAGCGGCTCGAGCAGTAGTCCGCGTAGAGGTACGTCCCGCGCAGGGCGGCGATCTTCTTGCCGCGATACACGAACCCACCGGTCACCGAGCAGCCGTCGCTGTGGGAGTACTCGGCCACCGGCAGCTCTTTGCCGGTCTTGTCGCAGCCGGTCGCCGGGTTGAAGCAGTGCGTGCCCTCCATCTGCCGCCAGCCATAGTTGGTGCCGCTGCCCTTGCTCTTGGGCTCGACGTCGATCTCTTCCCACTGATTTTGCCCGACGTCGCCGACGTACATGTCGCCGGTGCAGGCGTCGAAGGACCACCGCCAGGGGTTGCGCAGGCCGTAGCTCCAGATCTCGGGCAGGGCGCCGCCGCTGGTCATGTTGCCGCTGGGAATGCCGTAGGCCTTGGCGCCGCCGGTGCTGTTCACGTCGATCCGCAGGATCTTCCCCAGCATCGTCGAGAGCGACTGCCCGTTGCCGATGGTTCCGTGGCCGTCGCCGCCGCCGCCGCCGTCGCCCAGGCCGATGTAGAGCATGCCGTCGGGGCCGAAGTGGATGTCGCCGCCGTTGTGGTTGCTCTCGGGTTGATCCACCGTGAGCAAGATCTTCTCGCTCGCGCCGTCCGCTTGATCGGGGTTCGACCCGCTGCGCTTGTACTCGGCGATGATGGTGTCGCCATTGCCGCTCTTGGAATAGTGGACGAAGAAGCGGCCGTTGGTGGCGTAGTCGGGGTGGAAGGCCAGGCCGAGCAGCCCCTGCTCGTTGCCGCCGCTCTCGACCTTGGCGTCGATGTCGAGGAACGGCGTCGCCACCTTGCTGCCGCTCTTGATGAGCTGGATCCGGCCGTCCTGTTCGACCACGAACAGCCGGTCGGTGTCGCCGGGCGGGCTACCGACCCACACCGGGCGGTCGTACCCGCTCGCCACCTGGGTGAGCTTGAGGTTGACGGTGCCGCTCGGCGCCGAGCAGTCGTACAGCGACGCGCCGCCACCGGTGCCGCCGCCGCTCCCGCCACCGCCACCCGCGCCGCCGCCGCTCACGCCCCCCGCGCCGCCGCCGGAGCTGCCACCCGCGCCGCCGCCGCTCGACCCGCCGGTGGCCGAGCCGCCGGTGCCGCCGGTACCCGACCCACCGCCGCCGTCGTCGTCGCTGCCGCACGCGACCCCGACCAGACCCAATGCCACCGCGCCCGCTGCCCAAAGGAAGTGTTTGCCCATGGGCCCGAAGGTTAGTTCCTAGCGCCGATCGAGTCGAGCGGGGCCCGTGATCCGCGCCGGATGTCGCGCTGGGCGACACGGGGCGCGGATCACGGCCGTGATCCTCAGCTCGTGGCGCGGCGAGTCGCCTACGGCAAGGTCTCGCCGGTGATCTTGAAGTAATAGTGCCGCCGCAGCTGATCGTGCCCGGTGGTGTTCGGGTGCGTGCAATCGTTGGCGTACCACTTGGGCGGGTGGTTGAACCCGTGGTTTTGGAACAGCCCGTGGATGTCGGTCAGCCACTGCCCCTTGGCCGTCACCTGCTTCGCGATCTCGCCGTTCCAGCTGGTGAAGAACGCGCCGGTTGGGACGGCCGGCAGACCCTTGCCGAAGGCGCAGTTGTTGGCGCTGAAGTTCCCCTGCCCGTCGCTCGCGTCGTAGATATTCGCTTCGAAAACGTGCACGCTCACTCCCGCCCCGAAGCGCCCAGGCTTGAGCAGCGCGTCGAGGGCGCCGGAGATGTTCGCGCCCATCTGCGCGCGCGCCGCGGCGTCGGTGCCCGTGACGATCGCCGCCAGCTCGGCCTTCATGTCGTTGCCGCCGCTAGTGATGCACACCGCCACCGGTCCGGGCAGCGTGGCCGGAAGCCCTTTGATCTGCCCCGAGAGCGCGCTCGTCTTGGAGCCGCTCTGGGCGTTGTTCTTGTATGACAGGGTCGGGAACTTCTTCTTCAGATCCTGTTGCAAGAGGTCGTAGTAGAACGGCCCCTGCCCGCCGCCGTCGCTGATCGAGTCGCCGAGCACCACCAGCGATCCGACCGTCGAAAGCTTCGCGCTGCCCCCGCCGCCGGTTCCCGCTCCGCCCGTGCCACTGCCGCCGGTGCCGCTGCCGCCGGTGCCACTGCCGCCGGTGCCCGCGCCGCCGGTCCCGCTGCCCGCCGCTCCGCCACTCGCACCGCCGCCGGTTCCGCTGCCCGCGGCGCCGCCGCTCGCGCCGCCGGATCCGGAGGCTCCCCCGCTGGCCGAACCGGCTGCGCCGCCCGAGCCGGAGGACGCTCCGCTCCCACCCGACCCTCCGTCGTCGCCAGCGTCAGAGCCACACCCGACTGCCGACAGAACCGCGAGAAACCCAGCCGTCCGAAGTGCCCTGAGCATGTCCGACCTCCGTTCCAGTGAGAGTGTACACGAGACCGGCCCGCTGGCCGAGTTATTTTTTCGACCAGCACTTCGGCTAGGTTCCCGCCCGTGCGCACCACGACCCTGGGCAAGCTGACCGTCCACCTCACCGGCGGGGACGACCGGGAGGGCGGCGGCAACGGCCCCCTCGTGGTGCTCTTGCACGGGTTCGGCGCACCGGGCACCGATCTCGTGCCGCTCTGGCGCGAGCTCCGGCCGCCACCCGGGACGCGCTTCGCGTTTCCTGAGGCGCCGCTCGCCCTCGACCCCTACGGCGACGCCCGCGCGTGGTGGATGATCGACATGGCGAAGCTCGAAGCCGCCCTCGCCGGCGGCGAGCTCCGCGATCTCACGCGGGACGTGCCCGAGGGCATGGCCGAGGCCCGCGCGCTGATCTCGGGGCTGCTCGACCAGCTCGACGCGCCGCAGGTGGTGCTCGGCGGCTTCTCCCAGGGCGCGATGCTCGCGCTCGACGTCGCGCTCTGCACCGATCGCCCGCTGGCGGGCCTGGCCCTGATGAGCGGAACGCTGCTCGCCGAGCACGAGTGGCTACCGCTGATGCCGAAGCGCAAAGGGCTCTGCGTGGTGCAGAGCCATGGCCGGCTCGATCCACTCTTGCCATTCTCGATTGCCGAGCGGCTGCGCGACGAGCTGACCTCGGCGGGGCTCGAGGTCACGTTCGTGCCCTTCAACGGCGGACACGAGATCGGCGGCAGCGTGATCGACGCCCTCGACGGGCTCTTGAATGCTAGCCTCGCGCCATGAAGCGGAGTGCACTCGGGTGGGCGTTAATTTCGGCTGCAGCCGTCGGGGCCAGCGTGAGCTGCGGCAGCGACGACGAGGGCGGCACGTCGTCGAACACCGGCGGGTCGGCGACCGGCGGCGGCGGCACGGGCGCCAGCAGCGGCACCGGCGGCGACGACGCCAGCGCCGGCGGCAGCGGGGGCGGCACCGGCGGCGGGTCCGCCTGCCCTTCGGGCCAGAGCTGCGACGGCGGCGTGTGCGCCGGGAACGTGTGCTGCTCGGTCGAGAAGGCCTGCGGCACCAGCTGTTGCGGAGCGAGCGACGTGTGCTCGTTCGGCAAGTGCGTCACCCCGGGCGGAAGTTGCACCGACTCGAGCGACTGCGGTCCGGGCCAGTACTGCGAGTACTCGCTCGGGACACCGGAGGACGCAGGCGTGCCCGAGGCCGGCGCCGACGGCGGCACCTGCGTGGGGGGCGTCGCCCCGCCCCAGGGCAAGTGCCTGCCGAAGCCGCCGATCTGCGCCGCGGGGACCGACGCCGGCGCCGGCGGGCAAGACTGCCTGCCGCTGTGCGAGGTCAAGCCCACGGCCGCGGCGTTCTCGCCCGTCGAGAAGCTCGCTTGGGGCGGGACCGTGACCGGCACCACCGACAGCGACGTGATGATGACGCCGATCGTGATTCAGCTGGACGACGACGACTGCAACGGCAAGGTCAACGAGCGCGACATCCCCGAGATCGTGTTCACAACCTTCGCGAACGGCGGGTACGGCACGAGCGGCACGCTGCGGGCCATCTCGCTGGTGGGCGGGCAGTTCAAGAGCAAGTGGACGGTGACCGGCATCGCCGCCTCGCGACAGCTGGCGGGCGGCAACATCGACGGCAAGCCCGGCAACGAGGTCGTCGCCTGCCCCGGCGACGGCACCGCGGTGCGCGCCCTGGACGGCAACGGGAAGATGCTCTGGAACACCAACGTGTCGCTGTGCTTCCAGCCGGCGATCGCGGATCTGGATCAAGACGGGTCGCCCGAGGTGATCGTCGAAGGCGGCATCTTGGACGGCAAGACCGGCGCGCTGAAGCACGCCTTCACGCCGGCGATGGAGGGCACGTTCGCCGTGGCCGACGTGACCGGCGACGGCAAGCTGGACATCGTCGCCAACGCGCAGGTGTTCGATCAGACCGGCGCGCAGATCGCCAAGAACGGCGCCACCGGCCACTCGTGGTCGGCGGGCAGCAACTTCAAGAGCGGCCCAGCGGTCGCCGACCTGGACAAGGACGGCAAGGCCGAGATCGTAAGCGTGTACTTCATGCAGCACCAGCTCGCGATCTGGCGCTACGACAGCACGCAGCCGAACAGCGCCAAGATCGTCCGCGCCGGCATCGACATCAACGGGACCCTGAACCCCGCGCTCTGCAACCCGGGCAGCGCCGGCTCCAAGTGGGGCGGCGGCCCCGCCACGGTCGGCGACTTCAACGGTGACTCGGTCCCCGACGTCGCGCTCGCCGGCGGGGTGGGCTACGCGGTGTTCGACGGCAAGAAGCTGATGGACGGCACGACCGCGGACGCCAGCACCTTCCTCTGGGCCAAGCAGACCGTGGACTGTTCGAGCGCCGGCACCGGCAGCTCGCTCTTCGACTTCAACGGCGACGGCAAGGCCGAGGTGGTCTACGCCGACGAGTACCAGCTGCACATCTACGAGGGCGCCACCGGCACCGTGCTGTTCGAGACCTGCAACACCAGCGGCACGCTGAACGAGTATCCGCTGGTCGCCGACGTGGACAACGACGGCGAGGCCGATCTGATCGTCGCGTCGAACGCCTATTCCCCCATCACCTGCCCCGGCGGCAAGAAGACCAGCGGCATCCGGGTCTTCGGCAGCGCCACCGGGCAGTGGGTGCGCACCCGCTCGATCTGGAACCAACACGCGTACGCCATCACCGGGGTCGCCGAGGACGGCAGCATCCCCGCCAAAGAGGTGGCCAACTGGACGCTCCCCGCGCTGAACAACTTCCGACTGAACCGGCCGGTGGACAGCGTCTTCTCGGCGCCGGACGCGGTGGTCGAGGTGCGCGCCGAGTGCGCCGGCAGCTATGCGCTCTCGGCCACGGTGCGGAACCTGGGCCAGGCGCTCTTGCCCGCCGGAATCAAGGTCGAGTTCTTCTCGGGCACCGCGCCGTCGGGCACCAAGCTGGGCGAAGCGGCGACCGGGGCGGCGCTCGGCCCGGCGCAGGGCGAGAAGGTGATCTTGCCGCTGCCGAACGCGCCGGCCGACGTCAAGAGCGGCGCCACGCCGGTCTACGCCCAGGTGACGGTCCCGCTGCCCACCTTGGAATGCCGGCAGGACAACAACACGTCTGCGGCGGCGAGCGCCAAGTGCGCGACGCCGAAGTGAGGGCGGGGCTGGGACGAGGGGAAACTTCGTGCTAGTCGTGCTCGCTTCCCGTGGAAAGCCAGAGCCCCGTCGAGAACCACCCCGAGACGCCGGAACAACACCGGGTCGTCAGTGAAGAAGAGCAGTGTCTGGGGCGCGTGCTCGGACACCTCGACGCGCGCAAGCCCCGCGACTCGGAGCGCCCGCCCATCGACTATCAGTCCCAGATGCTGGGGCTCCGCGACGAGATCGCGGTCGCGCGGCTGGAAGACGTCCCGCCGCTGGTCGAGCAGATGGAGCGCTTGCAGATGCTGGCCGCCCACCAGAGCACCTCGACCGAGAGCTACGTCGACCCCAAGTCGCCCTATTTCGGCCGTCTGGTGCTGGAAGAGAACGGCAAGCGCCGCGAGGTGCTGATCGGTCGCGGCACGTACCTGGACACCAAGAGCGGAGTGCGGATCGTGGACTGGCGCGACGCGCCGGTTAGCCGCCTCTACTACCGCTACGACGAGGGTGACGAGTACGACGAGGTCTTCGGCGGTCGCGAGGTGACCGGTGAGGTCGTCACCCGCCGCAGCGTGAGCATCGTGGAGCGCACCCTGCGGCGCATCACCTCGCCGCAGGGGACCTTCGCCCGGACCGGAGCCGGCACGTGGAAGCACCTCGGCACCGACTCGCTCAAGCTGCACGGCGGCCAAGGCACCGCCGCCCGCGCCGAGAAGCTCCATCGCCCGGGCAGGCTCGGGATCGGCGGGGACGATCTGACCGAGGACAAGCACCTCAAAGAGATCACCGCACTGATCGACCGGCGACAGTTCGAGCTGATCACCGCGGCAGACTCGGGGCTGGTGGTGATCCAGGGCGGCGCCGGCAGCGGCAAGACCACCATCGCGCTGCATCGCCTGGCCTACCTCAACTTCCAGGACCCCCGGCGCTTCCGCCCCGATCGCATGTTGATCGTGGTCTTCAACACCGCGCTCGTGCGTTACATCTCGCAGGTCTTGCCGGCGCTGGGCGTCGAGGGCATCCCGATCCGCACCTACGAGGCCTGGGCCGAGCGCGTCCGCGAGATCCAGATGCCGTCGGTGCCGAACCGCTACAGCGAAGACACGCCCGCCGGCGTCACGCGCCTGAAGAAGCACCCGGTGATGCTCCGGGCCATCGACGAGCACGTGGCCAAGATCGGCGCGCG
The DNA here is from genome assembly GCA_016191785.1 of Myxococcales bacterium. Classification (GTDB taxonomy): domain Bacteria; phylum Myxococcota_A; class Polyangia; order Polyangiales; family Polyangiaceae; genus JADJKB01. The sequence goes on along the minus strand of JACPVJ010000064.1, from coordinate 10,947 downwards.
CTTCGAGCAGCGGCTGGCGGCGACCCTGGGCCCGCACCAGGACCAGGACGAGGGGCGAGAGCTCCTCTCGGCCTTCGGTCGCGCCCCCGAGCGCCCGCTGGCTCACCGCGTCCACTCGGTGGGCGCGTGGCTCGAGCGCCACGGCAAGCGCCTCCCCACCGACACGCGCGTGTCCCTCGAGCGGCTGGTGCGCAACGGCGTGCGCGAGGCCCGGGACGTGGTCACCGCCTGGGCGGACTTGGTCAGCGACGAGGCGGCCCTCGTCGCCTGTTTCGCCAAGCACGCCCCCGGTCAGCTCACCGAGCCCGAGCTCAGGCGAGCCCACGGCTGGTGCTCGGCCCACGCCGGTCAGCTGACCCACTACATGGAGCAGCTGGCCGAAGTGGCCCACCAGCAGTCGAGCGAACGCAAGTCCGACCGGCACGACGACGAGCACGAGGGCCACGACGAGCCCGACGAGCACGAGCTCCGTCACGGCGTGGACGGTCGCGAGATCGAGGAGCACGTCCACCTCGACCGCGAGGACGACACACTGCTGCTCCGGCTGTGTCAGCGCATGCGCGGCCCGCTGATGCGCAACGTGAAGGGCAAGGACGCCCTGGTCTACGAGCACGTGATGGTGGACGAAGCGCAGGATCTGTCGCCGGTCGAGCTGGCGGTGGTGCTCGACACGGTGAGCCCTGCGCGCAGCGTGACCCTGGCCGGCGACGTCGCGCAGCGGCTGCTGATGGACAACGGCTTCTCGGACTGGAAGACGGTGCTCGACGAGCTCGGGCTTTCCCACGTGGCGGTCGAGCCGCTCAAGCTCGCCTACCGCAGCACCCACGAGATCATCGAGCTGGCGCGGGACGTGCTCGGCCCCTTGGCCCCGGCCGACGCCCCCGAGGCCACCCGCAGCGGCGCCCCGGTGGATCTGTTCGTGTTCGCCCACGCCGGCGACGCCGTCGGGTTCCTGGGCGAGGCGCTGCGCGAGCTGATGCGGCTCGAGCCGCGGGCGTCGGTCGCGGTGGTGGCGCGCTACCCCGAGCAGGCCGACCTCTACTTCGACGGGTTGCGAAAGGCCGAGGTGCCTTACCTGCGGCGCATCGCCGATCAGGACTTCCCGTTCCGCGCCGGCATCGACGTGACCGACGTGCGACAGGTCAAGGGCCTGGAGTTCGACTACGTGGTCCTGGTCGAGGTTGCCGAGGCGTCGTACCCCGAAGAGGACGAAGCGCGACACCTGCTGCACATCGCCGTGACCCGCGCCGCGCACCAGCTGTGGGTGGTGGTCAGCGGCAAGCCCAGCCAGCTGCTCCCTGGGTCGCTGCGCGATCGAGGGTACTGACGTGCGCGCCGCGCTCGTTTTGTTCCTGGCGCTCGCCCTCGGCGCGTGCACCCAGACCGCGGCTCGCCCCGCGGCCGACGCGCCGCGCCCGGACGAGACCCCCGCGCCCCACGCCGCGTCGGCGAAGCCCAAGGTCGCCCCCGACGTGGTCGAGAGCGCTGCCGGCGCGTTCGTCGGGCAGCGGGTCGACGGCGGCGAGCTGCTCTCGGCCGACGACTTGTTCGACGAGCTCAGCCGCGCCGATCTGATCTGCGTCGGCGAGGAGCACGGGCACGCGCGCTCGCACTTCGCCCAGTGGGCGGTGCTCGGGGCCCTGGCCGAGCGGAGCACGATGAGCGGCCGCTCCTTGGCCCTGGGCCTCGAGATGCTGCCGCGCTCCGAGCAACGCGCGCTCGACCGCTACCTGGGCTTCGAGCTCGAGGAAGCCGACTTCATGCGCGAGGCCCGCTGGCTCGACCACTGGGGTTGGGACTTCGCGTTCTACCGCCCGCAGCTCGAGCTGGCGCGCCACAAGGGTCTGCCGGTGCTGGCACTGAACGCCTCGCGGGGGCTGACGCGGGGCGTGGCGCGGCTCGGCATCGAGGGTCTGTCGCGCGAGCAGCAGAAGCAGCTGCCGGAGCTCGATCTCAGCGACGCCGATCACCGCGCGTGGTTCGACGGGACGATGAAAGGCCACCCCCACGGCAAGGCCGACCAGCTGTACGCAGCCCAGGTGGTGTGGGACGAGACCATGGCCGAGAGCGCGGCACGGTGGCTGGGCGGGAAGCTGCCGGGCCGCCAGCTGGTGGTCCTGGCGGGCACGGGCCACTGCCGCGGGGACGCCATCCCGAAGCGGGTGCGGCGCCGCGCCCCGGCCCGGGTGGTGTCGGTGCGCGTGGCGGGCACCGACGCGGCCAAGGTCGGCGAGTGGGATTTCGTGATCACCTTCGAGTGATGCCGCGCCCCCCGCCGGCGCCGACGCTCGGCTACTTGGTCAGCGGCTTGAACACCACCTTGGCTTCCATCTTGGTGCTCATCTCTTGCTTGTCGCTGGCCATCGACACCTGCACCTTGACCTCGCTCTTGGTGTCGATGCGCCCCTTGGGGATCGACCGCGCGAGATCGAACTCGAGCTCTCCCTTGCCGCTGCCCTTCATGCCCACCAGCCTGGCGGTGGCCCCCGCCGGCAGACCCGGCAGCTCCATGTTGCCCCCCGGCGCGGTCTGCTGAAGCTGGAGCTTGATCTTGCCGGTGTCGCCGGTCAGGGCCGACAGCTCGTAGTTCGCCGTCTGGGTGAGCTTGATCCCCATCTGCTCGAGCTTGGTCTTGACCTGCCACTTGGCGCCGACGCCGATCTCTTCTTCCGGAAAGGGTGCCCCCATCTGGTCGAACGTCTGCTGCATCGCTGCCAGCGCCTGCTTGAGCGCGGGGTTGTCGATCTTCGATGCATCGAGCTCGACCTGTCGCACGAACCCTCGAGAGTCCACCCGGTCGCGCCCGGTGAGCTTCTCGAGCGCGCTCAGGTTCTTCTCGGCTTGATCCCGCTGTTCTTTGCTGAGCCCCGGTCCGGGCATCAGCCCCACGTCTTCCAGCACCAACGAGCGCTTCGCGGTCCCGTCGGCGGTCACCTCTTTCACCGTCAGCGCCGCGACCACGCGCACCGCCGGCGGGCTCGGGACGTCGGCGGCCTGCCCACCCATCGTCATCTTCATGCTGCTGGTGGTGGTCATCTCGAGCCGGTCGGTACGATCGACCACGAACTTGTAACGAAGCTTCTGCCGCGGCTCGGCGCCGGGCTCGAGCAGCTTGACGCCGTGCTCGGGCGCGAACGCCTTCTTGGCAGCGCCGGCGTCGCTCGCCGGCGCGTCACCGCCGTCGCCGCGGTCGCCGCCGTCTGCGGCCGTGGCCGCGTCGGAAGCCGCGGGCTCGGCCGAGGGAGCGCCGCTCGCGCTCGGCCCGGCCGAGGCGCTGGGCACCACGAGCGGGGCGCTGGCGGTCGCGCTGGGCGGGGGCGCGGGGTCGGCCGGTTTCGATTCGCAGCCGAGCGCGAGGAGCGCGGCCCACAGGAACGGCGTGGCGGTCTTCATCGGGGGGCGCACTATTGCACCGGCAGGGCGCCCCGGGGAAGGCCCGCCTGGGTCGGCCGACGCCCCGCTCGTCCAGTGCCGCTCGCCCGTCACTCGATGCGAAAGCGGGGCACGCTGAGGCGCTCGCCCTTGCACTCGGGGCAACGACTCGGTCGCCCGTGGCGCAAACGCGCCTCGAAGACGAAGCCGCAGGTCAGGCACGCGGCGGGCTCGATGACCAGGCGCTCGCTCTGAGCACGCAGGGATTTTTCCAGGTGGGCCAGGTGATCACCGACCTCGCGCTCGGCGATCCGGACCTGCTCCGAGATCTCCCGAGCCGACAGCGCGCCCGAACGGAGGGCGGCGGCGATCGACACCCGCACCGTCTCGCCCCGCTCGGCCGGCGGGCGCGTCACTGCGCCGCCGCGAGGGGCATCGGCGCGCGATCGATGTGAGTGCGGGTCACCCGCATGCGAAAGTCCACGCCGATCACCTCGCCGTCTTCCAGCTTCTCCCACACGTTTTCGCCGTGCAGCGGCTCGCTGGAGAGGATGAAGTGATTGACGAAGCCAGTGCGCGAAGGCGCCTCGCACTCGGCCGAGAGGCTCGCACAACTGTCACGGTCAGCGCAGCGCTGCTTGTAGCTGGACCAGTACAGCTCTTTGCCGCCGGCGGTGGCCACCATGGTGTCACCGTCGGTGACCATCAGCGTCAAGCTCGCACGCTTCTCGGCGTGGGTGTCGGCGATGGCGCGAACTCGCAAGATGGCCGCGCGGAGCGCCGACGAGACATCGTCGACGGTATGGCGCCGCGACAGCGGCCCGTGCTCGCTCAGGTGCGAGAGGAAGATCAGAAAGACGACCTCGCTGTCGGTGTCCCCCAGCAGAAAGCGCCGCAGCTTCGGCTGGATCTCGGCCACCAGGGCGTCGCGGTGACGGGCGAACTCGGGGATGTCGCCGTTGTGCGCGAACACCCAGCGCCCGTACTGGAACGGGTGGCAGTTCAACACGGACTTGTCGCCCTGAGTCGCGCGTCGCACGTGGGCGAGCACGGTCTCGCTGGCCACCACGCCGCTCAGTCGATGAAAGAGCTGATCGCCCAGCGCCAGCTCGGCGCTCTTGGTCACGTGCGGCGAGCCGTCGACGTAGAACGCCACCCCCCAGCCGTCCGGGTGCCGATTGCTCTGCTTGCCGAGGGCGTTCTCGGCGGCCAGGAGCGAGCGGTGGACCTGGCTCGGGATCACGCTACGAAAGCCGAACAGGCGACACATGAGATCTGCCCGAGGTATGCCACAGGCCGGGGGCAAAGGCAGGAAAGCTGCGGGAATGTCCCGGGGGCTGCCGGGCCGCGCAACCAGACAGGCGCCCCGCCCGTAGTGCCTGAGCGTGACCGACCTCGAATCCGAGCGCCGCGCGGCGCTCGCCCAGTTGCTCTCTCGCCGTGAGCTGATCCGCACCGCCGTCGCTGGCACCGCCGTGCTCGCCCTCGGGGGCGGCGTGTGGGTCTTGGCCGACGACCTGACCCGCGCCGCCCGCGCCCAGACCCGCGCCGACGGTCGCCCTCGCCTGCCGCCCGGCCAGCGGGTGATCCGGCGGTGGAAGCCGATGGGCGGCGACGCCGGCGACCCCAGCCCCGGCGCCTTCCGGCTGAAGGTCCACGGCGAGGTCGAGAGCCCGTTCACCCTCGACCTGAACGAGCTCTTGGCCATGCCCGAGGCCGACCTGAGCGTCGACGTGCACTGCGTGACCGGCTGGTCGGCGTTGGGCATCGCGGTCAAGGGGGCTCGCGTCAAGGACCTGGCCAGTCGGGCCAAGCCGAAGAAGAGCGCCCGCTACGTGATCTTCGAGGCCGCCCACGGCTTCACCGCGAACGTCCCGATCAAAGACGCCCTGGCCCCGAGCGTGCTGGTGGCGCATCGACTCGACGGAAAGCCCCTTCCCCGAACCCACGGCGCGCCGGCGCGCATCGTGCTGCCGGACCTGTATTTCTGGAAGAGCGCCAAGTGGGTGACGGGGATCCGCTTCGCGAGCAAGAACGAGCGCGGGTACTGGGAGCAGCGCGGGTATCACGACCGCGGCGATCCGTGGAAAGAGGAGCGCTACGCGTGAGCGACACCCGGACGCGCCGTGCCTGGCGTCCCTGGATCCGCGCACTGCACCGGGACTTCGGCTACCTGGTGATCGGGCTGACGGTGATCTACGCGCTGAGCGGGATCGCGGTGAACCACATTGCCGACTGGGATCCGAGCTTTCGCCAGGTCGAGCGAACGCACCAGGTGACGGTGCCGCTGCCCGAAGACGACGAGGCTCTGGCAGCAAGCGTGCTGGGCGCGCTGGGCGTGCGCGAAAAACCCCGGGAGGTCTTCCGAGCCGACGACACGCAGCTCGACGTGGTCCTCGGAGACCGGACGCTGCACGTGGACACGAAGAGCGGCAAGGTAATCGAGGAAGGGCAGAGCCCCCGCTGGTTCCTGCGCCTGGCCAACTGGCTGCACCTCAATCGCGGCAAGCGGGCCTGGACGCTGGTGGCCGACGGCTACGCGGTGCTCTTGCTGTTCCTCTCGGTCTCGGGGCTGTTCATGATCCCGGGCCGGAAGGGGCTCTGGGGTCGCGGCGCCGTGATCGCCTTGATCGGGGCGGCGGTCCCGGTGGCCTACGTGGCCTGGTCCGGGGGGCCCAGCGCGGATCGTGGTGGAGCGCCCGCGCGGCGCTAACATCGCCGCCGTGGCCAAGCAGGTTCTGGTTCTGGCCGGGCCCAAGGGCGCCGGCAGGTCGCGGCTCGGCGCGCTCATCGATCGGGTGTTCGGGCTGCGCTTCCTGCCCGTCGAGCCGATTTGGGTCGAGCACGCGCGCGAGCCGCGCGACGCGACCTGGGAAGTCCGCGGCTACCAGAAGGTCACGGCCGCCATCGCCGATGAGCTTCGCCATCACGACGTGGTCGTGATCGAGCTCACCGGCGCCGCCGAGTCGACGCCGGCGTTCTTACGCTCCCTCGAGTCCCTCGGGGCGCTCGGCCGGGTGCGCGTCGAGGCCTCTTCGGCCAGCTGCCTCGAGCGGGTGCAGCACCGCGACCGGGCGGGCCACGTCGGGCTTTCCCTCGAACGCGTGGCCGAGATCAACCAGGCAGCCGTCCGGGCGTCGCTCGACTGCGAGCAGCGCTTCGACAACACCGGGGAGTGGTTCGAGCCCGTCGTGCGTGCGCGGGCGCGCGCGCTGCTCGCGAGCCTGGGCATGCCGCGGGTCGCCGCCGCCTCCACCCTCACGACCCCGCGGCTCACGCTGCGACCGTGGCGCGACGCCGACGCCGAGCCCTTCGCGGCAATCAACGCCGATCCGCGCGTGATGCAGCACTACCCTTCGGTGCTCACGCGCGATCAGAGCGACGCGCTCCTCGCTCGACTGCGCGACCACTTCGACGACGTCGGCTTCGGGATGTGGGCGGTGGAGCTGCCCGACGCGCCGTGGGTCGGCTTCGTGGGGCTCAACGTGCCCAAGTTCGAGGCCCGGTTCACGCCCTGCGTGGAGCTCGGCTGGCGCCTGTCGCCCGACCACTGGGGTCATGGTTACGCCCGCGAGGGCGCGCGCGCGGCCGCCGACTTCGCCTTCCGCGAGCTCGGCCTCGGCGAGCTCTTGGCCTGGACGGTCCCGGCCAACACCCGATCCGAGCGCGTGATGCAGGCCCTCGGCATGCGACGCGCGCCCGAGGACGACTTTGATCACCCGAGCTTGCCCGAGGGGCACCCGCTGCGGCGCCACGTGATGTACCGGTGGCCGCGACCCGCCTGACACGCTCGAGGTGCGCGGACCGGCGCGGTGGATTACCCTCGCGGCCGATGCGTGCTCCGACCCTGCTCTTCGCAGCCCTGCTCGCCGCCTGCGCTCCCTCCCCCACCCCTTCGCTGCCCGAACCCGCGAGCGCACCCGAGGCCGGCGCGTCCACGGCCGCCGACGCCGCCGCGACGCCCAGCGCCGACGGTGGCACGTCCGACGGACGGCCCGGCTTGACCTGGATCGATGACGACGTCCCGGGCGCGATGGCCCGCGCCAAGCAAGAGGGTAAGCTGGTGTTCGTCGATACCTGGGCCGAGTGGTGCCACACCTGCATCAGCATGAAGCACTTCGTGCTCGACACGCCGGCGCTCCGACCGCTGGGCGAGCAGGTGGTGTTCGCCACGGTGGACACCGAGAAAGAGAAGAACGCCGCCTTCGTCGACAAGCACGCGATCGACGTCTGGCCCACGTTCTTCATGCTCGACCCCGAGAAGGGCGACGTCCTCGGGTACTGGCCGGGCTCGGGCTCGATCAAAGAGATGGACGACTTCATCCGCGAGGCGCTGGCGGCGCGCGACGCGCGCAAGGCCGACAAGCTCGATCCCAAGTCGCCGCTCGCTGCCCTGCTGGCGGGCAAGCGCGCGCAGTCCGAGTCGGACTACGACGGCGCCGCCAAGCACTACAAGCTGGCGGTGGAGCGCGCCCCTGCCGACTGGCCGCGACGCACCGAGGCGATGGCGGGTCTGATCAGCGCGCTCTTCAACGCCGGGCGCGCCGACCCGTGCGTGGACGCCGGGTTGAAGTACCTGGACGCGGTCCGCGGCGCTGCCAAGCCCACGGACTTCGCCCGCGTGCTGCTCGACTGCGCCGATCACGCGAAGGACGGCGGCAAGCGCACCGCCGCCCGTGAGGCGGTCCAGCGGCGGCTGACGGCCATCGCGGAAAAACCCCACCCCGATTCGACCCCGGACGATCGCGGCGACACCCTCGACGTGCTGGCCGACGTGCGACTGACGCTCGGAGACAAGGCGGGGGCTCGCAAGGCCATGACCGAACGGCTGGCAATCTTGGAGAAGGCATCGCGCGACGCCCCCACTCCGGCCGCAGCCCAGACCTACGACGCCCACCTGGCCAGCGCGCTGGTGGCCATGGGCCGTGCCCCCGACGCGATCAAGATGCTCGAGGCGCGCGAGAAGCAGTTCCCCAGCTCGTACGAGCCGCCGGGTCGCTTGGCAGGCGTGCTGCTCGCGCTGAAGAAGTACCCCGAGGCGCTGGCCGCGGTCGAGCGCGCGCTGAAGCACGCCGAGGGGCCGCGTCGGCTGCGCTTTCTGGAGATCAAAGCCGACATCTTGGCGGGGATGGGCGATCACGCCGGACAGGTGAAGGCGCTCGAAGCGGCCGTGGCGGGTTACGACGCCCAAGCCAAGCGCCAGGCCGCGAAGCCCCAGCGCATGGTCACCGCCAAGCGCCGGCTCGACGAGGCGAAGGCCGAGCTGGCCAAGGCGAAGAGCGGCAAGCCCTGAGATGCTCGACCTCGGGCCGAACATCGCCCGCGCCCACGAGCGCTTCGCGAGCACCGGCCTGGTCGAGGCGCTGTCGGAAGACGACGGCCAGGTGCAGCGCTGGCTCGACTACGAGCTCGCGAGCTTCGTCGAGAACCGCGCGGGCGTGCTGATCGAGCCGACGACCCTGGACGAGGGCGCGCGGCGGGCCTGGACGGCTCGCTCGACCCTGGATGCGATCCTCGAGCGCCCGCACAGCCCCTATGCGCGGCCGTTCTGGATCCGCGACGCCGACCAGCGCGTGGGCACGGTGGTCCTGGGCACCACGCTCCACGGCAGCTCGATGTTGAACCTGTCGAGCCTCTACCTTCACCCCGGCGCGCGGCATCGCGGGCTCTCGCGGCGGGTGCTCGGTGCCGCGTACGACGCTCTCCTCGCCGAGGGGCTGCACGGACTTCGGCTCGACACCAGCTGGTCCTGGCAGCCGGCGGTCCGCCACTATCTCTCCCTCGGGATGTGGGTCTACGGCTGGAAGCGCGACCTGGTGCTCGCTTGGCAGCGCAAGCTCCCCGCGTGGTCGCTCGAGGTCGACGGCGACGACGCGCGCTTCGTGGTCGACGGCGCAGCGCTGATCGTGGCGCGGCGACGAGGTGAGCGCCTCGAGTGGCGCGAGCTTGGCGGCCAGAGCGAGACCGCGCTGCTCGCGCCGGGGACGTTCGCGCTCGCGCTGGCACGGCTCGGCTGGCCGCTGATCACCAGCGACGCCGAGTGGGCCGCCCAACTGGCCCGGGGCTGGTCGGACATGGGGGGCCCCGAAGGCCTCGCCTTCAAGATCCCGCGCTGGGAAGCGTGGGATCGCCATCACGGCTGGCGCGTGGACACGCCGCGCATTCCCGGTCTCGCCTACCCGAGCTGGGACGAGCTGAATCGCGACTGAGCCACGCGCGTGGGTGCAGAGCCACAGACCGGTCCGCACAAACCCGCAGAGATCCGCGCGGCACGTGGCTTGCTCCTTCCCTGGAGCAGACCATGTCCCTCAAGCCCGTTGCCCTCTCGTTCTTGCTGCTCGCGGCGTGCGCCCACCCCACGACGGCGAAGGGGCCCGGCCACAGCGCCGCGCCGGGCGCCGCCCGTCCGAACGGCACGATCGCCGCGACCGCTCCCACCGTCGCGACCGCCGAGTCGCGCTCGCCGCGTGCTCACGCCGTGCTCACTGCTGGCGCCCGCGCGTTCGTCATCACCGGGTCGGCCACAGCCAGCGCCGGGCCGACCCACCGCGAGCTCTTGCCCGGCGGCTTCGCCGTCGAGGTCGGGCCGAAGACCGACGTCGCTCCGCGCGCGTTCACCCTGGTCGGCCCCGACGGCACGTGCACCGCGAGCGCCAGGCACCAGGTGAGGCTCGGGCTGGACTACGGCGGCTACGCCGGGGCTCCGCTCCCGGGCCCGAGACACACCGCCCTCGAGATCGACGGCTGCCACGCGCTGATCCGCGCGCAGTCCTTCCTGATTGCCCTCGAGGGAGCCGACAAGGCCGCGAGCTGGGTCCATCCGGCCCACGTCGACGAGGCGCGCGCGCCGGCCGATCGGCGCCTGGGCGAGAACGAGGTGTGGCTCCACCGCTGGGCGTTTCCCAGCGCCGACCTGGAGATCGTGGAGCGCAGCGTGCTCACCTTCGTGACGCCGAGCTGCAGCGAGGAGCGCCGCGACGTGCTGGTGGTGGACGAGCTGGGCCACCCAGTGGCGCGGCATGCGGGCTTCTCGCTGCGCGGCGGCGTGCAGACTGCGACTGGACCGCTGCTCGTGCTGGTCGGCCACGACGAGCCCGAGGCGCTGCGCGTGATCGACCTGGGAGCCGCGGACGGCAGCGTCGCGCTCGACACCCGCGTCGACCTCTTGCCCGACGTCGAGAAGGCCGAGTGTTGAGCGCCGCCCGCGCCCACCCGCTCCCGCCCGCGCCGCCCGCTCCGCCCCGCGCAACGGACAAGTCAGGGCACGTCGCGTGACCCTCATGACTTGACCGTATTCTGGACAACTCGTGGGGGGCACGCCGCATGACCCTCATGACTTGACCGTATTCTGGACAACTCGTGGGGGGCACGTCGCGTGACCCTCATGACTTGACCGTATTCTGGACAACTCGTGGGGGGCACGTCGCGTGACCCTCATGACTTGACCGTATTCTGGACAACTCGTAGGGGGCACGCCGCGTGACCCTCATGACTTGACCGTATTCTGGACAACTCGTAGGGGGCACGCCGCGTGACCCTCATGACTTGACCGTATTCTGGACAACTCGTAGGGGG
>JACPVJ010000063.1 GCA_016191785.1 Myxococcales bacterium | reverse complement strand
TCGCGCCGCCGGTGCCGCCCGTGCCCGCGCCGCCGGTGCCGCCCGTACCGCCGGTGGCGCCGGTGCCGCTCGTGCCGCCCGTGCTCGTGCCGCCGGTGCCGCTCGTGCCACCCGTGCCGCCGGTCGAACCCGTACCGCCGACACCGCCGGTCGAGCCAGTACCACCGGAACCACCCGTCGAGCCCGTGCCACCACCGCCACTGGTCGCGCCGGTGCCGCCGGTGCCGCCGGAGGACGACCCACCCGTGCCGCCAGTGGATGACCCACCCGTGCCGCCGGTACCCGAGCCGCCGTCCGTGCCGCCGCTGCCCCCGGTTCCACCGGTGCCACCGGCGCCGCCCGTTCCGGCGTCCGCTCCGGCCGTGCACTCCGCGCAGCCGCTGCTCTGCAAACACGCCGCGACCGCTGCGCCCGGTGCTCCCGAAGATTGCAGCGGTCCGAAGCACGAGGCTCCGCCGCCGCCGGTATTGCAGCTGGCCCAAGCCCAGAACGCCGCCTTGCACTGGCTGTCCGCGTAGCAGGCCGGGATCTCTGCGCAGCAGGCCTTCTTGGTCACCGCGCACGAGCCACACAGATTCCCACCAGTGTCGATGGCGCAGGTGGATGCGTCGGTGCCAGCGTCACCCGGCCCGCAATACGACGGCCCCGTTCCAGTCTGGTATTGAAGGAACAGGTCGGCGTCTCCGAGCTGGCACTCGCTGGAACCGGGGAGCGCGCAGCAATGGGCGCTGATCTGGAGACAGTACGGGTGGTCGCTACATCCGAACCCCAAGTAGGTGCTCTTGGCGCCAAAGGCCTGGCACTGGGTTGCCCCGTTGATCACCTCCCAGCCGCTCTCGCACGACGAGCCCGGCGGCAGCACCACCAACGTCGAGAAGTGGGACAGCTCGAGCGCGTCGCCGGATGCTGCCAGCGGCAAGCCCTCGCCCCCGCCCTTGCTGGCTTGGGTCGGGAAGCTGAGGAGCATCAGGTTCTTCTTCAAGGGTTTCACTCGCACCGGATCGGCGAACTGCGTGCCATCCGGCTCCATCCGGATCACGTCGTCGAATTGGCCCGCCCAGCCGATGCTCGAGGCGGTGGTGGGCGTGAGCGTGAGCTTCTTGCCGGCCGCGCTGGCCGGGAATTCGAAGGTCAAGACGTTGCCGCTGGCGGTCTTGACGTCTACCGAGCCGCCCCCCGCGGGCACCGAATACGTCACCCCGCCTCCGCTCGTTCCGCCCCCGCTTCCGTCAGTTCCGCCCTCATCGCCGCACCCCGCCCCGAGCCCTGCTCCCACCAGCAATCCAATCGAAGAGACGACGATTCGACGACGAACGTTCGGCATGATCTACCTCCAACCTTCGCAAATACCTCAGGCTGGCGAGCTCTAGCTACGCCGAATCGCGAGGGTGTGATCGTGATCATGCGGCGCACCCGCCGCTCGACCGATCGGGGGGTGGCTGGGCCAGCGCGCGCGCAAGCTGGGATTGCGATCGACGGCGGCTTGGCGGGTGGTGGCGCGCGCCGGGCGCGCTTTCTCAGTGCGCCACCAGCGCGCCGCGCCGCATCAGCCCTGCCAGCATTCGGATCACGTCGCGGCGCGGGATGCCGCTGGCGTCGATCACCTCTTGGATGGTGGCGCCGTTCTCGGCGCACGAGAGCACGAACGCGGCCTTGGGCGAGAGGTTGATCTTCTTCGGATCGCGCGCGGTCGGCGTCACCTCGAGCTTGCGGCCCAAGGGCCCAAGGCGCGCTTCGAAGATGTGATCGACCACCGGCATGCCGCCGCGCAGCACGGCGTACACCGCGGTGTCTTTGCCGAACACCGCCAGCTCGAGCAGTTGCTCGGCGTGCTTCACCGCGTCGTCGAGCCGGCCGTTTTTCAGCGAAGCGCGCGCCTCGTCCAGCTCTTGCTGGGCGCGCAACACGTTCGGGTCACCCGAGGCGGGTGTGGCCATGCGTGCTCGGCTCTCGGGCGGCGAGCTCGGCGGCGAGGAAGGCACGCGCGACACGCGATCGAACGGCGGCACGCTCGGCGGGGGCTCCGGCGTGGCCCGCACCGGCACCGGGTTCGCGGGTTGAGAAACCGGGGTCATCGACGGCCGCGAGATCCGCCGGCTGAGAGGCGCAATGTGCTCGACGCGGTGCGCTTCCGGAGTCGGCGGTGGCGTCCGACCGGACTCGATCAGCGGGCGCCGGGGCGCCGGGGTCGAGCGCTGACGGGCCGACTCTTGCTGACGGGTCGGCGTCTCGCCGCGGGCGATGGAGGTCGGCGGGACGGGCGGCGGCGCGCTGGACAGGGGTGCGGGCGCGGTGCGTCGCTCGTCCGGCGGCAAGGTCGTCGCGATCTCGGCGCCGGTCATGGCGTGCTCGAGCGACACCGAGAACTCGGACACCGTCGGGAAGCGGTCCGCCGGGAGCTTCTGCATGCCCCGGGCGACGACGGCGGCCACCGGCGCGGGGATCCACGGTGCCACGTCGGTGAGCGGCAAGGGCGCCGCGGCGATCACCCGCGTCATGATCGCGACCGGGTCGTCTCCCGGGAACGCCGACTGTCCGGCGAGCATCTCGTAGGTCATGGCCGCCAGCGCAAACTGGTCGACGCGGTGATCGAGCTCGCGCTCGCCCCGCGCTTGTTCGGGGGCCATGTAGGCCGGGGTGCCGATCACCATGTTCTGCGCGGTGAGCCGCGGGCCGCCGCCGCCCCGCACCTTGCTGATCCCGAAGTCGAGAACCTTGACGAATTCCTTCTCGCCGGTGACGCGCACCAAGAACACGTTCTCGGGTTTGAGATCGCGGTGCACGATCTCTTTCTCGTGGGTGCTGGTGAGCGCCGACGCCACCTGGGTGGCGATCCGCACCGCCGTCGCCAGCGGCAGGCGCGGCTCGCGCTCGAGGCGCTCGGCCAGGGTCTCGCCGTCGAGGTACTCCATCACCAGGAACGGCTCTTTCTTCTCGGTCTCGTCGACGTCGAAGACCTGCACGATGTGGGGGTGCCCGAGGCTGCCCACCACCTCGGCCTCGCGGCGGAACCGCGCGAGCACCTCGGGGTGCCGCGCGTACTGCGAGAGCAACACCTTGATCGCGATGCGGCGCTTGAGCCGCACGTGCTCCCCCTCGTAGACGACGCCCATGCCGCCTTCCGCAATTTTGCGGACAACCTGGTACGTCCCCTTGAGGGTCGTGCCGACTACGGGGTCGGCCGGTCGCGGACCGGTCTCGGCCGTTAGACCGGCATCGTGAGCGTGCCCTTCGTCGCTCACGCCGATCCCCCGAAGTACGCCTCGCCGCCCATGAGCTGGGCATCAGGAAAGCATGACTGCCGCGGGGATCAAGCCCGCCCCGGGAAGTTCCGAGTTTTCTGCCTAGACTGGGGAGACCATGCCGTCGAAGCTCGAGCGGATCGGCACGTTGTCGGTGACCGACCACGATCGCGGCGTCACCGAAATGAGGTACGTCTACCCGGTCGTCTCGCGCCGCGCCGGCGGCGTGAGCATCGGCGTGAACCTGAATCCGAACAACGCCTGCAACTGGCGCTGCGTGTACTGTCAGGTTCCCGACCTGAAGTTCGGCAAGGGTCCGCCGGTCGATCTCGAGCTGCTCGAGCGTGAGCTGGGCGAGACCCTCGACGCGGTGGTCCACGGCGACTTCCTCGAGCGCGCTGCGCCAGAGGGGGCACGTCGCCTGAACGACATCGCCCTCTCGGGCAACGGTGAGCCCACCACCTCGCCGGACTTCGGCGCCGCGCTCGAGGTGATCGCACGGGCGATGGACGCCCGGAGCCTGCGCGGCAGCGTCAAGCTCGTGTTGATCACCAACGGCTCGATGATGGCCCGACCCGAGGTCCAGATCCACGTCCGGCGCATGGCCGAGCTCGGCGGAGAGGTCTGGTTCAAGCTCGACAGCGCGACCGGGCCAGGGGCCCTCGCGATCAACAACTGCCACGCCGGCCCCGAAGAGCATTTCGAGAAGCTCCGCGCAGCGGCCCTGGCGTGCCCGACGTGGCTGCAGACCTGCTGGTTTCGCTGGCGAGGCGCCCCGCCCTCGGAGCAAGAGCAGGCCGCTTACTTGGCGATGGTCGAGCGCTTGAAGCGCGAGGCCGTCCCGGTCCGCGGCGTCCACCTCTACACGCTGGCGCGACCCTCGCTCCAACCGGAGGCGCCGGAGCTCGAGCCCCTCGACGCCGAGTGGCTGACCGCGTTCGCGCGGCGCATCGAGGCCCTCGGGCTGCCGGTCAAGGTCAGCGTCTGAGCGCGTCGTGCACCAACCCGAGGGCGACGACGCACGCGACGTCTGCCGTGAGGACCCGCGCCCCGAGGCCCACCGCGACGAAGCCGTGCTCGGCGAAGAGCCGCCGCTCCCGGTCGACCCAGCCGCCTTCGGGCCCGACCGCGACGATCACGCGACCACCGGGCGCGCAGACCTCGGCGACGCGGGGCAGGCCGGGGGCGAGATCGGCGACCAGGCGTGTTGCCGCGTCCGGAAGCTCGGCTTCGACCAGTCGCTCGAGGCGGCGGCGAACGGTCAGCTCGGGCACGCGGGTGTCTCGCGCTTGCTCGAGCCCGTCGAGCAGGTGGCGGCGGATCTCGTGGGGCCTGAGCTGATGGCAATCGAAGTAGTAGCGCTCCACCCGGGCGGCGTCGGTGATCCACACGCGCCCGACCCCGATCGCCGCGAGCGACGCGAGCAGCCGCGCGAAGACCTTCGGTCGGGGCATGGCCAGGAGCAGGTCGACGCGCGGTCGGTCGGGCACGGCGGCGCCGGCGAGCTCACTCGCGTCGATGCAGACGCGGTCGGGGTGCACCGCGACCACCGTCACCGTCCCGAGCGGGCCGTCGATCACGCCCGCCCGTACGGGCTGGCCGGGCACCACCCGAAGCACGTCGCGCAAGTGCCGCGCGCGGTCGTCGCGGAGCGTCACCTCTGGGCCGGCGCCGAGCTCGCCGGGCTCGAGCAAGAGCAGGTTCACAGCGAGGCTTCGCTGCCCGCCTTGGGGAGCTCGACGCTCTTGGACGAGATCTGGAAGTCCTTTCCGTTCCAGGTGGCGTCGTGGCGCTCGAGCTTCACAGCGACGTCTTTCTTGGGGCTGCGCAGCCGCGCGACGAAGCTCGCGCGCGCCACGTCGGCGGTGGTGAGCAGCACCGACGAGAGGCCGGCCTTGGAAGCGTCCGTGGTTTCGCCCAGGCCCACGTCTTTGCCGTCCACCTGGGTGACCAAAAGCAGATCGGCGGAGAGATCTTCCCAGGTCAGGAGCACCAGGGTGCCGGCCCCGTTGAAGATCTGCAGCTCTTTGAGCTCGCGCTTCATCGCCTCGGGGTTGGTACCCGCCGGCGGCTTCTCGATTAGGCGCGAGAGGCGCGCGGCGGAGAGCATGCGCGCCCAGCGTCGCGGGTCGCTGGGACCCGGGGTGCCCTGCGCACTCGCGATCTTGCGCTCGAGACGCAGCGCCTCGTCCACGCGGCCGGTGCCTGCGGCCGCGGCCGCCAGCCGCAGCCAGCCCAGGGCGTCGTCCTTCGCCGACTCGGTCAGGGTGCGGTACTGCCGATAGGCCGGCTCGTACCAGCCGTGTCCCAGGTAGATGTCGCCGAGCAATCGGCGCGAGTCGATGCCGTCGGGATCGAACTCGACGATCTCGGAGTAGGTCCGCACCGCCTCGTCGGCCAGGCCCGCGCGGGACAGCACGTCACCGATCTGCCGCGCGATGTTCGGCGTGAGGAGGCCCTGGTCTCGGAGCCGGCGCCCGAGCGCGACGGCCTCGTCCTTCTTGTCGGCCTCGACCAACAGCTTGACCAGGCGCACTCCGCCGTTGGGGTCTTCGGGGGCCTTGGCGATGGCTTCGCGCAGCCGCTCGATGCGTTTGTTCACGTCATCGACCTCCGAAAGCTCCAGATCGAGCTTGGCCCAGTCCACCGCGCCGCCGAACAGCGAGCGCTCGACCGCGGCCACGAGGCGCGGATCGACGGCACGCCGCAAGATCAGCTTGGCCAGGAACTTCTGCACCTCGGGGCGAGCCGCGAAGAAGCCGAGCACCACGCTGGCCGAGCCCTCGCCGTCGACGCGCTTCTGCATCAAGTCCAGGAACGTGCGCTCGGCCCGCCAGTCCGACAGCTCGCACGAGCCGAGCGCCGCCGTGTAGCGCTGGATCAAGTCGGTCGGGTTCTTCGCGGTCTTCAGGCGCTTCTGCCAGAGCAGGACCCGCTGCGCGATGGGCCGCGCCGCCGCGTCGCTGCAGATCTTGGGCAGGCCCTGAGCGACCTCGATCTTCTTGTCCTCTGCTTGCTTCGGCCGCATGGCCTGCTTGCCCCCAGCGGGCAGATCGGCGTCGAGCCGAACGGGAGCCGACGCCACCTTCTTCGCGAACGGCTCGGGCGCGGGCTTCGCAGGCATCGCAGCCCGCGGAGGCGGGACACGATCCCCCTCGTCGTCCCCCTTGGCGCGAGCCAACCCGCCAGCTCGCCCCGGTCCGCCGGCGCCGGGAGCGGCGCCTCCCGCGAGCGCGGGCTCCTCGGGCAACGCCGTGGGCGCTGCCGGCTGGGCCGCGACGGTCTCTGCCTTCTGGTCGGATTGCTCCTCTTGCGGCGCTCCGAGCTGGATGGGAGCCGGAGATGCCGGCGTGGCCTTGCCCGCACTGGCGCGCTCGCCGAAGCTCGGGGCGTCGGACTTGCTGCAGCCGAGGGGCATGAAGCCCGGGGGCAAGAACGCCGCGTGCCGCTCGGCGACCCGGCGCTCGGTGTCCTCGTCGACGTCGAGCAAGCTCAGCTGGCGCTTGCCGCGCAGCTTGCTGCGCTTTCGCTGGATCCCCATCTGGTAGTAGGCGGCCTCGCTCTCGAGCGCCAAGATGCTGGTGAACGGCGTGAGCAGGCCATACTCGAGGCCGAGCGCCACGATCCGACCGCGCTCGGCGTCGGGCCCCTGCGCGCCGCCCAAGAGGCGCCGCACGTACTCTGCCGCCCACAGCCGCGGCACGAGCTCGGCGATCACGCTCTTCTCGCGCTCGGGCTCGTACTCTTTGCTGAACTGCTCACCGCCGACGCGCCCCTTGACCTTCACGCGCTTGGGCAGGTCGTGGTGGGTGCGCGCGAGCACCACCACCTCTTGCCCGCGACTGACCTTGCCGCTGGCGGTCGAGAACGGCTCGTCGAGCCCGGCTCCGAGATCGAGCTCCAGATCGGTGATGGTGGGCACCTTCAGCGCGGCGGTCAGCTCCAGCGCGCGGGCAGTGGTCTGCTCGGCCTCGTCCACCCGGAAGGCGGTGCCGCCCCCGGCGCGCGCGAGCTCGGACAAGAGCGGGTGATTGGCCTCGGTGCCCACGCCCACGGTGAACAGCCGCGCGCGCGAGGTCCCGAGCGCCCGCCGCAGGCGCTCGACGATCTGCTCGCCGCTCAGCTCGCCGCTGGTCGCGACGCCGTCGCCCACGTACACCACCGCGGGTTGCTCGGCGCCGTGCAGGCGCTGGAGCGAGACGTCGAACATCGCTGCGATGTCGGTCGCGCCGCCGGCGGTGTGATCCGCCAGGGCCTCCAGCGCCTTGGCGATCTCGCCCTCGCCGGCCGCGGCCACGCCCTCTTTCGGGTAGAGCACGGTCGGCTGCACGTCGAGTGCGATTAGCGCGAAGCGATCGTCGTCGGACAGCGCACGCAAGATGGACTCGGCCGCCGCGGTCTTGAGCTGGCGCGACGCCTCGTCACCGGCGGCCGAGGTGTCGACCACCACCACCACGTCGCCACGCTGCTGCTTCACGCCCTTCCAGTCCAGGTCGGGCGTGTAACGCACCATCACGTAGTCGGCGCTCTCGCCGTCGGCCTTGAAGCGCGACACCGCAAGCGGCGGCCGACGCTCGGGCAGCGTCGCCTCGAGCTGGAAGTCGGCGCGCGGAGTGTAGCCGCTGCGCCGCATGGTCACGCTCTTGCCGTTGTCCTCGACGCGGGCGTCGGCCAAGGTCGAGAGCTTGAGCTTCGGTCCCGCCTCGCCCAGATCGACGCGCAGCGAGAACTCGCCGATCCGCACCGGATCGCCCCGGCCCATGGGGTACACGTAGCCCAGCTTGCCGTCGTTCGACGGGTTGACCTGCACGTAGCGGAGCACCACTCGGCGCGTGCCGCCGGAGCGAACCGGGTAGATCCGTGCGCGATAGCTCCGGGCGTCCACCCACTCGAGGATGGCCGGCGCGTGACCCGAGCTCTTGGCGGCGGCGTACTGGGCGGCGGCCTCCTTCGACTCGATGAACTCGCCCTCGACCAAGACACCGTTGGTCTCGAGCGCGAAGCTGGTCACGCTCGCGTCGTCCGGCACGGTGAACCAGTACCAACCCTCGACGTCCCGCTCGCCCGGATTGAAGAACGACTGATCGACCTCGGTCTCGCTGAGGCCCTCGCGAACCACCGCGCGCACGCTCTGCCGCGCGATCTCGAGCCGGCGCGCAGGGCTTCCCGCGGCGGACCCCACGTCGACCCCGTAAATCGTGCCCGAGCCCGCACCCGGCACCCCGGTGCCAGACGCGAAGTCCGCCATGCCGCCGGTCCAGTCTTCCCAGAACGCCAGCGCCGCAACCGTGGGCGCGGCGTCCCCCTTCACCACGGCTTGTTCGCCGGCCTTCACCTCGGCGCGACCGCCCTTGCCGGTGACCGTGGCCATGCCCCGCGCCACGTAGATGGTGGCATCGGCTCCGTCGCGACGGATGGCGACTCCAGTCTCGGCTGCGGTCACGGACGTGCCCGCCACGGAGTGGACCATCGCCTTGCGATCCGTGGGCGGTGCGTCCACGAAGTACTCACCCTGCTCGAGCGCCACCGACTCGGCCCCGAGGGTTATCCCGCTGTCAGCGCGCATGAACAGCCGCGAGCCGTCGGGCAAGCGCACCAGCGCACGGGCCCCCTTCTGGGTCGAGATCTTCGCGTCGGCGAGCAGCGGCGTGCCGCTCACCGCCCGGGTCGGCCCCTGCCCCAGGTCCACGCTCACCTCGCCCGCCGCCAGTTCGAGCCGGGCCCCGATGGGCGAGGCCTTGCTGGGCGGTGGCTTCTTGAGCGCGACGGCCAAGAGCACGGCGACGACCAGCCCGAGGGCGAGCAGCGCGAGCACCAGTCGAGTCAACGTGCGAGCGCGCGACGCTTTCAGGGATTCACTCATTGTCTTCCTCCGCCAGTTCGAAGCAGGCGTCCCAGGCTGCCGATGTTCCTGCGCCTCGGGAGTTTCCACAAGGGCGCGCGGGTCCCGGGGCAAACGCGCCCGGGGACCGGCCGCTTACAGCTCTGGTCCCTTGGATACGGGCCAGTCGGCGGTTCGATCTCGGCCCATCATCCGCCCTCGATCCCGCGCCGGGGATCCCCGGGGCGGGCGCGAAGCCCTTGCCCGCGCGCCGTTTCGGCGACAGGTTGCGGCGCGATGGACGCCACCGGCAGCCACGAGTCCAACCGTGCCTATTACGACGCCTTCAGCGAGGGCTACGAGGACCACCGCGGGGAAAACGACCCGGGGGGCTATCACGACCTGCTCGACGAGCTCGAGGCGGACTTCGTCGAGCGCTTCGGCCGTGGGCGCGACGTGCTCGAGATCGGCTGCGGCACGGGCTTGGTCTTGTCGCGCATCGCGCGCTTCGCCAGGTCGGTCCGCGGGCTCGATCTGTCGCCCGGGATGCTCGAGAGGGCCCGCGCCCGGGGCCTGAGCGTGGTCGAGGGGTCGGCCACCGAGCTGCCTTTTCCCCACTCGAGCTTCGACGTCACCTGCTCGTTCAAGGTGCTGGCGCACATCCCGGACATCCGCATCGCGCTCTCCGAGATGGCGCGGGTCACCCGCCCCGGCGGCTTCTTGATCGCCGAGTTCTACAACCCCGTGAGCCTGCGCGGATTGGCGAAGACGCTGGCGCCCCACGGCAAGGTCGCGGCGGCGGCCCACGAGGGTCACGTCTACACGCGGTTCGACTCGCCCCTCTCGGTCTCGAAGCTGTTGCCGCCGGGGTGCGACGTGGTGGATTCGCGGGGCGTCCGCATCGCCACTCCGACCGCGAAGGTGATGCGTCACCCCCTCGGGCGCCGGCTGTTCGGCGCCGCCGAGCGCAGGCTGTGCGACAGCCCGCTCAAGTACTTCGGCGGGTTCTGGATCGTGGCGGCGCAGAAGCGCGCCTGAAGCTACTTCTTCCGGGGCTTCCACTTCCCGTCCCCGTCGGCGTCGACGTAGATCGGGTTGGTGACTGCCACCGGGAAGAGCGTCTCGGCGGGCGGCCCGCCGACCACCGGGGGCAGCGGGCGATCGCCGTCCACCCGCACCACCACGAACGCGTCGGTGGGAGTGTCGAGAGGAAGATCGGCGGAGAAGCGCTCGGTCTCGTCGCTGGGCGCGATGGCCTGATCCTTGGCCACCTGCCCGTTCACGTAGATCCGAAGCCGCACGACGCTCACCCAGGCCGGCGCACGAACCTTCACCGACAGCGTGACCTGCTTCGACTCGGCGCGGGCCAGCTCGCCCAGGGATTTCTCGCCGATCTTCGCCTCGACGAACGGGCCCGAGCTGAAGAACGACGCGCCCTCGCGCAGGGCCGCCGCGAGCCGCTCGCCGTCCACGCTCGAGTCGGGCAGCCGCACGTAGTTGCGGGGGTAGCCGGCGTAGCTGCCGCTGAGCTCGTGCGTGTCCGAGTTGCCCATCGCGGTGATGCGCCGTCCGTCGGCGAGCAGACCGAACCAGTCGGCCATCACCTGATCGACGGCCTCGAGCGAGCCGTGCTTGGCGCCGTTCATCACCTCGACCGCATCGAACTCGAAGCTCACGTGAGCATGGGCGAAGCGCGCGGACTTCGGCTCGAAGCCGCCGACGTTGAAGTACCCCAGCTTGCCGAGGCGCGGATGATTCACCGTGACCACGGCGGTCGGACCGTGGCGCCGGACCGCGCGAAGCAGCTGATCCGCGGGTGTGCCGGTCATTCGCACGCCATGCAAGACCCACCAGTCTTGCTCGTGCTTCAGGGGAAATGCGCCGAAGTGCCCCCAATCGGTGGTGCTGAGCTCGCTGCCGAGCACGGTCTCGAGCAGGCCCTTCGCGCCGGCGCGTTCGATCTCGGGCCGGTAGTCCGTGACCACGTTGTGATCGGTCGCGATCAGCACGTCCACGCCCTCGCTGACGAACTCGTGGACCCGAGCCCCGAGGGGCACCTTCGAGTCCCAGGACGGATCGGCGTGGACGTGGGCGTCGGCGCTGACCCAACCCTCGCGTGAGACGACCCGAGTCAGCGTCACGTTCAGCTCCTGCGGCTCGGGGCGCACCGTCAGCGACTGCTGGTGCAGGCTCCACTCGGGACCACGGCTCACCCAGAGGTCGTAGTTGCCCGACGGCACCGAGACCGCGCCCTGCCCGGTGAGCGAGAAGACCCGGTGGTGCGCCGCCAGGCCCCCGTCCACGCTGCGGGTGGGCTGGCCGAAGCCGAGATCGGGGGTGGGCGTGCCGTCGCGTCCGAGCAGGGTCAGCTTGCACGGGATGGTGCGACCGGTGGGGTCGTGCACACGGAAGGTCACGTTCGCGGTCGGCGCCGAGGGCTCGACCGCGCTCTTGGCGGACACGGCGGCATCCGCGACGGCGACCCGTTCGGGTGCCCGGCGACGGCAGCCGTGGACGGTGACCCCGAGGGCCAGCGCGAGCGAAAGCCCGGGGACGAGCCAGTCGCGCGGGCGCCGCATCAGAAGCGCCCGAGGACGCCCAGGGCGCCCCCGCCCGGCGCGGGATGGACCAGGGGCGCGAGTGACACGCCCGGCTTCTCGGCAGGCCGCAGCTCGGGGCTCAGGGGTTTCTTCACCGAGCGCCTGAGCTCGGGCACGAACGCCAGCTGGGCTTGAAGCACCCCGACCGCCGCCACGCCGAGGAAGCCCCAGGTCGAGATCACCATCGCCTGGTGCGCAGTGTCGAGCTTGGGGTTCAGGTCGGCCGGATCGGGCGGAGGGTCGTCGTCGGCGCGGGCGTTGAGATCGAGCTGGATCACCATCGCGCCGATCGCGGTGCCCGCCAAGAGCACCTCCGACCCCAAGAAGAGGTAGCCAAGGATCGGATCGCGGTTCTGGAACTGCCCCACGCCGAAGGGGATGGCTGCGACCCAACGGTTGTTCTTCTCGATCTCGACCTCGCGACTGGCGAGCTCTTCCAGGCGCGCGACGCGGCGCTTCTCGGCCGCGGCGCGGGCAGCGGCGGCGGCGGCGGTGGCGCGGGCCGCTTCGCGCTTCTTTGCCTCGGCAGCCGCGAGCTCGACCTTCAATGCGTCTTTCACCTGCAAGAACCGGTCGATGACCGGCCCGGGAAACACCAGGCTGTCGGGACGCATGGTCGGGTTCTGCCGGAGCGCCGCCCGCATTTGCTCCTCGGCGTCGGCGGTCTGCCCGTTCCCGATCAGGCACGCGGCGTAGTACATCCGGGCTCGCTCGAGCACCTCCGGGTCGTTGATCTTGCGAGGCTCCGCGCCGATCAGCCCGGCGAAGTCCTTCACGCAGTCGCCGTACTTGCCGGTCTCGTAGAGGGTGATGACCCGCGCCAGCTTGGCATCGTCGCTCAGGCCGGCCGCGGGCTGAGCCAGCGCGGGCTTCGAGAGACACGCGAGCCCGAGCAGGAGGCCGAGCATCAGGAGACTGGATCTTGCCGGGAGCATCGGGGCCGCGGGGGGCGCGCCGAACGAGAGGTTCGACCGCGCCCCGGGCCGCGTCAACTGCTTACCAAGAAAGCTGGCGGGACTTGCCGGCCTCGAGCTTCACCTTCTGGACCTTGGGATCGGCGTCGGGGCTGTAGAAGGTGCACTGGCCCGTGACGGACGGCGAAGAACCTGGGAACTTGACGCTGAGCGCCCGCCCCACCCGGAGCTCACCGGGAAAGAGGTCCGGGCAGGTCGCGTAGGTGCCCTCGGGCCCGACCAGTGACACGGTCGCGTCCTTGAACGGGGCATCTCCGGTTACGGTCCAGTCCGTGTCGCCGGGCGGCACGTCGAAGCCCTTTGCACCCTTGGCGATGCAGCATTCGCTGTCCGGCGGCACGACCTCGAGGGTGTGGGCTCCGACCGCGAGCTCGAACCCCTTGCCGAACCAATCGGCGTGGGGCGTGCCGTCGATCCGCACGATCCCACTCTGCGCGCCGCGCACGACGATCCGGACCGTCCGCGTCTTGCCCGCGGGCGCCGCGCTCGGCAAGGGGCCCATGACCGGCAGCTTGGCCGTGCGCGCCGCGCTCGGGGTCGGCCCGACCACGGTCGTGGGCAACGAGGGCACCGGCGCGAGCACCGGCTGGGCGCTGGGCTGCACCGGCGCGTCGGGCTCCTTGCCTAGCACCGGGGTCTGCACGCGGCGGCTCACGCCGTAGGCCCCCGCTCCGAGCACGACGCTCATGCCCAAGAGGGCCCCCACCCTCAGCCCCACCCGCCGGCGACGCTCACTCCGGGCCAGCCCCGCCACCTGCCTGAGCAGCTCGGCGTCGTCGGGGCGGAACGCCAGGGCTCGATTGAAGTGCGCCGCGGCGGTGGGCGCTTGCTTCTCCGAGCGGGCGGTCTTTCCGAGGTCGACGAGCCGCGTGACGATGCGCCGCTCGTACGCCTCGGTGTAGCTCTCGGCCGAGAGCAGGTACTCGACCAGCTCGCGCCGCGGATTGTCGAAACCCAGGGCGGTGAGCTCGGTGCGCAGCGCATCGCACAGCTCTTCGCAGCTCTCGTAGCGGCCCTCGGGCTCGCGGCACAGCGCGCGCTCGACGATCTTGCTGAACCCCGCGCCCACCGTCGGCCGGGCGCGCTCGGGGGGCGTGAACGTGCCGTCCAGCACCTTGCGCAGCACCTGCGCCGGGTTCTTCCCGTCGAACGGCAAGCGCCCGACCATGCACTCGTAGAGCAGCACGCCGAGCCCGAACACGTCGGCGCGCGCGGTCACGTCCCCGCCCTCGATCTGCTCCGGCGCCATGTGAGCCGGCGACCCCAGCACCTGCCCGGTGCTGGTCACGCCTTGGGCGTCGAGCAGCTTGGCGATGCCGAAGTCGGTGATCTTGACCCGGCCCGCCTCGGCGTCGGCGGGTCGCTCTTGCGAGGCGCCGCGCTTGCTGGGGGTGCGATCCGAGAGATCGACCAGCACGTTCTCGGGCTTCACGTCCCGATGGATCACGCCCTGGCGGTGGGCGTGCTCGAGCGCGGTGCCGATCTCGATACCGACGGCCGCCGCCACCTCGGTGGGCATGTGGCCTCGGTCGGCGCGCAGCTCGCGCAGCGTGGTGCCGGGCACCAGCTCGACCACCAGATAGCGCTCGGCGTCGTCCTCTTCCGAGACGTCGTACACCTCGACGATGTTCGGGTGCTTGAGCTTGGCCACGGCCCGGGCCTCGCTCACGAAACGCAGCGCGACCTCTTTGTTCTCGCGCAGGTGCTTGTGGATCACCTTGATCGCGACGTCCCGCGCCAGGCGCCGATCGCGCGCGCGGTACACCGTCGCCATGCCGCCGTGCCCGATCTCGTCGAGCACCTCGTACTTCTGGATCTTCGGGATCTGGTCGGCAACGAGCGCCATTCCGCTCACTCTCCGCACGGGGTCACTTCACGACCTCGACCCTGAGCGCATTGGTCGAGCCTCGGCCGCCGACCGGCGCTCCGTAGACAATCACGAAACGATCTCCGGGCCCCACCCGCTTCTGCTCGATCAAGAGCTCGCGGGTTCGCGTGGCCAAGAGCTCGAGGTCGGTCACGACGTCCATCGGCTCGGGGGACACTCCCCAGAATAGCGCAAGCCGGCGCAGCGTCCGCTCGTCGGGCGAGAGCGCCAAGATCGGTACCCGGGGCCGGGCCTTCGAGACCAATCGGGCGGTCCCGCCGCTCTCGGTCAGCGCCACGATCACCTTTGCCCCGACCTCGCGGGCGATGTTGCAGGCGGCGTGGGCGATGGCCTCGGCGGTCTCGACCCCCGGCTCCGAGGGCAGCGGCGCGAAGAACGGGCTCGCCTCTGCCTCGCGGATGATGCGGTCCATCATCTGGCACGCGCGGATCGGGTATTTGCCGCTGGCCGTCTCCCCCGAGAGCATGACCGCGTCCGCCCCGCCGAACACCGCGCCGGCGACGTCGCTGGCCTCGGCCCGGGTGGGGCGGGGCGAATCGACCATCGATTGCAGCATCTCGGTCGCGACGATCACCGGGCGCCGGAGCGCGCGACACGTGCCGATGATCTGCCGCTGCACCACCGGCACGCGCTCGGGGGGCAGCTCGACGCCGAGATCTCCGCGCGCCACCATGACCGCGTCCGATGCCGCGGCGATGGCCTCGATGCCGTCGACTGCGCTGGGCGTCTCGATCTTGGCAACGATCGGCATCGGGCGGCCTCGCGCTTCGCACAGCGCACGCAGCTCGGTCACGTCGCTGGCAGCGCGCACGAACGAGAGCGCGACGTAGTCCACTCCCATGCTGAGCCCGAGCTCGAGGTCGTGGCGGTCTTTCTCGGTCAGCGCGCTCTGCCGTACGCGGTGCGACGGCAGGTTCACCCCCATCCGCGCGCGCAGCGCCCCGCCGTGCTCGACCTTGGCGGTCACGCGCTCTGCCGTGACCTTCTCGACCCGCAGCTCCACCTGGCCGTCGCCGAGCAGAATGCGGTCCCCGGCGTGAAGGTCTTCGTGGAGGCCGTCGTACTCGACGCCGATCGTCTCGGCGTCCCCCGCGGCCCGCGACACCAGATCGACGCTCTGCCCGACCTCGAGCGACGGCGGCATCAAGGTGCTGGTCCGGATCTTGGGACCGCAGAGATCCTGCAAGATGGCAACGGGCCTTCTAGCCTTCGCGCTCTCGGAGCGGACCAGCTCGACCATGCGCCCGTGGTCGTCGTGGGTGCCGTGCGAGAAGTTGAGCCGCGCCACGTTCATGCCCGCGGCGATCAGCTCGGCCACGAGCTCGCGGGTGCTGACCGCGGGCCCCAGGGTGCAGACGATCTTCGCGCGGCGACCGGACATCCGCCTCCATGGTGCCACAGGGCGAGCCGGACCGGGACCCACAGCCACGCGCACGAAAATGGGCTATGAGGCCGCCCATGTCGGGTTTCGGACGGGACGGTAGCGGTCGAGCCACGCTGGGCGGCAGGGCCCTCTTCGAGCTCCGGGCAGAGGCCGGCGTCGGCACGCCGGCGTACTTCTACGACCTGGACGCCGTCGCCGACGCGACGCGCGAGCTCTGCGCGGCGTTCGGCGCGGCCCCGGGCTTCGTCGCCTACGCCGTCAAGGCCAACACCGCGGGCAGCATCGTGCGCGCGGTCGCCCAGGCCGGCGGCGGCGCCGACGTGGTCAGCGGGGGCGAGCTCAGGGTCGCGCTCGGCGCCGGCGTCGGGCCCGAGCGGATCGTGATGAGCGGCGTCGCCAAGCAAGACTGGGAGCTCGATCTGGCCATCGGCCACGGCATCCGCGCGATCCAGCTCGAGAGCGTGGAAGAGATCCCGCGGGTCGCCGCCCGGGCGCGGGCCCTCGGAAAGACCGCGCGCGTGAGCCTGCGCATCAACCCCGACGTCGAGATCGATTCCCACGCCCACATCGCCACCGGACACGACGAGGCGAAGTTCGGGATCGTTGCGCGGGACTTGCCGACCGCGTTCGAAGCGATCGGCCGGGGTGCCACCGCTCTCGCGCTCGACGGGCTCTCGACCCACGTGGGGTCGATGCTGACGACGCCCACGCCCTACCTCGAGAGCGCCCGCGTGGTGTGCAGTGCGGCCCGCGAGCTCCGGGCCCGCGGCAAGCCGCTCGCGTTCGTCGACCTCGGTGGGGGCTTCGGCATCGACTACGGTGGGGCACCGGTCGAGCCGCCGCCGGCGTTCGTGCGCGCGGCCCTGGGGCTGCTCGCCGAGCAGGGCCTCGGGGATCTGGCGTTAGTGGTCGAGCCGGGGCGCTCCCTCGTGGCCCCCTTCGGCGTGCTGGTCGCGTCGGTGGTGCAGTCGAAGACCAGCGGCACCCGGCGCTGGTGCATGATCGACGCGGGCATGAACGACCTGATTCGCCCCGCGCTGTACGGCGCCCGCCACCGCATCGAGCCCGTCGAGCGCGCGCCGTCTGCGCCCGAATGGCAGGTGGTGGGGCCGGTCTGCGAGAGCTCCGACGACTTCGGCCTGCACCCGCTCGGCGGCGAGCTGCCGGGCGTGGTCGTGCTGCGCGATGCCGGCGCCTACGGCTTCACCATGGCCAGCGAGTACAACGGCCGGCCGTTGCCCGCGGAGGTGTTCGTGGCCGGCGGAAAGGTCGCCCACGTCTCGCGCTCGCCCGGGGTCGAGGCGTGGGTCGAGCGACGGCTCGGCGCGTGAGCGCTCAGGGCTTTCGCTTGTAGACCGCGGGGGTCTGCGCCGACGAGCGCCGCCGTGTGCCGGTCTGCTTGCGAGCGAGCGAGCTCGACGGCGGCTCGGTGCGGCGGTGCGTGGCGGTGTTGCGCGGGGGCGGGGTCAAGCTGCGAGTACGGTACACCTCGCCGTCCACCACCACCTCGATGCCGAGCGCCCGGCAGCGCCGCGCCACGCGCTCGACGTCCGTTCCCGGCATCAAGAGCAGGCCCGAAGGCGGCGAGGGGTCGACGAACAGGTCCGCGGTCTGCCGCCGCGTCCGCAGCATCTCGCGGATCTCGGTGTCTTCGACCCAGAGGAAGCCCTGGGTCTGCACGAACTCTGCGCGCCCGAGCACCGCCGACGCCTGGGTCAGCATCCGCTCGATCGGGTCCGGCAGCTGGGCGACGCTCTCGAGCCGGAGCTTGATGTTCTCGGCCTCGAACCCCGCAGCCAGCGCCACCGACAGCGTGTGCGGCGTCACGCTCACGTCCAGCGTGCTGGTCACCGAGCCGATCTCGATCAGCGGGTAGAGCGCCACGACGTTGCCGATCTTGTCGGCCGGCCCCACCCGCAGCACCTGGCCGTCGATGAAGCGGCTGCCCTCGCGCTGCGCCTCGGGGCTCGGCAGCGCGGTGCCGGTGATGAACGCGCGGCCCCGGGGCGTGATGCGCAGCGTGGGTTGAATCGAGTCGTCGGCCGGATCGCCGAGGTCGACCACCCCCAGGGCGTGCAGCGTCTCGCAGGCGATGCGGCGGGCGATCTCGGCCGGCGTGCTGACCTCGACCCCAGCGCGACCCGCCCAGCGCTCGAGCAGCCGCGCGAGCCCCGGTGTGCGCGAATCTGCGCGCACGAAGGCGGCCACTGCCTCCCACGGCGCCCAGCGGCCGTCGCCGAGCTCGCGCAACGCGTCGAGCACGATCTGACGGAGCACGCCGACCGCGCTGGCCTCGCGCGTCTCGGTCGCGACCCGCAGCACTTCGCCGTCCGGTCTGGCCTCGTCCCAGGCGCCACCGCGCAGCCAGGTCTCGAACAAGAGGCGGCCCAGATCCCCGACGCGGCTGGCCCCCGGCGGAGACGACACGCTGATCACCGACGCCTCCCAAAGGCCCATGGCCCGTGAGAGCGCGGCGATCAGCGCGACCGCCTCAGGGTTCTTGCCGAAGCGCGTGGCAAGCTTCGAGGTGAGCGAGCGCGGCGTGCCCACGCCCGCTCGGACGTCGACCGACGGGTCCCGGACCGCCAGCGCCATGGCCAGCGCCAGCGGGACGGGATCTTCGGCGAAGCGCGCGCGGCGCGGCGCGTGGTCCTCGGCCAGCACGAAGCTCAAGATCTCGCGTCGTTGAGCGTCGCGCTCGGCGCGGCGCTGTGCGCCGACCAGCACCGCGACCTCGGTCGGGATCACGTGACGGTTCGGGTAGACCGGGATCAAGAAGCCGCGGCGCTCGAGCGCGAAGCCGACGCCACGCCGCGACGGGCTCGCGCCGGTGGCGCCGCGCAGCCGCATGGGCTCGCGCTCGAGGTCGAGCAGCTCTTCGGTCTCGACCTCGCCGCCCACCTTCTCGACGGTCTTGAGCAGCTTCCGCTCGAGGGGGGCCAGCGCGTCGATCTCTTGGGCCAGCACCTGGGGGTCGTTCATCACCTCCCAGGCGGCCTCGAGAGAGAGCGCAATCGGCGGAGTGGCCGGGCGGCCCAGGTAGTGCGCGGCAATGCTGCTCGCGACCTCGGGGCTGGCCTGGGCGAGCAGCGCGCGGGCTCCGCGCGGGTCGTCGCCCTGCCAGCTCTTCACCTGAACCATGTAGGCGATGGGCAGAATGAGCTCGACACCGCCGTGGGCTCCGCGACGCGCGAACACCATGCCGCGATGAACCAGGGGCGCGACCGCGGCGGGCAGCGCGTCGAGCACCAGCGCGCCCTTCGCCTCGGCGATGCGGAAAAACAGCTCGGCGGTCGCCGCCGGCAGGTACGCCGTCGGGTCGCGGACCTCGGGAAGGGACACCAGGGCGCGCGCCACCTGCGAAGCGACGTCGATCCGCTTGGCGGCGTCGACGCTGATCTCCATGCGGTCGATCAGCGAGGTCAGCTCGCGCTCCGGGAGTTGCCGCAGGAGTTCGGCGAGACGCAGCGCATGCTCTGAACGTGCGCTCCTGCCGGTGCTCGGTGCGTCCATGCGTGCTCCAGCGAGAGAGAGGGTTCTCGCCACGAAGAAGCAAACCGTGAAACGGCCAGCTTGTCCAGGGTGGGCGCCGGACGCACACCGGCCCCGGGGCCCGGTCGCGTTTTGATCGCGGTCTTGCTAAGTCGGGAATTCAACCGAACGCGATCGCGGAGGCAGGCTTGATTCTCAGAGATCCCGTCCACGGACTGGTCGAATTGGAGGCAGATGAGGAGGACATCGTCGCCGCTCTGCTCGAGGCCGGCGAGCTCCAGCGTCTGCGTCGGATCCGGCAGCTGGGGCTCGCGTCCCTCGCCTATCCCGGCGCCGACCACACGCGATTCTCCCATGCCATCGGCGCCGCCTTCGTGATGACGCGCTTCATCCGACGCATGCGACAGGTCCACGACGAGCTTCCGTTCTGGCAGCGCGTGACGACCGAGCGTGCGCGCGACGCGCTGGCCGCGGCCCTGCTGCACGACGTCGGGCACGGCCCGTTCTCGCACCTGTTCGAAGAGGCGATGCCGAACGGTCCGCGTCACGAGACGTGGACGAGCCGGATCATCTTGGACCCCGGGACGGACGTGCATCGGATCCTTTCGCGTTACGACTCGACGCTGCCCGGACGGGTGGCCGAGCTGGTGCACGGCCGCCACGAGCTCACCTTCCTGGCTCGCGCGGTGAGCGGCACCTTCGACGTCGATCGGTGCGACTATCTCCTGCGCGACGCCTATTTCTCGGGCGTCGGCTACGGATCGTTCGACCTGGACTGGCTCTTGCGCAGCCTGCGGCTCGGGGTCGCCCCGGCCGACGGCGGACCGCCGCCGCTGGCCATCGACGGCGCCAAGGGGCTGCCCGCCATCGAGTCATTCATCTTGGCGCGCCTCTTCATGTTCCAGCAGGTCTACTTCCACAAGACGTGCCGCGCGAGCGAGTGGCTGATGGCGCGCATCTTGGCGCGGGTGCGCGAGCTCTTGGTCGATGGCACCCGCTTGCCGGCGCTACCGCCCGCCATCGCCACGCTGGCCCGCGACGGCGACGCCGAGCTTGGTCAGTACCTTGCCCTGGACGACGCGTTGCTCTGGACCGCGATTGCCGAATGGCAAACGGCGACCGACGCGGTGCTGCGCGACCTGTGTCAGCGCATGGTGCGACGGCAGCTGTTCAAGACGGTGGAGCTGTACGGCAGCGACGCCGAGCCAGAGCGTCGCCGCGAGCTCTACGAGCGCGCGCGCGAGGTGGCAGCGAGCGCCGGACTCGATCCGGAGATCTACGTCGGCCTCGACTGCGCGTCCGACCTGCCGTTCGACGACTCCGACGGGTCGCTGTCGGTGATCTTCCCGACGGGCGCGCCGCGCCGTCCCGGCGACGTCTCTTACCTGCTCGGGCGGCTGCGAGGCCAGCGGCTGTCACGGGTGCGCCTGGTCTTCGCGGAAGAGCTGCGCGAGGCCGTGGTCCGGGCAGTGGAAGGTTGAGATGCGAATCGCCACCGCGCTCGCCGTCGGGTTCTGGCCCGCCCTCGCGGGCGCAGACGGGCAGCCCTGGGAGCCGGGTGAGGCGACCGCGTCGACGGTCCGCGGCGAGGTGCGGGGCCCGCGCCAGAGCAGCGGCGACGGGGTCTACGGCCGGTTCGACGGCGATCTCGATTTCGGATTCGGCCTCGGCGTGGCAACCGCCTCGAAGCAGGCGCTGGGCACCGCCCGGGCGTCACTGACCTACTACTCGACGCTGGGCCTTTACGCCGGCTACGCCGACGCTGTGGGGCAGGAGCGGGACGTCGAGCGTTTCGTTGACCTCGGGTTCGAGCTCAGACCGTTGTTCCTGCTTCGCTGGTCGCGCGACGCCGAGCAGGGGCCGGCCACGGTCGACCTGGTCATCGACTCGCTGGCACTCGGAGCGGGGGCGTTCGTCGCCGAGCCGGCGGCCGGCGACTTCGGCGCCACGCGGGGCGTCGAGCTGGTCGCGGGTCTGGGCTTGCCGCTGGCGGGCAACGCAGCAGGACCTTGGCTCGAGGCGCGCTACGCTCTTCGCTGGCTGAACCCGGGCGAAGGCGCGGCGGCTCGCACCGAGCACGCCGGGCTCGCGGTGCTGTCGTGGCACACCGTGTTTCTCAGCGGCATGGTCGAGTGAGAGGCTGAGCGAGAATCGCCACTCGCACGAGCCCTGCGCGTGGGGCGGGCCGCCCAGCGGAAGTTTGCTGGCCGGCACCACGTTGCCGGCCACCGATTTGCCGCCCTGCGGAAGTTTGCTGGCCGGCACCCACTCGCGAGCGGGTCGAGGATCTGCGGGACGCGCGGGCGACTCGTCGGGCATTGCCAACGCCCGCGGACTACCTCCGGCCGCCGGGGATTCTTTCACGGCTCCCGAGCGCGCGCTCGCGGGCGACGTGTTCGTTCACCGCGGCGCGCTCGCGCACCACGAAGTCACGCACCGCCAGATCGAGCCGGCGATCGAGCAACGCATGACAGCTGTGGGTCACCGTGGGCAGAAACCCGCGGACGGCCTTGTGCTCCCCACCGGCGCCGGGCTCGAATCGCTGGAGCCCGCGGGCGAGGCACTCGTCGATGCCGCGGTAGTAGCAGACCTCGAAGTGCAGGAACTTCCGCTCCTGGTGCGCGCCCCAATACCGACCGTAGAGCGTGTCCTGACCGAGCAGGTTGAACGCCCCCGCAAGGGGCGCCCGGCCGCCCGGCTCGCTGGCGAGCACCAGCTGGATGCGATCGCCCATGGTCGCGCAGATCTCGTGGAAGAACTCGCGATTCAGGTAGCGGCGGCCCCAGGTGAACTTGTCGACCGTGGTCAGATACAGCTCGTAGACGGCGTCGATGCGAGCCGAGTCGAGATCGCTGCCGATGAGCGACTGGAACAAGAGCCCGTCTTCGGCGACCTCGCGCCGCTCTCGTCTGAGCTGGTGGCGACGCTTGGCGCCGAAGCTGCCGAGGAAGTCGTCGAAGCAGGTGTATCCGGCGTTCTCCCAGTGGAACTGAAGCCCGGCACGCCGCGCCATGCCGGCGGCTTCGAGCCGGTCGGCTTCGGCACCGGTCGGAAAGAGCACGTGGGCGCTCGAAGCACCGATGCGTTCGGAGAGGGCTCGCAGCCCCTCGGAGAATGCCCCGGCCACGCGCTGCGGGTCCGCGTCGGGGGCGAGCAAGAACCGGGGGCCGGTGGCGGGTGTGAACGGCACGGCGACGACGATCTTCGGGTAGTAGTCGATGCCGAGACGACCTTCGGCGTGGCTCGCCCAGGCGTAGTCGAAGACGAACTCGCCCTCGCTGTTGCCCTTCACGTAGGCGGGAGCCGCCGCGATGACCTTCCCCTCTTCCTCGAGGGTGAGGTGCATCGGCAACCAACCGCGCTCGGCGCCCACGCAGCCGGTGGTCTCGAGGGCGTCGAGCCAGGCGAACGACAGGAACGGGTAGCGCGCGTCGGCGAGCGCGCTCCAGACCGCCTCGCCGACCGAGCGCATCGATTCGTGGGTTCGGAGCTCCAAGCAGCCGAAGCATAGTGACGCGAGCGCGAAATCGCCGGCGGGGAAGCCCCGGCTGCCCCTGACCGTAGATGGATTCGGGATGATCCGTTCCGCCTGCTACTCTTCCGCCATGACTCGCGCCTTCGCCCTGGTTTTCGCCTGCATCGGTGTCGCGACCGCAGGTTGCGAGATGGAGAGCGGCAATTCGCGCCCGCAGTACCCCCAGCAGCCCGGCTACTACGGCGGCTATCCGCCGGGGCAGCCGCCGCCGCCCGGCTACGGGCAGCCGCCGCCGCCCGGCTACGGGCCGCAACAGCCGGGCCAGCCGCCACCGCCGGCCACCGCGCCGAACAAGCCGGCCCAGCCGCCGCTGCCGCCGGTGGCCTACGACCCGATCAACTCGACCGACATCATGTTCCTGCGTGGTCGCGCCCAGGCCGTGATCCAGGAGCTGATCGCCGCCCTCGAGCCCGCCAACTCCCAGAAGGTCGCGGGCATCCCGCTGATCGTCGACGACCGAGTGGGCGAGGTGAACGCCTTCGCCGCATGCACCAAGGGCGGCAAGAGCGTGATGGCGATCAGCGACGGGCTGCTCGACATCGAGTCGCACCTGGCACGCGCCAAGGCCACCGACGAGATCTTCGGCACGCAGAAGACCGGCCAGTACATCCAGCTGATCGCCAAGAACCAGAAGCCTGGGCAGCCCATCGTGCGGCCCGCCCCGGGCTTCTTCGACCCGGGGCAAGACGCCGACGGGCGCAAGGTCAAGCGCCAGCACGAGATCTTGGACGAACAGATCGCGTTCGTGCTCGGCCACGAGCTCGGCCATCACTACCTCGGTCACCTGCCCTGCACCGCCAGTGGTGGCGGAGGGGTGACCGCCGCCGAGGTCAGCCACGTGCTTTCCAACGTGATACCGATCTTCAACCAGCCGAACGAGCTCGGGGCCGATGTCTCGGGCACCAACAACGTGCTGGCGGCCGGCAAGCGCCGCGCCCCCGCGTATCACTGGACCGAGGGCGGAGGCCTGCTCACGATGCAGTTCTTCGCCGGGCTCGACTCGATGTCGCCGATCGACATCGTGTTCGGCTTCGAGCGCTCCCACCCGCCGCCGCAGATCCGCACGCCCGTGATCCAGCAGACCGCCAGCCAGTGGCGCTCGAGCGGCGGGCAGGGCTGGAAGATCCCCGGGCTGCCGTTCTGAGCGAGCCGCCCGCTCAACACGGGCCAGGCGCGACGGGGGGCGAGTGAGCGGCCTCCCGCCGGGCGGGGGATGCGCCGAGGGCTCGGTCGAAGAAACGCTCGAGGAGGGGCGCGACGACCGCGTGCTCTTCGCCCGGAGCCACCTCGACGACCACACGCATCACGCTGTCGCCTTGCCTGGTCACGCGCACGTATTGGTCGGACGGCTCACAGCCATCGCGCAC
Organism: Myxococcales bacterium; assembly: GCA_016191785.1. Taxonomy (GTDB): domain Bacteria; phylum Myxococcota_A; class Polyangia; order Polyangiales; family Polyangiaceae; genus JADJKB01. Next base: position 7,252 of record JACPVJ010000063.1, on the reverse strand, counting down.
GAAGACCGCGTACTCGACGGAGCGACGGAGCCCGTCGGTCCACGAGCGCAGCATCCGAGGCGACCCGCCCGGGCCCTCGTACCGCGCCACCGCCGCGCGCGCCCACTCGTCGAGGGAGTCCTCGCGTCCGAGCTCGGCGGCGTCCGTGGCGAAGACCCAGACATCGACCCGCTCGTCGTCGCTCCGGAACCGGGCGACCTGATTGGGCCACACCACCTCGCTCGACTCGTCGAAGCGCGAGAAGGTCTGCTCCCGCGCGCGCACGGTGGGAGCGCGAAACCCGGGCGGGACCGGGGGAGCCGCGGTCGCCTTCTGCACCTTCGGCAAGAGACCCTGGTGGAGCACCACGACCGCTTGCCCCTCGGTCGCGAACAACCAGCTTCCATCGGGCGAGAACGCCAGCCCCGACGGCTCGAGCGCCGGCGCGTGGTGCCTTTCGGTGAGGCTCTCTCCGTCGAGAGTCGCGACGCGCAGCCCGCCGTCCAGCCACGCGATGCGCGCGCCGGCCGGGTCGATGGCCACCGCCGTCGCCTCTTCGGTCGCGGGCGGTAGCGCAGCGACTTGCCGGCCGCTCGGGACTTCGACAATCTCGCGGGAGCGGTCGGGGCGAACCAGCAACGCTCGACGACTCGCGATCGCGACGTGCGCGACGTCCGCGAAACGCGGGGCGAGCAGCGAAAGCCCGGCCACGCCTGCGCGGTACACACCGCGAGCACGGCACTCCACTCGTTGGCATCGCCTGCCGCAGCTCAGCGTGCGGCAACCCCGATCGGTCAGCACGACGGGATCGCCGTCGTCGATGAACGCCACTCGATCGGCTTCGGCGTGGTTCTCGAGGGTCGAGCGAGAGAGCTCTCGCTGTGTGTCGACGTCTCGGACGACGACCACCCAACCGCGCCTCGAACGCTCGATGCTGACCGCGCGCCGTCGGTCGTCCGAGAGCGCGAGCTGCTCGGGTCGGCCGCCCTTGGCCCGCAGGCGCTCGGTCTCGTCGAATGCGCCCAGCACCCAGCCCCCTCCGGAGTAGTCGTCGAACAGCGCGCGCCGATCATCGACCAGCGCCAGCACGCCGATCGGAACGTTCTCGCGAAACCGGCCTCCGACCAGCTCGAACGCTGCATCGCAGAAGGTGAACAGCGAGCCGGACGGCGCCACGCGCGGTGGGGTGATGCTGCCGCGACACTCGCGCCGGTAGGCGACCGCCCACCCCGCAGCTGGCCCTGGGATCGGCGACGCGGGGGCCGCGGCCGCGGGCCTACGGGTCGACTCGAGGCTCGCGGGCAGCCGGGGCGACGCGCTGGTCGCCGCGCAGGCCGCGACGCCAAGAGCTGAAAGGACGAGCGCCAGACCGCGACACGCTGAGGGCATCGCGCCTCTTACGCGCCGAGAACGGATCGTCTTCCCGCGCACCTTGACCGCGTCGTGCCGTCGGAAGACGCTCGGCCAAGGTGAGCGACAAGACCGAAGAGCCCACAGCGCAGCGCCTGCGCAAGGCCCGCGAGCAGGGGGACAGCCCGATCTCCCAGCCGCTCACCCAGGCGATCACCTTCGTGGTGGCGGTGGCCCTGGCCCCGGCGGCCATCGCCGCCACCCTGGCGCGCGCGGCCGAGCTCTTGCCGCGCGCCATCGAGGATCCGTCTGCGCCGCTGCCCCCCCTGGCGTTGGCCTTCGAGGTGATCGCGCTCTCGCTGCCGATCGTCGCCGCCGCGGCGCTGGCCGCGGCCCTCACGGGCATGGTGCAGGCCGGGGGCGTGGTCGCGTGGAAGAAGCTCGGGCCCGACTTCTCGAAGCTGAACCCGGTCTCGGGGCTCGAGGGCTTGGTCTCGCGCGAACGCCTGACCGGCGTGGTGCGCGCGCTCTTGGCCGCGCTGGTCGTCGCGTATCTCGCGACCCGCCTGCTGATCGACTTCGCGCCGGACGTCGCGGCCACCGCCGGCGAGCCCGCCAAGGGCACGACCGTGAGCGGTCACCTGCTGAGCAAGCTCGGGTGGATCGCCGCCATCGTGGGCCTCGCCCTGGCCGCGGTGGATCTGCTCGTGGTGCGACAGGCCTGGCTCAAGCGTAACCGCATGACCAAGGACGAAGTCAAACGCGAGCACAAAGAGAGCGAAGGCGACCCCGAGATGAAGGCGGCGCGACACCGGGCGCACCACGAGATGCTGGCGAGCGCGGCGGTCGCGGCAGTGCGCACCGCCTCGGTGGTGGTGGTCAACCCGACCCACCTCGCCGCAGCGCTGCACTACGACGAGGACGGCGAGGGCGCGCCCCGCGTGGTCGCGCAGGGTCGCGGAGATCTCGCCCGGCGAATGGTCGACGCAGCCCACGCATACGGCGTACCGGTTGTGCGCGACGTTCCGATTGCCCGGGCCCTGCTCGACCTCGAGGTGGGCGACGAGATCCCCGAGGCGCTGTACGAGGCGGTGGCTGAAATCCTGAAAGAGGCCTGGGCCGAGACCGACCCGAAGGGGTGAGCGCTCAACCGGCGAGCGAGCGCCAGATCCCCGCTGCCTCTTCAGCACCCGCAGCCTCGGAGAGCTGCGCCAAGAACCGCGCGCACGCGACCTCGCCGCGATGGTCGCTGGCTTCCCGCGCCCGCGCGAGGGCCTCGAGGCCCTCGAGCAGCGCCTCGGTGCCGCGGCCGGCGCTGGCCAGCGCCACGCCGAGGGCCAGCGCGGCCCGGCTACGGTCACCGGGCGGCAGGCCGTGAGCCCCGGCCTTGGATTGGCGAAGGCGCCGGAGCGCGTCGGTCACCTGTCCGCGTGCGAGGGCAGCCATGCCCTCGAGGCGATCGGCCACGACGCCCTGAGCGCCGTCGTCACGAAGCTCCGAGGCGAGGACCTCCATCGCGGCGTGGTCACCGTGGCGCAGCGCCTCCACGAAGCGCGCGGCGGCGACCTCGCCCGAGGGCGCAGGCGCGCGCGAAGGGCGATCGGAGATCGGCGCAGGCATCATCGACGGCGGCGGCGGGACGTCCGACCGCTGGAGCCCCGCGCGATCGGCGTGCGCGCCAGAGAACAGCCCGCGCTCGCGCACGCGCGAAGGATCGCCGCTCTCGCCGAACGCCTCGAAGGCGGCGGCGGTGTCTTCCAGACCGCCCGCGCGGAGCGCGCCGGCGCCCCGGCGTGCCAGGGGCAGCGCGCGGTCGATGTCGCCGCCCAGCATGGAGTGCGCCGCTGCAGCCACCGCGCAGAGCGGCTGATCGGCGCCAGCGAGGACGGCGGCGGCAGCGCGGTGCAGCCGTGCCCGCTCGGCCTCGGCCAGGGCGTCGGCGAGCACGAAGCCCAGCGTCGCCGACGGCAGAGTGAGCCGCGTCCCGTCCCGGAGCACGAGGTCGGCGGCCTCGAGCGCGTGCAACATCTCTTGGTCGGGCGGCGGCTCTTTCAGCATACCGAGGAGCGCTGCCAGCTCTTCTTCGTCCGAGTCCCCACCGAGCACGGCCAGGGCGCCGAGCACCCCCCGCACCCCCGAGCCCCACCGGCGGACGCGGCGCGCCAGGAGCTGCTGCGGGGTGAACGCGCCCGTCTTGGTGGCGCGCGTCACGCTCGCCTCTTCGCGAAGCGCGAGCTCACCACTTTCGAGCGCATCCGAGAGGGCTGCGAGCACCCCCAGCGGCAGACCGGCACCGCGCTGGGCCCAGCGCTTGGCTTCGATGCCGCGCAGGCGCCCGCTCGACAGCTCGGTGACCAGGTCGACGACCTGCTCGCCGGTCAGAGGCCCGAGCTCGACCTCGAAGGCGCGGGTCATGTGTCGCAGCGCCTCGGGCACGGCCAGCCCGTCCACGACCCGCGCGACCACGGCAAACGCCCCGGACTTGGCCGCGTGGACCACCGCCTCCAGGCTGTCTGCGTCGACCTGATCCGCGTCGTCGACGAGGATCAGCCCGGGACTGTCTTCTCGTCGGAGCAACGCCGACAGGAGCGTCCCCGAGGTGTCGAGATCCAGCCCTTCACCGGCGAGCACTCCGTCGAGGCACGCAGAGAGGTCGGGCTCGAGCTCGGACTGCGCTTCCTTGGCCCGCGCCAGCGCCCGCCGGAGCGAGCCCAGAGCCTCGCCGAGTCGCGGACGAAGCCAGAGGGTGCGGCGCTCGCGCTCGCGCGCGGCCAGCTCTTCCAGCCAGCGCGTGCCGCCCGAGCCGCGGCGCCCCGTGACCAAGCCGAGCGTCCCCGGTGGGGGAGCAACCGGATCACCCCCGAGGTACCGACTGCGCACCAGCGCGACCGTGGGAAAGCCCCGCTCGGGTTGCCACGGATGGCGCGGATCCAAGCGCACCCCGCGCACGCTCGAGCCGCCCAAGAGGCCGATGCGCGATCCGCGAACGAGCAGGCGCTCGGTCTGCACAGCCTCCATCTGCGGATCGAGCAACACCTCGCCCGAGCGCGCCACCCGCGCCAGCGCCCACGCCATGACGAGCGGCGGCCCCCAGGCGAACGACATGCGTGAGTCAGTGCCGCCGATGTCCCCGAGCTCGCCCTCGGCGATGCCGACGCTGAAGCCGAGCGCCGGGCTGTCGTCCGCGGTGATGAGCTCGACCAACCGCTGCAGGTCGGCCGACGGGAACGCCACGGCAAAGCTGGCCGCGTGCCAGGCCACGAGCTTCGCGCCGCTGGCCTCCGCACGGGTGAACACCGCGTGGGCCGCACGGGCGTATTCCTCCGAACGATCGGCGAGCGCCACCGCGCCGCGCCAGCGGAAACACGCGACGATGCGGGCCTTTCCGGTCATGCGGCGGAGCTCAGCTGCCGATCCGGATCTTCTTCTTGAGCTGCGCCAGCTCGTCGTCGACTTCGCTGCCGCCCTTGGGTGCGTCGGGGCCGCTGCCGCCGTGCTCGAGGGCGCGGAACTTCGCTTCCACCTCTTCGCGAGTCAGGCCGCCCGGCCCGCGTCCGCCCCCGAGGGCCTCGTCCAGCTCGCGCTGAGCCTGCACCGCGGTCTCGACGCCCTCGATCTGATCTTCCATCCGCCGAAACTCGGAGAACGCGCTCGTCCCGCCGCTGGCGCCCAGCGCTTCGACGCCGCCGCCGGCTTTGACCTGCTGGGCCTTGGCGATGATCGTGCTCTTCTTCGCCTGGATCTCGTCGAGCTTCTGCTCCATGCGCTCGAGCTCGGCCTTCATCTCGAGCGCCGCCCCACGCTGCTCGGCCCGGAGGGCCTCGGCGCGATCGCGCTCGGCTGTGATGCGCTTTTTCTGGACCAACGCCTCGCGCGCCAGATCGTCGTCGTCGTGCTTGACCGCCAGCTCGGCGCGCTGCGACCACTTCTCGACCTCGGCGTCCAGGTCGACCACCTTCTGCCGGAGCTGCTTCTCGGCGGCGACGGCGCGCACCACCTCTTGTCGGCCGGCGCGGACCTGCTCTTTCATCTCCACCAGCGTCTGCTCGATGGACTTCTTCGGGTCATCCGCTTTGTCCAGCAACGCGTTGAAGTTGCTCGAGATCACGCGGCCCATTCGATCGAAGATCCCCATGGCCGAGACCATGCCACGGACGCCCGCGGGTCGCCAGGGGGTCAGCGGTTGGTGATGTGGATGGCGTGGCCCAGCGCGTGCGCCGCGGCCTCCATCAGCGCTTCGCCCAGCGTGGGGTGCGGGTGAACGGTGAGCGAGAGGTCCTCGGCGGTGGCGACCATTTCGAGGGCCAGCGCGGCCTCGCTGATCAGATCGCTGGCCGAGGGCCCGACGATGTGAACGCCCAGCACTCGACCCGACGCCGCGTCGACCACGACCTTCACGAAGCCGTCGGTCTCGCGGATGCTCATCGCGCGCCCGAGCGCGGCGAAGGGGAAGCGGCCGACCTTCACCTGTAGCCCTTGCTCTTTCGCTGCCGCCTCGGTCAGCCCCACCGTCGCGATCTCGGGATCGGTGAAGACGATACCCGGGATGGTCACCCAGTCTTTGCCCGCGGCCTTGCCGGCGATGACCTCGGCGCACACCTCACCCTCCTTGGTGGCCTTGTGCGCGAGCATCGGCGGGCCGCTCACGTCACCGATGGCGAAGATGCCCGGCACGTTGGTCTGGCACTGCGCGTCGGTCGGGACGAACCCGCGCTGATCGAGCTTCACGCCCACCTCTTCCAGACCGATCCCCCGCGAGCGCGGGCGCATGCCGACCGCGACCAGCACCACGTCGGCGTCGATCCGCTCGGTGCCGGCCTCGGACGCGACGACCACCGCCACGCTTCCGTCCGGGTTCTTCTCCCAGCGCTCGGCCTTGGCCTGCTTGAGCACCCGCCCGCCTTTCTTGGTGATCGAGCGCTCGACGACCTTGACCGCGTCGGGGTCGATGCCGGGCAAGAGGCTCGGCGTCAGCTCCACCACCGTCAGCCGGGCACCGAAGGCCTGGTAGACCATGCCCAGCTCGAGCCCGATCACGCCGCCGCCGATCACCACCATGCGCCCCGGAACCGCGGGCAAGCTCACCGCTTCACGCGCACCGATCAGCTGCTTGCCGTCGAGCTCGAAGCCCGGGATCTGGATGGTGGACGACCCGGTCGCCACGACGATCGCTCGGGTGGCGCGCAGGCGGAGCTTCTCTCCGCTCGGGCGGGTGACCTCGACGGTCTTCGCGTCGACGAACCGCCCCATGCCCTCGACGGCCTCCGCGCCGTTCTGCTTGAGCAGCATGCGCACGCCGCCGGTCAGCTTCTTGACGATGCCGTTCTTCCAGCTCTGCATCTTGCCGACGTCGACCGACACCTGGCCGAAAGTCAGGCCCTGCTCCCCCGCCTTGCCAGCCTTCTCGTACTGGTGCGCGGTGCTGATCAGCGCCTTGGAGGGGATGCAGCCCCAGTTCAGGCACACGCCGCCGTACTCTTCACCCTCGACGCACGAGACCTTGAGCCCGAGCTGCCCCAGGCGAATGGCACAGGGGTAACCGCCAGGACCGCCGCCGAGCACGACCACGTCGAACGTTCGCTCTTCCATCGCGCGGCCTCATAACATCGCCGCGCCGGTCTGACACCTGGTTTGGGGTCGGAACTGCGCGCGTCCGGGCTCCGCCGTGGCTCGACGCAGTGACCCGCGCGCTTTGTCCTCCCCGGGGTCATCCAGCGTGGCTCAGTGCAGCGACCCACGCGCGTTGTCCTCCCCGTGGTCATCCAGCGTGGCTCAGCGCAGTGACCCACGCGCTTTGTCCTCCCCGGGGTCATCCAGCGTGGCTCAGCGCAGTGACCCACGCGCTTTGTCCTCCCCGGGGTCATCCAGCGTGGCTCAGCGCAGTGACCCACGCGCGTTGTCCTCCCCGGGGTCATCCAGCGTG